>CACZBS010000029.1 GCA_902779455.1 uncultured Prevotellaceae bacterium
CTTCGAACCCAGAGCAGGTCCTACGGGAGGAGAGGGATTCGCAGCGCCACCTTTAATCTGTAATTTGATTAATCCAGCAACTTCTTTAGCCATTTCTGTAGTTATTATTATTGATTGTCATATAAGCCAGGGATTGGAAGCCTCCCGTGACCGTATACTAGAATCAGCGCACCGTAACAAATTGCGCCCTATTCTTTCTCTACCTGATTAAATCCAAGTTCCAACGGCGACTTGCGTCCGAAGATCTTGACCATTACTTTCAACTTACGCTTCTCGGCATTCACTTCCTCAATGACACCGCTGAAACCGCTGAACGGTCCGTCGGTCACCTTCACTGCCTCGTCGACAGTGTAAGGAATAGCCACCTCCTCAGTACGGATAGCCGTGTCTTCCACGGTACCGAGAATGCGGTTGATGTCAGCCTGACGCACAGGACTGGGATTATCCATACCGCCGAGGAAGCCAAGCACGTTGGGGATGAAGCGAAGCGTATGGGCTGTCTCACCGTCGAGACGTGCCTCAACAAGCACATAGCCAGGGAGGAACAACTTCTCCTTGACCACACGTTTACCATTGCGGATCTGTGCATACTTCTCAGTAGGCAAGAGTATCTCGCCGACATTCTCTGCCAGCGTAGGATTGTTTCTCATCAAAGCCTCCAGATACTCCTTAACCTTAGCTTCTTTTCCGCTAACAGCCTTCAGGACATACCACTTTTTACCGGTATCAGCCATTTCCTATATATACAGAGTATTAGCCCGGATAAACCAGGCCCATGATTTTCTCGAACGTGATGTCCATCACGAATACTACAAGTGCAATAATCAGTGAAGCTGTCAGCACCAGCATTGCGCTGCCCGTCAGTTCCTTGAACGTAGGCCAAGTCACCTTGTGTGCCAGTTCATCATAGCACGTATGGCAGTAGTCTATGAATTTCTTAATGTACTTCATCTCTTTTCTTATTTAGCACGGGAAGGAGGACTCGAACCCACGACCCTCGGTTTTGGAGACCGATGCTCTACCAACTGAGCTATTCCCGTAAATAAAGCCCCCACCCCAATAGAGCGGGGGCTTTTGGTTTATTTCTTGTCTGGTTAATTGCGGCAGTGCCGCAATTCACACAGGACAATTAGTCTTCGTAGACCTCAGTGATCTGGCCCGAGCCGACGGTGCGACCACCCTCGCGGATAGCGAAGCGCAGACCCTTGTTCAGAGCAACGGCGTAGATGAGCTCGACGGTAATCTCAACGTTATCACCAGGCATCACCATCTCAACGCCCTCGGGGAGATGGATCTCACCCGTGCAGTCCATCGTGCGGAGATAGAACTGGGGACGATACTTGTTGCCGAACGGAGTGTGACGGCCACCCTCTTCCTTCTTCAGGACATAGATAGAAGCCTTGAACTTCTTGAAGGGTTTGATCTGACCCGGATGGCAGAGCACCATACCGCGCTTGATCTCGTTCTTGTCGATACCGCGGAGCAGCAGACCAACGTTATCACCAGCCTGACCCTCATCGAGCAGCTTGCGGAACATCTCAACACCGGTCACAACCGAGTTCTTGTCCTCACCAAGGCCGAGCAGCTCAACAGCGTCGCCGACGTGGATCACACCAGTCTCGATACGGCCGGTAGCCACAGTACCACGACCCGTGATTGAGAACACGTCCTCAACAGGCATCAGGAAGGGCTTGTCGGTAGCACGGGGAGGCTCCTGGATCCAGGTGTCGCAGGTATTCATCAGCTCCATCACCTTGTCTTCCCACTTCTCAACACCGTTCAGGGCACCGAGAGCAGAACCGCGGATGATAGGAGTATCGTCCTCAAACTCATACTGGGCAAGGATCTCCTGGACCTCCATCTCGACGAGCTCCAGCATCTCCTCATCGTCAACCATGTCGCACTTGTTCAGGAACACGACCAGACGGGGGACGTTGACCTGACGGGCGAGCAGGACGTGCTCACGGGTCTGAGGCATAGGACCGTCGGTAGCGGCAACCACGAGGATAGCACCATCCATCTGGGCAGCACCGGTAACCATGTTCTTCACATAGTCAGCGTGACCCGGGCAGTCCACGTGAGCGTAGTGACGCTTCTCGGTCTCGTACTCAACGTGAGCGGTGTTGATAGTGATACCGCGCTCCTTCTCCTCGGGAGCATTGTCGATCTGGTCGAACGACTTAATCTTACCCTCGTTACCAGCAACGCGCTTCGAAAGAACGAGCGTGATAGCAGCGGTCAGAGTGGTCTTACCATGGTCAACGTGACCGATAGTACCCCGATAGTACCGATGTTTACGTGCGGTTTGGTGCGCACAAAGGTTTCTTTTGCCATTGTTTTGTTGTTTTATAAATTTTATGAATATACTTATTGTTTTTGCTCCTCCTGTCATCTCAGAGAGCTGTAACTGAGAGTTGAACTCAGGACCTCTTCCTTACCAAGGAAGTGCTCTACCACTGAGCTATTACAGCATTGTTCGTTTATAGAGCGGAAAACGGGGCTCAAACCCGCGACCCCCAGCTTGGAAGGCTAGTGCTCTATCAACTGAGCTATTTCCGCAAAAACAACTTCTCGTGAGAGTGGGAGGTGATGGATTCGAACCACCGAAGTCGAAAGACAACAGATTTACAGTCTGCCCCATTTGGCCGCTCTGGAAACCTCCCAATATTTTTGCCGGCTGTCAGCATGTTTGCTTCTTGCCTTTTTCCAACCGGACGATGCTCTCGCGCATCCTCCGCTTTCCTGAGCCTCTTGTCGGATTCGAACCAACGACCCCGAGATTACAAATCACGTGCTCTGGCCAACTGAGCTAAAGAGGCTTTTTGAAGCAGCCGCTCTCGTTTCAGATTTACGACCTGTTGGAAAACGGCTGCAAAGTTACGACTTTTTTTTGAACTACCAAAATTTTTCAGCGTTTTTTTTAGTAATTCCTCGATTTTTCTTTATTTTTCTGCAGTTGGACCTTCAAAGAGTCGACACAGAGGTCAATTCCCTCCTCAAATGTGTCGTTCACTTTCTCTACGTGGAATGTGCTCCCAGGCACCGTCACGGTGACGCTCGTTTCCTTATTTTGAGCCGTAGCAGGTTTCACAACTTTCAATTGCACCTCTACTTTCTGAATATCTTCGTACGACTTTTCTAACTTGGCGACCTTCTTCTCGATGAACGCCTCTAACTTCTCGGTAGCGTCGAAATGGATCGACTGAATCTTAATTTCCATAGTTACCTCCTATTTTTTAAAAGTTAAACTATAAAGTGTATCACTTGCCCCTTGGATGGGCATCTTTGTAAACTCGTCGGAGCTGCTCAAACGTGGTGTGGGTGTAGATCTCGGTTGTCTCGAGGCTCTCATGCCCCAACAGCTGGCGGACGCTTTCAAGTCCGGCATCATGGTTGAGCAGTGCCGTGGCGAAGGTGTGGCGCAGGACGTGGGGCGACCGTTTCTTCAGGGTCGACACCTTTGTGAGCTGACGCTTCACCTCGACGTAGACTTGCTGTCCCGTCATGCGCCTCCCTCTCATGTTGAGGAAGAGTGCGTCAGCGTCGTTGCGCACCATCTGGCTGTCGCGCACCTCGATGTAGTGTCCGAGTGCGTCGGCCAGCTCTTCGCCGAAGGGAATGATGCGCTGTTTGTTGCGCTTGCCGGTCACCTTCAGTTGCCTGGCAGCCATGTCGATGTCAGCATCATTCAGCCCCGTCAGCTCTGCGCGCCGGATTCCGGTCTCATAGAGTAATAATACAATGGTACGTGCGCGTACATCTTTATAATCATCACTCCAATCCTCCTTGTCCAGCAGGCGGTCCACCTCGCTCTCCTTGAGGAATTGCGGCAGTGGCTTGCGCTTCTTCGGTCCCGTGATGTGGTGGGCAGGATCGCGCTCGACCAGCCGTCGCGACAGGGCAAACCTGTAGAACGACCTGAGGGCCGAGAGGCCCGTGTTGACGGTCGAGGCGATGTTTCCCTTCTCCATGAGATGCTCCATCCACCCTCTGATGAGGTCGGCATCCACCGATGCCCAGTCGAGCGTCTCATCCTGAGCCTTGAAGTAGTCCTCGAAGTCGCGAAGGCTCTGTTCGTAGCGCTTGACGGTCAGCATGCTGCGGTTCCGTTCAAAGCGCAGATAGCTCAGGAAAAGGTCTATCACGGAATTTGGCTACGAATTTACGGAAATTTTATGAAACTACCAAATTTTCCGACGACTTTTTTACTGGTCCTCGGCTGTACGGAGCTGCTGCACGTAAACGGCGTGCTCCATCTTCAGGCGCTTCAGCACAGAGGGTTTGTCGAATTGCTGACGACGACGCAGTTCTTTCACGACACCAGTCTTCTCAAACTTTCTCTTAAACTTCTTGAGGGCCTTCTCGATGTTCTCGCCTTCTTTTACGGGTACGATAATCATACTTTTTCTTGATTTTAATATTTAATTGTTAGACATAAATGTGCATCGCACGCCTACGCGCACGATTTTGCGGGTGCAAAGGTACAACTTATTTTCCAAACAGCCAAATATTTACGTCCATTTTTTACTTTCCGCCTGCATTCCCTCATTCCGATGCCGCCACACAGGGAATTATTCACCCCCGAATGGGTTGAGCGCTTCGCGTCTTACAAAAAACGAATCAAAACCAATAAAACGAATCAAGACAGGCTTTATAAAAATGTTTTACTGTAGTTTCGGATGCATTTTAGAACCACGAATTACTCGAATTACTCGAATTATCCTTTCTTCATGTATTCTAATTCGTGAAATTCGTGAAATTCGTGGTTCCCTATGACTTCCGAAAGATAAAATGTTTTACTTTGTTTGATTGGTTTTGATTTGTTTTTGTTAGACCGCAAAGCGGCAAAACGAATCGCCGGGAACAAGACATAAAAACCGCAAAACGGCGCTTCTCGGAGGTAATATAGGGGTATATTACTTTCAAAAAGCACCGTTTTGCGGTTTTGAGCGCTCACGTCAGCGGCGCATCTCGAGGTATTTGTTGACGACGCTGACGGAGAGCTGCTGCGGAGTGCAGAGCAGGGCCTGGATGCCGTACTGGCGGAGAGTCTGGACGACGAGGCGCTGCTCGTAGAGGAATCGCTCGCCGACGCTGTGCTGATAGCACTCCTCGGTGGTCTTCGACGGGGTGCGGACATAACGGCGCAGCTCCTGGTCCTCGAAGAAGACGACGAGCAAGCGGTGGCGGCGGGCCAGCTGGCGGAGATAGCCGAGCTGGCGGTGGAGGGCCGTCATCGAGGTGAAGGATGTGAAGAGGATGAGCAGCGAGCGGCGGCTGACGTGGCGGGCCAGTCCGGCGAGCAGGGCGGAATAGTCGGTCTCCTCGAAGCGGGTGTGCTCGGCATAGAGGGCTTCGAGGAGGGTCTGCATGTGGCCGGGCTGTCGCGAGGCGCTGACGAAGGTGTCGAAGGCGGAGCTGAAGGTGACGAGTCCGGCCCGGTCCTGGCGGTTGATGGCGACAAACGACAGGACGAGGGAGGCATTGACGGCATAGTCGAGCAGCGTCATGCCGCCAAAGGTCTGCTGCATCATGCGCCCCTTGTCGACGACGCAGTAGACCTGCTGCGAGCGCTCCTCCTGATAGACGTTGACCATGAGCTCGTGGCGGCGGGCCGTGGCGCGCCAGTTGATGGTGCGGTAGTCGTCGCCGTCGACGTAGCCTTTGATCTGCTCGAAGTCGGTGTTGTGGCCGATACGGCGGATGCGCTTGATGCCCATCTCGGTGATGTTGTTGCTCATGGCCAGCAGCTCATACTGCCGCAGCATCATATAGCTCGGATAGACCTTCACGTCGACGGGCTCGCAGAGCGTGAAGCGCCGCTCGGCGAGGCCGAGGCGGGTGCGGACGAAGACGCGCACGCGGCCAAAGCCGTAGACGCCGCGCTGCGTGGGCGTCAGCTCATAGCGGATGGTGGCCTCGCCCCGGGGGCGGAGGTGGGCTCGGAACAGGACGTCGCGCCGCTGGAAGACGACGGGGATCTCGTCGATCGTCTCCGTCGCGACGGCAAAGGGATAGTCGCTCTCGAGCCGGATGCTGACGGGGTTGGCATCGCCGTTGGAGAAGCGGTCGGACAGGGTGCGCCAGCCCCTGACGCCCTGCTTGCGGCTCCATAGCAGCGCCACGTCGGCCATGAGGGCCAGCATGAGCAGCGCCAGCAGCACCTTGCCGATGCCAAACAGCACCGGCACGACGGCTCCGGCCGCCATCACGAGGATGACCACGAGCATCAGCCAATAAAAGCGCTTCGCAATAAACACCGCCCTATATCTCTCTTATCTATTATCTTTTATCTATTATCTTTATATCTACTTCGGCACTTCCACCTTCTCGATGAGACGCTGGACGGCCTTCAGCGGCGTGATGCCCTCCATCTCCGCCTCAGCCGTGAGCACCAGTCGGTGCTGCAGCACGCTGGGGGCCACGAGGCGCACGTCGTCGGGTGTGACGAAGTCGCGACCCTGCAGCAGGGCATAGGCCTTCGACGCCTGCAGCAAAGCCACGGAGGCGCGGGGCGAGGCCCCGAGGAAGACGGCCTTCGACTGTCGGGTCTGGACGATGATGTCGGCGATGTAGCGCAGCAGGACGGGGTCGACGAAGACCTCGTCGAGCAGGCTGCGCATGTCGAGCAGCTCGTCCTTGGCGATGACGGGACTGACGTCGTCGAGCGTCGTCAGCCGACGGTTCTCATGATGCCGGCGCAGGATCTCCACCTCCTCGTCGACCGTGGGGTAGCCCATCGTCAGCTTCATCATGAAGCGGTCGGTCTGGGCCTCCGGCAGTTTATACGTGCCCTCCTGCTCCACGGGGTTCTGCGTGGCCAGGATGGTGTAGAGCGGTCCCATCGGATGGGTCACGCCGTCAAGCGTCACCTGGCGTTCCTCCATGACCTCGAAGAGTGCGGCCTGCGTCTTGGCCGGGGCGCGGTTGATCTCGTCGACGAGGACGATGTCGGCAAAGACGGGTCCGCGGTGGAAGTCGAACGCCGAGGTCTGCATGTTGAACACGTTGGTGCCCAGGACGTCGCTGGGCATCAGGTCGGGGGTGAACTGCACGCGGCTGAAGCGGGCGTCGATCAGTCGGGCCACGAGGCGGGCCGTCAGCGTCTTGGCCACGCCTGGCACGCCCTCGATGAGCACGTGGCCGCCGGCCAGGATGGCCGTCAGCAGCAGGTCGACGGTCTCCGACTGTCCGACGACGACCTCGGCGATGGCCTTCCGCAAGGTCTCAATCTTCTCGGCAAAGGCGGTCAGGTTGATTCTTTCTTCCATTTTTTATTCTTTTTTATTTTTCGTTATTTCGAGATTTCGTTATTTCGAGATTTCGATATTTCGTTATTCCGTTATTTCGAAATCTCGTTATAACGACGTTTCGTTATTCCGGGATTTCGGGAAAAGTCATTCCGGGATTCCGAGATTCCGGATGATGTCGTTCAGGTTGTCGAGATGGGCGCGCATCTCCTCGGGGGTCACGACGTGATGGCCCGTCGTGGCCTCACGGGCATTCGCGATGCGCAGGCGCAGCTCGTCGTAGGTCAGCCCTGAGAGGCGGGCCAGCTGATGCAGCCCGTCGGCATCGGCCGTGAGCAGGTCGACGCCCGTCAGTCGGCGCACCACCTCCGCCGCATATTGCAGCTTGCGCTCCACCAGTCCGCGATGGTCGCCCTGCTGCCAGGCCAGCGTGCCGACAAGCCTGACCAGCTCGAGGTTGGCATTCTTCGGCGGCGCCACGACGGGGATGACGCGCTGGCGCCGACGGGCCGTGAAGATCATCAGACAGAGGACGGTGAGCACCGCCAGATAGAGCGCCCAGCGCAGCGGCGGCCGCTGCAGCAGGACGTAGAAGGGCGACTGCTCCGCCTGGGCGATCCCCTTCATATAGGCCTCGGTGCGCACGACGGGCATGCTGCTCATCCGTCCCATCAGCCGGCAGATATAGCCTCGGATGCCGTCGTGCAGCATGCCGTAGTTGGTCATGAGCAGGGGCGTGGAGGCCACGATGAGCTGCCCCCGACCCATGGGGAACGACAGGGCGACGCAGCCCAGGCTGTCGACGGTGGCCAGCACCTCATGGCTGACCGAGTCGTCGACGTGGATGATGCGCTCGATCATGCTGGCAGGCAGGACCGTCTCATGGCCGTCGGGGCGCCAGGTGATCGTCGCAGCCTCATCGTCGGACGTCAGGTAGCGCTGTATGGAGAAGTGGCTGTTCCACATCATCGCGATGCCGAGCGAGTCGTCCAGGCCGTCCATCCAGGGGCAGCCGACGATCATCACCACATGGCCGGCCTCGGTGAGTTCACGGAGTTGCCGGACCGACGCCTCGTCGAACCCCTGTTCCGTATGGATGAGCAGCCCGTGGGGCGAGGCCATGAAGGCGGAGTCGCGCTGCAGCTGCCACAGCGACTGGCGGGTGACGCTGTAGCCATGGGGCATGGCACTGGCCAGGATGCTGTCGAAGACGAGGCAGCCGAAGGGCTGGTCGTCGCCGTGGGCATAGGTGGGCGTCCAGTTGAAGTGGCGCGGCATGCGCCACTGTGCGATGTAGACGAGCGCCAGCAGTCCCAGGATGAGCAGGATGAACTTACGGTTCACGCCTCACCTCCTTTCCCGACGACGACCGCGGCCTGCAGGCGCCGCATCTCGGCAAAGGTGGACGCCGTTGCCTCAAAGTTGCCATAGCGGACGCGGACGAACTGGTGCGACAGCTCGCTGAAGGCCCCCTGCCCCACCTCGCGTTCATATTGCCGCGGCGTCTTCGAGGGTTGCCAGTCGATCTGTCCGCTGTCACTCAGGCGCCGCAGCGTCTGCAGATAGACGAGCCGGACCGCCTGACGGTAGTCGCCGCGGGCTTCGGCTGCGACGAGCTCAGCGTCGAAGTCGATGCCATAGATGGTGTCCTCGGCTATGGTATAGTCCGTCGTCGCCGCCTTCTCGCTGCGCATAAACAGACCGGCACGCCGCCACCAGACGAGCCATGCCAGCACGCCGACGGCCAGGCCGCCGATGACCAGCAGAGCGTAGTAGACGGCCTGGCTGTCGATGGCCGTGCCCAGCATGTCGTTGAGCCATCGGCTGATGACCTCGCCCAGATATTCCATCAGGCTCTGTCGCCCTTCGAATATCTCGCGGTCATAGTCGTAGCGGCTGTCAGCCTGCCACGTCGCCACCAGTGCCGAGTCAATCTGAAGCGAATCCACCATGGGCAATGAACAATGAACAATGTACAATGTACGATGAACTAAATCGTGTCGAGCTCCTCAAACCGGTCGATCCCGGCGGCCACCCCCACCCCGTCGATCTTGTCGCTGGCGTGACCATACTGGATAGTCTGGCCGACCATGAGGAGGACGCTGTAGAGCAGATAGCCCAGACACATCCACACACACGACAGATACTGCAGGAAGGCATAGCCCGGCGAGCCCATGAAGCCGCCGCCCTCGCCCTGGAGGGTGAACACCATGCCGAAGACGACGAGCAGATACCAGGGCAGGAAGGTCAGCGTCTGCAGCAGCGAGCCGATGAGCCCCAGCACGAAGTCAACGGCGAAGATGCCGCCCCACGTGGCGAAGCCCAGGCGCCACGACTTCTGCAGCGCCTCGACGATGCCGATCTCGTCCTCCATCATGTAGATGGGTATCGACAGCGTGAAGGGCAGCACGAGGGCGATGAGCGCGATGTAGAAGAGGACGGTCACGACGGCACCGACGACGGGACTGATCGAGAACATCAGCACCAGCAGCAGGGCTGCCAGCGCGCCGATGCACAGGCCGATGAGGATGGCGGCCCCCATCAGCTTCAGCGTGCGCACCATGCAGCGCTTCAGTTCGGGCTTCAGCTCGGCCGTCGTCAGGGTCTGCAGGCGGTCGTCGGCCGGGCGCCGGAAGTAGAGTCGCATCAGTGCATAGACGAGCCCCGACAGCACGACGCCGGCGACGATGGAGCAGACGGTCAGTCCGACGGTCGTGCCCGCAATGCGGGCGATGGCAGACATGTCGAAGTCATTGCCGCCGGCAGCCACCTCGGTCATCACCCCCATGTAGCCACTGAAGAAGTTGTTCATGAAGAAGGCCAGCACGATGCTGACGGGCAGCATCAGATAGACAAAATACTTCATCATCGGGCGCCACGTGTCCTTGATGAAGGCGAAGGTGTCCGAGATTTTCTCACTGAACGTACGCGTGCGGTACAGTTCCACTTTAGGTCTCACGTATTCCATGATGTCTCTTATAGGGTAAAACAATGTAATAGCCAATGACAAACGCCAGCGACAGGCCGATGACCATGAGCCTCAGCGCGTCGGGCCACTCCGTGTGGCGCGTCATGAAGCTCTCGATGAAGCCCGCCACGCAGAAGATGGGCACCGTGCCGACGACGATCTTCAGCCCCTGACGGGCCCCGCGGCGCAGGGCGTAGGCGCGCGAATAGGTGCCGGGGAAGAGCAGGCCCGAGCCCAGCGCCATGCCCGCGGCGCCGGCCACGATGATGGCCGAGATCTCGAGCGTGCCGTGCAGCCATACGGCCAGCATCGACTCGCCCAACAGTCCCTGCTGCAGGAAGAAGGTCTGGAACGAGCCCAGCATGATGCCGTTCTGCATGAGCAAGTAGCCCGTGCCCAGCGGCGTCAGCAGTCCCGCGGCGAAGACGAGGAACGAGACGTAGACGTTGTTCATCGTGATGCCGGCGAACATCGCGTCGGCCGGCTGCGAGCCGTAGACGCCCATCGGCTCGCCCCGCGCGATGTTGTCGAGCGTCATCTCGACGTAGCTGTTGCCCAAGATGAGGCGGCAGAAGTCGGCGTCGAGCCATTGCGAGACCATGCCCACGACGACGCTCACGGCAAACACCAAGGCCGACCACGCCAGGAAGCGGCGCGACTGCCACATCGTCAGCGGCACCTCCTGCGTCCACATCGTCACCAGGCGGCTCCAGCGCTCGCGCTTGTTGCGATAGATCTCGTTGTGGAGCGCCGACGCCAGGTTGTTCAGGTAGAGCGTGATGCGCGACTGCGGATAGTGGGTCTGCGCGAAGCTCAGGTCGCTCGTCAGGTCGATGTACGCGTCGGCCACGACGTCGGCCGGCAACGTGCGTGCAGCCTCGGCGACGCCCTCGTAGGAGCGCCACTTCTCGATGTTACGCCGTATGAACTGCACCTCTTTCATGCCTCTCTCTTGAAAGTTTTCTGCAAATATGGGGCAAAAGTAAGAAATAATTCTTAATTTTGCAACGAAATTCAAAGAAAACTACACAGCGACATGGCAGAAACAGGCATTTTGACGGCTCAATACGTGCGCATACACCAGCCCGTGGCCAGCATCGGCGACCGCATGCTGGCGCAGATGGTCGACTGGCTCGTCCTCTTGGCCTACACCATCTTCATGTGGCGGTTCATCACCCTGGCACGCCTCGACAGCCTCTGGCCCTCGCTCATTCTGCTCGTCTTTCCCCCACTCTTCTACACCCTGCTCATGGAGCTCCTCAACCGCGGACAGACCATCGGCAAGATGCTGCTCCACATCCGCGTCGTCAGCCTCGACGGCTCACAGCCCACCATGGGCAGCATCCTCTTGCGATGGCTCCTCTGGATCGTCGACGGACCCACGCTCTCGTTCCTCGGCGTCCTCGTCGCCATCTTCAGCCCCCGCACACAGCGGCTGGGCGACCTGGCCGCCGGCACCGTCGTCATCAAGCTCCAGGACTATCGCCGCCTGCAGGTCTCCCTCGACGAGTTCGACTACCTGTCCCAGGGCTACACGCCGCGCTATTCCTCCGCCGCCGACCTGTCGCTCGAGCAGATCGAGGTCATCCGCCGCACCCTCACCACCCCCACCGCCGACCAGCCCCAGCGTCTGCAGGCCCTGGCCGACAAGGTCAGCCGCCGCCTCGCCGTCGACCCTCAGGAGCCCTCGCCCGCCCAATTCCTTGAGCGCGTCATCCGCGACTACCAGTACTACGCCCTCGAAGAAGTCTGAAGGTTTTGAAGGTTGAAGTTTGAAGGTTGAAGGTTGATGGGTCGGCTTCGCCGAGGTTGAAGTTTGAAGGTTAAAGGTTGAAGTTTGAATGCGCAGCCTATCTATTATCTATTATCTGGTTTGAAGGCGCAGCCTATCTATTATCTATTATCTTTTATCTATTATCTAAAAAACGGCCGCCATCCTCACGGACAGCGGCCATAGGCAAAAATACAAAAATTTTAAATGTACAAAATACCTGGCGGCGACCCTCACGGGCGGCACACAGTGGCCAGTTTTTCCTTTCTGTCAGCAAAGCTGATTAGTCTTCGTCCCAGAAGCCGCCGCGGCGCGACATGGCATCGCCCTCGGCCTCGCTGTCGATGAGTTTGCCTTCGCCGCTCTCGCCGCCCTCGCTGAACGAGAAGTTGTCTGAACCGGCCATCAGCTGCTGTATCTCAATGTCGAACTTCGTGAGTTCGGGTGTCATATATGTCTTTTTCATTGTCGTTGTTCTCCTATTAGATTAATTATTTGAAAATAACTTTCTTTCCGTTCATAATGTAGAGACCCTTCGTAGGCTGAGCCACGCGCACACCCTGCAGGTTGTAGACCTCCATCGACTGCCCTGCCTCAGCGCCGACGCTCTCAATGCCGTTGGCATCGCCCTCGCTGAAGCCGATGAACGAGCGCACGCCGTCGCCGGTCTTCAGGTAAGCGCGGTGAGCAGCCACCTTGCTGCCCGTCGACTTCACCTTATAGAAACCAAGGCCCTCCGAGCCATTGTTCAGGATATAGCAGCCTGCAGTGCTGACTGTGATGTCCGTCAGAGTGCCGACGAACTTATTGCCCTCGACAGGATCCACCGTGCCCGTAGCCACAGGCACCACGTTGCTGGCAGCAACACCAGCAGGATTGCGCAGCAGCACACCCGTATTAGTAGGCACCTGCATCACGCGGCTAAACGTGATCGTGTTGCCCGACACCGTGGCCGTATAGGCATACATATCCGTGAAATCCGTGAAATCAAGAGCGCAGTCAGTATAGTAAGTGGCCATGCCGGCAGAGGTGATGCTCACCTGCTCGGCGACCTTCTTGGAAACTGCCTCAGTATTCTTAATACCAGTACGTCCGCAGTACTTTGCGATGTCGCCCTTCATAAGAACCTGCGCAACACCGACATTATAAGGTTTGGACACAACATTGAAGTTATCTCTCACAGTTCCACTGGGCAGGGCAACAGTAATATAATTTTCAGTATCTGTAGGCGAATCAGCAATAGCCATATTGGTATCAACGTCATCCTCCAGCAGATCACCAGAAGATGTATTACATGAACCAATAATATAGCCCTTCACGAAAACATCTGCTTCAATAACTGTTGTGGATTGGGGAGCCTTAGCAATCACCTCAGCCACAGTGTACGGGTTGTTCTCAGAGCCCTTCTTGTTTGCGTCATAAATGGTGACAGTAAAGGTCTTTCTGACGGCTTTATAGATAGCGCCGTTGGTGGGCTCAACGTTGACTGTGATGGTAACTTCGCCTTCCTCGTTGCCAGCGACATAGTTAAAACCAGTAAGCTGAAGGAGGGTCGTATTATTGCTAGTCAGCGTCACATTATAGTCGCTTTCTGCTGTGCCTTCTGCAAAGTCGATGTCGTAGGTGATAGTACCCGATTCGCCAGGAGCTACGGTTTCAATGCTGATGCTATTGATGGTAGCGATGTCGATGCGCTGGTCGGCAATTCGAGAGACAATCTCATTATTCTTATCGAACTCGTAAATATTACCATACTTCTTCAATTTGCCTTTCACAACCACCTGATCACCAGTAGAAAGGTCATCAACGCTCTCGAACTCTGCACCGCCGATATTCAAGCCACCGTAGCACTCAAACTGGTTCGTTGTGGTGCCGTCGTCCGAAATCCAATAAGTTATTGAACCATATTTATCATTATAGCTGTCAATCTGAGAGATGATACCTTTCACGAAGTAGGTCGTATTGGCATCATAACTAGTGTTGATAGCCTCAATGGCCTCAGCCACGGTGAAAGGATTATTCATCGTTCCCTTAACATTGGGATCATAGATAACCACCTTAAACTCTGCAGTTGCAGGTTTGTAAGTATCATTGCCTGCAAAGGTTGCCGTCATGGTTGCCTCGCCAACAGCCTCAGTAGCAACGATGAACGCACCACCGACTTCTGTGATAATATCATCATTTGACGAAGAATAGGTAACTGATAAATTAGCAGGATTATTCAGAGTGGGCAATTCGTAATCACCCTCTGCGGCATTAAGAGCGATCCTCACCTCTTCACTACTGAAATTAAGCGTAGCTTCCTGACGCTCGTCTGCCGGTCCCTCCTCTACAAGCTGGTAAACATTAATGGCATGAGGATAGGATGTCAGATTGTTTGTTGCATATGCCTTATATGATCTATTTGAGGCAGAAGCAAATCCTAAAAAACGGTTGCTATTTTTCGTATTCTGAATTAGAACTGTACCATCACTTTGAAAATTAAAAGCCCAATCAGAACCAGTCCCATTGAACGAAATAGTCGTACTACTTGGATTTGCAAGTAGGTTTGACTGATCATTTGCTTTATTGTAGACATTCACCATCTTGAAGTTTGAATTTGAGGCTTCCAATGTCCACACATAAGTCTCGCCTCCAGTCAAGCCCTTCGTATTGTAAGTGTTTGTTGTTTGCAGTGCGCTATTAGCAAGGGTATTGTTCATCACATAGCCATCCTGTTCAAACACATACAACTTGCCAGCCGAAACTTGAGTAACTTTTTCAAGCTTGTAGGTTGTGTCGGCCCATGCCGACCCTGCCCCTGCGACCATCATAGCGAGCAGGAGCGCAAAATTAGAAAGTAGTTTTTTTACCATAATAATATAAAGTTAGTTTAACAATAGTTACTGACATTTTTTTGGGGGGTGGTGAATGTCCGTACTCACTCGGCCTTGCGGTCGCTTGCCGGGGCAAGAACTTTATATTAAAAAGAAAGAAAGCGCGAACCGCCCTATATCCAGACCAGGTTCGCAACAACCTTACAAAACATATAGGCGGCCCACGCTTATTCAGCGTGTGCCACAAATGTTTTGTATTGCCCTTCGATCCATGTCGAGGTTGCGATTCGGTCTGGATTTGAGCACGTCCGCGGGTCCTTCCCACGGATTCGGGTGCAAAGTTACAACTTATTTTCGTTATGGGCAAAGAAAAGGAAAAGTTTTTTCATGCAAATATCATCGCAGAAGGCAAAAGAGGCGTTGGAGGAAAGTGCCGTCACGTCGTGACGGCATGCGGTCATGACGTGACGGCATGAAACCACGGCGTGACGTCAGTTTTAGAAACGAGAAAAAATCAGTATGGTGATAAATGCCCGAGATTTCAACGCCCCCCTGCCCCCCTCTAATCTTAGAGGGGGAGTTAGTTAGTGTGCATGCCGCCCGCCTCCGCTGGTGTCACTGCGCTCATCTGCTCCTGCGTTGTAACTGCTCAGTCATTATGAGCATTGAAGTGTATAATAGATATTCACGCAGCTATTATTGAAAGATTTTTGAAGATTTTTGTCTTAAATAAAACATGACTGAGCAGTTACCCTGCGGTGGTATCCTGCCCCCCTAAGATTAGAGGGGGAGCTGGATAGCGTGCATGCCGCCCGCCTCCGCTGGTGTCACTGCGCTCATCTGCACCTGCGTTGTAACTGCTCAGTCATTATGAGCATTGAAGTGTATAATAGATATTCACGCAGCTATTTTTGAAAGATTTTTGAAGATTTTTGTCTTAAATAAAACATGACTGAGCAGTTACCCTGCGGTGGTATCCTGCTCCCCCCCTAAGATTAGAGGGGGAGTCAGATACATATAATACAAGTTTCACGTGTTTGGAGTGAAATGGAGTAAAAGTGAAGTGAAGGGGTAGTGAAGGGGACGAAAGTTGAAGTCATATCATAATTTAGAAAAGTCCTGCACCGCCAGAGGTACAAGGCGGTACTGGACTTTTCTTTGTGGACCCGATTATTTCAGCTCGAGGGTGTAGCTGCCGGGCTGGTAGTCGCGCGGGGCGGAGCCGTCGGGCAAGACGACGGTGGCCGTGGTGCCGTCGGGGACGGTGAACTGCCAGGTGCAGCGGTCGCCGTCGTAGCGCCAGGCGCTGCGGATGAGGCCTGCTGGCGAGTGATACTCAGCCTCGAGGTGGCCCAGGCGCGGGTCGGGCACGGGGCGCAGGAGGATGTGGCGGAAGCCCGGGTCGGCGGGGTCGGCGTTGATGCCAGCTGCCGTCTCCCAGAGCCACTGGCAGACGCACCCGTAGGCATAGTGGTTGAACGAGTTCATGCCCTGTGGCCCCATGCCGCGGTCCTGCATGTAGCTGTTCCATCGCTCCCAGACGGTAGTGGCGCCCTGGTCGACGCTGTAGAGCCACGAGGGGTTGCGGCGCTGGAGCAGCAGCGAGTAGGCCACGTCGGAGAGTCCGCAGTCGGTGAGGGTCTGCATCAGGATGGAGGTGCCGAGGAATCCGGTCTGCAGGCATCCGTCGTGGTCCTCGATGTTCTGGCGCAGTCGCTGGATCATGTCCTGGCGGGCCTCACCCTCGACGAGCTGGCAGCGCAGGGCGAAGAGTGCGGGCGTCTGCATGGTGTTGAGGATCGACGTGCGGAAGGTGCCGTCGGGGTTGAGGAAGGTCTCCTTCAGGTAGGCTTTCGCCTCGCGGGCCATCTGCTCGTAGGGGGCGGCGTCGCGACCGGTGGCGCGCGCCATGTCGGCCATCATCTGCGCATCGGTCAGCCAATAGCAGGCCGAGAGGTAGTTCCAGTAGCTGACGGCCTCGGGCAGGGGCTGTCCGTCGCGGAAGGCGCCGCCGCCGCAGCTCTCGAGGGGCTCATAGCTGAGCCAGTCGGCCCACTGGTAGTTGCCGTTCTCGCTGATGAGCGCCTGGTGGTCATAGCGCACGTCGTTGACGTGCTGCATGAAGCGGTCCATCGACTGCCAGCACTCGTCGATGATGGCCGTGTCGGCAAACTGCTTCCAGACGGTCCAGGGCACGATGATGCCGGCGTCGGTCCAGCCCAGACGGCACATCTCGCCGCCATACTGCGCCGTGGGCGCCACGCCGGGGAATCCGCCCTCGGGGCCCTGGGAGTCGCGCATGTCGCGCATCCACTTATGGAAGAAGGCGCGGGTGTCGGCAAAGAAGGTGCCTGTCTCGGAGAAGACCTGCGTGTCGGCCGTCCATCCGAGGCGCTCGTTGCGCTGCGGGCAGTCGGTGGGGATGGAGAGGTAGTTGGAGCGCATGCCCCAGACGGTGTTCTGGATGAGGCGGTTGACGAGGTCGTTGCCGGTGGTCAGCCGGCCCGTCTCCAGGCGCAGGGCGATGGACGAGACGGGAATGGAGCGGATGCTGCGGAACGTGACGCGGCCGGTGGCCGTCAGGGCGATGTAGCGATAGCCGAAGAAGGTGGTGCGGGGTCTGTAGGTGGCCCAGGGCTCGTCGGCGTCGGCCGCGGCGAAGGTGTAGTCGAGGCGCATGTGGGTGCGTCCGGCGCGCAGGTTGTCGCGATGGACCGACCCCTCGGGGCCGTCCATGCCACGCTGTCGGGCGCCGAGGCTGTCGTTGAGCAGCTCGCCGGACAGACAGGTCAGGACGGTGCCCTCGTCGGCGCGGAAGGTGAACTCCGGCACGGCGGCGCAGTTCTGGCCGAAGTCGACGACGAGCGTCTGTCCCTTGTCGAGCGTGATGGGCTCGCCCTGAGCATAGTCGCGGTCGATGACGACGCGCCCGTAGCGGCCCTCGGCCGTGTCGCTGACGGCTGTCCACGTGTAGGCCCTGACGGGCTGCAGGGCGAGGTCGTCGCGATGATAGACCTCGGCGCCAGCGGTGGGCAGGATTTCGCCCTGGAACTCGCTGTTGACGATGGGCGTGCGGAGCATCGTGTCGGCGAGGGCGAGGCGGGCGTCGTAGGCCTCGCCGTCGAAGATGCCGGCGTGGGTGACGGGTCCGGCGACGGCGGCCTGCCAGTGGATGGTGTCGGTGCCCAGCTGTCGGGTGGTGCCGTCGGCATAGGTCAGCTCGAGCACGCCGCGGAAGGCGCAGCGGCGGCCCACCATGCCGTCGTGGCCCCAGGGCGTGACGATCTTGTCGGCCCACCAGCCGGGCGTCACCTGCACGGCGAGGCGGTTGCTGGCGCCCTTGTCGGCGCGGAGCTGGGAGGTGATGTCGTAGGTGAATGAGCGGCGCGTCTTCTCCGGATGGGTAAAGCCGGGCTTGAGCACCTCGCGGCCGATGAGCTGGCCGTTGACGTAGAGGTCGTAGACGCCCAGCGCCGTGGTCATCCAGCGGGCGCTGACGACGTCGCCCTCGTTCTCGATGTCGCTGACGAACCAGCTGGCGCCGTCGGCCGAGCGGCCGTGCTCATGGTCGTCGACGGGCCCCGTGACGACGGGTGCGTCAGCCACTGAGATCCACTGTGAGGCGTCCCATGCCGAGGCGTCGAGGGCCTCGACGAGGGCACTGGGCTGACTGGCGGCGCTGCCGCCACAGCCCGTCGAGAGCAGTGCGACGGATACCGCCGTCAACGCTGCACAAAAGCAAAAAGCATGTCTCTTCATTTTGTTTATTGGGTTTAATTGTAGTAAGGATCGTTATAGTTACAGATAATTCGCGGGATTGTTGATGTTGTGGACAATTCGCGGGATTGTTGATGTTGCGGACAATTCGCGGGATTCTTGATGTTGCGGACAATTCGCGGGATTGTTGAAGTTACAGACCTCACCCCCAACCCCTCCCCTTGAAGGGAGGGGAGCGGCTGCGCCGTCATTCCCGTCGGACATTGCCGTAGCGACTTCTCAACTTCGGGGAAGCTGGGTGGGGTCTTGAGGGGCTTCTCCCCTCCCCTCAAGGGGAGGGGTTGGGGGTGGGGTCTCTATCGTCTAAACTCCTATACTCCTGAACTCCTAAACTCCCGACATACTCCTAAACTCCCAACATACTCCTAAACTCCCAGCCTTCTCCCCCACCCTAATAGACCGGAAAATAGAGGTCGCTGCGGAGGACGGCCTGAACGCCGGGGTCGCTGTAGAGGCCGATGCGGGCGGGGACGGCCTTGGGCATGTCGACCGTGGCGAGGCAGCGGTTGTTGACAAAGACGTGGAGCTGACGGCCGCGCTTCTCGACGCGCAGCTGGTTCTGCTGCTGGAAGTCGCGGGTGGTCTTGAGCTTATAGACGAGGCGGCTGTGCTCCGTCGGGTCGACGTTGATGAGGCGCAGGGCCTGGGTCGTGACGGCCGGGAACACGACGCGCTGCCATGCGGGCAGGGGGCTGTCGACGGTCTGGTAGTCGACGGGCTTCCATCGGTTGCCGTCGGCCGCATCGAGGTATTCGAGGGTCATGCGGCCGGCCATGTCGGCATTATAGGAGCGACGGGCGGAGGCGCTGAGCCCCAGGTCGCGGGCATAGGTGTCGTTGTCGGCGTCGAGATGGGGATACCACACCTCTGTGACGTCAGTGGGCGTGTCGAAGCGATACTGCTTCTCGAACGAGTCGGTGTACTTGATGTCGGGATAGTGGACGGCGGTGTAGGCCAGGGGCACCTCCGTGACGTCGGTGCGGCCCTTGACACACTGCTCGACGACGAGCAGATGGCGACGGGCATCGATGGTGGTGCGCACGTAGTTGCGGGCGTCGACATAGGCGGCATAGACACCGTAGCGGCCGTCGGTGGTGGCCCGATTGTCGAAGCAGGCGCTGAACTCATAGTCCATGGCGGCCGGGCCCTTCAGCAGGTCGCCGGCGGGCAGCGGCAATCCGTCGGCCGTGGGCCGGAGCGTGCCCCATCCGCTGAAGCGGTCGGCATACTCGTCCCATCCGTCGTTGTAGCTGACGTAGTCGAGGTCGTAGCCGGCGGCAGCGGCGATAATGTCGCGGGGCGCTACGTCGGCATCAGCCTCCTCACGGACGAGCACGCCGTCGCACCAGAGGGTCAGCCGGCGGTGGTTCTTCTCCATGCGCCACACCTCGGCCGGCCCGCCGCTACGGGGACGGGCGGTGACCTCGAGGAGATAGCTGTCGGAGAAGGGCACGGCGTCGAGCGACGTGCCGCTGTACTGCGGCCGGGCGGGTGCGGCATGGAAGCCGCCGGTGTTGTGGCCGCTGATGGCGTCGACGGTGAGGCGGCTGCCCAGGAAGTGGATGCGGTCGACGTACTGGTCGCGACGGAACCCCTCGTTGGCCATGTAGACGAGCCACCACTCCCATCCGTTCGGGCCGCGCACGATGTTGGGCTGGCCGGGGGTGAGCAGCAGGGAGCCGTCGGCCAGGGGCTGCTCGCCTCGCATGTCGTAGAGGGCGAGGGCGACGAGGCGTGACGCGTGGGGCCGGTCGACGACGAACCGGTTGTCGCCCTGGCGGAGCCAGCTGCCGTCGATGGTCATGATCTTGTAGTCGGCCCGCGCGTCGGTGGCGACCTGATGGCCGTTGAGCCACACCTTGACGCCGCCCCGCTGGGCCAGCTTCAGCAACAGGCAGCCGGGGACGGGGCGGGCGACGGTGAACGTGATGGTGTCGCTCGCGAGGTCGACGGCGTTGTAGCCCTCGGCACCATAGCGGATGAGGTCGGTGTAATTGTCGTCGAGCAGGTCGGTCTGCGGGCTGACGACGGGATGCGAATACTTGTTGCCGGGATTGAAGCCAAGAGGCGAGGTGGCTTCGCTGACGCCAAGCCGGTAGTTGCCGTATTCGGCGGCGGTGTGGTTGGCGTTGTACATCATGTAATAATGCCCATGATACTTGATGACAAAGGGGCCCTCGGCCACGCGGTTGTCCATCGTCTCCCACGTGCCGGGCTGCGAGGAGAACTGCTGCACGGCGTCGCCACTGAACGTGAAGTCGGCGTTCATGGGGCGGGCCCAGATGGTGTTGCCGTCGGTGAACTTCACCATATAGAGATAGAGGCTGCCGTCCTCGTCGCGGAACACCTGCGGGTCGATGCGATTTTCGAACCACTGGTCGTCGCGGTCCTCACGGAAGGGGCCCTCGATGGTGGGCGAGGTGGCATGGATGGTGTGGACGATATGGCGGTCGCGCCCCCAATAGTTGGCCGAATAGAAGAGATGGAAGAGGCCGTCGACGTAGGTGATGTCGTCGGAGTGCACCTGATTGTTCTGCGCGCCGGTGCCGCGGTTGTAGTCGGTGTCGAAGTCGTAGACGTGGATGCGCCGGTCCCAGTTGACGAGGTCGGTGCTGACGAAGAAGTCGCCCATCGTGGCCACGCCGCCGAGATAATACTTGCCGGCATACTTGATGACGCCGGCATCGGCCACGCCGCGCAGCACGGGGTTGGTGTAGGTCGGATAGTCCTGCGCTGAGGCCGTCATGCCGGTGGCCAGGGCCAGGAGAAGGATCAGTCGCTTCATCTTGTCTGGACTTTAAGTTATTTCT
Source organism: uncultured Prevotellaceae bacterium (assembly GCA_902779455.1). Classification (GTDB taxonomy): domain Bacteria; phylum Bacteroidota; class Bacteroidia; order Bacteroidales; family Bacteroidaceae; genus Prevotella. The sequence goes on from CACZBS010000029.1 coordinate 21,393, forward strand.
TTTTTATATTACTGATATTACAGACCCCACCCCCAACCCCTCCCCTTGAAGGGAGGGGAGCGGCTGCGCCGTCATCCGCGGCGGGCAGTGCGGTAGCTATTCCCCTCCCTTCAAGGGGAGGGGTCGGGGGTGGGGTCTGTAACTTTAATCTATTGCCACACATTTTCCCCCCCAATGTGTCATTTAAACTCCGACGGGCTGACGCCGACGTGCTTCTTGAACGTCTTCGAGAAATAGTTGGGGTCGGAGAAGCCCGTGGCGTAGGCCGTCTCGCTGACGGAAGAGCCCTGACGGAGCATCTGGCAGGCGCGGTCGAGGCGCTTCTTGCGGATATAGTCGCCCATGGAGAGGCCCACGAGCGACTTCATCTTCGTGTGGAGCAGCGACCGGCTGACGAGCAGCTCGCGGGTGATGTCGGCGACAGAGAAGTCGCTGTTGTCGATGTTGCGGTCGACGAGGTCGCTGATCTGACGGATGAACTGCTTGTCGAGCTCGTTGAGCGACGTGGCCTCGAGGTCGGCCTCGCCGGTGGCCTCCTGCACCTCGGTCTGGCGGGTCTTCTGCAACTGGAGGATGTTCTTGATCTGCAGGGAGAGCACCTCGGGTTCGAAGGGCTTGGTGACGTAGGCCTCGGCACCGCTCTTATAGCCCGCCACGACGTCGGCCGTGTCGCTCTTGGCCGTGAGCAGGATGACGGGGATGTGGGAGGTCTCGACCGTCGACTTCAGCTTCTGGCAGAGCTCGACGCCGTCCATCTCGGGCATCATCACGTCGCTGACGACCATGTCGACCGGCTGCTGGCTGACGACGTCGAGGGCCTCGCGGCCGTTGCCGGCCCGTAGCACCCGGTAGTCCTTTGCAAAGTATTGGCAGAGGAAGTCGAGCAGGTCGGTGTTGTCCTCGACGATGAGGAGGGTCTGGTCGGTCGGGGGATTGGCCGTCTGGTCGGCCGGGGTATTGGTCGTCTGGTCGTCAGGGATGGTGGTCGTGCGGAACTCATACTGGCTGAGCGGGACGATGACCTTATCATCGGTGATGAGGCTCTTGGCATCGAAGGCCTTGGCGTCGGCACAGAGGCGACAGGTGAAGGTGGAGCCCTGGCCCAGCTGGCTGCTGACATCGATGGTGCCATGGTGCACATCGACGAGGCGCTTGACGAGCGACAGTCCGATGCCCCAGCCGCTGTTGTTGACGTTGTGGCCCCGCTTGGTCTGATAGTAGCGGTTGAAGATGTTCTGCAGTTCCTCCTCGGCAATGCCGATGCCCGTGTCGGCCACGGAGAACTGCAGGCAGGTCAGTCCCTGCTGCTCGACGATGCTGGCCCGGACGCTGACGGCGCCGCCCTCGGGGGTGAACTTGAGGGCGTTGGAGAGCAGGTTGCTCAGGATGCGCTCCACGTAGTCGGGCGAGAACCAGACGTCCTCGCCGTTGTCCTCGGTCGTCACGCTGAGCTGCAGGCCGCGGCTGCGGGCGGCCTCGGTGAAACTCTGTACGCTGCGGGCGATGAACTCCAGGGGGTTGCCCTTCTGTACATAGAAGGGGAACTGGTCGGTCTCGATCTTATTGAACGTGACGAGTTCATTGATGAGCGACTCCATCTTGCGGGTGTTCTTGACGGCCATGGCCAGGTGGGCGCGGTTCTCCTCGCTCAGCTCCTGACGGGCGATGCTGCGCAGGGGGGCGACGATGAGCGACAGCGGCGTCTTGAGCTCATGGCTGACGGTGGTGAAGAAGTCGAACTTGGCGCGGTCGACCTCCTCGATCTTGGACTTCTCCATGCGGGCCAGCTGCACCTCGTTGCGCGACCGCATGCGGCCGTTGACGACGCGCCATGCCACGTAGACCAAGGCGGCGGCCAGGAGGGCATAGAAGAGGAAGGCCCACGAGGAGAGGTAGAAGGGCGGCCGGACGATGATGACGAGCGTGCGCTCGGGCATCTCGTCCCACCCGCCGTTCGTGGTGTTGGCCCGCAGGTGGAGCCGATAGGTGCCGGGGCGCAGGTTGTAGCCATTGAAGCGGCGCTCGCTGCCGACGCTGTGCCAGTCGCGGTCGATGCCCTCGAACCACTGCTGATACTCGACGGAGCTGTTCTGCCCGGGCTCTATGACGCCATACTTGATGGTGAACGAGCGGGCCTGGTCGTGGCTCAGGCGGATGGTGTCGGCATCGTCGAGAGCCTGGCGGAGAGGCGTGTCGACGCTCTTGGCCGTGACGATCTGCCCACCGAGGCTGAGGGCTGCGAGGTGGACGGTGAGCGGGCGCAGGTCGTCGGCCTCACGGCTGTCAGCTGATGGCTGCAGGCCGAGCGTCACCAGTCCGTCGACGGTGCCAAAGAGCATGTGTCCGTCGGTGGTGAGCAGGGCTGAGGAGAAGTTGAACTGGTTGGTGGGCAGCCCGTCCTGCGTGGTGAAGCGCTTCAGCGCATGCTGCCGCAGGTCGTAGCGGTAGAGGCCGCGGCCAGTGGTGATCCACAACTGCCGGCGGTTGTCCTCGCTAAGGGCACAGATGGTGGCATTGCTCAACTGGGCGTCGGCGTCGAAGGGCTTAATATCCTTATAGGGGGCATCCATGTAGAGCAACCCGTTGTTGTTGGTGCCTATCCATAGACGTCCCGTCGAGTCGGTGTGCAGGCAGGTCACGTAGTTGTCGGGCAAGGCGCTGTCCTGACGGGTCCAGTGGCTGACGCGGCCCGTCTGTCCGTCGATGCAGAAGAGGCCGGCATTCGACGAGCCGGCCCAGATATGGCCTTGGGCGTCGGTCGACAGGCAATAGACGAACACCATGTTGAGCTGTTCGTCGGACGAGCTCTGGAAACTGTCAGTGGCCGGGTCATACCAGCGCAGGCCCTGCGTCGTGGCCACCCACAGGCGTCCCTGACGGTCGCGGACAAAGTCGAAGATGGCATCGGAGGGCAGGCCGTGGGTGAGCTTATAGCTGCGCATGGTGCGGGAAGGCAGATGATAGCGGAAGAGACCGCGGCGGAACGTGCCGATCCACATCTCGCCCGACGCGGCGTCGTAGTGGAGGGCATGGACATTGGTGCCCATGTCAGCCTGGGGCGAGGCGAAGGGTGTGAACACGCCGGACGCTTCGTCGTAGAGCACGACGCCCGCATCCTCGGTGGCAATCCAGAAGTGGCCGGGGGCCGTCTCCACCATCTGGCGCACCACCTTGCCGCCAAGCTGGCCGGCAGCATAGCTGGGCTCCGACCAGACAAACTGGCGGTTGCCCCTCAGGAGGATGTCGACGCCACCAAAATAGCTGCCCACCCAGAGGTTGCCGCGGCGGTCGTTCATGATGCAGTAGATGGCGTTGTCGCTCAGGAGTGTCGGCGACTGGAAACGCTGGCGGATGATGTCGATGGGGCCGTCGGGGCGGATGACGGTGATGCCCCGCTCGGTGCCCAGCCAGATGTTGTGGTCGGCATCCTCCGTGATACAGCGGACGATGCCGTTGGACAGCTGGCCAGGCATGAAGACTTCCGACTGGCCGCTGGCGAGGTCGATGCGCATGACGCCCTGACCGTTGCGACCCAGCCAGAGGCGGCCGGCATGGTCGAAGGTCATGGGCATGATGCCGTCGATGCCGGTGGTGAAGGCTTCATAGATAGACGGATCCAGGCGGGTAATCTTCGTCAACGACGCGTCGTAGGAATAGATGGAGGAGTTGCTGGCCACGTAGAGCCGGTCGTCAGGGCTGACGGCCATTGAGACGATGAAGCCGATCTCGAGCGAGGGATACTGCACGAAGCTGTCGGTCGGCTCGTCGTAGACGCTGAGGTTGTCACCGCCGCCGATGATCTTGCCGTCGGAGGTCTCGACGAGACTGAGCACATGCTCGGTGGAGCCGTGGTAGGTGGCGAAGTCGTCGGTGGCAGGGCGGTAGCGGCTGATGCCCGACTCAGTGCACACCCACAGACGGCCTTTGGAGTCGCAGCGGATGACCTTGATGAAGTTGTTGGAGAGCGAGGTGGTGTCGCCGTCGTCATGGAAGTAGGTGCGCATCTCATAGCCGTCGTAGCAGACGAGGCCGTTGCGGGTGCCTATCCAGATGTTTCCCTTCTGGTCCTGAGCCATGGTCTCCACCTGCTGATGGGGCAGTCCGTCCTGGCTGGTCAGATGGCGGAAGCGATAGTCGGCGGCTGAGACGGCAGCACAGCCAGCGACGAGGACGAGGGCAAAGAGAAGGCGCAGGTGATTCATCGGCTGAGATATTTCCGGCCGTCCCTGACTGACAGCAACGGCGTGAAGCAATGACTCTCAGCCCATGAGCGGCCTAAGAGATCGAAGGATTCACGTGGGCGAAGGGCTGACGGCTCCACGACGGGGTCGATGCCGGCCCGGCCGGGCGTGGTGGGGCGGATGATGGGGTCGTCGGTCAACTGCAGTCTGTTGCCCGAGAACTCCATCGTGCCGATGTACATGCGGCGGGGTGCGACGACAGTCTCGGAGTGGTGGGCGTGGAAGACGATGCGCAGGCGCCCCTCCTTGTCGGTGAAGAGCGAGTGATGGCCCGTGCCGACGAGGTCCTCCACACGTCGGACGATGGGGTTGCCGGCATACTTCTGCCATGAGGGTGTGGCACCGCCGAGGGTGGAGAGCGAGCGGGTCATGGCATAGCCCACGGCATAGTCCTGCGAGCGGTAGTCATTGCCCGAATAGGTGAGGTAGTAGATGGTGTTGTGCTTCCAAATGAAGGGTCCCTCGTTGACGCGGCCCAGGAGGTTCTCCCACGACTGGCTGACGGCGAAGCAGCGACGTAGCGTCTCCGGCTTCGGCGTGACGAGGTCGTCGTCGAGCTCGCACATCCAGATGCAGTTGCCGTCGGTGAAGCGCACGAAGAAGCAGTAGGTCTTGCCCCGGTCCTCGTCGAAGAAGACGCTCGAGTCGATGCACTTCTCGTCGCCAAGCATGTTCTCCATCATGCGTCCGCCCACCTGTTTGAACGGCCCTTTGGGCGAATCGGCCGTGGCCACGTAGAGGTGCTCGTTGGCCGAGAAATACATGTAGTACTTTCCATTCCTGTGATACACCTCGGGAGCCCAGAACCACTGCTCTTCGGTGCAGTTGTCCTTATGGAGGGCCAGTGCGTCGAGCTTGCGCCACCCGAGCAGGTCGGTCGACGTCCAGACCTCGATGCCGTTGGCGTCGTGGGTGCCATAGGCGTAGTAGGTGTCGCCGTCGAGCAGGATGAAGGGGTCGGCCAGCGGCACGATGCTGCGGTCCTGAGCCTTGGCAGCCAGTGACAGAAGACAAAGAATAGAAACGAAGAGAAATGCACGAGTCTGTTTCATTTGGTCAAGTATTTACGTCCGTTACGGATGGTTATGAGTTGATAGTTGGAATAATCACGATGGCCGATGCGGCGTCCCTGCAAGTCATAGCAGCGCTCATCGATGACCGCCGGACGGCGGAGGACACCGACGGCCGCATCTTCGGGCATGGTGCCCAGGCGCAGCTCCATCCAGGTGAAGGGCCGCGAGGCGCGGGCGTCGGGGATGGTCTCGGTGAAGGCCGTGCCCTGACGGTTGTCAGTACACTCCAGGGCGAAGGCCAGACGACGGTCGAGGGGCGGCGCGGCCAATTCGAGTCCGCTCCAGGGGATAGCCACCTCGACGACGTAGTTGGTTGAAGCCTGCTTCGTGACGATGCGTGCCGCCACGATGGCCTTGTCGGCATTGCGCCACGAGCTGCCGTTGCCGCGAAGCAGCCGGTAGAGCGTGCCGTCGGGGCGGATCATCAGTTCGTAGCAGTCGGTGGCGGGCTTGTCGTTCACCTCGCCCGACACGTCGAGCAGCAGCGTCAGGGCGTCGGCGTTGGCACCGTTGGGCACGAGGGTGCGGTCGCTGACGCGCGCCACGACGTAGAGAGAGTCGCGGTCGTAGGCCAGGTCGGCGGCCACGCGGGTGCCTGTCTGCGAGCCCAGCAGGATTTGCGTCGCGGTGCGCGTCTTATAGCCCTCGTTGGCCGTGACGCGACCGTCGACGGCGGGCTGTCCGTAGGGTGCGGTGAGTTGTCGGACAGGATAGCCCTTGATCATCTCGATGTTGCCGGCAATGCCACTGACGGCGACGACGACGCCCGTGTCGATGACGGCGAGCGAGTTCCAGAGGCCCTCCTCGTTGGCCCCGATGCTGAAGGGCACCGACATGGCCTTGAAGTCGCGGGCCTCGCTGTTGCCCACGGCGACGCGCATCTGCAGCTTGCCGTTGTTGTCGTAGCTCGACTGATAGCTCATCACCGTCTCGCCCCAGGGCAGCACGCGCAGATAGGGGGCGCCGCCCGTGGCCGTCGGGCAGTAGCTGAGGTTGAGCGTCTTGGCGCGGTTGCGGTCAGCGGCGTCGACCCAGTAGCCGTCGTGCCAGTTGTTGGCCAGCGTCGTGCGGACGGTCGTGGGGAAAAAGTCGCCATAGCCCCAGCCGTTGTCCTCGATGATGACAACAATCTCCGACTGGTCGCGGAGCAGCACCGGCACGGGCATGCCGTCGCGGAAGCCTTGACGGTAGCAGATCTTCTGAGCCTTGGTCCACGTCAGTCCGCCGTCCTTGGAGCGGCACATCGAGATCTGTTGGTCGCCGTTCATCGTGTAGGGGCCCTCGTCGGCAAAGTAGAGCTGCACCTCGCCCGAGGGCAGTTCGACCATCGAGGGCTCCCAGCAACCGTCGCTGAACGTATGGTGGGCATCGTTGACGAAGATCTCGTTGCTCCAGGTGCGCCCATTGTCGGTGCTGCGCCGGCAGCGGATGCCGAACTTGCGGTCCTCGCTGTAGGGAGCCGAGGGGCGTGGGTTGTAGGCGACGATGATGGTACCGTCGGTGAGCTGGATGAGGTCGGGCACGGCCTCAGCCACGCCGGCGGGGTTAGGGGCGATAAGTGTGGCAGCCCCCCAGTTGGTCCCCTTGTTCGTGCTGTAGGCCACCTTGATGCCGCCGCTCTCGCAGACGGCCATCAGCCGTCCGTCCTGCAACTCGATGAGGCGGGCATAGCCGCCACCATTGAAGATGGTGGTGCGGGTGGCAGTGTCCCAGAAGATGCGTGAGCCGGCGTAAGGCTCCACGCCGGCGGCCCGAACCGCCAGCGTGGAAACCATCATGGTCATCAGAAAAAGAAACTTCTTCATCATCATTCACCAATCATTGTTCATTGTACATTATTCATTGTACATTATTCATTCACAAACTCCACCCTCGTGACAGCCTGCAGCTGCGGGTTAGCCGTATGCGAACGCACCAGCGTGTACTGGGCATCGCGCTGGAGGGTGCTGCCCGAGCTGACCTCGCGGCCGTCAGCCAGGAGCCGGACGTCGTCGTCGAGGGTGAACTCGAGGCGCGTGCCGTCGCCGACAGCATAGGTCAGCAGGTCCTGATAGTAGGCCGAGCGGGTGAGCTTGGGCGCGGTGCCGTCGACGGTGAGCGACTTGAACTCAGGATAGATCATGCCGCAGAGCCGATAGTCGTGCTGAATGCCCGAGCCCGAGACGACGCGGATCTGATGGTCGGTGTTCAGGGCGTAGTAGTTGCGGGCCACGTAGGGTTCGCCGTCGATGAAGACCTTGGCCGAGTCGCTGCCCACCTCGATGGTGAGTCGCTGGCGGGCGGCGTTGACGTTCATCTCGCGGTTGTTGTAGAGCTGCTTGGTGGGCAGACACAACAACCAGTCGTCGCCTTGCTGGCGGGCCATATAGACGTTGGGCGTCACGGTCGTGTAGATGGCGTCGATGGTGGTCACCTGGTCAGTCACCTCCACGTCGAACGACATGCTGTCCTGGCGGAGCGAGCCGCCCATGTAGGTGTCGTAGGTCGAGGCGACGCAGACCACATGGAACCGTCCGGGCACGGAGTAGGAATAGGTCAGCAGGTCCTTGTTGACCACGAATCCCGTGTTGCTGGAGTCGCGCAGGGCATACTGATGGTCCTTGTCGCCGGTGTAGACGACCACCTGGTCGGCCACGCCGGTGAAGTGGAGCGTCATCGACTCGTTGACCTCCAGCTGCTGCTTGTCCACCCTGACCTGAGCCACGGGCGTGCGGGCCTCCTGGTTGTCGTCGCTGCAGGCGGTGAGGAGGGCGAGGGCTGCGCAGCAGGCGCAGCACACTCGGCAGAGCCGTGCTATTTGTCTGATTTTCATTCTTTTTTCTTTTTTATAACGTTCGTCATTGTTCTTTTATTGCAAACGCAATTCTCAATTCTTTGAATTTAGAGTTTAGAGTTTAGAGCTTAGAATTTAGAGTTTAGAATTTAGAGTTATTCTCGCTTCGCTGCGATTAAGAAGTAAGAATTTAGAATTATGCCGCGTCGGTCAATTCTTAATTCACAACTCATAATTCTTAATTCATAACTCATAATTCTTAATTCATAACTCATAATTCTTAATTCATAACTCATAATTCTTAATTCATAACTCATAATTCTTAATTCATAACTCCTAATCGCCGAAGGCGACAACTCTTAATTCTTAACTCTTAATTCTTAATTCATAACTCCTAATCGCCGAAGGCGACAACTCTTAATTCTTAACTCTTAATTCTCAACTCTTAATAGCCCGGGTTCTGTTCGACGACGCCGTTCGACATGTCGATCTCGTTCTGCGGAATGGGCAGATGCTCATGGATGCCCTCGCGGAAGTAGAGGCCGCGGCTGTTGGGGCGCGAGCGTCCGAAGGTGTGGAGCACCGAGGCGGCGCGGCCCTGACGGACGAGGTCGAAGTAGCGGTCCCACTCGAAGGCCATCTCCATGCGGCGCTCCTGCCAGATCTGATCGCGCACGTAGCCGTAAGAGCCGGGCTGATAGAGGCGGGTGCTGCCGTTGATGGTGTTCACCTGCGCCTTGCACATGTTGAGCTTCTGCAGCGCGCCCTCGCGGTCGCCCGTCTCATTGAGGGCCTCGGCCTGCATGAGGACAATCTCGACATAGCGCATCAGGCGGCGGTTGCGGCCGTTGTCGCCGGCATACTGCGGGCGGTCCTTCTTGGGTGTGTACCACTTGAGCGACACGTGGCGTCCCTCGCCGCCCTGCCATATCTCGCCGTCGGGCGTGTTGCCCTGATGGTGGATGGTGAACTCCTTGCGGATGTCGTCGCCGAAGAGCGAGGTGAGGATCTCGCTGGTGGCATACATGGCCGTGGTGCCCACGTCGAAGTGCTCGATGCCGGCGCCCTCGTTGGTGTCGCCGCCCGTGCCGTCGGCACTCTCCTTGAAGACGACCTCGAAGACGGAGCCACGGCAGAACTCGCCGTCGGCATACCACTGATAGACGTAGGCCCAGCGGTCGCCGCCGGAGAGGGGCTGGCCGTAGTAGTCGCGATACTCCAGCGAATAGACGTTGGCCATCGACTCCATGGGCGTGTCGGCTGTCTCGTAGGGGTCGGTCGGGGTGTTCAGCTCGCGCGGCTTGAACCACAGGCGCCGGCGCAGCGACTCCCAGTCCTCCTTTCCGTCGTAGCGGAGCAGCTCGCCCATGGTGAGCTGGGCGCCGTCGATGATGTAGGCGCCGAGGCGGGTCATCTCCTCCCACTTCTCGCTCGCGACGCCCGGCCGGGCCTGATACATGAGCACCTTCATCAGCAGGCCGAGGGCAGCGCCGCGCGTGGCCTTGCCCGTCTCCTGAGCGCCCCAGACGGAGGGCAGCATGACGGCTGCCTCGCGCAGGTCGCGCTCGATGTAGGCATAACATTCGGCCTCGGTGCTGCGGGGGATGACGAGCCGGTCGACCGTCTCCACCTCGGGCCGCAGGGGCACGCCGCCGAAGGTCTTCACGAGGTTAAAGTAGTAGAGCGCGCGCAGGAACTTGGCCTGTCCGTAGATGCGGCGCACCTGCTGGTAGGCGGTATAGGCCGAGGTCGACAGCTGCACGCGGTCGATGTTGGCGATGACCTGGTTGGCGCGGTGGATGCCGCGGTAGTTGACCTCCCAGCGCTGGCGTATCCACGTGTTCGACGTGTTGAAACGGAACATGACGAGCTGTCCCATCTGTGAGGCCAGTCCCTCGTCGGTGCCCAGCACGTTGTCGGCCATGGCTTCGCCGAAGCGCCACTCCTGGTCGTTGTAGGCATCGCTCTGCAGGACGTCGTAGGCGGCGTCGAGGGCCGACTGCATCTTGTAGGGCGTGTCGTAGTAGGTCTGGTCAGTGGCATTGCCGGTGATCTCCTTGTCGAGGAAGTCGGAGCAGGAGGCGAGGACACAGGTAATAGTGAATAGCGAAAAGTGAAAAATTTGCTTCCGCAATATCTTCACCTTATTATATGTTTGCAGTTTGAAGTTAATCATACTCCCTAATTCTCAATTCTAAATTCTCAACTCTCAATTCTCAAAGTCCGAGTTTAACGCCAAAGGTGAACGAGCGGGCCTGGGGATAGTTGCCGAAGTCGACACCCATGCTGAGGTTGTTGCCCTCGGTGCCGACGACGCGGCCCACCTCGGGATCGAGTCCGTTGTAGCCCGTCAGGGTCAGCAGGTTGGTGGCCGTGAGCGAGAAGGCGAGGCTGCTGATGCCCACTTTCTGCAGCAGCGACTGCGGCACGTTGTAGGAGAGGCGCACCTCCTTCATGCGGAGATAGCTGCCGTCGTGGACGAAGAAGTCGCTGGCGCGGAAGTTCTGGTTCTGGTCCGACAGCCGCAGGTCGGGCACAGAGGCCCCGGTGTTGAGGGGGAAGAAGCTGCGCACCTCGGTGAGCTGTCCTGACCAGTGCTGCGAGCGCAGGTCGGCATAGACGTTGCCGTTGGCGGCGTTGTAGAGCACGTTGTCCATGACGTTGAAGATCTTGTTGCCCGTCTGTCCCTGAAGGAAGATGGTGAGGTCGAAGTCCTTATAGCCGGCCGACAGGGGGATACCGAAGACGAACTTAGGCAGGGGCGAGCCCAGATAGGTGCGGTCCTCGGCCGTGATGCGCTGGTCGCCGTTGAGGTCCTTGAAGCGGAAGTCGCCGGGCATGGTGGTCTGCTCCCAGTAGTTCTTGCCGAAGTCATACTGGGCGGAGGCGCGCACCTCGTCGTAGGACTGGAAGATGCCGTCGGTGACGTAGCCGAAGAACGAGCCGATGGGCTGGCCCACGGCGGTCTTCGTCACGGGGTCGTCGATGACGAGTCCGGCGGTGGTGCCCCAGATGGGCTCGTTGCCGGTGCCGAGCGAGGTGACCTCGTTCTTGATCCACGAGAGGTTGAAGCCCACCTCGTAGCGGAAGTCGCTGCCGATGTTGTCGCGCCACTTCACGTCGTACTCGAAGCCCCAGTTCTTCACGGCGCCAGCATTGGTCATGGGCGCCTGGTTCAGGCCGGCGGAGATGACGGTGGGCACGCGCAGGAGCATGTCGGTGGTGCGGCGGTTGAAGTATTCGGCGGTGAACATCAGGCGGTTCTGAAGGAACGAGAAGTCGACGCCGACGTTGAACGACTCGCTCTTCTCCCACTTGATGTCGTCGTTGCCCAGGACGGTGGCCGTCGAGCCTTCCCAGAGGATGTGGTTGCCCAGTCCGTAGGGATAGTTGTAGCCTGAGGTGAGATAGGTGTAGCGGGCCAGCTCGTCGATGCGGTTGTTACCGAGCAAGCCCCAGCCCACACGCAGCTTGGCCAGCGAGAGCCACTGCTGGTCGCGCAGCCAGGGCAGGTTGCTGAACTTCCATCCGAGCGAGACGGAGGGGAAGATGCCCCAGCGGTTGTCCTTGGAGAACTTCGACGAGCCGTCAGCACGGATGTTGGCCTGGATGAGGTAGGTGTCGTCGAACGAGTAGTTGACGCGGCCAATCCATCCGACGGAGGTCCACTCGCGGTCCAGTCCGTAGGTCTTGTCGCCCGTGTAGGCGCTGGAGAGGTAGTGGAAGACGTCCTCGTTAGAGGGCGTGCCACGGCGCGAGGACTGCTGGTAGCTGGTGGACATGCCCTCGAGCACCTGTCCGGCGAGCAGCGTCAGGCTGTGCTTGTCGGCCTCGAGCATGTAGGTGAGCAGGTTGTCGACCTCCCACTTGCCCGTGTTCATCTGGTACTTATAGACCTCGGTGAGCGACGTGGGCATCGTGAAGTCCTCGTTGAGCCCCCACACCTCGGAGAAGTTGTCGTTGGTCTGGCGGGTGTTATAATACGACGCCTTGAACTGATAGGTCAGCCCCTTGAGCAGCTTGGCGTCGAGGCTGAGGTTCATGTCGGTGCGCTGCTGATGCGAGGCGTCGTTGTTGCGGTCGAGCACGGCCAGCGGGTTGTTGCTGTACCAGTAGCCCTTGGTGTTGTGCAGATAGGTCATGGGGCTCTCGGCGAGCGCCTGCTTCAGGATGCTGGCCGAGCCCTCGGGCACGCCGTTGCGGCCGTCGGCGGTGAAGGCCACGTTGGCCGTCATCGTCAGCCATCGGGCTATCTGGTTCTTGACGTTGAGGCGGGCGTTGAAGCGCTGGTAGTCACTCGTGCGCACGATACCTTTCTCGTTATAATAACTGGCCGAGGCGAGGAACTGCGTCTTCTCCGTACCGCCCGAGACGCTGACGCCGTGCTGCTGCTTGAGACCCGTGCGGGTGACGGCGTCCCAGTAGTTGCCGGCTGAATTCTGGCGGATGGTGTCGAGCTCGAAGGCCTTGGCGGGGTCGTAGACGAGCTGGCCGCTGGCATCGGGCGACATGTAGAGCTGTCCCTCGTAGGAATAGCGGTTGTTGCCCGTCAGGTAGTCGTTCATCAGGGCATAGTCCTCCGGGCCCATGACGTCGATCTTCTTCCAGGGGTTGGAGAATCCGATGTAGCCGTCGTAGGTGACGCGCGTCTTGCCCTCGCGGCCGCTCTTGGTGGTGATGGCCACGACGCCGTTGGCGGCTCGCGAGCCGTAGATGGCGCTGGAGGCGGCGTCCTTGAAGATCTCGACGTTCTCGATGTCGTTGGGGTTCAGGTAGTCGATGTTGTCGACGACGAAACCGTCGACGACGTAGAGCGGGTCAGCGTCGTTGACGGTGCCCGTGCCGCGGATCTTGATCGTGGTCTTGCCGCCGGGCGCACCCGTGTTCTGGATGATGTTCACGCCGGCCGCACGGCCTTGCAGGGCCTGCAGGGCCGACGAGACGGGCATGTCGTTGATGTCCTTGCCCGCGACGGAGGAGATGGAGCCCGTGATGTCGCTCTTCTTCTGGACGCCGTAGCCGATGACGACGAGCTCGTCGAGCACCTGGCTGTCGGAACTCATACGGACGTCGATCTGGCGGCGCCCGCCGACGCGCTCGCTGTGACGCTTGTAGCCCATGTAGGTGAAGTCGAGCGTGGACGCGGCGGAGCTGACGTTGATCTGATAGTGGCCGTTGTAGTCGGTGATGACGCCGTTCTGCGTGCCCGACTCCTTGACGGTGACGCCGATGAGGGGCTCGCCCGACTGGAGGTCGGTGACGGTGCCGCTGACCTGCTGGGCCCACAGTGCCGTCGGCAGACAGGCCATCAAGGCGAGCAGCCACGCCGTCAGTAGTCGGCGCCGCCGCTGGCTGTCATGTTGTGGGATACGGTTATTTTCCATTCTGTGTGCTGCTAATAGGGGGGAAAAACTGCCCGGCGGACTATTTTCAAGCCTTGAAAATATATTTTCATGCCTTGAAAATAGATTTTCGTGCCTTGGAAATATATTTTCACGTCTTGAAAATAGTCCGCCGGAGCGCTTTATTTACTTAATGACCTTGCGGCCGTCGATGACGTAGACGCCATGACCGAGATTCTTGGCGTCCATGCGCACGCCGCTGAGCGTGTAGGCGCCCTGCTGCTGCGGGCGGTCGACCTTGACGTCGGCGATGGCCGTCTTCTCGGCCTCGGTCAGGAAGTCGGGCTCCAGATAGCCCATGTCGCTCTTGCCGTCCCATCCGGGCTTGGTGTACTTGTAGGCATAGACGCGCTTGGTGGCGTCGCTGGCGAAGACGATGGTGCCGCCCATGTTGCGCAGGGTGTTGACGAGGTCGCCCTTCTGCATGTCGATGTGGGTGCAGACGACGGGCTCAGCGTCCCAGGCGTCGAGGCGATAGAGGGAGGTGGCATAGCCGCTCTCGACGATGTTCTCCTCGTTCCACCAGTACATCGAGCCACCGGCGACGACCTGCTCCTTGACCCAGTTGCTCAGGGTGCCGGGGCGCCAGTTGCCATACTGCGGCCACACCTTCTCGCCGTCGGTGCACCAGAGCTCGCCACCGTAGTGGTCCTCGCGTGCGGCGTCGAATCCGTGGGCAGCGCAGAACATGTAGTAGCCGTCGAAGATACAGCCGGGATCGACGAAGGAGTTATTGTTGACGGAGGGAGCCTCGTCCCAGACGTCCATGTAGACGTAGTCGCCCTTCTGCATGTTGGAGCCGGCCAGCTCATAGCCGCCCGAGGCGTCCCAGCCGCGCCACCACATGCGGTCCTTGTAGACCTCCCAGCTGGTGCCGAAGGTGCCGGCGTGATAGCCGATGCCGGCCTCGTTCTTGCCTGGGCGCGTGTCCTTGATCATATAGGTGTGGGCGTCGCCCGACTCGTCGGGGCCGTTGGGCTTGACGGCCGGCGTGCCGTCGGTGTACCAGGGCTCGCCGCCGTAGTCGGGTGTCCAGGCCTGGAAGAAGCAGCCCTCGTTCTTGTAGTTCTCGAGGTTGTCGAGTCCGCAGTTGCGGGTGTACCCCTCGGCATAGCCCCACTCACCCTCGGGCCAGCGCTCCCAGTTGACGTCCATGACGCAGTAGGTGCCCTCCTCGGTGCCGTCGGTGACCCAGAGCTCCTCGCCCGTGGTGCCGTCGATGTCGTCGGCCTTGAAGAAGACGCGGCGGCCGACGCGCACGTAGGCCGTGTGCAGCGTGGTGTTGTCCTGGCCGGGCCAGCGCATGTCGCAGCGGGCCACGCGGTGGGTGCCGTCAGGTGTGCCGTCGGTGATCCAGAGCCAGCGCTGCGGTCCGCGGTCGGGGTCGTACTCCGAGCTCTCCTCGTCGTAGGCGGCGAAGATGGCGCGCTTCTCATCCATCTGGATGAACGAGACGGGGCGTGCGCCGAACATATAGTCGGTCAGCATGACGGTGCCCTCGGGGGTGCCGTCGGTGACCCATGCCTGGACGTCCCAGTCGTCAGTATAGGCGGCGAAGAGCACCTTGTCGTTCAGTCGGCCCAGATAGCTGGGGTCTGACGAGCCGACGCCGGCGACAATGTCGGTCACCATGTGGGTGCCCTCCTTGGTGCCGTCGCTGACCCACAGCTCCTCACCGTGGTCGGCATCGACAGCGGCGAAGAACATCTTGTAACCTTTCTCGGGCGAGCCGGCGACGACGATATTCTTCTGTTTGTCCTGCTTGCGCTCAGGATTCACGTTGGCAGTCACGCCCTCGGGCAGCACGTCGATGAGCTCGCCCTCGGCCTGGGCCATGGCGGCCTGACCGGCGGTCAGCATCATGGCCATAGTCAATAGAGTCTTAAAGTGTTTCATAAGTTTTTTGTTTTTATAAGTTAGTGGAATAATAATGTACAATGAATAATGTATAATGTACAATGATTGCGGTGGGTTATTTCTTCAGCATCTCGTCGACCTCGGCACGGGCCTGCTCGCGGCTCTTCGAGAAGATGCGGCGGATGCGCTCCATGTCGAACTTCTGCTCGCGGTCGTAGGTGTAGATGCCGTTCTTCTCGAGCTCCACGTCCACCAGCTGGGTGTAGCAGAAGCCGGCGATGTGGGGGATGCTGAGGATGACGTTGACCTGACGCTCCAGCCGGTCATAGTATTCCTCGAGCGACTGCGGGTCGCGGCCGTAGCCCCAGAACTGGTCGGCGGGGGCCACCTCCTGCTGCGACTGCATCTGCTTCAGCCAGCGTATGCCGCCGAACTCGTCGATCATGTAGCACTCGCCCTGCCACTGGTGGCTGTGCTCGGGGAACTGGGTGTAGACGCTGCCGTCGTCCTTCATGCGCAGCTGCTCGTAGAGGGCTGCGGGATCCTGCACGTAGGTGTGCTCGGCGTAGATGTCGGTGTGGCCGGTATGATAGCCGCCGCTGGTGGTGACGACGGGGCGTGTGGGGTCAAGGCGGCGCGTGGCCCAGTAGAGGTCGTTGGTCAGGCGGGCACGCTGCTGGTCACGGTCGGGCATCCACGTCTCGTTGAGCGGCGACCAGCAGACGAGGCTCGGCACGTTGTAGTCGCGCTCCAGGCACTCCTCCCACTCGGTGATCATATTGCGGGCTGCCACGGGGCTGGTCCAGTCCATCTCCCACGAGGGCGACTCACCCCAGACGAGATAACCCAGGCGGTCGGCCCAATAGAAGAAGCGCTGCTCGAAGACCTTCTGGTGCAGACGGGCGCCGTTGAAGCCGGCGGCGAGGCCCAGCTCGATGTCGCGGCGCAGCTGCTCGTCGGTGGGGGCGGTCCACTGTCCGTCGGGATAGTAGCCCTGGTCGAGGACGAGGCGCTGGTAGTAAGGCTTGTTGTTCAGATAGAACTGTCCGCCGCGCACCTCGCTCTTGCGCATGCCGGCATAGGAGGCGACGCGGTCGATGACCTCGCCCTGGGCATTGCGGACGACGAACTCGACGTCGTAGAGGAAGGGCTGCTCAGGCGACCATGTCTTCACCTTATTTATATGTGCGGGCACGACGACGCTGTTGGCTGCTGCCACCTCGCGGCGGAAGACCTGGCGCTGACCGTCGCGGACGATGATCTCCAGGCGCTGGCCGTCGGCCGTCTGATAGAAGTCGGGCTGGAAGATGAACTGCTGCTGGTCCAGGTCGGGCGTGATGCGCACGCGGCGCAACCCGCTCATGGCCACGGGCTCCATCCACACGGTGGACCAGATGCCCGTGACGCGGGTGTAGAAGCACTCATAGGAGTTGAGCCGCCGGCTCTGCTTGCCGCCGGGCTGCATCCGTGAGCGCACGTCATCCTGAACATAAACAACTAACTGACTACTCTTTCCTGGTTTTACATGGCGCGTGATGTCGACCGTGAACGAGGCGGCACCGCCGTAGTGCTCGGCCACCTGGCGCCCGTCGATGTAGATCTGGGCGCGATAGTCGACGCCCCCGAAGTGGAGCAGCAAGCGGCGGCCTGCCCACGCAGCGGGCACGTCGAGCGTGCGGTGATACCAGATGGCGGGGATGAAGTCCTTGCGGCCGACGCCCGAGAGGGGGCTCTCAGGACAGAAGGGCACGGTGATCTCGTCCTTGAATCCCTTCGACTCGAAGAGGCGCTGCTCCACCCCACTCTGCCCAAAGTCGAACTGGTAGGTCCACGGTCCGTTGAGGCACTGCCACTCCGTGCGCTCGAACTGCGGGCGCGGATATTCGGCGCGGGGCACGGCTGCGGTCGCGGCGCAACCGACGGCGGCCACGACGGTCATGAGGATACTAATGATGATGATGCGATGTGTATGCATAGCTCTATGGTTTTTAGTCTTTCGGCTGCAAAGTTAGCCAAAAAAGCCTTTCCACGGTATGCAATAATGTGTTTTCCGTCTGTAAAAATGTCCAAATCCGCCCGTTTTAGGCGGATTTGGACAAAAATGCATGCAGGTTTTCCTCGCTGAGAGGGGGTCAGCGACAAGCGGCCGCCGTCAGTTCTTCGGCATGCGCAAGAACGGCAACATAGTAGTCGCGGACGCGCTCCCAGTCATAGTAAGGCCACTGGTCGGTGGCGACGGGGATATGGACCTCGCGCTCGTTGTGGAGCACCTTGACCAGCACATGGCCCTGACCGTTGCGCAGGAAGACGAGCTGCACGTTGGCAGCCATGGGCACGGCCTTGAAGTCGCTCCAGACGCGGCTGACATCCTCAGGCCGGCTGACGGAGACATCGAACTGCTCGATGTGCATCAGGGCCAGGAGGGGGATGACGTTGCCGTCGTGGCCGAAGCGGAGGGTGGCGGCGACGTCGCCGCTGCGGATGGCCTCGTCGGCGCTGTCGATGATGTTGCGGAGCAGGGGCGCCGCGTCGGCCGGGGCCAGCCCGTGGCCGTCGGCATGGTTAGCATTGCCGGCATAGAAGCGGTAGTTGACCACCTGCCAGAGGTCGAACAGCTCGTCGGGCAGGAAGATGTCATAGAACGAGAGGTCGCACCCGATGTCCTGCATGTCGGCAGCTATCCAGTAGAATCCCCACATGAGCTCTGCGGGACTTACATTCCTGACTACATACAAACTATCACCAAACAGCGAAGCGACAAGCCGGTCAGGGCGGGTGTGACGGCTCTCGAACTTATGGTATTCATCGACCCACGGGCCGTGGCGCGAATCGGTGAAGCGGTTCGCCTGGGGCGAGTGGTGGTTCAGATAGCGCACATACTTCTCGCTGGCCTCGCTGTGCACCTGGAGCAGCGGGGCCGCACTCTTCAGGCCCTCGACGAAGGCAGCCATCGACATGGCGCAGCGCATCGACATCGTGGAGCGCGCCGACACACGGCGGCTGCCACGAAACGCGGCCGGATAGTTCCTCACCATGCGGCTGGCGATGCCGCGTTGCTGGCGCTCACCGACAGCACTGAGGTCGCCCCCGCGGCCCTCGACGAGGGGCATGAGCTGCTGCATGCGGGCGTAGACGGAGCAGCCGAGGGCGGTCAGGGCCCCGGCTGAGTCGGCACGGGCCAGCACGTCGTGGACCCACCGGTAGTCGCGGTCGCTGATGAGATAGCGTGAGCCATGGCGACCGTAGTGGCTGACGTAGAACGGCTCGTAGCCGGGCGGAGGCGGCGTGCCCGGGTCTGGCTGCCCGCCGACGGGCTCGTCCGGTTCTGGATAGACGAGGTAGACCCCGCCGGAACGCCGCACGTCGGCACAGACCTCATCCCGTGAGGTCTGTGCGGCGGCAGGCATGACCGGCAGCTGCAACAGCAGCATCATGGTGCCGGTCGTCAAAAATGTGTGTATGATGGACATAGATTAGAAGCCTTCGTTTTGCTTCAGCGAGGGATTGTTAGTCAGTTCCGTCTCGGGGATGGCAAAGAGGTTATACTTCGTGTCGACGTCGCGACCGGCAAAGACGCCGTCCTTCCAGTCCCAGTTGCGGCCCTTGCAGAGCAGACCGTAGCGCACCAGGTCGGTGCGGCGCACCAGTTCGCTGGCCAGCTCGCGCTGGCGCTCGTCGAGGATGAAGCTGAGCGTCAGCTCCCCGTCGGTGATGGCACCGGCGACGTCGCTGCGCACGCCTGCCTTGGCATAGGCACCGTGCATGTAGGCCCGCTCACGAATCTCGTTGACATACTGCAGAGCCTCGGCCCGCGAACCGCCGCTGGCCCCGCGCAGGATGGCCTCGGCCGCCGTCAGATAAGCCTCGCTCGTGCGGAACAGTGGGAAGTCGATGCTCGTGTAGGCCTCGCCCTGCGGGGCGCTGTCGCCCGTCCGGGTGACGTTGCGCCACTTGATGTAGCCGTAGCCACAGGTGTAGGTGCTGGTCATGTTGCCGTTTTCGTCGCAGGTCTCCTTCTTCTGGTTGGGCAGGGCCGTCATGAACTGTGCCCGCTTGTCTTTCTTCTGGTTGCCCCAAGTGTCGTCGGGGTTGAAGGCCACGTCGTCGGCATCGAAGGCGTCGACGAGGGTCATCTTGGCGCGCACGTTGCCCCAGCCACGCGAACCGACGCCAGTCCGGTAGAGCTCGTCCATCGGCCCATTGACGAAGGCCTTGACGTAGAAGTTGGTGCCGGCTGAGCTCTGGGCGCACTGACCGTCCTGCACGAGCGGCCAGATGATCTCCGAGCACGACTCGTTGTCGGCCAGGAAGATCTCGCGGTAGTCGCGTGCCAGGGGATAGCCGCCCTCGTTGATCACCTTCTTGGCGTATGTCAGCGCATCGGTGTAGCGCTCGGTGCCGGTGTAGACCTGGGCATTCAGGTAGAGACGCGAGAGCAGAAACCAGCAGGCCACGCGGTCGACACGCCCATAGACATTCTGGCCAGGCGCCTTCAGCTCCGGCTCGACGGCCTTCAGTTCGCTCTCAGCCAGCTCGAAGGTCTGCTGGCGCGTCATCTGTTCGGGAATATCCTTGACGCCCGTCGTCTCGTCGATATAGGGCACGCCGCCGAAGAGGTCGCACAGCGAAGCATAGCAGTAGGCACGGATGAAGCGCACCTCAGCCCTGTAGGCAGCCACCTCGCCGGCCAGCTGGGCCTTCAGCCCGCGGTCGGCAATCTTCTCGTCAGTACATTCGCGGAGCATCTCGTTGCAATAGGCGATGGTCATGTAGAGGCGCTGATAGGTCCATGTGGCAACGGGCGCATTCGACGCATCCCACTGCAGGTTGAGGCACTTGCGCAGGCCGTTCGACGACGACGGCATGAGGAAGTTGTCGGTAGGCATCTCCTGGAGATAAAAAAGTAACCTAACATACCCCGAATAGCCTTCGTTGGCTCCCTCAAGGTCGCCGTCGCCACCGTCGCCTCCCTTCTGTCCGGTGAGGATGAGCGAGCCGTAGCACTTGGCCAGCATGCCGGTGTAGCCGTCGGCCGTGGTGTAGACTTGCTCGCTGACAAGCTGGTTGTCGTCGAGCGGCATAGTGTCGAGGTCGTTGAAGCATGCCGTCATCCCCGCTGAGAGCAGGACAGCAGTTGTCATATTCCGAAATATCTTTTTCATAAAGCTGTGGTTCTTTTGGTATGAGAAATTAGAAGTTGAGGTTTGCTGAGAGCGAGAAGGTGCGTGGCCGCGGATAGACTTGGCGGTCAATGCCGTTGGCCAGTTCGGGGTCGATGCCGGTGTAGCCGGTGAAGGTGTGCACATTCTGCACGGTGAAAGCCAGCCGCAGCGTGCTCACCTTGCTCCACAGACGGTGGAAGGTGTAGGCCAGCGTGATGTTGTCAAGGCGGAAGAAGTCGCCCTTCTCGAGGAAGTAGTCGGTGTAGAGCTGCTGTATCTCGAAGCCATGGTCGCGGGTGGCTGGCAGCAGGTTCGAGAAACTGCCCTGGTCGCTGTAGGCCGACTGCAGGTACTGGTCAGCCTTGATGTAGTTGTAGACGTAGTTGCCGAAGGAACCATGACCGCTGACGCCCAGGTACCAGTCCTTATAGCTCAACGAGGTACTCAGGCCGAGGTAGGTAGAGGGCAGAGCACTCTTGCCGGTGGCGCGGCGCGTCTCGGTAGTCGACACAGAGCCGTCGGGCTGCACATACTGCCCCTCGAGCGGTTTGCCGTTGCTGTCGTAGGCCTGCTTAGCCAGATAGAACGTGTAGGGACGCTCGTCGAGCACGAAGCACTGCACGAACTTGCCCGTGCCGGAGATGCTGCCCGTAGCGACGTAGTTGTCCTTCGAGTCGATGGTGTTCAGCTTGGTGATCTTCGAGGTGTTCCACGTCCAGTTGACATTGACGTCCCACTTCAGGTCCTTCGTCTCGACGGGCACGCCGCCCAGCGCTACCTCGACACCCTTGTTGTCCATCTCGCCGATGTTGGTTGTGATGACGGGCGAGTAGTTGGTGCCCGAGATGACGTTGATGGTGTTGAGCAAGTTGTCAGTATGCCGCTTATAAACATCCAGCGAACCGTAGATGCGGTTGCCGAGGAATCCGAAGTCGAGACCGGCATTCCATGTCGAGGTAGTCTCCCACTTGATGTCGGGGTCGTTGCCGTTGGGACGATACATGTAGTACCACTGGTCGCCGAAGCGATAGCTCGACTCGGGATAGGAGATGGAGAAAGTGGTCATGTAGGGATAATCGTTGATGATGTCCTGCTGACCTGTCTCTCCATAACTGAGACGCAGCTTCAGGTTCGACAGCCAGTCTGCCCTCTTCATAAACGGCTCCTCGCTGATGCGCCAGCCCAGAGCCACAGAGGGGAAGTAGCCCCAGCGGTTGTCCTTGGCGAAGCGCGACGAGGCGTCGGCACGCAGCGTGGCGGTCAGCATGTAGCGGTTGTCGTAGGTATAGTTGACGCGGCCGTAGAGCGACAGCAGATAGTACTCCGTCTCGTAGTGCTTGGGCGAAAAGAGTTCCTCGCCTGAGGGCGACAGCGTGGTTTCGTCGAACTTGCGCCAGAAGTGCTGCCAGCCGTAACCGGCCATGGCGCTCAGGTCGTGACGGCGGGCGAAGGTGTGGGTGTAGTTGGCATAGAGGTCGAGCAAGGTGTTGCGCTTTTTCTGCTTGCCGTCATAGTCAAGGCCCGTGCCGTCTTTCTTGTTGGCGGTATACATCATGCCTGCCAAGTCGGGCACTTCCTTGGTGTACTTGCTCTGCAGCACGTCGTAGCCCAGATTCAGGTTGATCGCCAGATCCTCGAGGCCATGCAGTTTGTAGCTCAGGGCAGCGTTGCCGATGCTGCGCGTGATCTTGTTGCGCTGGTCCTGCAGCTCAAGCTGAGCCACGGGGTTGTCGGTCTGGATAGCCATGGGGTTCGAACCGTTCATCCAGATGAAGTAGCCCAGTCCAGGGTCGGTGCTGCTGCCGGCATGGACGGGACGGGTGGGGTCATAGCGCAGGGCGTTGTTGACCACACTGCCGTCGACCATTCTGTTGTTCTCGTAACTGGCTTTCAGATTCAGGCTGACGGTCAGGTGGTTGTCAAGCAGCGAGGGAGTGATGCCGCCGTCAAATGTATAGCGCGTGTAGTTGTTGGTGCGAATGATACCATTCTGGTTGGTATACCCTACAGAGGCGCGGAAGGGTGCCATCTTGGCGGCATTGCCGGCGACGCTGAAGTTATGGTCGGTGCCTACGGCAGTGCGATAGATCTCGTCCTGCCAGTCGGTGTTGTACGTACCATATTCTATATCTGAAGGGACGCCCGTGATGGTGGGCACGAAGGCGCGAAACTCATCAGCCGTCAGGGGCTCCAGACGGTGTCCAACGACAGAGGTCGAGAAGTTGCCGTTGTAGTTGAACCGGAGCTGGCCGTCGGTGCCTTTCTTGGTGGTGATGACGATAACGCCGTTAGAGGCTCGCGATCCGTAGATGGCCGTGGCGGAGGCATCCTTCAGCACGGTGAAGGTCTCGATGTCATTAGGATTGATGGCGCCGATGATGTTGCCGCCGCCCTCGATGGTGGAGTTATCGACGGGCACGCCGTCGATGACGATGAGCGGGTCGTTGGAAGCCGAGAGCGAGGCACCGCTGCGGATGCGGATGGTGGAGCTGGATCCCGGGGCGCCCGAGTTGCTTACGACGTTGACACCGGCAATCTTACCCGTCAGTGCGTCCTGCGCAGCGGTCTGCACGCCCTTGTTCAGCTCGTCGGGTTTGATGGCGGTGACGCTGCCCGTCAGGTCTTTCTTGCGCACCTGGCCGTAACCGATGACGACGAGCTCGTTCAGGGTGTTGGTGTCCTCGCGCAGTTCTACGTCGTAGTTGCTGGCAGTGCCGACGTAGAGCTCGGTCGGGTCGTAGCCGATGTAAGTGACGACGAGCTGCGCACCGCGGGGCACGTCGAGCGAGTAGTGGCCGTTAAGGTCGGTGACCGTCTTCTGGGTGGTGCTACCCTTCACCTGAACGGTGGCGCCGATGAGCGGATTGCCGTCGGCATCGCGCACGACTCCGCTGACGGTCTTCTGATCCCCGCGGCGCTGCGTCTGCCGAGCTTGCGAGATGGTCACCTGGCGCCCTGAGACCTCATAGGCAAGGCCTTTCTTCTGGCACAAATCACTGATGAGCCCATTGAAGTCGGCTCCACGCAGAGCCACGTCGGCAGGCTCGCTGAGACGCTGGCGTACCCGCTCATCGTAGACGAACACGTACTGGCTGTTCTGCTCGATGTAGTCGAACACGCCCTTGATGGTGGTCTCACGAGCTTGCAACATATAGACGCCGTCCGCATGCTGCAAATCGACATGAGGGACGGCCCATACTGCCGACGGGATGGCCATCAGGGCCACCGCACAGGCTGCCGCCTGGAAGCGGCTCTTGACATGTGCTCTCTTGTTTGTTTGCTTCATCATCTTGGTTAATTTTTTTTGATTGGTTAAGTTTAGTAAGAATATTATTTTTCCTTATCTTGTAGGGCAGATGGAGATACGACCGTCGGGCGACTGGTCGATGCGGACGTCGGCCAGCGACTGCAGGCAGCGGAGCAGTCGGAAGGCATCAGACTTCAGCTCAAGCTTGCCGTAGAGACGACGACAGGACAGCCCCGGCTGGCAGTCAATGGGCACGTCATAATAGTTGCGGATCCGGCTCACCAGATCGCAGATGGTCTCGCCCTTGAGCTGCAGGACACCGGACGTCCAGTCGAGTTGGGCGGCAGCGTCGACGGTGCGCAGGTGGGTGATGACGCCGCTCTCGACGGTCAGTTGCTGGTCGGGGTGCAGCGTCACCTTGTCGCGGCTGGCAGTGGTCACCTCGACCGAGCCCTCAACGAGCACCACCGATGTGTGGTCTGAGCTGTAGCCGTAGAAGGCGAAGCGTGTGCCTAGCACACGAAGCGACAGCCCGTCGGCATGCAGCACAAAGGGATGGCAGACATCGTGAGCCACCTCAAGATAGACTTCACCATGTACGTAGACATCGCGGTGCGAGTCGGCAAAAGTCGCCGGATAAGTAACTGTCGAGCGGGCATTTGCCACCATTCGCGTTCCGTCGGGCAGGACGATGGTGCGGCGTTCTCCTGCCGGCACGCTGATAGTGATCATTGTCGGTGGCACGACAGGATCACTGACCGCCGTCTGTGCCGAGAGCTCCACGTCAGCGGCCGGCGAGCGGCGGGTCTGCAGGGCCGCCACGATGAGCAGCACGCTCGCTGCTACGACGATAAGGCTGCATGCCCGCCGCCAGAGCCGCTGGTGACGGTCGTGACGAGTAATCTTCCGGTAGGTCTTCAACTTAATCGTGTCTAAATTGCTCATCATGGGCATACATTGGTCGATGAGCATCTGCAGCCGCAAGTCGCTCATCTGATTATCTGGTGTTTTGATGTCGGTTACTTCTTCGTCCATATTATGAATTCTCTTATACAATCCGACGCAGTTGGCGACGCAACTGACTGAGCGCATAGGTGACGTGATAGTTCACCGTGGCTTCACTGATGTCGAGCATCCGAGCGATGTCGGCATAAGACATCTGCTCGACCTTAGCCAGGAAGAACACGTGACGGCAACGTGGAGGCAACTGACTGATGGCCTCGTTGAGCAGGCGGCTGTCCTCGGCCGAGATCAGGCTGTCGACGGGCGAGGCAGGCTGAATCTGCGGGAAGAAGAAGTCGGCCAACTCGTCGATAGGCACCGCCGTCTGCTGGCGCCGTTCTCGCCGCCTTACCGAGACGGCGCGGCGATAGACGATGGTGTTGAGCCATGCGACGATGCTCTGCATGCGGGACAGCTGGGCCCGCTGCTTCCAGGCCTCGAGGAAGACGTCGCTGACCACCTCCTCGGCCTGTTCCCTGTTGCCCAGGATGCCGTAGGCATGGTGATAGAGTCGGGGGCCGTGGCGGTCCATGAAGCTGTCGAAGGCCAGTTGGTTGCCCTGCGCGATGTGATAAAGTTCGGATAGTTCGCCGTCCATATTGTTGAATCGCTCTTCGCGTTTACTCAATATGACGCAGAAAAACCATAAAGCAAATAGGTTGCTTTACGGTTTATTAACAATTAGTCCACGTGCAATCGTTTTCCTCTTGCCGGAGGAGGAGCGGCGGGAGCCCTACTTCGTCAGGTTGCCGAGGATGTCGCGCGTCAGTTCCTTGGTGATGGTGCGGGTGGCGGCTGAGGTGGCGTTCTTGACGACCTTCTCCTTGGCCGAGGTCCTCGACTTGGTCTTGCGGCCGCTGACCTTGTCGCTGACCCAGGCACCGAGGATGGTGGCGAGGGTCGACGTGACGGCCGTCATGACGGCCTTCATCACCTTCGACATCAGGCCGGGCTGCTTTTTCTCCTCTTTCTCCTTCTGCTTCTTGTCGGCCTCCTCGAGCTCGGCGGCCTCCTCGTTGAGGGCCAGCTCCGCCTGCTCGCGCTGCAGGATCTCATAGGCGCTCTCGCGGTCGACAGGCGTGTCGTACTTGCCGTAGATGCGGCTCTGCTTGATGATGTCGAGGCGCTGGCCCTCGGTGATGGCACCGATCTGACTCAACGGGAACAGGATTTTGGCACGCTCGACGACGCTGGGGGCGCCCTTCTCGTCGAGGAAGGAGACGAGGGCCTCGCCCGTCTCGAGCTGCATGATGGCCTCGTCGGTCTTGAACGCGGGGTTGGCGCGGAACGTGTCGGCGGCGGTCTTCACGGCCTTCTGGTCCTTCGGGGTGTAGGCACGCAGGGCATGCTGCACGCGGTTGCCCAGCTGGCCGAGGATGTTCTCGGGGATGTCGGTGGGGCTCTGGGTGATGAAGTAGATGCCGACGCCCTTGGAGCGGATGAGGCGGATGACCTGCTCAATCTTGTCGAGCAGGGCCTTCGAGGTGTCGGTGAAGAGCATGTGGGCCTCATCGAAGAAGAAGACGAGCTTGGGCAGGGGCAGGTCGCCCACCTCGGGCAGCGTGGAGTAGAGCTCCGAGAGGAGCCAGAGCAGAAACGTCGAGTAGAGCTTGGGCTGCATCATCAGCTTGTCGGCAGCCAGCACGTTCATGATGCCCTTGCCGCCCTCGGTCTGCATCAGGTCGTAGATGTCGAACGAGGGCTCGCCGAAGAACTGGTTGGCGCCCTGGGCCTCCAGCTGCAGCAGGGCGCGCTGGATGGCGCCGACGGAGGCAGAAGAGACGTTGCCATAGGTCGACGTGTACTCCTTGGCATGCTGCGAAACGTAGTCGAGCATCGACCGCAGGTCCTTCAGGTCGAGGATCATCAGGCCGCGCTCGTCGGCCACGCGGAAGACGATGTTCAGCACGCCGTCCTGCGTCTCGTTCAGTCCCAGCAGGCGCGAGAGCAGCTGGGGCCCCATCTGCGAGACGGTGGCACGCATGGGATGGCCCTGCTCGCCGTAGACGTCGAAGAAGCGCACGGGACACGCCTGGAATTTAGGCACGTAAGAAGTGAGAAGTGAGAAGTGAGAAGTATTGTCACCATTTCCACCGTCGGTCTGCCCAGACTTCTCACTTCCCACTTCTAACTTCTCACTTGGGAAGAATTCCGGCAGTCGTTTCTCGATGAATCCGCTCATCTTGCCTGCCTGCGAGATGCCCGAGAGGTCGCCCTTCATGTCGGCCATGAAGCAGGGCACGCCTGCCTGGCAGAACGACTCGGCCATGACCTGCAGCGTGACCGTCTTACCCGTACCCGTGGCGCCGGCGATGAGTCCGTGCCGGTTGGCCATCTTACCTATAATACTCAGTGCGCCGTTGGCGCAGTGGGCGATGTAGAGCCCGTGTTGCTTGTCGTACATAATCGCTGATGTTTGTTTTTGTGCCACAAAGTTAAGTATTTTCTGCGAATCGGCCAAATATATCCGACGATTTCCCGCGAAAAATCTTTGCGGGATTGCTTTTTTCTTCGTATCTTTGCACTCCCGATGAAATATGCTGACGTAATATTGCCCGTGCCCCTCGAGGGATGCTTCACCTACGCCGTACCTGAGGAGATGGCGGCGCAGGCCAAGGCGGGCATGCGCGTGCTCGTCGGCTTCGGCCGCTCCAAGCAGTACGTCGGCATCATCATGCGGCTGCACGGGCAGAAGCCGGAGGGCTACGAAGTGAAGCCGCTGACGCAGCTGATGGACGTCGAGCCCATCGTCATGCCCCGCCAGTTAGAGCTGTGGCAGTGGATGAGCGACTACTACATGTCGCCCATCGGCGAGGTGATGAAGGCGGCGCTGCCCGCCGGCCTGAAGGCTGAGGACGGCTATCGGCCCCGCACGGAGACCTACATCCGGCTGACTGAGCCGTATCGGAATGAGAAGGCCATGCACATCGCCCTCAACATGCTGGCCCGTGCGCCGAAGCAGCAGCAGGCGTTCATCGCCTACCTGTCTCTCTCCGGCTGGGACATGATTGGCAGTGCAGAACAGCGCAGGACGGAGTTGACTCGCGAGGAACTGATGAACGCCTCGGGCGCCACGCTGCCGACGCTCAACCTGCTGTGCAAGCGCGGTCTGCTGGAGACCTACGAGGTGGAGGTGGGGCGCCTCAACCATGGCGGCGAGCCTCATCCGGAGATCATCAAGAAGCTCAATGCGGCGCAGGAGGATGCCTACAACCAAATCCTGATGTCGATGATGAAGCGGCGCGTCACGCTGCTCCACGGCGTCACCTCGTCGGGCAAGACGGAAATCTACATACACCTCATACAGCGCGAGATAGACCGCGGGCGTCAGGTGCTCTATCTGCTGCCCGAGATAGCGCTGACGGTGCAGATGATGGACCGTCTGCGCCGCGTCTTCGGCTCACGCCTGGGCATCTACCACTCCAAGTACAGCGACGCCGAGCGCGTGGAGATCTGGCAGAAGCAGCTCTCAAAGAATCCCTACGACGTCATCCTCGGCGCCCGCTCGGCCGTATTCCTGCCCTTCCAGCGCCTCGGCCTCGTCATCGTCGACGAGGAGCACGAGACGAGCTACAAGCAGCAGGACCCCGCGCCCCGTTATCATGCAAGGAGCGCAGCGATCATGATGGCCGCCCAGGCAACCGTCCTCCTCGGCACCGCCACCCCCTGCGCCGAGACCTATCATAACGCAAAGACGGGGAAGTACGGACTGGTGGAGCTCAGGCAGCGCTACCAGGGCATCGAGCTGCCTGAGGTGCAGGTGGTCGACACGGCCGACCTCAGCCACCGCAAGATGATGCGCGGCCCCTTCTCACCTCTATTATTAGCACGTGTGCGCGAGGCACTGGAGCGCGGCGAGCAGGCCATTCTCTTCCAGAACCGGCGCGGATGGGCCCCGATGGTGGAGTGCCGCCAGTGCGGATGGGTGCCCCGATGCGAGCACTGCGACGTCTCGCTGACGCTGCACCGCCAGATGAACCAGCTGACGTGCCACTACTGCGGCTACACCTACCGCATCCCGACGGAGTGTCCGGCCTGCGGCGGCCACGACCTGCAAGGCCGCGGCTACGGCACGGAGAAGATCGAGGACCAGATACGCGACATACTGCCCGACGCCCGCATCGCCCGCATGGACCTCGACACGACGCGCACCCGCGGTGCCTACGAACGGCTCATCAGCGACTTCGCCGCCGGCCGCACCAACCTGCTCATCGGCACGCAGATGATCTCGAAGGGACTCGACTTCGACCGCGTCAGCGTCGTCGGCATCCTCAACGCCGACGCCATGCTCAACCAGCCCGACTTCCGGGCCTTCGAGCATGCCTTCATGATGATGTCGCAGGTCAGCGGACGGGCCGGCCGGAAAGGCAAGCGCGGACTCGTCATCCTGCAGACCCGACAGAAGGATGAGCCCATCATCAGCCAGGTGGTCCGCAATGACTACGCCGCCTTCTACGACGACCTCATCGCCGAGCGACAGCTGTTCCACTACCCGCCCTACACCCGACTCATCTACGTCTTCCTGAAACATAAGAAGGACGACACGGTCGAGACAGCCGCCATCGAGATGGGCACCCGACTGCGACAGTGGTTCGGCGGACGCGTGCTGGGACCCGACAAGCCGCCCGTAGCGCGCGTAAAAACGCTCTCCATCCGCAAACTCGTCATCAAACTGGAGCTGGGCCTCGACCTCAAGCTGGCCCGCCAATACCTCCGCATGGCCGAGCAGCAGCTCATGCAGGACAAGCGCTACGCCCAGTTGCAGGTCTACTTCGACGTCGACCCGCTGTAAAGAAAATCATGGGATCAATAATTGATTCAGAACAGATCTGAGTGAGTGCCGGTCTGTAGGAACAGGAGCGTCAGATGGTTGTTGTCCTGTTCCCATGTCATCAGCCAGTCAGGCTGGATATGGCACTCCCAAATACCACTCTTGTCAGCCACCAGCTTGTGAGGATGGTATTTGGGCGGCAAAGTGCCGGTGGATGCAAGCATGACGATCACATCTTGTATCAGTTGGATATTCAACCCACGTTTTCTTCACCAACTAAATTGGGTCAAAGCAGACCGAAATAAACCTTAAATCAAATCGTGTAAAACGCTGTCTTACAATTAACTCCGTTTAACTAACCTTA
>CACZBS010000030.1 GCA_902779455.1 uncultured Prevotellaceae bacterium
GAGGCGGGCGGCATGCACGCTATCCAGCTCCCCCTCTAAGATTAGAGGGGGGCAGGGGGGCGTTGACAACAGCGGAGTGGGGCATTGACTGCTGTCGGGCATTTGTCACCATATTGATTTTTAGGCCTAAAAAGGAATGAATTTGTAATAAAATTTTCAAGTTGTTTGACCTAATTTCATAACTGCTTAATAATCAGTCCGTTTGCAAAACTGAAAACAAGAAGCGGTGCTTTTCGATGAGAGAAGCGGTGCTTTTTGAGTCGAAAAGCACCGCTTCTTGACCTCAAAAGCACCGCTTCTCCTTTAACTAAGACATACTTTGTAAAGAATATTCACAATACATCCAACATCTTGATGTCCCGTCGTCTTGATGTCCTCAAAGGATAGCGAAGAGTTCGCGCATGCCGGCCGAGGCGCCCTTGGCGATGTGATGGACGCCGCTCGGGGCGGAGACGTCGTTGGGGTCGATGAGGTAGATGGGCGTGGCGGGACGGACGTAGTGGACCAGTCCGGCGGCGGGATAGACATTGAGGCTGGTGCCGATGATGATGAAGATGTCGGCCTCCATGGCCTCGCGTGCGGCCAGCTCGATGTTGGGCACGGCCTCGCCGAAGAAGACGATGTAGGGTCGGAGCAGCGAGCCGTCGCCGGCCAGGGTGCCCGGCTCGATCTGGCAGTCGTCGGGCGTCAGGGTGCGCTGGTAGCGGGGGTCCTCGGGGTCGCGGCTGGAGCATACCTTCATCAGCTCGCCGTGCAGGTGGATGACGTTGGTGGAGCCGGCCTGCTCGTGCAGGTTGTCGACGTTCTGGGTGACGACCACCACCTCATATTTCTCCTCCAGTCGGGCCACCAGCCGATGGCCCTCGTTGGGCTTGACGCCCCAGCACTTGCGGCGCAGCATGTTATAGAAGTTGGTCACCAGCGTCGGGTCGGCCTCCCATCCCTCGTGCGTAGCCACCTGTGCCACGGGGTATTCCTCCCACAGTCCGTCGGCGTCGCGGAAGGTTCTGAGTCCGCTCTCGACCGACATGCCTGCGCCTGTCAATACAACTATTTTCTTCATATCAATAACTGTAAGAATTATTAAAACTCTACAAAAATAGTGATTTTTCGCGAAATAACGCACATAAATCCCGGAAAATGTTTAACTTTGCACGATTTTAATTTATAGATAGAGAAAAAAGGTTATGGATAAACTGAGCTATGCCCTCGGACTGGGCATCGGACAGCAGCTCTCGCAGATGGGAGCTCAGAATCTCAACGTAGATGATTTCGCACAGTCGATTCGCGACGTGCTCGAAGGCAACCCCCTGAAGATGAAGCATCAGGAGGCACAGCAGATCGTGCAGCAATACTTCATGGAGCAGGAGCAGAAGATGAACGCCCAGATGGCCGAGAAGGGCAAGATTGCCAAGGCCGAGGGCGAGAAATACCTGGCTGAGAACCAGAAGAAGGAGGGCGTCGTCACGCTGCCCAGCGGCCTGCAGTATCAGGTGCTGAAGGAGGGCAACGGCAAGAAGCCGACGGCCAAGGACCAGGTGAAGTGCCACTACGAGGGTTTCCTCATCGACGGCACCGTCTTCGACTCGAGCGTGGAGCGCGGCGAGCCCGCCGTGTTCGGCCTGCAGCAGGTCATCGCCGGATGGACCGAGGGTCTGCAGCTGATGCAGGAGGGCGCCAAGTATCGCTTCTTCATCCCCTATCGCCTGGCCTACGGCGAGGGTGGTGCCGGCCAGCTCATCCCGCCCTATGCCGCACTGATCTTCGACGTGGAGCTCATCGAGGTCCTTTAACAGAGAGAAAAGAAAAGACGTAACAAACATAATCATTTAAAGACAAAGCAATGAAAAAGATTTCGTTCGTAGCCGCTATGGCTATCGCCGCCATCACGATGACGTCGTGCGACGGCAATGCTCCTCAGGCCAACCTGAAGAGCGATGTTGACTCGTTCAGCTATGCTCTCGGCATGGCTCAGACGCAGGGACTGAAGCCCTACCTGAGCGACCGCATGGGCGTCGACACCACCTATCTAGCCGACTTCATCAAGGGCGTCAACGAAGGCGCCAACGCCGGCGACGACAAGAAGCGCACCGCCTACTTCGCCGGTCTGCAGATCGGACAGCAGATCTCCAACCAGATGGTGAAGGGCTACAACTTCGAGCTCTTCGGCGAGGACAGCACGAAGACCATCTCGCTGCGCAACCTGCTCGCTGGTCTCGTCGCTGGCGTCTCGGGCAAGGGTGGCAAGATGACCATCCAGGAGGCTGACTCGACGGCCCAGGCCCTCATGGCACAGATCAAGGCCCATCGCTTCGACGCCAACAAGAAGGCCGGCGTGGCCTTCCTCGAGGAGAACGCCAAGAAGGAAGGTGTGAAGACCACCCCGAGCGGTCTGCAGTACAAGGTGCTGAAGGAAGGCAAGGGCGCCCTGCCCACCGACACGTCGACCGTCGAGGTCAACTATGAGGGCCG
Source organism: uncultured Prevotellaceae bacterium (assembly GCA_902779455.1). GTDB lineage: Bacteria > Bacteroidota > Bacteroidia > Bacteroidales > Bacteroidaceae > Prevotella. The sequence continues at coordinate 2,473 of CACZBS010000030.1, forward strand.
CCTCATCGACGGCACCGTCTTCGACGCCAGCAACAAGTATGGCGACAAGCCCGCCACGTTCCGCGTCAACCAGGTCATCAAGGGCTGGACTGAGGCCCTCAAGATGATGCCTGCCGGATCCGAGTGGGAGATCTACATCCCCGAGGAGCTGGCCTACGGCGCACAGGGCTCGCGCGGCATCGACCCGCTGTCGGCTCTCATCTTCAAGGTGGAACTTGTCAACGTGAAGTAAGAGACTCTCATGAAACGCATCCTCATCGCAGCACTCGCCCTCATCGTGGCGAGTGCTTCTTTTACGACGGCCGAGGCCGCCAAGAAGAAGAAAAAGAAGGAGCAGGAGAAGCCCGCTGCTGAGGTGCTCGCACCCGTCAACCTCGTGAGCGGCAGCGACTCGCTCTCCTACGTCGCCGGCATGACCTTCACCGAGGGACTCATGCCCTACCTGATCAACCAGATGAAGGTCGACACCGCCTACATGGCCGACTTCGTCACCGGATTCCGCGAGGCCCTCTCGCTCAACGACGACCCCAAGGCCGTGGCCCGCATGGCCGGCATGCAGATTGCCGAACAGGTCAGCAAGCGCATGCTGCCCGGCATCCGACAGGAATTCACCGACACGCCCGACACGGTCATCGAGCAGACCCTCTTCCGCGGATTCACTGACGCACTGACTAACGACACCACCCACTTCACCACCCAGAAGGCCGTCGACGTCTTCCGCACCAAGCAGCAGGTCAACAAGCAGGCCAAGACGGCCAAGCTGACCGAGGCCGGACGCAAGTTCCTCGCCGAGAACAAACAGCGCGAGGGCGTCATCACCACACCCAGCGGACTGCAGTATGAAGTGCTCAAGCAGGGCGAAGGCGAAGTGCCCCAGAAGTCGGACAAGGTGAAGGTGCACTACGAGGGCCGCCTCATCGACGGCACCGTCTTCGACGCCTCGTCGAAGCACGGCACCGAGCCCGCCTCCTTCCGCGCCGACCAGGTCATCAAGGGATGGACCGAGGCCCTCACGATGATGCCCGTCGGCTCGAAGTGGCGCCTCTACATCCCCCAGGAGCTGGCCTACGGCGAGCGCCAGGCCGGACAGATCCCGCCCTACTCGACCCTCATCTTCGACGTCGAGCTCGTGGGCATCGACAAGTAAGCCGCCCCTGACCCTTCCGAGACTGACAGACGGACTTTTGGGGCACAAATATGCTCCATAAGTCCGCTTGTTTTGTTACAATTGTATTAAAAATACACGAAATGCGCATTTTTTTCCGATATAAGTTGCCAGTCTCAAGAATTTTGAGTACTTTTGTTTGTCCAAAACGAAACACACCAAAATGGAAAAGATTGACAACCTTGACAAGAAGATCTTGAGTATTCTATCGAAGAATGCCCGCATTCCGTTTAAAGACGTTGCAGCTGAGTGCAACGTGTCGCGAGCCGCCATCCATCAGCGCGTGCAGCGACTCATCGAAAACGACGTCATCACCGGCAGCGGATTCGACGTCAACCCCAAGTCGCTGGGCTACAACACATGCACCTACGTGGGCATCACCCTCGAGCGAGGCTCCATGTACCGGGAAGTCGTCAAGCAACTCGAGCTCATCCCCGAGATCGTCGAGTGTCACTTCACCACCGGCCCCTACACCATGCTCGTGAAGCTCTTCGCCCGCGACAACGAGCAGCTGATGCAGCTCATCAACGCCCAGCTGCAGGAGATACCAGGCGTCGCGGCCACCGAGACGCTCATCTCGCTCGAACAAAGCATCAAACGCGAAATACCCGTCGTTTTTAAAGACCTAGAAGAATGAACCGATTCGACCTGAACGCCCAACTCGCCGACGCCTACAGCCAGTTCAGCCTGCTGAAAGGCCAGCGGCCCGTCGTCGGCATCACCGGCAACTACGCCGACATGACCTGCAAGCTGGCCGAAGGCTACTACAAGCAGGTGGCCGATGCCGGGGGCGCTCCCGTCATACTGCCTCCACTCGACGAGGCCGGCGCCATCAGCGCCATGCTCGACCACATCGACGCCCTGCTGCTCAGCGGCGGCGCCGACATCAACCCCCTCTACTGCGGTGAGGAGCCGTCGCCACGCCTGGGCGGCATCAATGCCGAGCGCGACCTGCCCGAGCTGCTCATCACCCGCATGGCCTACAACCGGCAGATGCCCATCCTCGGCATCTGTCGCGGCATTCAGACCCTCGCCGTCGCCCTCGGCGGCCATGTGCATCAGGACATAGGCCTCCCCCCAACCCCCTCCGAAGGGAGGGGGAGCAAGAGCCCTGCCGGCGCCGTCCCCCTCATCAAGCACTCACAGGACGCCGACCGCGCCGTCCCCACCCACACCGTAGCCCTCACCCCCGGCTCCTCCCTCAGCTCCCTCTTCGCCGGCGCCCCCGCCGGTTCCATGGCCGCCGCCGGAGTCTCCGCCCCTTCCCGTCCGGTGGTCAGCGGCATTGCCGCTGACGCCCCCCTCATCCTCCCCGTCAATTCTTTCCATCACCAGGCCGTCAGCGAGCCCGGCCCCCATCTGCGCATCGCCGCCACAGCCCCCGACGGCATCATCGAGGCCGTCGAGAGCTCGGAGCACAAGGCCGTCATCGGCGTCCAGTGGCACCCCGAGTGCATGGCGGCGGCCGACGGGCAGCCCCTCTTCCGCTGGCTCGTCGACCAGGCCCGTCTCTACCGTCAGGTGCAACTGACCCACGACCACATCCTGACGCTCGACACCCACTGCGACACGCCCATGCTCTTCCCCCAGGGCATCCGCTTCGACACACGCGACGAGCGCATCCTCGTCGACCTGCCCAAGATGACCGAGGGCCGCCTCGACGCCACCATCATGGTGGCCTACCTGCCCCAGCAGTGGGACAAGCAGCCGATGACGCCCCGCCAGTATGCCGACCACATCTTCGACGAAATTGAAGAAATAGCCTCAAAAAACGCCGATTCCATCGCACTGGCCCGCACCCCCGACGACCTCTGGCGCCACAAGCGCGAAGGCCGCCGCAGCATCATGCTCGGCATCGAGAACGGACTGGCCCTCGAGGGCAATATCGCTAACCTTGAGCACTTCGCCAGCCGCGGCATCGTCTACATGACGCTCTGCCACAACGGCGACAACGACATCTGCGACGCGGCCTCACGCTCCGAGCAGACCCACGGCGGCGTCAGCCCCTTCGGAGCCGACGTCATCCGCGAGATGAACCGCCTCGGCATCATCGTCGACCTGAGCCACGGCGGCGAGCGAAGCTTCTACGACGCCCTCGAGATCTCAGCCAAGCCCATCGTCTGCAGCCACTCCTCGTGCCGCGCCCTCTGCGACCACCCCCGCAACCTGACCGACGACCAGCTGCGGGCCCTCGCCCGCAAAGGCGGCGTCTGCCAGGTGACCCTCTATCCCGGCTTCCTCGCCGCCGACGGCCAGGCCACCATCCTCGACGCCATGCGCCACCTGGACCACGCCGTCAGCCTGATGGGCATCGAGCACGTGGGCCTCGGCACCGACTTCGACGGCGACGGCGGCGTGCCCGGACTGGCCGACGCCTCCGAGCTGACCAACTACACGCGCCAGCTGCTCGCGCGCCGCTACAGCGAAGAGGAGATCCAGATGCTCTGGGGCGGCAACTTCCTGCGCGTCATGCGCCAGGTGCAGGAGCGATAGCCGTCATTTCCGGACTTAACCAAAATCCTATTTTTAATCTACACCCTATTTTAACGTGATGATCAGTAAGATGCTACATATTTGCGCACTGGCAGCCCTCATGGCGGCTTGCGGCGGTGCGCAACAGAAAGCCACGACCGACGCCACCGCCAAGGCGGAGCCCGTCGGCCCAGTCTTCTCCGCCGACTCTGCCTTTGCCTACTGTCAGGCACAGTGCGACTTCGGTCCGCGGACGATGAACAGCCAGGCCCACGAACGCTGCGCCCAGTGGATCGTCGGCAAGATGGAGCAGTTCGGGCTCCACGTCACCGAGCAGCGCGCCACGCTCACCGGCTACGACGGCACCCGCCTGCTCTCGAACAACATCGTCGGCAGCTGGCGGCCCGACCTCACCGACCGCATCATGCTCTGCGCCCACTGGGACTCGCGCCCCTGGGCCGACAACGACCCCGACCCCGACAACTGGCAGAAACCCGTCATGGCCGCCAACGACGGCGCCTCGGGCGTCGCCGTCATGCTCGAGCTGGCCCGGCTGATCAGCAGCGACACCCTGTTCAATCCCCAGCTGGGCGTCGACTTCATCTGCTTCGACGCCGAGGACTGGGGCACCCCGCAGTGGAGCGACGAGCCCGACGACAGCCGCTCGTGGGCCCTCGGCGCCCAGCACTGGGCCGACCATCCCCACCGCGACGGCTATCGCGCCCGCTATGCCATCCTGCTCGACATGGTCGGCGGCCAGGGCGCCCGCTTCTACCGCGAAGGCTTCTCGCTGCGCTATGCCCCCGAGCTCGTCAGCCGCGTCTGGGCCGCCGCTCAGACCGTCGGCTTCGGCGGCTATTTCCCGCAGAAGGACGGCGGCTACATCACAGACGACCACGGGCCCGTCAACGAGGTGGCCCACATCCCCTGCATCGACATCATCCCTTACTATCCCGACTGCGACGAGAGCTCCTTCGGCCCCACCTGGCACACCGTCCTTGACGACATGCAGCACATTGACCGCACGACCCTCCAGGCCGTCGGCCAGACCCTCGTGCAGGTGCTCTGGGGCGAATAAGCCGGGAGTCCCCAAACTCAGCGTCACACCCCTTCCGACCATGTCCGACCACAAGCGCGCATTCGAACAGCTGTTCCGTGAAAACTATTCACGGCTCTATGCCTATGCGTTCAGCATCCTGCAGTCGGAAGAGGACAGCCGCGACGCCGTCGACGAGGCCTTCGTCGACGCCTGGCACCATCGCGAGGCCATCAGCGAGGGCAAGACCGAATCCTACATCTTCATCAGTCTGCGCAACAAGTGCCTGACACAGCTGCGCCGGCAGACCGCGACCCACCCCCTGAGCGACGCCCTCCTGCACCGCCTCGAGGCCGAGACCGACGAGGAGTGGCGCGAGCGCGAGGAGCGCATCAGCCGCATCGAGCAGGCCATCGGGCAGCTCTCCGAGCGCACCCGCTACGTGCTCCATCAGTGCTACTACGAGCGGCGCACCTACCGCGACGTGGCCCAGCAGCTCGGCATCACCACCGACGGCGTGAAGAAGCACATCACGACGGCGCTGCGGTCGCTGCGCGGCATCTTTAACATAGATAAACACAAAACTTAGTACCCATTCCCGTTTTCCAAAGTCTATTTAAATACAAAAAAGCGAACATAATCTTTTCACGAACATATACGACAGAACAACCACTGATATGGAAGACATCGACAAGATAGCCTCACCCGAACAGGAGCCCGAACAGCTCTCAGACGAAGCAGCATGGGACCTGCACTGCGCCTTGGCCCGTCGGCACGCCGCAGCGCCCGACGTCGACGAGGCGTGGCAGCGCTTCCGCCATGCCACCGGCCACCACGACGGGCACCGCACCCTCTGGCGCGTGGCGGCCGTGGCCGCTGCCATCGCTGTTGCCGTGGGGCTCTTCGTCCAGCTGTTGTCAAAGGATCACACGGCGGACCGTCCCTCCTCTGACGCCGTCATCGTGCTCCAGCACGACGAGGCCGACACGATGGGCGTGACGATGACCCGCCAGTTCACGGCCCTGACCGACGCCGACTCCACCGCGACGACGCCCAAGCGGCCTGTGGCCACGACGCGCGTGGCCGTCGCCGGCGACGTCAACTTTGCGGCGCCCCGCGCCAAGAGCGACGCGCAGATGCCCTCAGTCGTGCTCATGACGACCCCCCGTGGCCGCGACCTCCACCTGACGCTCAGCGACGGCACCCGCGTGTGGATGAACGCCGACAGCCGGCTGCAGTTCCCCGAGCAGTTCGGGGCCGGGCGGCGCGTCGTCCGGCTGACGGGCGAGGCCTACTTCGAGGTGGCCAAGGACGCCCGCCGACCCTTTGTCGTCGAGAGCAGCTACATGACCGCCACCGTGCTCGGCACCACCTTCAACATGCGGGCCTACTCGGCCGCCGACGCCAGCCTCGCCCTCGTCGAGGGCCGTGTCAGCGTGAAGGCAGCTGCCGGCGGACAGCCCCTCGTCGTCAGCCCCGGCCAGGAGGTGACGCTCAGCGCCGCCCGCACCTACTTCGCCGTCCGCAAGGCCGACACCTACGGGCTGACGCAGCGCAAGGAGGGTCTCTTCTACTTCCACGACGCCACGATGCGCCAGATCATGACCGAGCTGGGCCGATGGTACAACAAGACGGTCGTCTTCGAGGATGCCGACCTCATGAACATGCGCCTCCACTTCGTGGCCGAGCGCTCGCTGTCGCTGCCCCAGGTCATCAACCGCCTCTCCGAAATCGACGGCGTCCGCATCACGCTCAGCGCCGACGACATCACCATCCAATAGTCTCACGCCCATCCGGCGCCGCCGCAAAAAGACGGAAACGGTGCTTTTTGAAGGTAATATACCCCTATATTACTCTCAAAAAGCACCGTTTCTCTTTTTTCCACACTATGGGCCGCGGCGAACATTTTTCCGTTTTTCCCGATTTTTCCCTTACAATTTGGTACCCATCCGCCCGATTTTCAGTCTTTTTTAATAAGAAGCGAACAACCCCATACAACCAATCTATCACTACAATCATTGTTATGAAGAAAGAGACCTCTCTCGCGAAAGCCTTGGCTCTGCTGCTCTTGCTGTTCACGGCAATCACTGCGGCCGCCCAGGGCAACAAAGTGACATTGAAATGTGATGGCATGCCGCTGCCCGACGCCTTGCAGAAGGTGGAACAGCTGTCAGGCTATTACAAGATCAACTTCAACTACGGCGACCTCAGCCGCCAGAAGGTGACAGCCGACATCCGACAGGCCGACGCGCCCGAGGCCGTCCGGCAGCTGCTGCGCTCGCTGCCCTACAGCGTCACGACCAAGGGACAGTTCATCCAGGTCAACCACAACGGCAGCGGACAGAACGGCGGATGGGCCCCCGAGGGCAACACCGTCACGGGCCGCCTGCTCGACGCTGAGGGCAACCCGCTCATCGGCGCCACGGTGAAGGTCAGCGGCACGCAGCGCGCCACCGTCACCGACACCGACGGCCGCTACACCCTCGACGGCGTGCGCCAGGGCGACATGCTCGAATACAGCTACATCGGCATGAAGACCTACCGGCGCCGCGCCAGCCTGAAGGACGTCAGCATCATCCTCGAGCCCGACGCCACCACGCTGAGCGACGTCGTCGTCACGGGCATGCACACGATGGACAAGCGCCTCTTCACCGGATCGACCACCTTCATCGACGCCGCCGAGGCCAAGCTCGACGGTGTGCCCGACATCTCGCGCTCGCTCGAGGGACGCGCCGCCGGCGTCACCGTGCAGAACGTCACCGGCACCTTCGGCACCGCACCCCGCATCCAGGTGCGCGGCGCCACGTCGATCTACGGCAACTCCACGCCGCTGTGGATCGTCGACGGCGTCATCCAGGAGAACGTCATCGAGGTCAACACCGACGACCTCTCCTCGGGCAACGCCGAGACGCTGCTCTCGAGCGCCATCGCCGGCCTGAACGCCGACGACATCGAGTCGTTCCAGATCCTGCGCGACGGCTCCGCCACGTCTATCTATGGTGCGCGCGCCATGGCCGGCGTCATCGTCATCAACACGAAGAAGGGCACGGCCGGCAAGACCAACGTCAACTACACGGGCGAGTTCACCATGCGACTCGTCCCCTCCTACCAGAACTTCAACATCATGAACTCGCAGGAGCAGATGTCGGTCTACCAAGAGCTGCAGCGCAAGGGCTACCTCAACCCCGCCGACGTCATCAACTCGAGCCAGTCGGGCGTCTACGGCAAGCTGGCCGAGCTCATCCAGGACGGCACGGTGCTCAACACCGACGCCGGCCGCAACCAGTGGCTGCGCCAGCAGGAGGTGCGCAACACCGACTGGTTCGACGAGCTCTTCTCGAACAGCATCATGCAGAACCACTCCGTCAGCGTCTCCACCGGCACGCAGAAGGCCCAGCACTACGCCTCCATCTCGGGCATGTTCGACCCGGGCTGGTATAAGCAAAGCCGCGTGAAGCGATATACGGCCAACGTCAGCTCGACGTTCAACTTCTCCAACAAACTGCGACTGCAGCTCAACGCCAACGCCTCGACGCGCGAGCAGCGCGCACCCGGCACCCTCTCCAGCGAGGTCAACCTCGTCAGTGGCGAGGTCAGCCGAGCCTTCGACATCAACCCCTACAGCTACTCGCTCAACACCTCGCGCACGCTCGACCCGCGGGAGTCGTACATCCGCAACTTCAGCCGGTTCAACATCTTCAAGGAGCTTGAAGAGAACTATATCGACCTGAACACCAACGAGTTCAAGATTCAGGGACTGCTCGCCTACAAACCCATTCAGGGGCTGGAGCTCAGCGCCCTCGGAGCCCTGAAGCGCGCCTCGTCGTCATCGGAGCACAACGCCACCGAGTTCTCCAACCAAGCCAACGCCTACCGCGCCATGCCCAACACGCTGGTGCGCGACGCCAACCCCTACCTCTACACCGACCCCACCGACCCCTACGCCGTGCCCACGTCGGTGCTCCCCACGGGCGGCATCTACGACCGCAACGACTATCGCATGACGTCGTGGGACTTCCGCGCCACGGCCGCCTACAACCACGTCTGGGCCGACACCCACATCATGAACCTCTTCGGCGGACTCGAGGCTAACAGCGTCGAGCGCGACAACACGTGGATGCGCGCCTGGGGCATGCAGTACGAATACTCCTACACGGGCAACTTCAACCCCAGCGTCTTCGACAAGATCAAGGAGGAGGGCACCGGCTACTACAGCCGGTCGACCGCACTGGAGCGCACCGCCGCCTTCTTCGGCACCGCCACCTATTCTTATAAGGGACGCTACATCGTCAACGGCACGCTGCGCTACGAGGGCACCAACACCCTCGGACGCGACCGCCAGAGCCGATGGTTGCCCACATGGAACGTCTCGGCAGCATGGAACGCCCACGAGGAGGCCTTCTTCGAGACGTTCAAGCCCACCTTCTCGCACTTCACACTCAAGGGTTCCTACTCGCTGACGGCCGACCGCGGCCCCTACAGCATCTCGAACTCGAGCGCCATCATGAACAGCATCGTCACCTGGCGCCCGATCAGCGACGACCAGGAGACGGCCATCCAGATCACCGAGCCGGGCAACTCCGAGCTGACCTACGAGAAGAAGCACGAGCTCTCGCTCACCGCCGACATGGGATTCCTCAACAACCGCATCAACCTGGAGATGAGCTGGTATAAGCGCAACAACTACGACCTCATCGGCCCCATCACCGTCTCGGGCGTCGGCGGATTCGTCGATAAGTTCGGCAACATCGCCGACATGAAGTCGAGCGGATTCGAGCTCTCGCTCTCGACGAAGAACATCAAGACCGAGGACTTCGAATGGAACACCACCTTCCTCTACTCCCATCAGCACAACGAGGTGACCAACCTGAAGAACACGGCGCGCGTCATCGACCTCGTACGCTCCAACGGCTTCGCCCTCGAGGGCTACCCCGTACGCTCGCTCTTCTCTATTCCCTTCAGCCGCCTCAACAGCGAGGGCATCCCGATGTTCAACGTCGGCGGAGGGCTGGAGACCTACAAGGACGTCAACTTCCAGGAGTATGCCGACCTGAGCTGGATGAAGTATGAGGGCTCGACCGACCCCACCGACTACGGCTCGCTGGAGAATGTCTTCAAGTATAAGGGCTTCCGACTGACGGCCTTCATCGTCTATTCCTTCGGCAACAAGGTGCGTCTCGACCCCGTCTTCAGCAACCAGTACACCGACCTCGACGCCACGCCCCGCGAGTTCAACAACCGCTGGTCGGCAGGCGGCGAGGAGGCGATGACCACCGTCCCCGTCATACCCTCCGTGCGCCAGAACTACATCTACGGCGCCTCCAACCTCGCCATCGCATACAATGCCTACAACTACTCGACCGAGCGCGTGGCCAAGGGCGACTTCATCCGCATGAAGGAGATCTCGCTCGACTACACCTTCCCGCGCCACTGGCTGCAGCCCATCGGTGTGCAGAACGTCAACCTGAAGCTGCAGGCCACCAACCTCTTCCTCATCTACGCTGACAAGAAGCTCAACGGCATGGACCCCGAGTTCTTCAACACCGGCGGCGTGGCCTCGCCCATGCCACGGCAGTTCACGTTCACCGTCCGACTGGGATTCTGATTAGATAATAGATAACAGATAATAGATAACAGATATGATTACAAGATATATCCGAAAAATAGCAGCTGCCGTCTTCGTATGTTGCGCTGGCAGCGCAACCTTCACCAGCTGCAACGACTTCCTCGACGAGACGCCCGACGGACGCATCAGCGTCGACAACACGGGCAAGATCCGCGCACTGCTCACCACGGCCTATCCCGACGTCACCTACGTCCGAATGACCGAGCTGGCCAGCGACAACGCCGACGACCTCAACGGCGACCTCAACGGCAACTACGACCGCTTCTCGGAGCAGTGCTTCCGATGGCAGGAGGTCACCGAGAGCGACAACGAGAGCCCCACCATGGTGTGGCAGGGATACTACGCCGCCATCGCCGCCGCCAACAACGCCCTCGTGGCCATCGACAACCTCGGCGGGGCCGCCGCCGGCGACACGCTCCGTGCCCTGCGGGCCGAGGCGCTGCTATGCCGCGCCTTCTCCCACTTCATGCTGACCAACCTTTTCTGCCTTAACTACTCGAAACAACACAGCCAGACCGACCCCGGCATACCCTACATCACCGAGCCGGAGACAACGCTCAACCCGCAGTATGAACGCGGCACCGTCGCCCACGACTATGAGATGATCGAGCGCGACCTCCTCGAGGGGCTCCAGCTCATGAGCGACGCCATCTACACCGTGCCGTCCTATCACTTCAACACGCGGGCGGCCTACACCTTCGCCTCGCGCTTCTACCTCTTCTATCAGCAGCCCGAGAAGGTCATCCAGTATGCCACGCTCGCGCTCGACGACAACCCCCAGTCGCTCATGCGCGACTACGGCGTCATGCAGGCGATGCCCACCGACGACATGCAGCCCCGCTCGCGGCAGTACGTCTCGTCGACCGAGCCCGCCAACTTCCTCCTGCTGCCCGTCTACAGCACCGACCAGTACTACTTCCAGGGCTACTCCACCGGCGCACGCTTCAACAACAACCACTACATCGGACAGGCCGAGGAGTTCTTCGCCACACCGTGGATGCCCTCCGTCGAGGCCGCACAGCAGTCGCAGAACCTCTACCGATTCTACTGGTTCTACAGCCAGACCTACGACAAGTTCCTCCTGCCCAAGCAGCCCGCCTACTTCCAGGAGACCAACTCCAACACCCACACGGGCTACTACCGCACCGTCGTCGTCGCGCTGAAGGCTGAGGAGGCCCTGCTCAACCGCGCCGAGGCCTACGTCCTGACGGGTCAGAACCAGAAGGCGCTCGACGACATCAACGTCTGGACGCGCAACTTCGTCGTCGACAGCGTCACCTACGTCAGCGGCGGACACTACAACTGGGACCCCTTCGAGTATGTCGTGGAGTACAGCACCGAGCAGGTGCCCAACCGGCTGACCCTCGAGAGCATCCACGAGTGGGCCTCGAAGTGGGGCTACTACCAGCCCCAGCAGCCCCTGCCACGCAAGCACCTCAACCCCGAGTTCGTCAGCCTCACCGAGGGCTCCACTCAGGAGGACCTGCTGCAGTGCCTGCTGCTCATCCGCCGGCTGGAGTTCCTCCATGAGGGCATGCGATGGTTCGACATCAAACGCTACGGCATGAAGATCTATCGCCGCGAGATCAACTCGGCCCTCAACATGCTGACACTGACCGACTCCATGTCCTACCGCGACCCGCGTCAGGCCCTCCAGATTCCCTTCGAGGTGCAGGCCGCAGGCATCACCCCCAACGCCCGCCCCGAGGCCGAGCCCGCAGCCTTCGCCACTTGGAAGATAACAGATAACAGATAATAGATAATAGATAATAGATATTGATATGAATACGAAATATTTCCTGAAAGTCGGGCTGACCGTCCTCCTGTGCGGAAACATCGCTGCGGCACTCACCAGCTGCTCCGGCGACGACGACGTCGACACCAGCATCAGCGTCATCACCGACAAGCAGACACCCGAGAACGACCTCGACCGATGGCTCATGAAGAACTACGTCGAGCCATACAACATCGAGATGCGCTACCGGTGGGAGGACAACGAGATGCAGATGGACTACATCCTCGTGCCTGCCAAGTATGAGAACGCCATCCGCATGGCCAAGATCCTGAAGTATATCTGCTTCGACGCCTTCGACGAGGTCACGGGCAGCAAGCAGTTCATCCGCGCCTACTTCCCCAAGATCATCCAGCTCGTGGGCAACCCCGGATGGAGCCCCAGCGCCGACGGATCCTACATCCTCGGACAGGCCGAGGGAGGCTACAAGATCAGCCTCTACTACGTCAACCACCTCGGCGACCAGTACTACGACGCCAACTGGCAGTCGCACGAGGTCATCACCAGCCGTGAGCAGCTCAACACCAACTACTTCCACACCATCATCCACGAGTTTGCACACGTCTTCCACCAGAAGGTGCCCTACAGCAACGCCTTCACGCAGATCACCGGCACGGACTACGTCGGAGGCATGTACTCCAGCGTCTTCTCAGCCAACGACGACCCGCGCGCCTACCTCATGGGATTCGTCACGGCCTATGCCGCCTGCAACGCCGACGAGGACTTCGCCGAGGTCTTCTCGACCTACATCTGCTCCACGCCCGAGGAGTTCGACCTCATCCTCGCCACTGCCGGCGACAGCGGCCGCCAGCTCCTGGAGCGCAAGGTCTCGATGGTGCGCAACTACTTCAAGGCCAACTGGGGCCTCGACCTCGACCGCGTGCGCGACGCCGTGCAGACACGCGAGGCCAACCTCGAGGGCCAGGACTTCGACGACATCAGCCTTTAGTTCATAGTGAATAGTTAATAGTTAACAGTTATGATTACAAAGATTATCAAGCAATACCTGACAGCCGTCATCCTCGGCTGCACCGTCGCTGCGGCACTGACCGGATGCCAGATGAAGGAGGACGACATCTTCGACGTCGACCCCGCCAACCGTGCCGACCAGTGGATGGCCGACTACCGGCGCGTGTTCAACAACAACCGCTACGGATGGGCGCTCTTCACCGACAACCCCACCGCCGGGCGACATCCCGCCGTCTACACCTATGCCGTCAGGTTCGACGACGTCAACAGCACCTTCTATCGATCCACGTCGACCGCACGACTGCCCTACGTCAACACCCTGGACAGCGTCGTGAGCATGTACTCGCTGAAGAACGACAACGGCATCGTCCTCTCATTCGACACCTACAACGCCTTCTTCCACTACTACGCCGACCAGTCGCAGTACTTCGCTCAGGAGCTGCAGGGCGACTTCGAGTTCTGTCTCGACCGCTACTCCGCCAACGAGGACACCATCTTCGGACGAGGCAAGACCAAGCAGCTGCCCTTCATGATGATTAAGCTGCCCGTCACACCACAGCAGTATCAGGACGCCAGCGACAGCATCAAGTCGGACTACGCACCCTACAACTGCTCCTTCGTCTGCGCCGGCGACACGCTGCCCGCACGCTTCTTCAGCGGCTATCAGAACCTCTCCATCTGGATGGACGGCGACGACCCCTCCATCGACGGCCACCTCTACAGCTACGGCAACCTCGTCGGAGGCATCTACTTCCTCGAGCCCATCGAGTATAAGGGCCACGTCATCCGCGAGATGCACATCAAGGCCGACAAGTCGGGCTACGACGACGTCTACGACCAGGCGCAGATCATCCCCAAGCCCTTCGCCAACTACTTCCTGCAGGACGAGGAGTACGACTCGCGATTCTTCGGCTACTCATCGCTCGGCTCCTGGACACAGCAGCAGTGGGACAAGGCCCGCGAGGCCCTCACGGCCAGCGGCGTCTACGACCCCAACAGCCTCGTCTACGTCTGCATCTACACCGACGGCAAGGGCGAGTTCCATCTCATCTTCAACATGTGGTACGGCTCGGGCGAGATACACTACCCGATGGAGATGCGCAAGATCAGCAACGACGAGATAGCCATCCGCTGGACGGGCGAGGAGCACCACGGGCTGGGCGTCAACCTCTACGAGGCGGGCTTCCGCTACTTCGTCGACGCGCTGGCCACGAAGGACGAGTGGCGCACCTGGCGCATCTCGGCCCAGACCGGCTCCGTCATGTCGCCCGGCGAGCTGAAGCTGACCGACGAGCAGAACCCCGACAACTCCTTCTACTTCCCCACCTACTTCCGCTACTACCACCAGAGCATCTGGGACTAAGAGGTAATAGTGAAGAGTGAAAAGTGAAAAATTTGCTACCGCCCAATGAGTATTGACTCTGTAGGCGGTAGCAAATTTTTCACTTATCACTCTTCACTTTTCCCTCTTCACTCTTCACTCTTCCCTTCTCACAGCTGTCCCGCCTCAACCATCAGCACGACGCGCTCCGTCAGGCGGTCGACGCCGTCAGCGTCGTAGCCCTTCTTCAGCGACGCGCCGAACATCCAGGCGAAGGCCTGCCACATGCCAGACCGCACAGGGCCGATGAAGGCCTGCATCGCCTCGTAGGCCGTCGAGTTGCACTCGCGGTCCACCAGCTTGATGAGCAGCTTGCCCTGCGAGAACGTCAGCTTCTTCATCTTCGGCTTATATTCCTTCACGATGGCCGCCTCCACGCGCTTCATGTGCTCCTCCTTCTCCTTCTTCGTAGGCAGCGTCTCCAGATACTCCGCCGTCTCAATCAGCATCTGGCGCACCTCCTTGGCCAGCGGCAGCGTCTTCTTCACGTTCTTCACCAGCCTGAGGTAAGCCTGCTGCTGCCGGCGGTTCTTGAACGTCGGCTCCGGATAGACGTAGACGTTCGACATCTCCATATACTGGATCGAGTCGCCGTCGACCACCGTCCGTGCCACCTTCACCGTCGGCACCATCGTCGGTTCGCCCGTCGCCACCTCCTCCTGCGCCCGGGCCACCGTCAGCCCCGCCGCCATCATCACCGCTGTCAAAAGTATTCCTTTCGTCATCATATACGCCTGCAAAGATACGCAATAAATCCCGTTCCGCCAAGGAGTAACAATTCACGATGCCAAACTTTCAACAGCCTCCACAAATGCCACAGCCTTCGGAAGCAAGAAGTCCTTGGGCTGCATAGAAGCAAGCATAGTAAAGTCGTGTCACCGCAGCATTAAAGTATCCACCCTCTCGCAGATAGCGAGCTTCGGCAATAGCCTCATGAGCACGCTCAAAACGATAGGCCACAAGATCCGACCGCTGTTCTGGTGTCAGTGTCTCTTCTTTCATAACCTTACCCCCTCTCTTCTGACATTAATATGGAATGGCGTCACAACATCCGGATGCTCCCATTTGTCCTTAGGCAGGATGAGTGAACTGATGATGACACCTGATTGCAACTCTATCTCATACAGTTTTCCCACAATAGAATGCTCCACTTCCGGGGAAACCGCATCGGAAGGCAACAATATGAGAAGATCGACGTCGCTGTCACTTCGTGCGTCGCCACGAGCCTCCGAGCCATACAAAATGGTCTGAGCATCAGGTATAAACCGATGCGCCATCTCCCTTATCTGATTTACAACATTTTCTCTTCTCATCATTCTTCCTCTTTTCTGCCTGCAAAGATAAGCAATAATTTCCGTTCCGCCAAATTTTTTTGCCATACATGCAGCGGGGGCGGCATCCACACCAAGGATGCCGCCCCCGCCTATGAGAGTCTTTTCAATTCCTTTCTTTAATGCACAGACGAGATTACTCCTCGTCGTCCCAGATGCTGCGGCTGCCGCGGCTCATACCGCCACCAGTAGCGTACTCGTCGCTCAGCGAGCCAGTACCCGTGCCATTCTCATCATCGAATTTGAATGAGCCGGCCATGAGGCTCTGAAGCTCTATGTTCTGCACCGTGAGGACGGGCGAAATATATGTCTTTTTCATAATTACAGTTACGTTTCTTAAGTTTTATTACTTCACAACATACTTCTTGCCATTCTGGATGTACAGGCCCTTCTTGGGCTGAGCAACCTTCATACCGTTGAGATTGTAGACAGCACCGTTCTCCACCTCCGTCGAGACGTTCTTGATGCCTGTCTGCTCATCGTCGAAGCGGAAGCTCATGCGAACATCGCCTCCAACCTCAGCAGTCTCAGCAGTCGACTTCAGATAAGCGCGGTTCGTTGCCACCGTCTGGTTGTTAGCCTTGTAGAAGCCAATGACACCACCGACAACGTTCAGGATGTAGTTGTGGGTTCCATCTTCGTTATCGCTGGCCACGGCCTCACCCGTACCGCGCTTGAAGTCATTGTCCTCCAGAGCTGCAGCACCAGCAGTGACGGGCACCTCAAACGTACCGGCACCACGCAGCAGCACACCCTGTCCGGCGGGAACCGTCATCACCTGCGTGAAGGCGATGTCAGTGCCTGTCACCTTAGCCTTATAAGCCTTCACATCCAGACCAGTGAAGTCGAGGTCGTTGTCGCTCACGTAGGTAGCCAGACCTGCATCTGTGACGGTCACAGCCTCTGTGCCAGCCTTCTTCAGTTCAAGATTCGAGATAGCGATGGCATTGTCCACACTGGTGTTGGTATTCTTAATCTGGAACTTATAGTTACCGGCAGCCTCCGTCTTGAATACAAAGTTCAAGTCAATAGCAGCACCTCCGGAATGAACACCTGTTGAAGGTGTATGGAGAGTCTTTGAGGCAACCTCGACACCTGATTCATTAGCGATGACGAAGGTGATGTCCTTGTCGACCTGTCCCCAGCCGCCGAACTGAGCCTTGAGACGATAAGTAGCTGCACCGAGAGGCATGGTGTAGCCTTCGGTCTCACCATAAGTGTAGACCGCATCCTTGCCGCTGTTAGTACCGTCGAAGCGCATGTAAGCTGCCGAACGTGTGCCATCACCCTGGCCGAAGGTAGCCAGATTGTCATAGTTGTTCATACCGCTGGTAAGGACAAATGCACGAGCATGCTGTGCACCTCCAAGACCGGCAGGACTGCTAGTCTTCCATCCGATCATAGCAGCATCGTTGCCGCTCTTTGAGAAATCAGGATCGCCGAAAGCGTTCACCTCAGCGGTGTTGGCTGTCCATGTCATGCCTGAAATAGCATCCTTTGCTGCATCGATTGCGGCCTGACTGGTAGCATCCTTATTGTCCAGCATGCTCTTGGCTGCAGCGATGGCGGCCAGATTCTCAACATTGTTGTAGGGAGCGTACTCATCGGCCTCGAAGCCGAGTGTAGGCACGGTCACGGCGTCGTAAGCCGTCTGCAGTGCAGCGTAGTCGAGAGCAGCAGGGTTAGCCATCAGCACGATGTCGTCGATGCCTACCCAGTTGCTGTTAGCAGTGGTCAGACTGAAGGAGAGCGTCGTGGGCGCCACACCGTCGGAGGTGAATGTCAGCACGCGGTACTCCCAACCGTTACCCTTGCCACTGTTGGAATAGGTGGCCGAAGCATCGAAGGTGGCGGTGCCGTCAGTGGCGATACCGAAGCCCTCACCGCCCTTGTAGGGGAAGACGACGGTGTTGGTGCCGTCGGTCATGGTGAGCTTACCGTTGACCGAAGCACGTCCCTTGGCAATCAGAGCGTAGTCGCCGGCAGGCAGCGTGACGGTCTGCGTCATAGTGCGGGCATCGGCGTTATAGAGGTCATAATAGGTGTCTTCGGCTGTGCCGTCCCAGCTTTGGCTCTTATTGGTGCCGGGAGCATTAGTCCATGCACCAAGCTTGCTGGTGAAGTCCTGGGTGTAAGCCTTGGCAGCGTTGTACTCAGCGACGATGATGCTCTCGACGACGTTGAGGTCGGCAGCAGTCGTGGTGCTGCTGATGGTGGGAATGGTGACGCCCAGCTTGGCAGCCACGTTGGCATTCAGCTCAGCAACTGCGTTATAGGCAGGAGCAGCAGCCACGAAAGCATTCGAAGCGGTGTTCAGAGCCTCGGTAGCAGCGATGAGTGCGGCCTTGTCGGTCTCGTCGACAGTGCCGTAAGTATTCAGGGCAGCCACAAGGTCAGCCTTCTCCTTACCGGTGACGTTGGCGTAGGCAGCATTGGTATTGTTGGCCGTAGCGGTGTTCAGTGCAAACTGATAGTCGGCGATGTAAGCCGAGAGGTCTTCACCCTCGGTGTAGCGTACGTTGTAGAACGACAACCAGCTGATGTTGCTGTTCTCAGCCACGGTGATGGTGGTCACGAGGTTACCCTCTGCGTCGGTTGTGCCAACGGCAGAGAAGTTGCCGATGTAGTAGTTGGTCGAACCGAACTTCGTGCCGGCGCTGATGGTGACGGGCGTACCCTCACCGACCTTCATCTGGATGGCGTCGGCAATCATCGTCTGGCCGTCTGTGGGCTGCACGCGGGCGCGGATGGTCACCGAATAGGTCTCGTTGGCCTTCAGACCAGAGATGGTAGAAGTGAAAGTATTGGCAGCAAGAACATTTCCCGATTTGACCCAGTACTCATAGAACGGGGTGTAGAACTCCGAGCCGTCGGTGTTACCCTCGATCGACCATGTGTTGACATAGAGAGGTGCATCGAACTCATTGCACTGTGTCGTGCCAGCCTTCCATGTCGACAGCATAATATTGTCCATATTATTCACCTTATGCCAATCTGTGCCATTCTGGTAGGCTGCATCAGCATTATAGTTGGCAGCATCAGCTGTAGACAGTGTACGTGCCTCATAGGCGGCCTTGATGTCGGCATAATAGGTGTTGTAAGCAGCCGTGGTGTAGAAGTTAGTGAAGGTCTTCTCACCTGTCAGATAGTCGTTGATGCGGTCGAGATAAGCCTTGGTGCCGGCATAGGCGGCGATAGATGCAGTAGCATTCGTCGTAGCGGTCTGCAGGGCATTGACAGCCTCCTCCAGGGCAGCCTCAGTCTCAGCAACAGTAGTGTAGGTAGAGATGGCGTTCTGCAGGGCGGTGAGGACAGCACCCTCCATGACAGCCGTCTGGTCAACAGCCTTGGCTGCGGCCAGGGCGTTGGCGTGCGACTCCTTCAGGATGTCGAGGTCAGCGCCGAGGTAGGTCAGGGTGAAGTTGTCGGCGTTCACCCAGTTATGCTCGACATTTGCAGAAGCCTCGGTGCCGATTTCAATTTGGCCGTTAGTGACCTTTGTCGGGACTGTCAGGTAGGTCCAGCCACGCTGACCATTGCCCATTGTCGTCTCCGTGCCGTCGGCGTTGATGTTACCACCAGTATCACCGAAATGGGTGAGGCTTTCCGACTTGTCGCTGTTGGCGGTAAGGTAGACGTCGACACCTGCGGAAGCCATGAAGGCTGCCTTGAGGACATACTTGCCGTTAGGCACCGTGATGGTCTGCTTCAGCGAGCCCGTCCAGCTGGATGCATTCCAGTCGCTAAACTCAAAAATACCTGGGAATCCGTCGAAGCCTACGCCGTTGTTGATGTTCTGCGTACCTGTGGTTGTCCATCCGAAGGGGATAGAGCCCGTCCAGAACCGGGCGTTGGGATTGACGATAAGGGCTGTCATGTCGAGCGGTGTCGACTCCGAAGCACCCGTGCCGGCACGCAGAGCGTCGTAGTAGGCGTTGGCGTCGGTCTTGGCGATGGCATAAATCTGATAAGTGCCTTTCATCGTCGCGGGCTTGTTCAGAGCAATTTCGAGACCATTGGCAGGAGCGGCGTTGTCATTCCATACACCAAGGTAGTTACCATTGTCTACGGGATATTTATCGTTCTGAATAGTCCAGCTGCCATCGGTGTATGTAAATTTGACGTGACCCCACTCCTTGCTACCGCCACCATTGTCATGGGTGCGATAAAGATGGGCAGCATTCCATTCCGTCTGCAGGAAAAAACCGTTATACTCTGCGTTCGTGATTACCCAAGACGAGCCGTCTGCTGCAATGGTGAAGAGCATGCTCTTGTCAACAAGAGGATTAGCGGATGTCCTGTAATAGAGACCATTGTACGAGGCACCCTGATTCTGACCTCTTGACAAGGTCAGCATCAAGTCTTGTCCATTGTCCACGAAAGCATAATAATAATCACCAAGATTGGCGGGCAGAGTCGTCAGCTTCTGCCAACCATCTGATTCTTTGAGCAGTGCTGTGTCAGCACTTGCAGTCATACCTCCCCCAAGCATGAGGGCGGCGGCTGCCATGAAAAGTTTTAGTTTTCTCATAATGTATTAAGTTAGTAAATATGGTTTGTAGTCGATTGATACTCAATAGAGTGGCAAAATTACAACAAATCTGTGAAAGATGTGCTGTCGGGGGACGATAATTAACAAAAAATAAGCATTCGGGGGAGGATGACTATTTTAGTTCGTGAGACGATTATTCTAATGATTCCTATTCGTTTCCCGATAAAGTCATCTACGGCCGGTTCGCTGAAGAGATGCTATTATGAGTGTACGCTCAGCGGAAAATGTAAAAGAAATTCGGAATTTTCGACTGATTTTTGCAACCGACTGATTTTTAACTGGTTATTCGTAGGCTGGGAAAGAAGCGGTGCTTTTCGGGTCGAGAAGCGGTGCTTTTTTGATCGAAAAGCGGCACTTCTCGGGCCGAGAAGTGCCGCTTTTTCAAAAGACGTGCTGTCGATGTAAAGAATATTCCGAGTGCGCGCGGACCGACGGTCTCAGGCGGTGCGGGGGATCATGCGGAGCCACTTGCGGTAGCCTGCGACGGCGACGACGGTGTAGAGGGCGTAGATGGCTGCCTTGAAGGGGATGCCCTTGTATATATATAATATGGTGCAGACGGCGTCGACGACGAACCAGAGGAGCCACTGCTCGGCGTACTTGTGGGCCAGTGCCCACAGGGCTACGATGCTGAGGGCGGTGGTGAAGGCGTCGGTGAGGGGTACGGTGGAGTTGGTCTGTGTGGAGAGGAACCACCAGATGAGTGCCCAGAGGGCGATGAGTACGACGGCGGTGGGCAGGATGAGGCGGAGGGGAAAATGGCCCACCCCCTGCCCCTCCCCTCGGGAGGGGTTGGGGGTGGGCTGCTGTTTGGGCCTCCATTTCACATATCCATAGAGGCCGGCGAGGCAGTAGTAGACGGCGAGTCCGAAGTCGGCGTAGAGTCCGGCCTTATAGTAGAGGACCATGTCGACGGCGGGCATGACGATGGAGGCGAGCCAGAGCCAGATGCTGGCGCGATATTCGAGGTAGAGGTAGATGAGGCCGAGGACGAAGCCGAGGATGTCGAGAAAGCGTAGTGTGTCCATAATCGAGGGTTGAAGGTTGAAGGAGGAGGGTTGATGGGTCGGCTTCGCCGAGGTGGAGGGTTGAGGGTTGAGGGAGGAAGGTTGATGGGTCGGCTTCGCCGAGGTGGAGGGTTGAGGGTTGAAGGTTGAAGGTTGAGGGAGGGGTAAGGGTGGAGGCATTCAACCTTCAACCATTATCCTTCCACCTCGGCGAAGCCGACCCATCAACCTTCCTCCTTCAACCCTCAACCCTTCAAACCTTCAGCCACTAGAACCTCAGCGTGAGCGAGCCCATGAGGGTGCGGCCGGCCATGGGTATGAAGCCGATCTGATAGTAGCGGTTGTCATTGGGATGTCCGTAGTCGTCGAGGATGCTGGAGTAGACCCATCCGCTGGAGGCGTAGCGGGCGTTGAGGACGTTGTTGACGTTGAGGCCTACGATGGCCTCGCGGAGACCCTTTACCCGCAAGGGCAGGCGATAGGAGGCGTAGAAGTTAGACACGCAGAAGGCTGGCAGGGAGCGGTCCTCGTTCTCGGTGTTGTCGAGGTACTGGCGCGAGGTGAAGTTGGTGTGCCATGTGGCCTGTAGCCCGCGCCAGTGGAAGTCGACGAATCCGTTGAGGATGGCCGAGGGCGAGAAGGCGAGCGTGGTGCCGTCGTAGTGGATGGGTCGGAAGGAGTCGTCCCAGTCGACGGAGGCCATCTCGGTGAAGTCCTTCAGCCGGTTCTGGCTGAGTGCGGCGTTGGCTTCGATGGTGAGCAGGGGGAGGACGTCGAGGGCGGCGGTGAGCTCTGCGCCCATGCGGTAGCTCGACTTGATGTTGGTCGTGAGGGGCTCGCCGATCTCGCTGAGCTCGCCCGTCTGGACGAACTGGTCCTTATAGTCCATGTAGTAGAGGTTGGCGCCGAGGCGGAGGGTGCGTGTGGAGTAGTTGTAGCCCAGCTCATAGTCGATGAGGCTCTCGGCCTCGGGGAGGGGATACTTGTAGTTGTCGGTGAAGTTGTTGCGCTCGGGCTCGCGGTGGCTGACGGCGACGGAGGCGTAGGCGAAGTGCGGGCCGGCGGAGTAGCTCAGTCCGGCCTTGGGGTTGAAGAAGTTGTAGTGCTTGGCGATGTCGAGCGGCTGGTTGTAGTAGCGTCCGCCCTCCTCGTAGAAGCGGTCGTTGATACCGTTGGTCTGGTAGTCGACGTGGCGGTATTGGACGTCGGCGAAGAGCTTGAGGGCCATGGTGAGGTCGTAGCTGGCCTTGACGAAGGCGCTGACGTCGTACTTGTCGGCGTTGGAGTCGTAGTATTTGTAGTCGCCCCGGGCGAGCACCTCGCTGCTCAGCGTCGGGTCGGCCAGGTAGGTGAGGTAGCCGAAGTGGTTGGCATTAAATAGCTGGGCCGACAGTCCGCCGATGACATCCATGCGCTCGCGCTTGTAGCGGGTGTTGAAGAGGACGCCGAGCAGGTTCTGCGACATGCCTTTCTGGCGGACGGCGTCGGTCTTGACGGACTTGCCCTTGGCGTCGACGTAGTCGAGTCCGAACTTCGAGACCTTGCTCTGGGGGCGGAACTCGTCGTAGTAGCCGCGGCCGTAGGTGTAGTGGAGGGTTCCCGAGGCGGTCCATCCGTTCTGCCAGTCGTAGGCCAGGGAGAGGAGGTTGTGGCTCTGGTGGAAGTTGTCGGTGGTGCGGGGCCAGTAGTGTTGAGAATTGGGAGTTGAGGATTGAGAATTGAAGGGGTAGCGCTCGGTCAGGTATTTGCCGTCGGGGCCCTTGACGAAGAGGCCGTTGTCGTCGGTGACGAGGCGCTCATAGAGCGAGTTGAAGCGTCCGAGTCCGGCGTCCCACATATCGCGGTAATCCTTGATGCCCGTCGCGGTCTGATAGGCCCATGAGCCGTCGTCGTAGTTGCCGTCCATGAGCGAATAGTCGCCGTTGCCGGCGGTGACGCCGTTCCATGCCTGCCCGGTCTTCTCGAAGTTGCCGAAGTTCTTGTATCTGATGGCAAGGCCGTCATCCACCCAACTGAGGCCGGCGTAGTAGGAGCCCGAGCGGCCGTCGGTGCCATGAATAAAACCGTCGGTATTGGTCTCGTGGTAGGCGCCGTCGAGGATGAAGTGGTCCCAGAGGAGGCCCGTGGAGAAGGAGCCACCGACGTTGAACGTGTTATAGGAGCCGTAAGAGCCCGACACCTCGGCCTGTGGGCGCGTCGAGGGGGCCTTCGAGGTCATGGCGATGGTGCCGCCGAAGGCGCCGTCGCCGTTGGTCGAGGTGCCTACGCCGCGCTGGATCTGCACGCTGCCGAGCAGCGATCCGTAGGAGTTCATGTTAGCCCAGAAGACGGTCTGGTCCTCGGGCGAGTTGAGGGGGACGCCGTCGAGGGTCACATTGATACGGCTTCCGGCGGCGCCGCGGATGCGCATATAGACGGAGCCCGTGCCCAGTCCGTTCTCGCTCCAGGCCTGTACGCCGGGTGTGCGTGCGAAGAGGAAGGGCAGCTCCTGGCCCGTGGTGGAGTGCTGTGCGAGCTCCTGGCGCTTGATGTTGCTGACGGCATAGGGTGCGCTCTTCTGTGTGCGTACGCCGCTGACGACGACTTCCTGGAGTCGCGACATCTTCAGCGAGTCGGCCTCTGTCTGTGCCCCCGCTGCCTGGGTCATGGCCGCAGCCATGACGCTGAAAAGAATCTTTCTCATTCTTATCTTTTAATTTAGATTAAACAAAATGGGGATTTTTTTACCGTTTCATCCCTTCGGCGGCATTATCCGCATCAGGTGCTGAGGGTATCATCTCAGCCCGCCACGTCGACGGGCACCCCTTGAATTCGGCTGCAAAGTTACGAAGAATAAATGAGAAACGAGAAAGAAATCGCAACTAAATGACAATGAAATGTGAAAGAAACAGCGATCGGGGCTTCTTTCTATTTAAAAGAAATTGGAATAATGAGAATAATTATTCTCAATGTGGTGATAAGTTCCCGACAGCTATCAACGCCCCCCTGCCCCCCTCTAATCTTAGAGGGGGAGTTATATAGCGTGCATGCCGCCCGCATCCGCTGGTGTCACTGCGCTTCCTGCGGTGCTATCCAACTCACCCTCTAAGCATCTGCTCCTGCGGTGCTATCCAACTCCCCCTCTAAGATTAGAGGGGGGCAGGGGGGCGTTGAAATCTCGGGCGTTTATCATCATATTGATTAATTATTTTTCCGCGAATGGCGAAACGGCAGCCTTCGGCAGGAAATTATTCTTATTATTCCAATTACTTTCCCTTATCTCTAATCAGAACTCGTCGCCGCCGCCGTAGCCGCCCTGCGAGCCGGCATCGTCGTCCATGGCGCCGGGCTGGTCGTCGCGGCCGGGGCGCTTCTTCTGGGTCATGTTGCCGAAGTTCCATGTCAGCTGGATCTGCAGGCGCGGGTCGCGGTGGCCGCGCTGGTGGCGCCAGAAGGTGGGGCCCTCGGTGAAGTTCTCCCATCGGCGGGTGTTGAAGACGTCGCGCCAGTTGAGGGCCAGGGCGAACCGCTTGTTCAGGAACGTCTTGCGCACGCCGAGGTCGAGCGAGCCGTTGGCGCGGCGGTAGCCCTGGGTGATGACCTGGCGTGAGCGGTAGTTGCCCGTGGCCTGTATGCTGATGCTGTAGGGCAGGATGACGGAGGCCAGCAGTCGGGCGTCCCATGCGAAGTTCTCGTCGGCGTCGCCCGTGACGGTCTGTCCCTCGACTGTGGTCTGGAATCCGTCGAGGTGGTAATAGTAGGCGTTGAGCGTGGTGGTCAGGTCGAGGATGCGCCAGAGCTTGTCCTTGAGGATGAGCTCGGCTCCGGCCCGCTGGCTGCGCGCCACGTTGAGGTTGGTCATGAACATGGTGGGTCGGCCGTCGTAGATGCCCTGATAGCGGATGCGCTGCATGACGTCGGTCGTCGGGCGGTAGTAGGTGCCGATGGAGAGGGTGTGGGCGGGCCACGTCTTGAGGAAGTTGAGTGAGAACGAGTTGGTGTACTCGGGCGTCAGCTCCGGGTTGCCGAACTCGATCATCGAGGCGTCGCGCGTGTTCTTGAACGAGTTGAGCTGTCCGCCCCAGGGCCGGCGCAGGCGCCGCGTGTAGTTGAGCTGCAGCTGCGACGTCGGCGTCAGCTCGTAGTTGAGGAAGAGCGAGGGGAAGAGCTGCGTGTAGTCCTTCTTGAAGGGTGTCTCCTTCTGGTAATAGTCGATGCTCTTGGTGTCGACGCGCCAGTATTCGCCGCGCAGTCCGGCCATGACGCCGAGTCGGCCGAACTTCATGTTGGCCGTGGCGTAGAGGGCATGGACGTCCATGTCGTAGATGAAGCGGTTGTAGAAGTAGGGATCCTCGGCGAGGCGCGCGTCGCCGGGGCTGAGCCGCTCGGCCTGTCCCTGTGCGCTGTATTCGAAGCTCGACTGCGGCGTGTTCTCATGCGAGAAGCGGCCCTGATAGCCGGCCTCGAGCTTCAGCCGCTCGGTGATCTGGTTCTCATAGTCGAGCTTGGCCTCCCATGAGCGGTTGTTGATCTCCATGGGGCGGTATTGATAGCTGAAGGAGGTGGGAGCTGAGAACTGAGAACTGAGAGGTGAGAGGTGTGAGGTGAGGAAGGTGGTGTCGTTGAGGTATTCGTTGGAGCCGTCGCTGGACCATCGGTTGAAGGAGACGACGGCGTCGAGCTTGTGCGTGCCCTGCTCGTTGAACTTATGGGTAAAGGAGAGCTCGGCGTGATACATGTGGTTGTCGCCGTCGCCCCAGGTCTGGCGGCGCAGCAGGCGGTCGTCGGTCTGTGCGCCGTCGGCGGCGAAGGAGCCGTAGCGGTAGGTCGTCAGGTTGTCGCTCTCGCGGTTGCCCTGCATGGTCATGCCGCTGAGGGCGAGGTCGTCGTTCTGGGTCAGGTGGAAGGTGAGGCCGGCGCGGGCGAAGAGGCCGCCGCCGTTGTTGTTGTCGTCGCCCTCGGAGATCTGATAGGTGGCGAAGGGGAAACCTTCGCCCGCAAGCCATGAAGCATCGGAGGAGGGCGAGGAGGGGGCGGGGGCATCGAGGGAGCGGTAGCGCTGGTCGCTCATGTTCGAGCCCTTGCCTCGGCGACGGCGGTAGCCCAGGTTGGCATAGGCGTCGACCCACTTCGAGGAGTAGTTGATGTTGCCGCCGAAGTTATAGCCGCCCTGCTGGTTGGCGCCGGCCTGGAGGGAGCCGTAATAGCCGGCGCGGCGGTCGCGCTTGAGGACGATGTTGATGATGCCGGCGGTGCCCTCGGGCGAATACTTGGCCGAGGGGTTGTCGATGACCTCGATGCGCTCGATGCTCTCGGCGGGAATCTGCTGGAGGATCTCGGCACGGTTGTCCGAGGTCAACCCGCTCTGCTTGCCGTTGATCCACACCTCGACGCTGGAGTTGCCGCGCAGCGAGATCTCGCCGTCGGTGGTCACCTCGATGGAGGGGATGTTCTCGAGCAGGTCGGTGACGGAGCCGCCGGCGGCTGCCAGCACCTCGTCGACGGTGAACGTCTTGCGGTCGACCTCGAGCTTCATCTGCGACCGCTGGCCCGTCACCTGCACCTCGCCGAGCATGCGGGTGTCCTCGGCGATATAGATGGCGTTGAAGTGGTGCGAGCGGTGCTGCGGGGTCAGCTGGAAGGTGCGCTTCGCCTTCTTGTATCCCACCAGTGTGACGGCGAGCGTGTAGCGTCCGTCCTTGAGGTCGCCGATGTTGAAGGCGCCGCTGGCGTCGGTCATGGCGCCGCCCACGATCTTGCCGCCGGCGTCGGTGACGCTGATGCTGACAAACTGCATGGCCTCGTCGGTCTGCTTGTCGATAATCCTGCCGCG
Source organism: uncultured Prevotellaceae bacterium (assembly GCA_902779455.1). Lineage (GTDB taxonomy): Bacteria > Bacteroidota > Bacteroidia > Bacteroidales > Bacteroidaceae > Prevotella. The sequence goes on from CACZBS010000030.1 coordinate 29,616, forward strand.
CACGTTGCCCTGTGCCAGCATGCCGACGGCAGCGAGCAAGAGCGCGAAGGTCATAATCGTTCTGTTCATGATTGTGTGTGAAAAGTCCTGATTCAGTTTTGGCTGACGGCTGCCGGCCCCACCCCACTCCACGGCTAGCTGTGCAGCAGGAAGTAGAAGGCGGCGGCGATGACGATGATGAGATAGCTGCAGCCCTTCCATATCTTGCCGAAGACATAGCAGGCCAGCAGCAGCGCCACGACGACGATGATGTCCTCAGTGTCGAAGCGGATGGGGCGATAGTCCATCATGCCGTCCATGCCGTCGAGCTCGTCCACACCGCGGCGGCCCGATGCGCCGTCGAGGTCGTCGTCGTAGTCCTGACCCCATGTGGCCATGGCGAGGAGCCATCCGCAGACAGCCATATAAACCCTGAAAAGCAATTGTCTCATCGTTACCGGAAATGCCGCAAGAAGTTTTTTTTGCGGTGCAAAGGTATAAAATAATTATTAAATAAAGGTATATATTAAATTTATTTTGTAATTTTGCAGCCGAAAATCCAAAACAACCTATAAAAACATTATGGCTTACACACGTATGACCGCTGCTGAAGCAGCAGCACTAATCAAGAATGGCGACCAGATTGCCATGAGTGGATTCACGCCCGCCGGCGTGGCCAAGGCTACGACGAAGGAGCTGGCCAAGCTGGCTCAGAAGGAGCACGAGGCCGGCCGCGAATTCAAGGTGAGCATCTTCACCGGCGCCTCGACGGGTCAGTCGACCGACGGCGACCTGGCCAACGCTCAGGCTATCAAGTATCGTGCACCCTACACGACCAACCCCGACTTCCGCAAGCACGTCAACATGGGCGAGATACCCTACAACGACCTGCACCTGAGCCACATGGCACAGGAGCTGCGCTACGGATTCTACGGCGAGCTGGACTGGGCCATCATCGAGGTCTGCGAAATTGAGGAGGTGGGCGACGAGATGCGCGTCTACCTGACCGCTGCCGGCGGCATCAGCCCCACGGCCGCCCGTCTGGCCAAGAAGGTCATCCTGGAGCTCAACGCCTTCCACAGCCCCAACGCCAAGTATATCCACGACGTCTACGAGCCGCTCGACCCGCCCTACCGCCGCCCCATCCCCATCTTCAGCGTCGGCGACCGCATCGGCAAGCCCTACGTCTCGATACCCCGCGAGAAGGTGGTCGGCGTCGTCGAGTGCAACATCCCCGACGAGGCACGCGCCTTCAAGGACAGCGACCCCGTGACGGACAAGATCGGATTCCTCACCGCTGAGTTCCTCGTCTCCGAGCTCCACGCCGGACGCATCCCCAAGGAATTCCTGCCCCTGCAGAGCGGCGTCGGATCGACGGCCAACGCCATCCTCGGCGCCCTGGGTGAGGACAAGCACGTGCCCGACTTCAACATCTACACCGAGGTCATCCAGAACTCCGTCATCGAGATGATGCTCAACGGCCGCGTCAAGGACGCCTCAGCCTGCTCGCTGACCGTCTCGAACGAATGCCTGATGCAGGTCTACGACAACATCGGATACTTCAAGGATCACCTGACGCTGCGCCAGAGCGAGATCTCCAACCACCCCGCCGTCATACGCCGACTCGGCGTCATCGCCATCAACACCGCCATCGAGGTCGACCTCTACGGCAACGTCAACTCCACACACATCAGCGGCACGAAGATGATGAACGGCATCGGCGGATCGGGCGACTTCGAGCGCAACGCCTACCTCTCCATCTTCACATGCCCCTCGACGGCCAAGGGCGGACTCATCTCGTCGATCGTGCCCTTCGTCACCCACCAGGACTCCTCGGAGCACGACGTCAACGTCATCGTCACCGAGCAGGGCGTAGCCGACCTGCGCCACAAGAGCCCCATGCAGCGCGCCGAGGCCATCATCGAGAACTGCGCTCACCCCGACTATCGTCCCCTGCTGCGCGAATACCTCCGTCTGGGTCAGGGCGGCCACACCCGCCACTGCCTCACCGCCGCCTTCGCCATGCACGACACGCTGGCCCGCAAGGGCGACATGCACCTGACGGACTTCTCGGAGTACGTGAAGTAATCATCGCACACCCTCTGCATTTATTTATGCCCATATCTCCCGCTGCGGAGGTATGGGCTTTTTCTTTCCACTCACAATTCACACTGAGTCATATTTATTGTCAACAACGAATTATTTCTTAACCACGAATTACGCGAATTACACGAATTTATTTTTAAAACAACGAATTAAGACGAATTGCACGAATTAAGACGAATTTTATTTTATTTCACGAATTATTTCTATTTCACAAATTATTTTTTCATTTCACGAATTGGCTGCGCACTGGCAATCGCTACATGTAGCAGACAATTCGTGTCAATTCGTGAAATTCGTGTCAATTCGTACAATTCGTGTCATTAATATTAATTCGTATAATTAGTTTTAATTCGTGTAATTAGTTCAAATTCGTGTAATTAGTTCAAATTCGTGTCAATTCGTGTCATTCGTCTTAATTCGTTGTTTTTAAAAAGAATTCGTGAAATTAGTTTTAATTCGTGTCAATTCGTGTCATTCGTCTTAATTCGTTGTTTTTAAAAAGAATTCGTGAAATTAGTTTTAATTCGTGAAATTAGTTTTAATTCGTGACAATTCGTGTCATTCGTCTTAATTCGTTGTTTAAAAAAAATAAATTCGTGAAATTAGTGTAATTCGTGGTTAAGATAAAAAACTGGAAAACGGTGCTTTTTGAAGGTAATATAGGGGTATATTACTTTCTAAAAGCACCGTTTCGCGGTATGGGGAGGTCAGAGATACTGCACGAGGATGTCCCAGACGGCGACGATGTGGCAGACGGAGCCAAAGAGGACGAAGAAGTGGAAGGCAGTGTGCATGTAGCGGCGGCCGCGCCCGAGGCTGTAGAAGACGGCGCCGGTGATGTAGCAGATGCCCTCGGCCACGATCCAGTTGACGGCGACGAGGGGGGCAGCGTCCATCAGCGGCTTGAAGGCGACGAGGACGGAGAGGCCCATGAGGCAGAAGCAGAGCGTCTCGACGTAGGAGTGCTCCTTCAGGCGGCGGAACGAGACGATGGTGCCGGCCAGGGCGCTTAGCCACACGAAGGCGAAGAGGCCCCAGCCCCAGAGGCCCTCGGCGCGCAGGGCGGTGAGCGTGATGGGCGAATAGGAGCCGGCGATGTGCCAGTAGATGGCGGCGTGGTCCCATCGGCGCAGCCGCTCCTTCCACGGGCTCTGGGCGGGCAGGGCATGATAGACGGTGGAGGCGACGTAGCTGGCGAGCATGCCGGCCAGATAGAGGCTGACGCCCAGCGAGGCCCACCCGTCGGCGGCCCTGGCGGCCATGACGATGAAGACCGTGCCGACGACGACCGCCAGCACGGCGCCGGCGGCGTGCGACCATGAGTTCCAGCGCTCTTCGCGCCTTGTGTAGCGGATTGCCATACGCTCGTGTCTTTGGCTGCAAAGTTACGAAAAATAATCTTAAGAAAAGACACGGAAGCCACAAAAAGATTGCGACTTCCGTGTCTTTTTAATAAATCAGGTGACAATCACCGTTGTTACTTCCGGACGACCTTCTTGCCGTCGATGATGTAGAGGCCCTTCAGGGGAGCAGCGACGCGGCGGCCCTGCAGGTCGTAGACCGTCGTGCTCTTGGCGGCCGTCGTGCTCACGGACTCGATGCCCGTTGCCTCGTCCTGGGTCAGGATGGGCGTGATGGCGGCATTGACGATCTCCTTGGTGTCCTTGTTGATGAGGAGCACGATGGCACGGGCGTTGCCGGCCTCCTCCTGTCCCTCAGCGACGGGCACGTCGAGCGTGGTCTCAAAGACGTTGTCCTCGCCGGCCTTGATGTCCTTGGTGGGCAGGCTCTTCTGTATGCCGGTGACGTCGGTAGCAGCCACGGCCACGTTGTTCAGTGCATAGTCGGGGTTGCTGTAGGGGTTGGTGAGCCACTCGGCCATGTCGTCGTCAGCATAGGCCGACTTGTAGTAGGTCAGGTAGTTGGAGATGCTCTGCTTGACGTTGTCCTTGATGACGACGAAGGCCAGGCGGTAGGGAGCGGTCTTGAAGTCGGCCATGAACTTGGCGTTGGCCGTCAGTGCGACAGCGTCCTGCTTGACATCGTCGGTCCACTGTGCGGTGAGGCTGACCGAGGCCTCCGTGGGCTTCTGCAGGGTGGGCATCACGACGTCGGCGGCACCGAAGTGGTTCTGGGCGTAGTTCGAGGGCGCCACATTGCCGGTGTAGGGATCGGTGGTGAAGGCTCGGTTGACCTCGGCGACAGGATAGGTCGAGTACTTGTTGGTGTAGGTGTCGCCGTTGTAGACCTTCTGATAGTCGGCATAGGTGGGCACGGCGAGGGTGCCGTTGTAGTGGTCGATGAGGAAGGCGATGACGCCCTGGTCGCTGAGCAGCTGGCTGCCGACGATGGCTCGGGGTGCGAAGCCGTTGGTGGCGTTATAGAAGATTTCGGCGACGGCGGTGCGCTCGGCACTCTCGCTGAGGACGGTGACGACGACGGAGCACTTCGACTTGCGGCCGGTGACGCCGTTGTCGCTGCCATTGACCTTGGTGATCTGCAGCTCTATCTCCTGCTGTCCGGCCTGCTGGGGGGCCTCCAGCTCGATGGCGACTGTTGCCTTGGCTCCGATCATGGCGTCGATGGGCGTGGTGAGGTCGAGGTGGCCGGTCTTCTCGGCGCCGTCGAGGGTGTAGGTGAAGTCGATGCTCTGCACGCCGGCAGCACCCTGGTTGGTCAGGTTGAGGGTGAGGGCGATGGGCTGTCCGACGAGTGCGACCATGTCGTCGATGTCGTCGGCCACCTGGACGGCGTCCATCGTCATCGAGCTGCTGCTCACCTCAATCTGTGCGGCCAGACAGCCTGTCGACGACTTGTCGGTGAACTCGGTCTCGCCGGGCTGCATCAGGTAGAGGCCCTGGGGCACACTCTTCTTAGCATAGACGATGGGCGTGCCCTCGTATTCGTTCCACCACTGGGTGACGCGGAACGAGTAGCCCACGTAGAGACCCGTCTCGGGCAGCTTGTAAGGCTCGGGCAGGGTGACGGTGGTGAAGCCGCTGCTCTGCACGGCCTCGGGCACCACCTCGACGAGGTTCTCCCCGTCGAGTTCGGAGCGCAGCCAGAACTTCACGTTCTCAGAGCTGCTGGCCGTGAGGCGCGTCTGGATGCGGATGGCGGTGATGTCGGCATCCTTCAGCGTGCCGTCGCCGGCGACGAACATGGCAGCGGCGTAATCGCCGGGCACCTTCGAATTGCCCAGCAGGCCGGTCTGCTCAGAGCCGGTGAAGTTGCCCCACCACATGGTGACGGCGGGAGCCTTGAAGCCAATCTGAGCGGCGAGGCAGCCGACGGACGACTTGTCGGTGAACTCGGTCTCGCCGGGCTGCTTCAGGTAGAAGCCCTGGGGCACGCTCTTCTTGGCGTAGACCACGGGTGTGCCCTCGTATTCGTTCCACCACTGGGTGACGCTGAACGAGTAGCCCACGTAGGCACCCGTCTCGGGCAGCACGTAGCCCTCGGGCAGGGTGACGGTGGTAAAGCCTGAGCCGGAGACCGACTCGGGCGCCACCTCGACGACGTTCTCGCCGTCGAGGGCGGTGCGGATCCAGAACTTCACGTCCTTGGAGCTGCTGGCCGTCAGGCGTGTCTGGATACGGATCTGCTCGATGCTGACGCCCTTGAGTGTGCCGTCGCCGGCGACGAACATGGCGGCCTCGTAGTCGCCGGGCACCTTCGAGTTGCCTGTCACTGATGTCGACTCGTTGGTGTAGTTACCCCACCAAGCCAGGTCGTCCTGAGCCTGAGCAGCCGTGACGGCGGCGCACAGGGCCATGATAGTAAAGAATTTCTTCATCATAGGTTTGTTTTTGTTTGAATTAGGTGAATGGATTTGCTTTTGTGTCTTATCTGATGACCTTGCGGAAGCTGCCGTCGGGGCGCTGCTCGATGGTCAGGCCCCGCTGGGCGGCCGAGGCGGGGAGGCCCTGCAGGTTGTAGCGTGCGACGGTGCGGGGTTGCTGTGACGCAGCAACAGACCAGACGGCAGCGGCATCCGGCGCCGGGGTGCAGACGGCGGCGTTGGCGATGCGCTTGGTCGTCGCGTCGATGAGCAGCGCCACGACGTGGACGTTGCGGCGGTTCTGCGACACGGGCGTCAGCCGCAACTCGTAGTCGTGCTTCATCGGCTGGCCGACGCGCTGCTCGCCGCTGAGGCTGCCCTCAATGCCGCGCACGTCGCTCATGGCGATGACCACGTCGTTGTAGGCCACGTCGTCGAGCATGGTACCCTCGGCGTTGACATACTGCTGCATGTCGTCCTCGACGTAGTAGGCCATGACGGGGTTCGAGAAGCTGTTCATCTGGTGCCACGCATGGTCGCCCTCGGGCCCGCGCAGCGAGTCTTCGATAAGGACGTAGGCCAGCTTGTAGTCGCACTGCGGCGCGTCGTAGGCAAAGCTGACGGTGGCGGCGACGGCGCACACGCTGTCGGTCGTCCACCGGGCCTCGACGCTGATGTCGGCAGGGGCCAGGATACGGTTGGCGGCCAGGAAGTTCTGGTCGGCATGGAAGTGGCCGTCGCTGAGGTCGCCGTCGTAGGGGTCGGTCAGGTCGCCGCGGTCGAAGCGGCAGGAGGGGAACTGCGTGGCGTTCATCACGTAGTAGTAGTCATAGTAGACGTCCATCGGGTCGCCGTTGAGCACGTGGACCGAGATGGCAATGAAGTCGTCAGGATACATCCGCTTCAGGCGGGCGATGCCGGCGAAGCCCCTGGGGCAGGCCGAGCACCACGTGCCGGTGTATTCCTCCATGACGGTGCGGCGGTGGGTCATGTGCTGCAGGCTGACGACGTCGCAGGCGGCCTGCCGGGCAGCGTCGGCGTTGGGGCGCCCGTTGACGCCAGTCAGGGTGAAGGTCAGCGGCATGCGTCCGGTGGCCTCGGGGCCCACGATGGGCACTGCGGCGTAGCCCTGCGCGCCGTAGACGTTGGCCAGTGGCTCGGCGAGGTCGAACGTGCCGGTCATCATCTCGTCGCCGAAAGCATAGGTGTATTGCAGCGAGCGGATGGGCTCGGTGCCGTTGTTGGCGAACATCACGTCGAGGCGGTCGTCGGTCATGCGGACGACGTTGTTCGAGCGGATGCCCCCGACGGATGCCGAGCAGGCCGTGAGGTTGCCGCCGGTGAGCAGCAGCTGCATGGCCAGCGAGCCGTAGCGCCGCGTGTTGTACCATTCGCGATACTGCCTGACCTGGGCCACGCGCAGCCACAGGCCGCCGTCGTTGAGGTCGTTGCACATGATGAGGGGTCGCTCGGACTGTCCGTCGAGCTCGGTCACGTTGAACGTGTAGCCGACGTAGAGACCCTCCGCGGGGATGGCGACGGGCTCGGCCAGGGGGACGACGTTCCATCCCTCGACGGGATGGTCGATGCTCAGGGTGAGCAGGCGCTGGCCGTCGCCGTCGTCAAGGCTGGTGGCGAGCCATAGCGTCAGGCTGTCGATGTGCTCCACGCTGCTGAAGGGCAGCCGCACGGCCTTGATGCTGGTGCCGCCGGCCACGTCGTCGCTGCCGTCGACGTGGATGGCAGCCTCGTAGGTGGCCGCCTTGCTGACGCCGAGATAGTTCTCCGGCACCTGCGTCTCATGGCAGTAGCCCCACCAGAGGCTGCCTTCGCTCTGTGCGGAGGCAGCCGTGGTGAGCATCATAGCTGTGATTAGGGAAATAAGGCGGGTTCTCATTTAGCGGAGCACCTTGACGTTCTTGACACTGCCGTCGGCCATGCGCTGGCTGCGGATGACGAGACCCTTGCGGTCATGGCTGAGGGCGCGGCCCTGCAGGTCGTAGAGACGCTCGGCCACGGGGCTGGCCGTCAGCACGTCCTTGATGCCGGTGACGGTCTCGACGGTGGTGGTCTTCGTCTCCGTGTCGTAGTGGCAGATGTCACTGTAGGTCACCGTGCCGTTCATGCGGTAGACGCTCTGCAGGCTGATGGTCTTCGGGCGCAGGTCCTTGTCGATGGCCAGGACGTGATAGGTCATCGTGCCGTTGGCGTTGTCGGTGCGTCCGTTGACCTTGCCGCGGTCGGTGAAGCGGCTGGGCACCTCCCACTCGTCGGGGAAGTGCTGGTAGTACTCACCCTTGCCGTTGGCGAAGTGGAGCTGCTCGCCGTCGAGATAGAAGCGATAGTAGAGCGAGTCGGGATTGATGAAGTCGCCGTTGACGTCCTCGACGGGCACGACATACATGATGCTCGACTGCACCTGATGGAACTGCGTGTCGATGTCGAAGTTGCGGATCTCGGGCGTCTTAGGCTTGGCGGCCACGCCGTAGAAGGGCTTCATGTCCTGCGAGGGGACCGACTGGCTGTAGCCGCCGCGCAGCTGCTGTCCGAGGACGAAGAGGATGCCGTCGGGACCATAGAGCGAGCGGTCGTCGGGGTTCCACTTCAGTGCGGCGTGGTCCTTGTTCTTATAGATGGGCCAGCCGTCGGAGTCGAGTCCGCTGTAGGATGCACCCTTCATGTAGAGGAAGTAGAGTTCGTCGTAGAGTCCCACGTACTGGCCGTTGTTGAGGATGACGGAGTCCTTCGCGGCGTTGAGCGTGCCCTTCACCCACGACTCAGGGTTCTTCGTCGAGAAGCCCTTGATGTAGAAGTCGTCGCCGTCCTGTGCCACATAGGCCATGAGGGGGAAGTAGTAGGGGTCGTTGCTGTCCCAGCGCAGCGAGTAGGGCTGGATGTCGGCCTCGGTGATGTGGGCGGGCAGCTTGACCAGCTCAGCCGTGAAGGGGATGAGCTCATAGCCCGAGTTGAGCGTGTTGGCGCCGCCCTCGTCGCTGGCCAGCGTCAGCTCCAGGTTGGGATTGGTGATGACGCCCGTGGCCTCATCGTAGTCGAACTGGAAGTCGTCCGACTCGGTGTCGCCCCAGTAGACGCCCTGTTCGTCGGCATAGGCCAGGGAGACGTAGTAGGTGTAGTCGCCCTGCTCGACGTAGGGCTGGAAGTTGTCGAAGACGATGTGCTTGCGGTCGGCCGAGATCTCGCCGCGGATCCATGAGCCGTAGGTGTGGGTGTTGATGATGTTCTGGATGTAGACGTCGTCGCCGTCGAAGACGACCTGCGTCCGCTGTCCGTAGCGATGGACCCACTCGTCCATGTTCTGCGAATAATAATAGGTGGCCATCTCATAGATGCGCAGCTCGCCGTCGGGCTGCTCGTCGATGGGGTGCTTGGCGGCCCGGAAACGCACGTTCTGCGGAGCTGCCAGCGCGGCGGGCTCGGTGAACTGAGCTTTCATGGTCAGATTGTCGGCAGCTTGGGGCTGCGCACTAAGTGTTGAGGTGAATGCGCTGAGGAGCGCAGTCAGGCAAAGGGTAGAAATTCTCATAGTACCTTTTTTTAAAAGATGAAAAAATAATTAGTAAGTAACGGCTGCAAATTTACCAAATATTTGTGTTATACAACATAAAAAAATGAAAATAAAAGGATTTTTAACACTCCAAATGCGTCATTCTCAGCCATTTCGACTATTTTTGCAGACAACATTCAAAAAACAGAAAAACATGATGAAAAGACTGACATCACTTCTTTGCTCCATCGCCCTGGCCACGGCAGCCATGGCCGTGCCCGCCAAGCCGAGCCTGTGGCGGACGCTGACGACGCCCGACGGACTTTCGGTCGAGGCACAGCTGTGCGGCGACGAGCGCGGCGCCTTCTGGATGAGCGCCGACGGCCGGCGCTACGTCGAGGAGAGCGGCGGGCGCTTCCGCGAGACATCGGCGGAGCTGCTGGCCCAGCGCCGGAGCGCGAGCCGGATGGCGGCCCGCAGCCTCAGCCACGCGCGCCAGGCGCCGCGGCGGACGCAGCCGACGGGCCACTTCGAGGGCAAGAAGAAGGGCCTCATCATCCTGGCCGAGTTTCAGGACAAGACGTTCCTCGACGGCCACGACCGGGAATACTACGAGCGTGTGGCCAACGAGCGGGGATTCAGCGACGACGGCTATCACGGCAGCGTGAAGGACTACTTCCTCGACCAGAGCAAGGGCCGCTTCGAGCTCGACTTCGACGTCGCAGGGCCCGTCACCGTCAGCCACGGCTATGCCTACTACGGACAGCCGGGCACCAACGACGTCGACGCCCACCCCTGGGAGATGGTCGTCGAGGCCTGCCAGCTGGCGGCCGACGAGGGCATCAGCTTTGCCGACTACGACTGGGACGGCGACGGCTTCTGCGAGCAGGTCTTCGTCCTCTACGCCGGACAGGGCCAGAGCGACAGCTACGACGCCAACACCATCTGGCCCCACGAATATGAGCTCCACCAGGTCACCGACGCCAACGGCAAGCCCCTCTACGGCTACGACACGTTCATCGGCGGGTGCTACATCGACACCTACGCCTGCGCCAACGAGCTGACCAGCAGCAACGGACCCAGCGGCATCGGCACCTTCTGCCACGAGTTCTCACACTGCATGGGACTGCCCGACCTCTACGACGTCGACTACCGAGGCTACTACGGCATGGGCCGCTGGGACATCATGGCCAACGGCCTCTACAACGGCGGCGCCTTCGTGCCCGCGGCCTACACCAGCTATGAGCGCATGGTCTGCGGATGGCTCGACCCCATCGAGCTCAGCGACGACTGCCAGGTGGAGGGGATGAAGGCGCTGGCCGACGGCGGCGATGCCTACATCATATATAATGAGGGCAACCGCGACGAATACTACCTGCTGGAGAACCGCCAGCTCACGGGATGGGACGCCGCACTGCCCGCCACGGGCCTGCTCGTGCTCCACGTCGACTACGACGAGCGCGTCTGGCGCCAGAACATCGTCAACAGCGTCTGCGACTACCGTGGCAATGCGGGCATGGAGGAGATGTGGAACACGCACCAGCGGCTCACCATCGTCCCGGCCGACAACGAGAACGACAAGCGCTTCTGGAACAGCCGCGCCGGCGCCTACACACAGACGACCATCGAGGGCGACCCCTACCCCTCAGCCACCAACGGCAACGACTCGCTGACCAGCAACTCCGTGCCGGCGGCCACCGTCTACAATGCCAACACCGACGGGGGGCTCTACCTCAACCGCGGCGTGCAGCAGATCCGCCAGTCAGCCGACGCCACCATCAGCTTCCGCTTCGAGGCCCGCTCAGAGAAGATCATCTACGTCGACACAACCATGACGGACAAGCCCGACCTCGCGGGCGCCATCTTCTATGAGTCGTTCGACCAATGCGCCGGCACGGGCGGCAACGACGGCGTCTTCAAGGGCTCCAGCGACGTCGCCTCGGCAGACTTCATGCCCGACAACGGGGGATGGGAATCGATGGTCATGTCGGGGGGCGCACGCTGCGCCAAGTTCGGCAATGCGGCCAACGACGGCATCGTCAGCATGCCGCCGCTGATGCTCACCGGCGACTCGCTCGAGCTGGAGTTCAAGGCGGCCCCCTGGAGCCGCGACGACACGAGTCTGACGCTCTCGGCCGACGGCGAGGCGACCTTCGGGCAGCACGACTTCGAGATGGCCGAAGGCCAGTGGACCACCTTCAAGACCACCCTCACGGGCACGGGCCGCGTGGTCATCACGCTGACGCCCGGCCGCCGATTCTTCCTCGACGAGGTGGTCGTCCGCAAGAAGCCCGACGCCGCCGCCATCCGCGACATCGAGCTCAACGTGAGCGACAGTCCGGGGGCGGCCGACTGCTACGACCTGCAGGGCCGGCGCGTAGCCTTGCCCGCGAAGGGCATCTACGTCCAGGGGGGCAGGAAGGTGGTCAGGTAATTCGGAATTATTTTTACATCATCAGCAACATCATCGACAAAGCGGTGCTTTTCGGTCCGAAAAGCACCGCTTCTCGATCAAAAAAGCGGCACTTCTCTCATCGAAAAGCACCGCTTCTTTTTTAGCGATATGATATACGGTTGAATATCAGCGACTTGCAGAAATCGAGCAATCGATTCGGAATTTTATTTACAAAACGGCCACGTCAGTCGGCCAACTCGAAGTCGAGCTGGCGGCGCTCCAGGTCGGCACGGGCCACGCGGATGCGGATGGGGTCGCCGAGGAGATACTTGCGGTGGGTGCGGCGGCCGACGAGGCAGTAGCGGCGCTCGTCGAACTCATAGTAGTCGCCGTCGAGGTCGTGCATGCCAATGAGCCCCTCGCAGTGGTTCTCGTCGATCTCGCAGTAGAGGCCGTAGGACTGTATGCCGGAGATGTGGGCGTCGAACTCCTGCCCGATCTTGTCGCCCATGAACTCCACCATCTTATACTTGATTGAGTCGCGCTCGGCCTGCTGGGCCGTCTGCTCCATGAGGCTGGAGTGCTCGCACTGCTCCTCGTAGTATTTCTGGTTGGCCGAGCGGCCACCCTCCTGATAGCGGGTGAGCAGTCGGTGGACCATCGTGTCGGGATAGCGGCGGATGGGCGAGGTGAAGTGGGTGTAGTAGTCGAAGGCCAGGCCGTAGTGGCCGATGTTGTGGGTCGAGTACTTGGCCTTCATCATGGCCCTGAGGGCGAGCGTCTCGACGAGCTTCTGCTCGCGATGGCCGTCGGCGTCGGCAATCAGTTTGTTGAGGCTCTTGGAGATGGCGCCGCGCGAGCCCTCCACCTTCAGCTTGTAGCCGAAGGGGGCGACGACGGTGCGCAGCTGCTCGAGCTTCTGCGGGTCGGGCTGGTCGTGGATGCGGTAGGGCAGCGTCTTGGCCTTCGTGCCCTTCGGCACGCGCCCTATCATCTCGGCGACGGTGCGGTTGGCCAGCAGCATGAACTCCTCGATGAGCTGGGTGGCGAGGGTCGACTTCTTATAGTAGCAGCGCGTCGGGTGGCCCTTCTCGTCGATGTCGAAATGGAGCTCCTCGCGGTCGAACTTGACGGCGCCGCTCTTGAAGCGCCGCTCGCGCAGGGCCTGGGCCATGCGGCTCAAGACTCTAAGTGAAGAGTGAAGAGTGAAGAGTGAAGAATTTGCTGCCGCCACACTATCGTCAGATGAGACGGCGGCAGCAAATTTTTCACTTTTCACTTTTCCTTTTTCACTTAATTCGCTTTTCACTTTTCCTTCTTCCTTCAGTATCTCGTCGACCTCCTCGTAGGCGAAGCGGCGGTCGCTGCGGATGACGGTGTGGACGAGGCGCGACGATTTGATATTGGCGTCTTCGTCTAAAACGAAGACCACACTATAGCAGAGCTTCTCCTCGTCGGGCCGCAGCGAGCAGATGAAGTTGCAGAGGCGCTCGGGCAGCATCGGGACGGTGCGGTCGACGAGGTAGACGCTCGTGGCCCGCTGCTGGGCCTCCTTGTCGATGATGGAGCCCTCGGTGACGTAGTGGGAGACGTCGGCGATGTGGACGCCGACCTCGTAGAGTTGAGAATTGAGAGTTGAGGATTGAGAATTATGATTACCTTTTGCCCGCGTTTTCATCAGCTCGGCTGTCAGCCTGCTGTCATTATTCTCCATTCTCAATTCTCCATTCTCAATGACCCTAAACGAAAGAGCATCGTCGAAGTCCTTGGCGTCCTTGGGGTCGATGGTGAAGGTGAGCACGTCGCGGAAGTCCTCGCGGCCCTCCATGTCGGCGGGCGTGATGTCGGCATTGATCTTGTTGGCAGCCTCCTCCACCTTCTTCGGATACTTATAGGGCAGGCCGTACTTGGCCAGGATGGCGTGCATCTCGACGTTGTTGTCGCCCTGCTCGCCCAGCACGTCGATGACCTCGCCGACGAGGTTCTTCGACTCGGCCGACGGCCACTGCGTGATGCGCACGACGGCCTTCTGGCCGGTCTTGCCGCCCTTCAGCTTCTTCTTCGGGATGAGGATGTCCTGGGCCAGCTGCGAGCCGTCGGCGTTGAGGAAGGCATAGTCCTTCTCGACCTGCAGGATGCCGACGGCCTGCTCGTGCTTGCGCTCGATGATCTCGGTGACGACGGCCTCGCGCATGTGGTTGGGGCGGCGCGCCATCATGGCCACGCGGACGCGGTCGCCGCCCATGGCCATCATCGAGTTGCGCTCGGAGACGAAGATGGGCTCGCCACCGCCGTCGGGGATGAATGAGTTCTTGCCGTTGGCCTTGCGGACGAAGGTGCCCTCCTGCACCTGCGTCTTCAGGTTCAGGCGGTAGGCGCCGTCCTGCGTCTTCACCACATAGTCGTCCCACGTCATCTCGTCGAGGGCGTCGATGGCGAGCATCTTCAGCGGATGCGTGTTGAGTCGGAGAGCCTTGAATATCTGGCGCAGCGTCATTGCTTCGCCGGGGTTAGCCTGAAACAGGCCTTGCAGTGCGTTGGCCACGTCGCGCTTCGACGAGCGCCGTTTCATCGTTTTGTCTTTGCTCATAGTTATCGTCGGATTTTAGTTGTATATGTGGCAAAGATAGTATTTTTTTCCGAACCGGCCAACTTATTTCTGCTTTTTATTGACAGCAGTGCGACGGTTTAGCTTTTTTTTTGTATCTTTGCAGCAAAGTTTTATCTGATTATGCCAAAGATACTGATTACGGGAGCCAGCGGATTCATTGGCTCGTTTATCGTGGAAGAGGCCCTCCGGCGGGGCTGGGAGACATGGGCTGCCGTGCGCCGCTCGAGCTCGCGCCAGTTCCTGCAGGACGAGCGCATCCACTTCATTGAGCTCAACCTGAGCAACGAGCAGCAGCTCACCGAGCAGCTGCGCGGCCATGAGTTTGACTACGTCGTGCATGCGGCCGGCGTGACGAAATGTATCGACCAGGCCGACTTCCGGCGCATCAACACCGAGGGGACGCAGCATCTCGTCCGAGCCCTCATCGCCCTCGCGATGCCCCTGCGCAGGTTTGTCTTCGTCAGCTCGCTGAGCGTCTTCGGCGCCATCCGCGAGCAGCAGCCCTACGAGGAGATTCGCGAGACCGACACGCCGCAGCCCAACACCGCCTACGGCCGCTCGAAGCTCGAGGCCGAGCAGTGGCTGGAGGGAGTCAATATCCCTTACGTCATCCTCCGCCCGACGGGTGTCTATGGTCCCCGCGAGCGCGACTACTTCCTCATGGCCAAGTCGATCAAGCAGCACTCTGACTTCGCCGTGGGCTACAAGCGGCAGGACATCACCTTCGTCTATGTCGACGACGTCGTACAGGCCGTCTTCCTGGCCTGCGAGAAGGGCCAGACGGGCCGCAAGTATTTCCTCTCTGACGGACAGGTCTATCAGTCGACGACGTTCAGCGACCTCATCCGCGAGGAGCTGGGCCACCCCTGGTGGATACGCATCACGGCCCCCATCTGGGTGCTGCGCGTGGTGACCTTCTTCGGCGACCTCATCGGACGCATGACGGGCAAGATCTCGGCCCTGAACAACGACAAGTATCACATCCTGCGCCAACGCAACTGGCGCTGCGACATCGAGCCGGCCCGCCGCGAGCTGGGCTACGAGCCGCGGGTGCAGCTGGCCGAGGGCGTCCGCCGCACCATCCGCTGGTATAAGGACAACGGGTGGCTGTGAGGAGATTGGAGATTGAAGATTGGAGATTGAAAATTGAAGATTGGAGATTGGAGATTGAAGATTGAAGATTGAAGATTGGAGATTGAATCCGCTTTAAATAGTAATCACACCGGAAATGACGGAAATAACGAAAATGCCGGAAATGATGGGAGTACGCTGCGCGCAGCCGCTCCCCTCCCTTCAAGGGGAGGGGTTGGGGGTGGGGTCTCTAACTATCTCCGCCTAAAGAATATACAGACCCCACCCCCGGCCCCTCCCCTTGAAGGGAGGGGAGC
>CACZBS010000031.1 GCA_902779455.1 uncultured Prevotellaceae bacterium
TAAGTGAAAATTCTGACATGGCAAAATCCTGGGCAACTTTTTGTTGCTCAGGCACTTATAAATAATGTTAAACTATAGTGTTGCGGAATTAAGGAGTATCACAAATAATGAAGCGCATCATCACTATCATACTCTTGACGTTAACCCTGCATGCTGCTGCCCAAAACGACACGGACAAGGCTAAGGAAAAGAAAGAACGGCACGTGGAGCTTTACGGCCAGGTCGTCGATTCCTTCACCAAGGCTGCCCTGAAGGCACACGTGACGCTGATGACTGCCAGCGACTCGGCAGTCGTCGACACGACGACCAGCTGGACTTGGGGAAGCAACTCGTTCTTTCAGTTCAAGGTGCCGGCCCGTCAGGAAAACTATATTTTAAAAGGAACGTGCGATGGCTATGAGGATGGCTACCTCAACTACGATTTGCGCCACATCGCCCGCAACAACCACTTCGAACTGCCACGACTGATGCTGAAGAAGAAGCAAGACGTCTACAAGGAGGTGGGACTCGACGGCGTCGTTGTCACTGGCACACGCGTGAAGATAGCCTATCGCGGCGACACCGTAGTCTATAACGCCTCGGCCTTCAACCTGCCTGAAGGCTCGATGCTCGACGGCCTTATCCGTCAGATGCCAGGAGCCGAGCTGAAGGACAACGGCGACATCTACATCAACGGCCGCAAGGTGGACTACCTGATGCTCAACGGCAAGGACTTCTTCAAGGGTCAGAACAAGGTGATGCTTGACAACCTGCCCTACTTCACCGTCAAGGAGCTGAAAGTCTACGACAAATCAACGAAGCAGAGCGAGCGCATCGGACACGACGTTGAGCGAAAGGACTACGTCATGGACGTACAGCTGAAACGCGAATACAACCGAGGCTATATGGCTAATGCGGAGACAGGCGTCGGCACGGACGACCGTTATATGGGACGCCTCTTTGCCCTCTATTACGACGACCACACGCGCATGTCGCTCTTCGGCAATGTGAACAATGTCAACGAGAACCGACGACCTGGCGGCGAAGGCGAGTGGCGCCCTTCTAACATGCCGCAGGGTCTACGCGCGACGAAGATGACGGGCATGCACCTGACGACGGAAGACAAGGATAAACGATGGGAAGAATGGTTCGACGCCACGATGACTTGGGATGATGCTGAGAACGAGAACCGCACGGCACGTGAGACATTCAGTTCTGAAGGCAACATCTTCGGAAACTCCTGGTCGCTCGGCCGGCAAAAGGACTTCCGCTTCACTGCCAGAAATAATCTTGAGTTCAGCAAGATTGGAATCGACAGCGACCTCGGCATCAGCTATACCAATGGACATCGCGACACCGAGAGCACCGACTCCACCATGCGCGACGTGCTCATCAACCACCTGCAGAACCTGACCTACAACCACTATCGTACCCTCAACCTGAACGGCAGCCTGTCGTGGACAAAGAAATTCGAATGGGGCGACTACGTCTCCCTTTCTGTCAACGGCTCGTTGGAGCGCCAGAAGCCCAGTGAGCGCTTTTCCATACAGGACACGCGCTACGTCAGCGACGGTAGCCGCGACTTCCGCCACTACTACGCCGATACCCATCAGAACAGCTACGACTACAACTTGAATGCCGGTTACACATTCCAGATGCCAAACAACTGGTATGTCAACGGTGGTGCAAAATACAACCAACAGCGTCACGTCATCTACAACAGCAACTACCGACTCGACCAGTTGGCCAATGCCACGCCGAACGAACTGACCTTCCTGCCCTCGTCGCGCGAGGTACTGAACACGGTTTTCGATGCCGACAACAGCGACGACCAGCACACGATGGCCCGCACCATCACACCGTCCATCAGCCTGACACATTCTACTGACAATGCCTACTTCTCCATCAACCTTCCGATAAGCGTCACCCATCAGAAGATGCACTTCGTCACCAACGGCCTCGACACCATGGCCACCAGAAACTATACGACCTTCATGCCCAACATCTCGTTATACAGCTGGGGACGCAACTTCCGCATGTTCAATTACAGCCTCAACGTCAGCCAGCCGGACTTCGCCTCACTGATGCCTTCTGACGACACGACCAACCCGCTGGCCTACCGCGAGAACAATCCCAACCTGAAAGCCACCATCACCCATCAGCTCAGCACCCATATCACTTGGAACAACGATTCTCTGAAGCGCTTCATCTCTGCTGGGCTCAACGCCTCTGTGGTACAGCGTTCCTGGGGCACCCGCACCACCTACGATGCCTCTACTGGCGCCTATTCCTATAAGACCGACAACATCAACGGCAACTGGAACGCTTCGCTCAACGGCACCTTCCAACAGCCCATCGACCACAAGCGTCGCCTCACTCTCACCGAAGGGGCCACCGCTTCCTACATGCACTCCGTCGACTTCCCCGTAGCGTATGTTGCTGTATCACAGCAACCCGGCAAAAGCACCGTCCACAACTGGACGCTCAGCGACTACCTGAAGCTGGAGTATCAGCTGGACAAACTGACCGCCTCCGTCAGCGGCAACATTGCCTGGCGCCGAAGCACCAGCACCCGCGAGGACTTCCAGCACATCAACGCCTTCGACTTCGACTACGGACTGGCCGTCAACTACACCATCCCATGGGTCAAAGTCCAGCTGGGCACTGACTTGCGCATGTTCTCGCGACGTGGCTACTACAGCGAGATGATGAACGACAATCATTTCGTCTGGAACGCTGAGCTGTCGCGTTCGCTGCTCAAGGAGCGACTGACGATAAAGTTGACCGCCTTCGACTTGCTCCACCAGCTTTCCAGCACCCAATACTCCGTCAACGCCCAGGGGCGCACGGAGACATGGAACAACTGCATTCCTCGCTACGTAATGTTCTCGCTGAACTATAAACTATCCCAAATGCCAAAGAAATGAAAAAGACTGTTGCCGTCTTAGGCATGATGTGTGCGGGATGCTCGGCCCGCGTGGAGCAGAAGCTTAACCAAATGGAAGGTGTCAGCAAGGCTTCCGTCAACCTCTCAACCCGCACAGTGCTCCTTGACTATGATCCCGCTCTGACGTCGCTCCCACAGATGAAAGAGGCTCTCGGACAGATTGGTTACGACATGGTCATCGAGGAAGACCGCAATGTCGAGCAATTGGAGCGACAGAACTATCGTTCGCTTCGTCGCCGCGTATGGCTCTCATGGCTGTTCGCCATCCTGTGCATGAGCATCTCCATGCGATGGATATTAGCCGGCTGGTCTGACGACAATCGCAACCAGCTATGCCTCATCATCGCAGCACTCAACATCATCTACTGCGGACGACAATTCTATACGACAGCGTGGAAACAGCTCATTCATCGCTCGGCTAACATGGACACGCTCGTTGCCCTCTCTACGGGCATCACCTTCGCCTTCAGCACGTTCAACACTTTCTGGGGCGTGCAGTATTGGAGCGAGCAAGGGCTTGTCGCCCACACCTACTTCGATGCCTCAGTGATGATCATCACCTTTGTGCTCACAGGCCGACTCCTTGAGGAACGGGCCAAGCACTCCACGGCTTCGGCCATACGCTCGCTCATGGGGCTGCAACCCAAGACGGCCCACTGTATGGTCGACGGGACCCTCGTGGACATGCCCATCTCCGCAGTCCAGCCCTTCGACATTCTTGAAGTAAGGGCTGGTGAGAAGATACCTGTCGACGGCATCGTTGTAGCAGGCGGAGCATTGGTCGACGAGGCTGCCATGACTGGCGAGTCAGAGCTTGTTGATAAACGGAACGGGCATCGGCTTCTGGCTGGCACCATCGTCAAATCCGGCCTGCTTCAGATGAAAGCGGAAGCCGTAGGTCAGAAGACAGTTCTCGCAAACATGATCCGCATGGTGCAGGAGGCACAGGGCTCCAAGGCACCTGTCCAGCGCTTGGTCGACCGTGTCGCCCTCGTTTTCGTGCCGACGATTGTCGGGTTGTCGCTGCTCACGTTTATCATCTGGATCCTCATCGGTGGCACGGCATACCTGCCACAGGCCATTCTCTCGGCCGTCTCTGTGCTGGTCATCGCATGTCCCTGCGCCATGGGACTGGCTACGCCTACAGCTCTAATGGTGGGTATCGGCAAGGCTGCAGAACAAGGTATCCTCATCAAGGACGCCACGGCTCTGGAGCAGCTCCGGCGGGTCGACGCAATGGTCGTCGACAAGACCGGCACTATCACAGAAGGCTCCCCGGAGCAGCTTCGACCCTACGCCAAAGAGACCATAGCAAAACTTCAGTCGCAAGGCATCGATATACACATGATAAGCGGCGATAAGGAGGAGCGTGTCAGCCACTGGGCACAAGAAGCCGGCATCCGCCATTATCAAAGCCAAGCACTGCCTCAAGACAAGGACAATCTGGTCCGACGACTTCAGGCAGAGGGCCATAGGGTGGCGATGGTCGGCGACGGCATCAACGACTCGCAGGCATTGGCTACTGCCGACGTCAGCATAGCCATGGGACGCGGCACCGACGTGGCCATGGACGTGGCCCAGGTGACGCTGATGAGCCAGGACCTGCGCCGGCTCTTTGATGCAATCAGTCTCTCGCGCCGTACCGTATGCATGATTCATCAGAACCTTTTCTGGGCATTTATATATAATATGGTGTGCATCCCGCTGGCAGCCGGCCTGCCTTATGCTTTGGGCTACCACTGGCAAATCACGCCCATGTGGGCCTCGGCCCTGATGGCTATGTCGAGTGTCAGCGTGGTACTCAACAGCCTCCGACTAAGATACACTAACTAATAACTATAAGAAGTATGAAACGACTCAATCTACTCATCCTAACCGTGGCTATGATGGCCTCTGCTGTGGCTTTGCATGCCCAGAACAACTACTACGACCTCACTTCTTATTATCTGGAGAATACCACTTTCGACAATCGTGTCGACTTTGGTCTTCAGTCAACAGGCAATCAGAACAACCTCTTCAACGAACTTCCAGGATGGGAGAAAGCATCCTCAGGCTCGACCACCATGCTCGTCGGAGCCACCTTCAACTATGGCACAGGGGCTACGTTCGCTGGCTTCAGCGTGCCAGCCACAGGGCCAGACGGCAGTGCTGAGGGAGCATGCCTTGCTCTCTCGGCAGCTTTTACACGCACTGTCGCCTACGCTCAGACAATCCAGTTGCCAGCCGGCGATTATCTACTTGTGGCTCTCAGCCGCAACTGCAACCCGAACGCATCGGCTGGACAAAGCCTGTTGGGATGGATTCCGACAACGACTGACGACAATAATAGCGAAGCACTCTCGGCTCTCACCGACTTCGACAACGACGAGTGGCTCGCCGACACCATCCGTTTCTCCCTCGCTACTCCGACGAAGGGCCAGATACGCATTGGATTCAAGGCCTCATCAGGAATACAGTCAGCACAGGCAGCACCCGTCTTCGACCACGTCAGGCTTCTGCGCACCACCCCCTACAGCGAGGAGACGGACGTCACAGGCGAGGTGCCCGTAGTGAAGACCGACAAGCGCTTTGCCCGAGGCGCCACCATGGCCTTCGGACGTATGACGGCCACCATCAGCGACGGCACGATTAACGAACGTGGCTTCTGCTGGAGCGAGCAGCCCAACCCCACCGTCAACGACGCGACGACGACGGAATATCTCAACAACAACGGCCAGATTTTCTGGCTGCGCAATCTGAAGCCCGCCACGAAGTACTATATGCGGGCCTATGCCAAGACTGAGGGCCATCGTGTCGGCTATGGTGAGGTCATCAAGTTCTACACACTGCCCAAGGGACAGATCACCTTCACCATACGCGACGGCGAGAAGACCAACACCGAGCGCATCCGCAAGGCCACCCAGACGGCCGTCGACTGGTGGAACAACCTGACTGAGATGCGCGGCTTTTCACCCAACATCGGCTATGCCGAAGGCACGCCTACGGCCGACTGTTCCTATGGTGGCTGGATGCGCGTAGGCCCCAACCAGAGCTACCAGCGTCCTGGCACCATCATGCACGAGATGCTCCACGGCTGTGGCGTCATTCCCTGGGCCGGCACGGAGTGGGCCAAATTCGACCTCCGTTCCGGCACGTCCAACGCGGCAGGCTATGCCACCGGCTCGGGCCTCTGGCTGGGCGACCGCGTCACTGAGGTGCTGCGCTTCTGGGACAACAGTTCGACGGCACAGCTCAACGGCGACTATCAGCACATGTGGCCCTATGGCATCAACGGTGCTTCCGAGGACAACGGCTCTGACGTACTCTACATTGGCAACTCGCTTATCTGCCAGGCCCTCGGCGAGGACGGACTGCAGCACACCTCACAGCTCTTTGCCGAACCATACTACGCCCTCAATCAGGAGGATACGCTGAAATACTACCTGAAGTGTGAAGACGAAGGACGAGGACTCTATACGGCTTATCTTATCCCCACCACGACAGGCACACTACAATGGCGCGACATGACATCGGCTGAGGCCATTGCCAACGACAGTACCGCGTGGACCATCACCTTCACGCCCAATAACCAGTTCTATCAGTTGCGCAACGTGGCTACAGGCCAATACCTCACCTATCAGTCTGGCATTCGGACGGCAGCACACAACACGCCAACAGCTAACGATGACTTCCAGCTGATGCGGGGCCGCGTCGACGTCAGCGGGATGCGGGGCTACTGGATCATCCATCCCACCAGCAACTGGACGCCGCCCTGTCTGCAGGCCTCCGCCAATGGAGCAACACAGAGTGCCACCTTCAATATTGCCAACAGTGCCACTGTCCAGCGATGGCTCATCATGACTGCCGACGAGATGAGCACCTTCGAGGAGGCCGCCATGGCTCAGCTGCGCCGCCAGGTCAGCGATGCTCTCAAGGAGATCCACACACTGGCCAGCGTACCCCATCGTGAGGACGAGCCGGGCGCCGACCAGCTCTTTGCAGATGCCCTCCAGCAGATTGAGTTGACGATGCAGCAGGCATCAGCCACCTCCGAACTCACCTCGCTTATCAGCCAGGCCCGACAGGCTGCCATGGAGTTCCTGGCCAGCGTCACCCCGACCGACCTCAGTCAGCCCTTCGACCTGAGCTGGCTCGTCGAGGACCGCGGCATGGACACTGTCAAGGCATGGCAGGGCACGTCTCCGTCACTGAGCTATTCATGCGCAGAGTTCTATCAGACCACTTTCGATTTCTATCAGACCCTCAACGGCCTTCCTGCTGGCACCTATCAGCTGCGCGTGCAGGGATTTCAGCGTCCAGGCACCTCCAGCGACGCCTACAGTGCCTATGCGGCCGGACAGAACAAAGTGACGACCTATCTCTATGCAGGCGAGTCCAGCGAGCGACTGGCCCACATTGCCAGCGAGGCCCAGCAGCGGAGCATCGGCGGCAGCGAGTCGACGGTGGGCAGCGGTCTCTACATGCCAAACAACATGCATGCCGCAAGTCTCTACTTTGCCCGAGGACTTTATGACAACAGCGTCGCCACACGACTGGAGGAACCCAGCGCTTCGCTACGTATCGGGCTGCGCTCCTCGTCAATGCCAGATGCCTACTGGAGCATCTTTGACAACGTCAGGCTCTACTACTTTGGAACTACGCCACTCGACGAGCTTCAAGGCTTGACAACCGTCATGTCCGACAACAGTCAGTCACCAATCTATTACGATATGCTGGGCCGTCGTGTCAAGACACTCAATAGTGGAATCTACGTCTCCAATGGCAAGAAGATCATAATTCCCTAAGTTACAAGGAAGTCAAACAAGATGAATTTGAAGAATGGTTAGATTTCTCGACTTACAGAAGGTGAACAGCAGATTCCGGGATGAAATCCTGGAGGCCACGCAGCGTGTGGTCGATTCCGGATGGTATCTGCTGGGGCAGGAATGCCACGATTTTGAGAATAACTACGCCCGCTACATAGGCACAAGCCACTGCATCGGCGTGGGCAACGGCCTCGATGCGCTGACACTCATCTACAGAGCCTACATCGAGATGGGCATCATGAAGCCAGGCGACGAGGTCATCGTGCCCGCCAACACGTACATCGCAACCATCCTGGCCATCACGGAGAACGGACTGAAGCCGATTCTTGTGGAGCCCCGACCTGACACGCTTGAGATTGACGACAGTCTCATCGAGAAGGCCATCACTCCACGGACGCGCTCTGTCCTCATCGTCCACCTCTACGGCCGCTGTGCCTACACAGAGCAGATCGGCCGGCTATGCCGCGAGCATCGCCTGAAGTTAGTAGAGGACAATGCCCAAGCCCACGGATGCTGCTACGGAGGACGGATGACAGGCTCGCTCGGCGATGCAGCCGGCCACAGCTTCTATCCAGGCAAGAATCTCGGAGGACTGGGCGACGGGGGCGCAGTGACAACCAATGACGACGAGTTGGCCAAGATTGTCCGCGCGCTGGGCAACTATGGCTCAAGCCGCAAGTACGTCTTCGACTATAAGGGCCGCAACAGCCGTCTGGACGAGATGCAGGCAGCCATCCTGCGCGTCAGGCTCCGCCATCTTGACGATGACAATGAGCATCGACGCCAAATTGCTGACTACTACTACGACCACCTGGACAATCCGTTAGTGAATGTTCCTATGAGAACCGCCCCTACAGAGAATGTCTATCACACCTTCCCCATCCTCAGCCCGCAGAGGGATGCACTACAGAGCTACCTCCGCGAGCGAGGCATTGAGACCCTCATCCACTACCCCATCCCACCCCATCGGCAGGCCTGCTATGCTGAATGGGGCGAACTGAGACTACCCGTTACTGAACGCATACACGACTGTGAACTCAGCCTGCCCATCAGTCCTGTCCTCACCTTCGACGAAGCACGGCTGGTATGCCAGGCTGTCAACGAATTCAAATAGGAAAAGGCACCTTTTGGGTGCCCTCTATTTCATTGTCAGCCAGCGTATCAATGCAAGGGGAAAGAAAAAATGTTTGAGAAATATGTCATTATCAAAAAATATTTCGTACCTTTGCAGCCGATAAAGACAATAACTCTAAGTGAGACTATACTATAAAGACCGAAATGAGCTACATTGACAATATAGCGAAATGGTATTTCACACGCAGGGCCCTGCCGATTTGGGGGATCTTGCTCATAGACAATGCCGTTGTCTTCGCTTCCTATTTTTTTATGTTCCTGCTGCTCAATCATACGCAGCGGTCGGCCGTGGAGCTTGAGGCGGTCATCCTGAACATTCTCGGTTTCCTCATATTCTACAACATCGGATTCCGACTCTTCCGAACCTATTCCGGAATCTTGCGCTATTCGTCGTTTGTCGACCTGCGCCAAGTAGGCTTCTCGATGTTGCTCGGCTCCCTGCTGTCTTATGCAGCCCGACTGCTCCTGGGGGATTGGCTCCCCATCACGGCCATGCAAATCTTTGGAGCCTTCATCATGGGCACCTTTATCCTGTGGATTATACGCATCA
This sequence comes from uncultured Prevotellaceae bacterium, assembly GCA_902779455.1. GTDB lineage: Bacteria > Bacteroidota > Bacteroidia > Bacteroidales > Bacteroidaceae > Prevotella. The sequence goes on from CACZBS010000031.1 coordinate 9,416, forward strand.
CGATCAAGATATTCTATGATGTCGTCTTCGCACGTGAAAGGGCCAAGCGCACCTATATCTTCGGAGTGAAGAACGACGGCATCGCTATCGCCAAGCATATCCGCAATGAGAAGCCCATGCGATTCCAGCTCAAGGGCTTTGTCACCGTTGAAAAGGAGATGGACCACCACATGCTGATGGGAGTCGAGGTGAGAATGGTCGACGACCAACTGCTCAGCCGCCTGAAGGCAGAACGAATCGAAGCACTCATCGTCTCGCCCTACCGACTTGGCGAATTCCGTCTTAACCAGGCACTCCAGGACGAACTGATCAAGGCCGGCATCCGCATCTATATCACCCAAGGCGAGAAAGAAATCGGCGAGACAAGCACGTCATTCAAGGTCCCCCAACTGAAAGAGATCAGCATTGAAGACCTGCTCCCACGCGACGAAATCGTCGTGGACATGGAGTCCGTCGGAGCTCAGTTGTCAGGACGTTGCATCATGATTACGGGTTCGGCTGGCAGCATCGGCAGCGAGATGGTCAGGCAGATTGCTGTCTATAATCCCTCGGAACTCGTACTTGTCGACCAGGCTGAGACACCCCAGCACGACATCAGACTGATGATGGAGAAGAATTGGCCCACCATCAAGGCCCACACCATCGTTGCCAGCATTTGTGAGCAAAGCTTCATGGAGGCCATCTTCAGCAAGTATAAGCCTCAGTACGTCTTCCATGCAGCGGCCTATAAGCATGTGCCGATGATGGAGGATAATCCTTCAGAGAGTGTACGCAACAACATCATCGGAACCCGCGTGATAGCCGACCTGTCCGTCAAGTATGACGTCCAGAAATTTGTCATGATATCGACTGACAAGGCCGTCAACCCAACCAACGTGATGGGCTGCTCGAAGCGAATCTGCGAGATTTACGTCCAGAGCCTCGACAAGGCCATCAAGGACGGCAAGGTGAAGGGCAAGACCCAATTTGTCACCACAAGGTTTGGCAATGTGTTGGGATCCAACGGCTCTGTCATCCCCCTCTTCAAGGAGCAGATCAAGAATGGAGGCCCAATCACCGTGACCGACCCCAACATCATACGCTATTTCATGCTTATACCTGAAGCCTGCAAGCTGGTTCTTGAGGCAGGCACGAAGGGCAACGGCGGCGAAATCTTCGTATTCGACATGGGCCAGCCCGTCAAGATTGCCGACCTGGCAAAGCGGATGATCATGCTGAGTGGTGCCAAGAACATCGAAATCAAGTTTACGGGTCTGAGACCTGGCGAGAAGCTCTACGAGGAGGTGCTCAACGAGAAGGAGACCACCAAGCCGTCGTTCCACGAGAAGATTCGCATCGCCAGCGTCCGCGAATACGACTATGCCGACGTCTGTCACGACATTGAGGAACTCAATATAATCAGCACACAGTACGATGACATGCAGACTGTTGCCAAAATGAAGGAGATTGTTCCTGAGTATAAGAGCAACAACTCTGTGTATAGTGTTCTTGACAAATAATAATGAGCCTCCGGAATGAATAGTTATAAGACGAAACGACTGTTTGATATCATTGGAGCCGTTGTTGGGCTTATCCTTTTGTCACCACTGTACCTCATTATTTTCTTAGGCCTTAAGCTGACATGCAAGGGGCCGGCATTCTTCGTTCAGGAACGCATCGGAAAGGGCGGAAAGCCATTCGAAATCTATAAGTTTCGCACAATGATCGTCAACAACGAGAACAACGGAGTCCCTCTGCTGACCGAGGCTGACGACGAACGGCTGACGAAATTCGGCAAGTGGCTCCGTAGCCATCATCTTGACGAACTGCCCCAATTGTGGAATGTCCTGAAGGGCGATATGTCATTTGTCGGCTACCGCCCTGAGCGCCAATACTTCATCAACCAAATCATGGCCCTACGCCCGGACTATGCCGAGCTCTATCAGATACGTCCTGGCATTACGTCAGAAGCAACCATCCACAACGGCTATACCAACACGATGGAGAAGATGATTCGCCGACTGGACATGGATCTTGCCTATCTCCACAACCAGTCGATAGCTACGGATGCTAAAATCGTTGCAGAGACCTTGCTCAGCATTATTACTGCCAAAAAGAAGAAATAGTCGGCTCGCCCCTCCCCCTAACCATCATCCCCCCTAACCATCAGAAATAGCACTTTAAACTTACGACACGACGTGACGCCATGCCGTCACGTCGTGATTTCATGCCGTCACGACGTGATTTCATGCCGTCACGTCGTGTCGTAAGTTTATCCCGCCCCTTGACTGAGGCTCACGTGCTTCCTGATCTTTTGCAGATAGAGCTTCATGGCGTCAGCATCCTTGCAGTCGATGATATTGAGGAGCTCCTTCAGCTCGGTCCGGATCTGGGCCACTTGGTCGTGGGTGTAGGGGTTGAAGAGAATCTCCTGCAGCAGATAGTCGTCTTCGCTGAGGACGCCGCGTGCGATGCGCATGTGGCGCTTGAAGGTTGTGCCCGGGGCGTCGATAGGCTTCATGACAGCCGCAAAGACGAAGGTGCTGACAAAGGGGATGCTGAGCGAATAGGCCACGGTGCGGTCGTGCTCGTCGAAGGAGTATTCGTAGATGTTGAGCCCGAGACGCTGATAGAGGTCACGGAAGAAGAGCCGCCCTACGAAGTCGCCCTCAGTGATGACGATGGCGTTCTCCTCGTGCAACTGACTAAGGTTGGCGAACGTAGGCCCAAACATGGGGTGTGACGAAGCATAGCGTCGGCCCGTAGACTCATAGAACTCTTTGAGTCCTGTCTTGACTGAGGCGATGTCGCTGAGGATACAGTCCTTGGGCAGAAGGGGGATGATCTCGCGGAAGACGGGTATGGTGTACTTGAGCGTGACGGCGTTGATGACAAGCTCTGGGGCGAAGGCCTCGACCTGAGCGAGTTCTGTGAAGCGCTGGCAGTTGTAGGTGAAGCGCATCCGTCGGGGGTCGCGCTCGAGCACGGCCACCTCGTGGTCGAAGCTCAGCAGGTCGATGAAGAAGTTTCCCATCTTGCCTGCTCCCAAAATCAAGATCTTCATAGGTTCCTATTTGTTGATGATTTCTATCTGTTGGCGGACCGATTCCTCATGAATATTCTCGAAGACACGGGCGACGAAGTCAGACGACATGCCGCAGAGGGCACCCTGGGCCCCACGCTTGGAGAGAATCTCGTTGTAGCGTGAAGACTGCAAGACCGTCATGTTGTGCTCCTTCTTATATTGTCCAATCTCGCGACAGACCCGCATCCGCTTGGCAAGGATGTCCATGATCTGGTTGTCGAGCTCGTCGATCTGCTTTCGGAGCTGCTGAATACCCTCCGTAGTCACCTGCTCGTCGCGGATGACGAGTAGCGAGATGATATAGTCAAGCACATCGGGCGTCACCTGCTGTTTGGCATCGCTCCAGGCGTGGTCAGGGTCGCAATGGCTCTCGACGATGAGACCGTCGAAGCCCAGGTCCATGGCCTGCTGGCAGAGCGGCGCAATGAGTTCGCGACGTCCGCCGATGTGTGAGGGGTCGCAGATGATGGGCAGTTCTGGTATGCGCCGGCGCAGTTCGATAGGTATCTGCCACATGGGCAGGTTGCGATAGATCTTCTTGTCGTAGCTGGAGAAACCGCGATGGATGGCCCCCAGGCGGCGGACGCCCGCCTGATTGATACGCTCGAGGGCACCGATCCACAGCTCAAGATCCGGATTGACGGGGTTCTTGACGAAGACAGGGACGTCGACGCCACGGAGGGCATCGGCCAGTGCCTGGACGGCGAAGGGGTTAGCCGAGGTGCGTGCGCCGATCCAGAGGATGTCGATGCCGTACTTGAGGGCGAGCTCGACGTGCTCAGGGGTAGCCACCTCTGTTGAGACGAGCATGCCCGTCTCACGCTTGACCTGCTGCAGCCAGGGCAGCGCCTTCTCGCCGTTGCCTTCGAATCCGCCAGGCTTCGTACGCGGTTTCCATGCGCCGGCACGGAAGTTGTGGCAGCCCTTCATGGCCAGTTCGCGTGCGGTAGTCATCACTTGCTCCTCGGTCTCAGCCGAGCAGGGGCCCGCGATGACGAACGGCCGTTCGCTGTCGCTGGGCAGTCTGAGAGGTTGTAAGTCTAATTCCATATTGTTTTGATTCTGTTAAGTGCTTCTTCTATTTTTTCCTCCTTGGCGCAGAGCGAGATACGAATGTAGCGCTCGCCGCGACTGCCGAAGATGAATCCCGGGGTGATGAAGACGCGGGCCTCATGGAGGACGCGCTCCGTCAGTTCTTCAACATTATTATATATAGGAGGTATCTTGCCCCAGAGGAACATGCCCACCTGGGTGGGGTCGTAGGTGCAGCCCAACTGCTGCATGATCTGCTCGGCTAATCGACGCCGGCGGGCATAGGTCGTGACGTTGGCCTCGCGATGCCATTCATCGCTGTTGGCATAGGCATCGGCCGCTGCGAGCTGCAGGCCGCGGAACGTGCCAGAGTCGATGTTCGACTTCACCTTCAGGATCCATTCGATGAACTGCGCGTTGCTGGCGCACAGCCCCACACGCCACCCTGGCATGTTGTGGCTCTTCGACATCGAGTTGAGCTCAATGCAGCAATCCTTGGCCCCGTCGACCTGCAAGAGTGAGAGCGGATGGTCGTTGAGGATGAAGGAATAGGGATTGTCGTTGACGACGACGATCTGGCGCTCGCGGGCGAATCCGACCAGCCACTCATACGTCTGGCGCTGCGCCCGTCCGCCTGTAGGCATATTGGGATAGTTAGTCCACATCAGGCGCACGCGCGACGTGTCCATTCGCTCCAGCTGGCGGAAGTCGGGTTGCCAGCCATTAGCCTCGTCGAGGTCGTAGTTGACAACGGTGGCTCCCAAGAGACGGCTCAGCGAGGTGTAAGTCGGATAGCCCGGATTGGGCACGAGCACCTCTTCGCCTGGATTGACGAAGGCCAGTGTGATGTGGAGTATGCCCTCCTTGGAGCCGATAAGCGGCTGCAGCTCTGTCGCAGGGTCGAGGTCGACGTCATACCACCGTTTATAGAATTTAGCCATGGCCTGGCGCAGCTCAGGCGTGCCCATCGTTGGCTGGTAGCCATGGGCCGAAGGGTCGCGGGCCACCTCGCAGAGGCGCTCGACGGTCTGGGCTGAAGGGGGCATGTCAGGGCTGCCGATGGCGAGGCTGATGATGTCGCGCCCCTCGGCATTGAGGCGTGCCACCTCCTTCAGCTTCCGGCTGAAGTAGTATTCGCTGACAAGATTAAGTCGGTTAGCTGGCTTGAACATATTCTCCTAATATTTTAAGTTCGCGAGTCAAGGGGATGATGGCGTCGATAGACTGCCGATAGCGCGTCAGGTCGTCGTAGGTCACGTCGACATAGAAGAGATACTCCCATTCGCGGCCGATGATGGGCAGCGACTGAATCTTCGTGAGGTTGATCCTGTAGAACGAGAGGATGCTGAGCACCTGAGATAGCGAGCCCTCCTCATGGGGGAGCGAGAAGACGAGGCTTGACTTATTGGCCGCCGTCAGCGGGCGCAGCATGTCAGCCTTCTGGGGGGCCGAACAGACGAGGAAGCGCGTAAAGTTGTGCTTGTTGTCCTCAATGCCGTTCTCAAGAACCTTCAGTCCATAGAGCCGGGCGGCATCGGCATGACAGATGGCAGCCCAGCCGTGGTGCTGACCCTCGCTGATCATGCAGGCGGCCCCAGCCGTGTCTTCTGCCTCTACGACGCGCAACTCGGGATGGCGCTCAAGATAGTGGCGCGTCTGCATCAAGGCCACGGGGTGAGAGTGGACCTCTGTGATAGTCTCCCATGAGTCGTCGGGCAGGCAGCAGATGCAGTGGGAGATGTGGAGCTTATACTCGCCGACGACGGTCGTACCACTGTCGCGCAGCAATTCATAATTATGGAGCAACGAACCGGCTATGGTGTTCTCGATGGCCGCCATGGCAATAACCGTCGGATCGCGACGGACAGCCTCGTAGACCTGTTCGAAGGTAGCGCAGCAGATGAGCTGCACCTGCTCACCCTTAAAATAATCGTGGGCGGCGATGTCGTGGAACGACCCTTTCTCTCCCTGAATGGCAATACGTTTCATCTGCGTTACGTTTATTTTATGCGAAAGCCCCACTCCAACATGTCTGTGTGAAGCGGGGCTCTGATTTAGTTATTATCTTGGTGAATCTTTACGCACGGCCTTCCGCTTCACAATTGCTTGCAAAGTAAAAGTAAAACCAACGATAGGCACTTGCGTTCTGAATCATCTGAATGTTTCGTTTTTTGTTTGACGGGTGCAAAAGTAACACTTTTCCTTGAACTACGCAAATAAATTGAAGGAAATTTTTGATTTTTGCTTACAAACCGAAGGGGTTGATGGCCGAATAGGCACGTTTCATCATTTCCTCGACCCCTTCAGCCTTGTATTCGCCGTTGACGCCGTTCAACTCCTCGGGGCGTAGCTCCAGATATTTGCGCATGTCGGCCTCAGCGCCCTCCTTGTCGCCCTCGTCGAAGAGAAGCTTACCGCGTTCGCGGAAGGCATCAGCCTGGAATGGGTTCTCCTCGATGAGCCGGCCATAGAGGGCCTTGGCCTCATCCGCCTTGCCCTGTCTGGCGGCAAGACGAGCTGAAAGGAGCATCACTTCCTCGTCGGCTCCGAACTGATCTTTCAGCAGGTCGGCATCGCGCTGTGCGGCCTCAAGGTCGCCCATCGCCATGAGCGTCTGGGCGCGCAGCAGACGGGCCTCCTCCTGAGTGTCGTCGACAGCAAGCGACTGGGTGAGCTGTGCAATGGCCCCCACTGGGTTGTTTGTGCCGACGGCAGCCTGGGCAGCCATATAGTAGGCGTGAGCATGCTGCGGATCCTGCTCCTGAGCCTGACGGGCTATCTCGCCAAGACGGTCGTAGTCTTCCATCATATAGGCGATGTGGCCCATACGGTCGTAGACGAGCATCGCCTTGGGAGCAATCTTCCTGACGATGTCGAGCGTCGAGAGCGCCTCGGCGAAATGTCCCATTCTGACAAAGGCCTGCGAGAGATAGTCGAGCGTCTCGATGTCGGTCTTCAGCTTGAGGGCCTCAGTGAAACACTTCACAGCATATTCCGCCTGATTCATTCTCAGGGCCTTGATGCCGTCGTATTTATAGAGGTCGAACTTGCGCGTTGCGTCCTCCTGCTTCTCCTCTTCGGGGTTCTTCTCGGCCCCTCCAAACAATGCTTTCCAAAAACTCATAATACCTTAATAAATATATAATACGCTGCAAAGGTACGAAAAAAGGATTGAAAAGCAAAGAAACGTTCTGACTTTTATTTGGTAGTGTGGAATGTTTTTCGTAACTTTGCAGCCGTCATCAAGCAAAAGCAGTCAACAAACAGAACCATTAACCCTATAAAAAGAATTGAAACTATGCAAAGAGACAACACAGTGTTTGAACTTATTGAGCGCGAACATCAGCGCCAGCTGAAGGGCATCGAGCTCATCGCTTCGGAAAACTTCGTGAGCGACCAGGTGATGCAGGCCATGGGCTCATGGCTGACCAACAAGTATGCCGAGGGCTATCCCGGCAAGCGCTACTACGGCGGCTGCCAGGTGGTCGACGAGGTGGAGCGGCTGGCCATCGAGCGCGTCTGCAAGCTTTTCGACGCTGAATATGCCAACGTGCAGCCCCACTCGGGCGCCCAGGCCAACGCCGCCGTGCTGCTGGCCGTGCTAAAGCCCGGCGACACGTTCATGGGCATGAACCTCGACCATGGCGGCCACCTGAGCCACGGATCACGCGTCAACACCAGTGGTATTCTCTATAACCCCATCGGCTATAACCTCAACCGCGAGACGGGTCGCGTCGACTACGACGAGATGGAGCAGCTGGCACTGGAGCACAAGCCCAAGCTGATCATCGGCGGCGGCTCGGCCTACAGCCGCGAGTGGGACTATAAGCGCATGCGTGAGATTGCCGACAAGGTGGGTGCCCTGCTGATGATCGACATGGCCCATCCCGCCGGACTCATCGCTGCCGGACTGCTTGACAACCCTGTGAAGTATGCCCACATCGTCACCTCAACCACCCACAAGACGCTTCGCGGACCTCGCGGCGGTATCATCCTCATGGGTAAGGACTTCGACAATCCTTGGGGCCTGACCACCCCGAAGGGTGAGATAAAGAAGATGTCGGCTCTGCTGAATTCGGCCGTCTTCCCTGGTCAGCAGGGCGGACCGCTGGAGCACGTCATCGCTGCCAAGGCCGTAGCCTTCGGCGAGGCCCTGCAGCCCGAGTTCAAGGAGTGGGCCAAGCAGGTGCAGAAGAACGCCAAAGTGCTGGCCGAGGAGCTCATCAAACGCGGCTTCCACATTGTCAGCGGCGGCACGGACAACCACTCAATGCTGGTCGACCTTCGCACGAAGTATCCTGACCTGACGGGTAAGGTGGCCGAGAATGCGCTGGTGGCTGCCGACATCACGGTGAACAAGAACATGGTGCCGTTCGACACGCGGTCAGCTTTCCAGACCAGCGGTCTGCGTCTGGGCACGCCTGCCATCACCACTCGCGGTGCCAAGGAGGACATGATGGTCACTATAGCCGAACTCATCGAGGAGGTTCTCAACGACCCGCAGAATGAGGAGGTCATTGCCTCGGTGCGCCATCGCGTCAACGAAATGATGAAGGACTATCCTCTCTTTGCCTATTAATCATCATCAAAGAAAAGGAGTGAGGAGCCTGCTTGGGTCTCCTCACTCCTTTCTTTTTACCGGATTTCAGTTCTTTTCCCTTATTTTATCTTCACCTCAAGCGGCTGGCGGACGGAGCGAAGGGTCCAACCAATACGCTCGCGCCATTCGGCGAACGACCGCACGTCGGCCTTCGACCAAGCGGAGCCGAAGAGGTAGCTGAACGGCTCGCCGCAATAGTTGTCCTGAATGCCGAGCAGATGGCCCTCGTTGCCATCACGCGGCTGAGCGAACCATTTCTTCGCTGTCGACGTGATGCCCTCCGGATAGAGTGTGGCCACGAAGAGCTGGCAGTTGTTCACGCCGACGTTATCCGTGGGATCGGCATAGCTGACGTAGTCGGCCGCCAGTTCGATGCTCTCCTTGTCCTCCGAATGGACGACCACGCCCGAGACCAGCTGCAGAGGCGTATCGATGCCGTCGTACCAGACGGTCATGCGGTTGAAGTTGGAGCCCTTGTCGAGCTGAATGATGCGGTGCTCGGTGATGCTGTCGTTGCCAACGGCAGTCGTGTTATAATCCAGTCGGACAGCCATGCGCATCGGACCCAGGTCAAGCATCTCGCAGGTCTTGAAGCAATAGGGATAGACGAGCTCGCCGCCCTGCATGAGCGCAGGAGTGCCACAGCCCAGCGTAGCACCGACCTTGTAGAGGTCCATGCCGCGGCCGTGGTCGTTGTGATACGACGACTCGCGATAGAGCAGGTCGCCAGCACGCCGGTCGGTCTTGCGGAGCTCGCGCGAGCGCGGGATGTTGATGTCCTCGACGTGGTAGCGATAGTCGACCACCAGCTCAGGCGTGTTCTTCGACCATACGTCCAGTCCGTAACTGCGCTCGCCCGTCTGCTGCAGGGCGGGACCATAGACGCGATAAGCACCGCGGTCGTTCTCCCATGCGAAGTCGTCTTTGCGCTCTGGCACGATACGTCCGTAGCAGACGAAGGGGAAGTTGCGGGGCGTGCCCTTGCGGAAGGTCAGCGTCAGCTCACCATGAGGGCGCACACCGGCATCGAGAAGCACGAGGCCGTCGTGGCTCAGCTGATAAGGCACCTCGAGCCCGGCCTTGTCGAACACCTGGAACTGGCGGCCGCCCTGAATGCCCAGTCTGGCAAAGATAGCAGCAGCATCGACGCCCACCACCTGCTGGCGGAACTCATCGGAGGGATTGCTCACAATGACCTCTACGCCAGGCTCCGTCGAAGCGCCGTCGGCCTTCTGAGCCGAGCCGTCCTCATAGCGAAGGTGCTCGCAAGCAGCCAGCAAGAAGGCTCCGACGCCGAAGTTAGCCTCATTACGTGCCGACAGCTGCTGGCCGGGAATGGCGCGCTCGCCGATGGGCTGCACGTAGCCTACAGCACCATCGGGCTGCAGCGCAGTCTGAGTGAGGTAGGTCCATGCGCGCTGAATGGTCGGCTCAAACTCTTCGCGACTGAGCAGGCCGTGGTTGATGCCCCAGAGCAGTCCGTAGCAGAAGAAGGCGGTGCCACTGGTCTCAGGACCCTCGGCGTGGTCCTTGTCGAGCATCGAGCGCGTCCAGTAGCCCTCAGGCTGCTGACAGCGAGCGACGGCCCCGGCCAGTTCCTTGAAGCGCTGAAGGAAGAAAGGGCGGTGGCGATAGTCCTCAGGCATGTCGCTCAGCACCTTGGCCAGTCCGGCGAGCACCCATCCGTCGCCTCGTGCCCAGAAGTCCTTGCCGCCGTTCTGCGTCTTGGCCTTGGGGTAGATGTACTTGGCATCACGGAAGTAGAGGTGCTCCTCGTTGTCATACATCAGCAAGTCGGCAAAGCGGTAGTTATCGTAGAGCTTGTCGAGATACTTCACCTCGCCTGTCGTCTTATACAGCTTCGTCATGACGGGCATGACCATATAGAGGGCGTCGGCCCACCACCAGAAGTCGATCTCCCTGCGTCGGACCTCATGGTCCATCACCTCTATGGCGCGCGCTATCTTATAGCGGTCAGGCGTCAGCTCATAGAGGTCGAGATAGGTCTGGAAGCAGATCTGCCAGTCGCCGAAGAGGACGTAGTCGTGGCCCTCGCCGTAGTTACGGTACTTCCACTTCGCGGGGTCTTGCTCGCGTGCGCCCATCCAGTGGTTGTGGCGTGCCCAGGCGTCGCTGTAGGCATGCCATCGGGCCAGCCCTAGCAGTCGGTAGGCCTCCATGTTGCCAGTATGATAGGCGGCCTCGTCCCAGAAGGAGCGCACATTCGGCGAATGAGTCTGCTGCCAGTGGTCGTTGGCCAGTGTGATCATTTCAATCGTTGAAAGCTGTTTCTTCGCAGGCCGGTTCCTGCGGGCTCGCGCATCGGCAGTCGTCGACGAGAGGAGCAACAGCGATGCCATCAGGATGATGAATCGGATGTTATTCATACAGTTTATTTCAGGTTTTCATTAAAGAAGTTGAGACATTGGCGGAACAGGTGGTTGCGGGTGTTGCCACCATAGATGCTGTGGTTGCGGTTGGTGTAGACCAGCTGACGGAAGTCCTTGTCGGCCTCGACGAGGGCTGAGACGTAGTCGGCCGTGTTCTGATAGTGCACGTTGTCGTCAGCCAGGCCGTGACAGAGCAAAAGCCGTCCGTGCAGTTTAGCGGCACGCGCGATGGGACAGACGTCGTCATAGCCCGAGGCGTTCTCCTGCGGCGTGCGCATGTAGCGCTCAGTATAGACAGAGTCGTAGTAGCGCCAGTTGGTGGGCGGGGCGATGGCTATGCCGCAAGCGAAGACGTCGCGGCCCTCAGACATGGCCATGAGCGTATTGAATCCGCCGTAGGACCATCCCCAAATGGCAATGCGGTCCTTGTCGACATAAGTCTGGCGGCCCAGCCACAAGGCCGTCTCCACCTGATCCTTCGACTCCAGTTCACCGAGTCTGAGATAGACCGCCTTCTCGAACTGGGCGCCACGTCCGCCCGTGCCACGTCCGTCGACGCAGACGACGACGTAGCCCTGCTGGGCCAGGAGCTGTTCCAGGATGGCGCCTTGTCCGTTCATGCCGATGCCCCATGCGTTCTTCACCTGCTGGTTGCCAGGTCCGCCGTATTGATACATCACGACGGGATAGCGCTTCTGCGGATCGAATCCGACGGGCTTGACCATCCATCCGTTGAGCTCGATGCCCTCGCCAGTGGTCAGGCGGAAGAGCTCCTTTGAGCCCATGTCATAAGAGGCATACTTTGCGGCCAGCGCCTTATTGTCAATCATCGTCTTCACCGTCTTGCCGCCAGCGGTACAGAGGGTCACGACGGGCGGCGTACGGAGGTCGCTCCAGGTCAGGAGCCACGACTTGAAATCCTTCGAGAAGACGGCCGTGCTCCATCCGTCGCGCGGGGTGAGACATTCAGTCTTGCCATTGCGATGGTTGACATATATCTTCTGGTTCATGGCGTCGGGCGTGAGGGCAGCGAAGTAGACGTCGCCCGTCTGCTCGTCCATTCCATAGACAGCCGTGACGACCTGCTGTTTGATGGTGCGTTGGAGTGTGCCTGTGAGACTATAGACATAGATGCTGTTCAGCCCTGAGCGCTCGCTGGTGAGAATGAGGTGGGAGTCGGTGAGAAGGGAGTTCTCGAAAGTCTCCTCCTTGACATACTTGTCGATCTTATCCTCGACGATGAGCTGGCAGACGGTCGTCAGCGGGTTGGCCATATAGACGCGAAGGCAGTCCTGATGGCGGTTGAGCGTGAAGACGGCGATCTGGGCGGGATTGGCCGTCATCTTGATGCGCGGGATGTAACCGTCCTTGTCGAGCGGCAGCTGGAGGGTGCGCGTCTGATGGCTCTTGATGTCGTAGCTCATCAGGCTGATCGATGCGTTCTTCTCGCCCGGCTTGGGATATTTGTAGGTATAGGTGTCGTCCATCAGCATCGAGGCTTTCGAGGCCTGGGCGGCCCCCGCCTTCCAGTCGAGCGGCGTCAGGGGCAGATAGCGCTCGCGCACCTCGCTCTCGTCGTAGCGCACCCAGACGATTTGTCGTGAGTCAGCCGTGAAGACCATGGCGCGGTTGTGCGAGAACTCCTCCTCGTTGACCCAGTCGGGCAGTCCGTTGATGACCTTGTTGCGCTCGCCGTCTTTCGTCACCTGGCTCTCGGCATTGCCATAGAGCAGCTTGACGAGAAAGATGTTGCCCTCGCGGACGAAGGCCACCTGCAGGCCGTCGGGACTCCACAGGGGTGTCTGCTGGGGTCCGCCGTCGCTGAGGGGCTCGAGCGTGTTGTTGGCTATCGTATATATATAATAGGTGGCGGTGAACGAGCGGCGATAGATGCCCTTCGTGTCAGTCTGGATGAGCATGCGTTTGCCGTCGGGGCTCATGATGTAGCCATCGACGCGGGCAATCTTAGGTCCGCGGGCCGTCGAGGCATCGAAGAGCACGGCCGTCTCCTTGCCCGTGCGGAACGAATAGCTGACGACGCGCTTGCCGTCGGCCGTGATCTGGGCGTAGCTCATGCCGTCGTCCAGCGGCTGCAGGGCAGCCATCGACTCGCCACGGAAGGCTCCGCTCGTAATCTCCTTCAAGTCAAGTTTCGCGCCAGCCGTCAGCTGACCGGCGGCCATGATGCAGGCCGTCATCAATAGAAGCAACTTTCTCATATATCAATCTGTGTTTTTTGTTTTTCCCATCTTACTCTTCCGAAAGCGGAGCCGGCACTCGCCCACCCCGCTACTTCACCTCCTCGTATTCGTCGAAAGGTCCGTCGTCAGCCTCCTCTATGCGGTCGACAGTCTGGAAGTATTCCATGCTCTGCAGCAGCTGACGATTCAGGCGGTTGGCCCCTTGCTTGAACGTCAGGAACGAGAAGCCGCCCGAGATGGCCGCACCCGCCACGGGGATGAGCTTCGAGGCGATTGTCGCCACCTTCTTCTTCGACAGCTTCACGCCAATGGCCTGGGCCACGCTCTGCACCACCTGGAACCAGGCGGCGCGCTGCAGCGTGTCGTTCGCCATCTTCTCGACCGTCGACGTCACCACCTTGCGGGCCAGCGCGTTGATGGCCTCGTTGGCCTTGGCCACGCCCATCATCACGCCTACGAAGATGGTCAGGTTGCGCGCCAGCTCGCCGTCGACGCGCTTCAGGTCAGGATAGCCATAGAGGTAGGCCAGCTTCTGAGCCACGACGAAGCAATGCCAGTAGTATTGACCCAAATCGGCAGGCAGCGCCACCCATGCGCCCCATCCGCCAGGCAGGCCTGCGGCGGCCGAAATGGTCGTCACCTGCAGCACGTGGTGGTTGATGACGCTCGCGGCAATCTCCTGCAGCACGTCCTCGCGGAGGACGACGTCGGGCCGCTCCCTGACAGCCCTGTCGAGCTGCTGGCGGGTGCAGAAGCGGTGGAGCGTATCGCGCAGGAACCGCTCGCGGTCCACCTGTACGCCAGGCAGCCGCATCGCCATGTCCATCACGTTGTTCCAAAGGTTCTGTTTATCCATATACGGGGCAAAGTTAAGAAAAAGTATTGAAAAATTTGCATAACTCAAAAAAAAGTTGTTACTTTGCATCGGAAATTCGTAAACATTAACTAATAAACAACAATTAAAAGTATGAAAAAGATTCTGATGGCCATCATGGCCGTGCTCTTCGCAGCACCTTCGTTCGCTCAGTACAGCAGCGGCGGCTTCTCACTCAGTGAAAGCACTCTCTATTACGGACTTCGTCTTGGTATGAACGTGAGCAACGTCACGGGCGACTACATCGACATGGGCTCGCGCGTAGGTCTGAACCTCGGCGCCGTCATTGGTGCCCGCGTGAGTGACTCCACACCCGTATTCCTCGAGAGCGGCCTCTACTTCGAGAGCAAGGGAGCCAAGGACGGCAAGCTGTCGCTGGGTCTGAACTACCTCGAAGTGCCCCTGCTCATTAAGTATGGCGTGCAGGTCAGCGACGACATCGCCCTGCTCCCCCACGTCGGCCCCTACTTCGGCTTCGGTATTGGCGGCAAATACAAGTATGAGAACGCTAATGTTGTCGTCAAGGACAGCTCCTTCGACTACATGAAGCACTTTGACATGGGCATCAAGATTGGCTGCGGCGCTGAGTACAACAAGCTCTATGCTGAGCTCGGCTATGCCTTCGGCGTGGTCAACATCGCCAAGGATAATCCTACTGACGAAGCAGCCCACAACGGCTCGTTCTACTTCAACGTAGGCGTCAACTTCTAATCAAGACTTCTTAAAACACACCTATATCTGGTGGAGGGCATGTCCTTGTGGGACATGCCCTCTTCTTTTCTGTTCACTTCCGATTTCCCTCCGACTGGAAGAAGCACCGCTTCTTTGCCCGCGAAGCGCCGTTGTGTCATACACACAGCGGCACTTTATGCACATCGAAGTTATTCTTTCGCAATTTAAAACAAACATTTCGGTTAATATTGTTAAATTTAACGGAAATAATTAACCAAAATAGCATTTCATTCCAAATAGTTCTTTATCTTTGCAACATGAATCCTTCACATTTCCTTCGCCTGAGGAAATGAAGAAATCAACTATATGGACAATCGCCGTGGTGATGGGACTCTCGTTCCTCGGACTGCTCTTCCTGCAGATCTCCTACATCGAGGAGATGGCCAAGATGAAAAAGGAGCAGTTTGACGAGAGCGTCACCCGCAGCCTCTATCAGGCCTCGCGCCATCTGGAGATGAACGAGACGCTGCGCTATCTGGAAAAAGACGTCAACGAGGTGGAGCGCCGCGCCTACAGCCAGGACTCCGTCGTGGTCAACGGACTGGACGGCTCCATCCAGCACTCCCACCAGTTCGCCGTCTCAGCTGACGACGGAACCATGTATTCCGCCTTCGAGTTGAAGACGTTTGCCACGAAGCCCTCCACCATCCCCAAGGCCATGATCATGCGGGGCGACAAGCGCGGCAGCAACGCCGAGGCGGCCAAGACGCTTCAGGAAATCGTCCGCACGCGCTACGTCTATCAGAAAGCCCTGCTCGACGAGGTCGTCTACAACATACTATATACGGCGAGCGACAAACCCCTGAAGGAACGCGTCAACTTCAAGCTGCTCGACCAGGACATCCGCTCCGAGCTGCTGAACAACGGCATCAACATTCCCTATCACTTCACCGTCTCAACTGCCGACGGCAGAGAGGTTTACCGCTGTCCGGACTACTCCGAGGAAGGCGAAGACATGAGCTACACGCAGACCCTCTTCCGTAACGACCCGCCACAGAAGATGGGCATCGTGCGCATCCACTTCCCTGACATGAACTCCTACATCTTCTCGAGCGTCAGGTTCATGATTCCCGCCATCATGTTCACCATCTTCCTGCTCATCACGTTCATCTTCACCATCGTGGTCATCTTCAGACAGAAGCGCTACACGGAGATTAAGAACGACTTCATCAACAACATGACCCACGAGCTGAAGACCCCGATATCGTCCATTTCGCTGGCCGCGCAGATGCTCAACGACGACACCGTCGTGAAGAGCCCCCAGATGCAGAAGCACCTCGGCAGCATCATCGGCGACGAGTCGCGACGACTGAGATTCCTCGTCGAGAAGGTGCTGCAGATGTCGATGTTCGACAGCAAGACGGCCTCGTTCAAGAAGAAAGAGCTCGACCTCAACGAGCTGCTTGAGCAGATCGCCTCGACGTTCACCCTGCGCGTGGAGCACACGGGGGGCCACATCTACACGGAGATCGAGGCTGTCGACTCAGCCATCTATGTCGACGAGGTCCACTTCCAGAACGCCATCACCAACCTGATGGACAACGCCGTGAAATATCGCCGGCCCGACGAGCCGCTCGATATCCACATCCGCACATGGAACGAGGGCGAGCGCCTCTGCTTCTCGATTGCCGACAACGGCATAGGCATCAAGCGCGAGAGCCTGAAGAAGATATTCGACAAGTTCTATCGCGTACATACGGGCAACGTCCACGACGTGAAAGGCTTCGGACTGGGACTGGCCTACGTGAAGAAGATCATCAACCTCCACGAGGGCGAGATCCGTTGCGAAAGCGATTACGGCAAGGGCACGACGTTCACCATCTCCCTGCCTACACTACAAGAAACATCATAATATTAACTCACATTAAAACATCGTAACAATTATGGAAGACAAACTGAAAATCTTACTTTGCGAGGACGACGAGAACCTCGGCATGCTGCTCCGTGAATACCTGGCTGCAAAAGGCTATGAGGCTGAGCTCTGCCCTGACGGCGAGGCTGGGTACAAAGCCTTCCTGAAAACCAAGTTCGACATCTGCGTGCTCGACGTGATGATGCCCAAGAAGGACGGATTCACCCTGGCCCAGGAGATCCGCTCGGCCAACGCCGAGATCCCCATCATCTTCCTCACGGCCAAGACCCTGAAGGAGGACATCCTCGAGGGCTTCAAACTCGGTGCCGACGACTACATCACCAAGCCCTTCTCGATGGAGGAGCTCGTGTTCCGTATTGAAGCCATCCTGCGTCGCGTGCGTGGCAAGAAGAACAAGGAGTCCACTCTCTACCATATCGGCGACTTCATCTTCGACACTCAGAAGCAGTTGCTCACCATCGGCGAGAAGCAGACGAAGCTGACCACGAAGGAGAACGAACTGCTGGCCCTGCTCTGCTCGCATGCCAACGAGATACTACAGCGCGACTTCGCATTGAAGACCATCTGGATCGACGACAACTACTTCAACGCCCGCTCCATGGATGTCTACATCACCAAGCTGCGCAAGCACCTGAAGGACGACCCGCAGATTGAAATCATCAACATCCACGGCAAGGGCTACAAGCTCATCACGCCCGAAGAGGAGTAAGCCCGCCCAGACACTGGCATACCAATAGGAAAACAGGCCTCCCCCGCTGCAGACCCCGTTCTGCATCGAGGGGGGACTTTTTTATTGAAAAGTTTGCACATCTCAGTTTTTTGTCGTACCTTTGTATTTGATTACAAAAGACCACAATTAAGAGAATGAGAAAACGACTGATTAAAATACTTTGGACGCTGCTGGTCGTGGCAGTGCTGGCTGCCGTGCTTTGTTTCTGGGCAATAGCCGACGGACGATTAGGCTACATGCCGCCCATTCACGACCTCCAAAACCCCATCAACCGCTATGCCACGCAGGTGCTCTCAGCTGACGGCAAACTGCTCGGCACATGGAGCATGAGCCGCGAGAACCGCGTCATGGTCGACTACGACCAGATTGCCCCGTCGCTCGTCGACGCCCTCATCGCCACGGAGGATGCACGCTTCCGCGAACACTCAGGCATCGACTTCTATGCCCTGGGGCGCGCCATCGTCAAGCGCGGCATCTTGGGACAGAAGAATGCCGGCGGCGGATCGACCATCACCCAGCAGCTTGCCAAGCAGCTATATAGCGACGTGGCCCACAACACCGCCGAGCGACTGCTGCAGAAGCCCATCGAGTGGGTCATCGCCGTTCAGCTCGAACATTATTACACGAAAGAGGAGATCGTAGCCATGTATCTCAACTACTTCGACTTCCTGCACAACGCCGTGGGCATCAAGACCGCTGCCAACACCTATTTTTCAAAGGAGCCCGCCGACCTGACCATCACGGAGTCGGCCATGCTCATCGGCCTGTGCAAGAATCCCTCCTATTTCAATCCCGTACGCTTCCCTGAGCGCGCCCAGGAGCGCCGCAACGTCGTCCTGGGGCAGATGCTGAAGGAAGGCTACCTCACCCAGGAGCAGCACGACAGCTGTCTGAACGTGCCCTTGGGACTGCGCTTCCATGTCAGCGACCACAAGGACGGACAAGCCACCTACTTCCGCGACTTCCTCCGCCGCTACATGACGGCCAAGAAGCCCCGCCGCGCCGACTATCCGGAATGGAACTACGTCAAGTACTACATGGACTCGCTCGCCTGGCAGCAGGACCCGCTCTTCGGATGGTGCAACAAGAACACACGGCGCGACGGACAGCCCTACAACATCTATACTGACGGACTGAAGGTCTACACCACCATCGACTCGCGTATGCAGCAGTATGCTGAGGAAGCCTGCTATGAGCATGTGGCCAAGTATCTGCAGCCCGCCTTCGACAAGGCCAACCTCCAGAAACGCAATGCCCCCTACTCCACCAACCTCACTCAGGCCGAGATCGACAAGATTCTGAACCGCAGCGTGCGCCAATGCGAGCGCTACAGGCTGATGAAAGCAAACGGGGCCTCAGAGGATGAGATCAAAAAGGCCTTCAACACCAAGACTGAGATGCGCGTCTTCTCCTACAAAGGGGAGATCGACACGCTCATGACCCCCATGGACTCCATCCGCTACTATAAGAAGTTCCTGCGCACGGGCTTCGTCAGCATGTCGCCCTCTGACGGCGCCGTGAAGGCCTATGTCGGAGGAATGAGCTTCGAGAACTTCGCCTACGACATGGCTACTGAGGGCCGCCGACAGGTGGGATCGACCATCAAGCCGCTGCTCTACTCGCTGGCCATGCAGGACGGCATGACGCCATGCGACGTCGTCCCCAACGTGCAGGAGACCTACTATGTGGCCGGCCAGCCATGGACGCCACGCAACGGCAGCCGCTCGCGCTACGGCGAGATGGTCACCCTGAAGTGGGGACTGCAGCAGTCGAACAACTGGATCTCGGCTTATCTGATGATGCATCGCCTGTCGCCGCAGGGCTTTGTCAACCTGCTGCACAACTACGGCATCCGCAATCCTGAGATTCATCCGTCGCCCGCCCTCTGCCTTGGCCCCTGCGACATCACCGTCCAGGAAATGGTCAGCGCCTACACCGCCTTCGTCAACCACGGCATACGCACAGCCCCGCTCTACGTCACGCGCATCGTCGACGCTGACGGCAATGAGGTGGCGTCCTTCTCGCCACGTGTGAACGAGGTGATCAGCAGCGAGAGTGCCGACAAGATGCTCTATATGCTCCAAGCCGTCGTCGACGGCGGCACGGGCAGCCGTCTGCGCAAGCGCTACGACCTGACCGCTCCACTCGGCGGAAAGACGGGTACGACCAACAACAACAGCGATGCCTGGTTCATGGGCATCACCCCCAAGCTCGTCTCGGGCTGCTGGGTTGGCGGCGAGGATCGCGACATCCACTTCGACACGATGGTCTATGGTCAGGGAGCTGCCATGGCCCTGCCCATCTTTGCCCTATATATTAAAAAGGTATATGCCGACCCGACGCTCGACTATACCCAGAACGACCAGTTCGACTATCCGTCAGACTTCGATCCTTGCAACGTTGTCGACGAAGAGGCCATGGAACCGGTCATCGAGGGCGAAGAAATCGTCGAAGGTGCTGAGAACGACGAATAAGCCTTGATGTAAGTTACAAATTGAAATGATTTTGCAAAATAATCTTCGAAATCGTTGGGTATTTCGAAAAAATAGTTTAATTTTGCAACTTCATTTGACAATTGACTTAGAAACAGGCTTATGAAACATCCCTTGCGAAGCAGCGTCTGCACTGAAGGCAGACGGATGGCCGGCGCCCGAGCACTTTGGGTAGCTACAGGCATGAAGCACGAACAGTTCGGACGACCCATCATCGCCGTGGTCAACTCGTTCACCCAGTTTGTGCCTGGTCATACCCACCTGCACGAAATAGGCCAGATCGTGAAAGAGGAGATTGAACGCCTTGGCTGCTTTGCTGCGGAGTTCAACACGATAGCTATCGACGACGGCATTGCCATGGGTCACGACGGCATGCTCTATTCCCTGCCTTCACGCGACATCATCGCCGACTCTGTAGAATACATGGTCAACGCCCACAAGGCCGACGCCATGATCTGCATCTCCAACTGCGACAAGGTGACGCCTGGCATGCTCATGGCTGCCATGCGGCTCAACATCCCGACCGTGTTCTGTTCAGGCGGCCCCATGGAGGCCGGACGATGGCGCGGCGAGAATGCCGACCTCATCACCGCCATGGTGAAAGGCGCCGACCCGACGGTCAGCGACGAGGAGATCCGCGAGATTGAGCAATGCGCCTGTCCGGGCTGCGGTTCATGCTCAGGCATGTTCACGGCCAACTCCATGAACTCGCTCACTGAGGCCATCGGCCTGTCACTACCAGGCAACGGCACCATCCTCGCTACGCACACTGAGCGCATCAACCTCTTCAAGCGAGCAGCCCGCCAGGTGGTCAAGAACGCGCTGGCCTACTATGAAGAAGGCGACGAGAGCGTGCTGCCGCGCAACATCGCCACCCGCCAGGCATTCCTCAATGCCATGTCGCTCGACATCGCCATGGGTGGCTCCACCAACACTGTGCTCCATCTCTTGGCCGTCGCCCAGGAGGCGGGTGTCGACTTCACGATGAGCGACATCGACAGCCTTTCGCGCCGCGTGCCCTGTCTCTGCAAGCTGGCTCCGAACACACAGAAGTACAGCGTGCAGGAGTGTAACCGCGCTGGCGGCATACTGGGAATCATGAACGAACTCAACAAGGGCGGACTCATTGACGGCAGCTGCAAGCGCGTCGACGGGCTGACTCTGGATGAGGCAATGAGGACGCACGACATCACCGCCATATCCTTCGAACATCTGGACTATCTCGAGCCGAAGATGCTGCAGTCGCCCATAGGCATTTATTTCGCAGCACCCGGCGGACAGTTCTCAACAAAGATGGGCAGCCAGGATCACTTCTACACCTCGCTCGACAACGACCGCATCAACGGTTGCATCCGCAGTATCAGCAATGCGTACACCAAGGACGGCGGACTGGCCGTGCTCTTCGGCAACATCGCCCAGGACGGCTGTGTGGTGAAGACGGCTGGCGTCGATCCTGCGCTGTGGCATTTCGAGGGGCCTGCCGTGGTCTTCGACTCCCAGGAAGATGCCTGCGAGGGCATCCTTGGCGGACGGGTGAAGAGCGGCGACTGCGTCGTCATCACCCATGAAGGCCCCAAGGGCGGCCCTGGCATGCAGGAGATGCTCTACCCCACGTCATATATCAAGTCGATGCATCTGGGCAAGGAGTGCGCACTCATCACTGACGGACGCTTCTCTGGCGGCACCAGCGGACTGTCAATCGGCCACATCTCGCCCGAAGCCGCATCGGGCGGCAACATCGGAAAGATCAAGGACGGCGACCGCATCGTCATCGACATACCCTCGCGCAGCATCAACGTATGCCTGAGCGACGCCGAGCTCGAAGCCCGACCGCAGCAGCCCCTGCGCCGTCGGCGTGAGGTGTCGCGCGCTCTTCGGGCCTACGCCCAAAGCGTCAGCAGCGCTGACAAGGGCGGCATCAGGCTCATCGACTAAGGTTTAGTTCTCATTATACATTTAAGGTAAGCAAAGGCAAGACCACTATGAAGGAGATTGTTACAGGAACAGAAGCATTGATGAGAGCACTGAAGAACGAGGGTGTGACCACCATTTTCGGATATCCCGGAGGCGCCATCATGCCCGTCTACGACGCGCTATACGACTACGCCATGGGCCCCGAGGCACCATTCCGCCACGTCCTGACACGGCACGAGCAGGCTGCCACACACGCCGCTCAGGGCTATGCCCGCGTCAGCGGGAAGGTGGGCGTCTGCCTGGTGACAAGCGGACCAGGGGCCACCAACACCCTGACGGGCGTGGCCGACGCCATGATGGACTCCACGCCGATCGTCGTCATTGCCGGACAGGTGAACATCGGCGTGCTCGGCACGGATGCCTTCCAGGAGGTCGACCTCGTCGGCGTGACGCAGCCCATCTCGAAATGGAGCTACCAAATACGCCGTCCTGAGGACGTCGCATGGGCCGTCAGCCGTGCCTTCTACATCGCACGAAGCGGAAGGCCGGGCCCCGTCGTGCTCGACTTCCCCACCAATGCACAGAAGGGCACCTGCGAATGGCAGGAGCAGCGCGTCGACTTCGTACGCAGCTACGTGCCCTACCCCGCCCTCGACATGGTGGCCGTAGCCCAGGCGGCCAAGCTCATCAACGAAGCGAAGCGCCCCCTGGCTCTCGTAGGACAGGGCGTCGAACTGGGCAATGCCCAGCAGGAACTCGTCGACTTCATCGAGCAGGCCGACATTCCCGTAGGCCGCACCATGCTCGGACTGTCGGCCCTCAGCACTGACCATCGCCTCAACATGGGCATGCTGGGCATGCATGGACAATATTCGCTCAGCCAGCTCACCCAGCAGTGCGACGTGCTCATCGCCATCGGCATGCGCTTCAGCGCCCGCGTCACAGGCCTCACCTCGACTTATGCCCGACAGGCCAAGATTATCCATCTGGACATCGACAAGAGCGAGATCGACAAGTGCGTCAAGGCCGACCTGGCCATCGTGGCCGACTGCAAGGAGTCGCTGCCCGCCATCACCCGATTGCTGCGCAAGGCAGACCACACGGAGTGGGTTGAGGCCTTCAAGCCCTATCAGGCGACTGAAGAGGAGAAGGTCATCCGTCCAGCCACGCAACCCACGGACGGCCCGTTGCTGATGGGCGAGGTGGTCAGGGCCGTGGCTGAGGCCACGCAGGGCGAGGCCGTGCTCGTCACGGACGTAGGCCAGAACCAGCTCTTCGCCTGCCGATATTTCCGCTTCCGCCACCATCGGTCCATCGTCACCAGCGCCGGACTGGGCACGATGGGCTTCGGACTGCCAGCCGCCATCGGCGCTGCCATCGGAGCGCCAGACCGCGACATCTGCATGTTCGCTGGCGACGGCGGCTTCCAGATGTGCATCCAGGAGCTGGGCACCGTCATGGAGCAACAGGTGCCGCTGAAGATCATCATCCTGAACAACAACTACTTAGGCAATGTCCGTCAGTGGCAGGACATGTTCTGGGGCGGACGACGGTCGTTCACCCGCATGATGAACCCTGACTACGGACAGATAGCCCGCAGCTACGGCATCGCTTTCGAGCGCGTAAAGGACCGCTTTGAACTCAACGAAGCGGTCCGGCGCATGCTTCAAAGCACCGCTCCGTTCATACTGGAGTGCTGCGTCAAGGAGGACGACAACGTCATGCCCATGACAACGCCCTACAAGGATGTCGACACAATGAACTTAGTCATAGAAAGCTGAAGAGATGGAAACAGAGAAGAAACTATACACCCTGCTGGTCTACTCGGAGAACATCGCCGGCATCCTGAACCAGATAACAGCCGTCTTCACCCGCCGGCAGGTCAACATCGAGAGCCTCAACGTGTCGGCCTCGAGCATCGACCACGTGCATAAATACACCATCACCGCATGGAGCACTGAGGAGCAGATCATCATCATCACGCGCCAGATTGAGAAGAAAATCGACGTCATCAAGGCGAACTACTTCACTGACGACCAGCTCTTTATACGTGAGACAGGGCTCTACAAGCTCAGCACCCAGGGCGTGATGGACAACCCCGACGTCAGCCGCATCATCCGCCACCACGACGCACGAATCACGGAGGTGAACCCCACCTATGTCATCGTGATGAAAAGCGGCAACACTGACAGCATCCTGAGCCTCTATGAGGCGCTCAACAAGTTCGGCTGCGTCCTGCAATACACGCGCTCAGGACGTATCGCCGTCACTCGCAGCACTCAGGAGCAGGTGAGCGAATTCTTAGAACAACGAGAACAACAATGGAAAAAATAGGACGATATCAATTCATGGCCGAGCCGTTCCACTGCGACGTGACAGGCCGACTCTTCATGGGCCACATGGGCAACCACCTGCTCAATGCGGCCGACTTCCACTCCACTGACCGTGGATTCGGAATGCACTATCTTAACACTATCAACCGCACATGGGTGCTCTCGCGACTGGCTATCGAGATGGACGAGATGCCCAGCCAGTACACACGATTCTACGTGGAGACGTGGGTCGAGAACGCGCTGCGCTTCTTCACCCAGCGAAACTTCCGCGTCGTCGGCGAGGACGACCACGTCTATGGCTACGGCCGCTCCGTCTGGGCGATGATCGACACAGAGACCCGCCAGCCGGCCGACCTGCTGAGCATCCACGACGGTGCCCTCATGCAATGGATTGAGAGCGAGAAGCCCTGCCCCATCGACAAGGGGGGCCGCGTCAAGATGAGCAATGAGGCCCAGCTGGTGCGCACCATCGACACGTTCTATAACGACGTCGACATCAACGGCCACATCAATTCCGTGAAGTACATCGAGCACATCCTCGACCTGTGGCCCATCGACTGGTATCGCGAACATACCATCCGTCGCTTCGAGATAGCCTACGTCGCCGAGGCCCACGCTGGCGATCAGCTCTCCTTCTGGCTGGAGCGGACAGGCGCCAACGAGTGCTGCGTCCGCATCACGAAGGATGCCGACGTGGAGGTATGCAGAAGCAAAGTGATTTTCAGATAACAACTTTTTATAACTAAACTTAATTTATTATGGCAGAAATGAATTTCGGTGGCGTTATTGAGACCGTAGTCACCAGCAAGGAGTTCTCAGTTGAGAAAGCACGCGAAGTATTGAAGGATGAAGTCATTGCCGTCATCGGCTATGGCATCCAGGGCCCCGGCCAAGCCTGCAACCTGCGCGACAATGGCTTCAACGTCATCGTCGGCCAGCGTCCTGGCAAGACCTACGACAAGGCAGTGGCCGACGGATGGGTGCCGGGCAAGACACTATTCAGCATCGAGGAGGCAGCCGAGCGTGGCACCATCCTCTGCATGCTCCTCTCCGATGCAGGACAGATCCAGGCATGGCCCAGCATCAAGAAGCACCTGACGCCTGGCAAGACGCTCTACTACAGCCATGGCTTTGCCATCACATGGAGCGACCGCACGGGCGTCGTACCCCCCAAGGATGTCGACGTGATCCTTGTGGCCCCCAAGGGCAGCGGCACCAGCCTGCGCACCATGTTCCGCGAAGGACGCGGCCTGAACTGCTCCTACGCCGTCTATCAGGATGCCAGCGGACGTGCTGAGGAGAAGACCCTCGCCTTCGGCATCGGCATCGGCGCCGGCTATCTGTTCAAGACCACCTTCGAGCGCGAGGCCGTCAGCGACCTGACAGGCGAGCGCGGTTCGCTGATGGGTGCCATCCAGGGTCTGCTGCTGGCTCAGTATGAGGTGTTGCGCGAGAACGGCCATTCGCCCTCGGAGGCCTTCAACGAGACCGTCGAGGAGCTCACCCAGAGCCTGATGCCCCTTTTCGCCCAGAAAGGCATGGACTGGATGTATGCCAACTGCTCGACGACCGCCCAGCGTGGTGCCCTCGACTGGGCTCCGCGATTCCATGATGCCATCAAGCCCGTCGTCCAGGAGCTCTATGAGTCAGTCAAGAGCGGCCACGAAGCCCAGCTGAGCATCGACGCCAACTCGAAGCCCGACTATCGCGAGGGCCTGGAGGTCGAACTGGCAGCAATGCGCAATCAGGAGATGTGGCAGGCTGGCGCTGTCGTGCGCACCCTGCGTCCTGAATATAATGGGGAGTAAGCGCTGTCTCTCTGAACAATAACAAACACAAAAAAATCCCGATCTTCTCCGTTGGAGAGATCGGGATTCCCGTTATAATATCAATGAAGTGCTTTACAGCGGTTATTCAGCTGCAGGAGCTTCAGCCTCGGCAGGAGCCTCCTCGACGGGAGCCTCTTCAGCGACGACGGCAGCGGCCTCCTCGACAGGAGCCTGAGCCACTTCCTCTTCCTGACCACCCTCAGCAATGACGGTGACGGGAATCTCAGCGGTGACCTCCTTGTGGAAGTGAACCAGTGCAACGTATTCACCGACCTTCTTGATATCACGCATGGTGATAATCTTGCGATCAATCTCATGGCCGAGCTTCTTCAGCTCCTCAGCCACGATAGCCGTGTTGACCGAGCCATAGAGCTGACCAGTGGCGCTCACCTTGGCGGCAATCGTCAGAGCCACGCCCTCGAGAGCCTTGCAGCGCTCCTCGGCGGCAGCCTTCTGAGCGGCCAGCTTGTGGGCCTGCTGACGCAGGTTCTCGGCCAGGATCTTCTTTGCCGACTCACTGGCGATGACAGCCTTGCCCTGAGGAATCAGGTAGTTGCGGCCATAGCCCGACTTCACGTTCACAATATCGTTCTTGAATCCCAGACCGATAATATCTTCTTTCAGAATCAATTCCATAACTTGCGTCCTCCTCTTTTTACTTCATCAAATCGGTTACGTAAGGCAGCAATGCAATCTGACGTGCACGCTTCACGGCCTGAGCCACGCGGCGCTGATACTTCAGCGAGGTACCAGTGATGCGGCGGGGCAGGATCTTGCCCTGCTCGTTCAGGAACTTCTTCAGGAACTCGGGATCCTTGTAGTCAATGTACTTGATGCCGCTCTTCTTGAAACGGCAATACTTCTTCTTCTTGGTGTCAATCGAAGGAGCGGTGAGATAACGGATTTCTGATACTTCTGCCATTGCTTATGCCTCCTCTTCTGCTTTTTTACCAAGCTTGTTGCGACGCTTCTCGGCGTACTCAGCGGCAAACTTGTCGAGTTTAACGGTCTGGAAACGAATGACCTTCTCGTCACGACGGAAGGCCGTCTCCAATGTCTTAATCACTTCCGGCTCAGCCTTGAACTCAAGCAGGAAATAGAACCCGCTGGTCTTCTTCTCAATCTGGTAAGCCAGTTTCTTCAGTCCCCAGGCCTCTTCGCTCAGAATCTCTGCACCCTTCTCGGTGAGCACCTTCTTGAACTTTTCGACCGTTTCCTTTGTCTGATCGTCAGACAAAACGGGAGTCAAAATGAAAACGGTTTCGTACTGATTCATAATACGTTTTTAATGTTTATAAATGTTATTTTTGCGAAATGCGGGTGCAAAGGTACTAATTTTCTGCGAATTATCAAAATCTTTTTTGTACTTTTGCACCCGATTTAACCATCTTTTATGAAGTTTTTACGAAAATATGGCGGTTTGGCGCTCATTATCATCGGCGTAGCGCTATTGGTCGGGCTTCACCTGACCCATATCACGATGATCAACATGCTGTTGCTCCTGCCGATGGGAATGATTCTCGTCGGCGTGGTTTTCCATGTGTGGATGCTGAAGCGCGACAGCCGCTATTAGAATCCGTAGATCTCGCGGAGCTTCTCGCCCAGCTTCTCCGCACGAAGGTTGACGGCCACGATCTTGCCTGTCCCGTCGAGCAGGATGCTGGCGGGAATGGAGTTCACGCCATAGACCTCTGCCGCTGCTGCCTTCCAGCCTTTCAGGTCTGACAGTTGGGGCCACGTCATGTCCATCTGCCTGACGGCGTTCTTCCAGGCGTCGGCCTTCTGGTCGAACGAGATGCCGATGATCTCGAAGCCTTTCTCGTGATACTTCTTATAGTTAGCCACGACGTTGGGCATCTCCTGGCGGCACGGTCCGCACCATGAGGCCCAGAAGTCGATCATCACATACTGTCCCTTTCCGACCCAGTCGCTCAGCTTGCGTGCCGTGCCCTCCATGTCGTTGAGCGTCATGTCAGTGTACATCTTGCCTGGTGCCCTCTTTTCGAGGTTGGCCAGCAGTTTCTTTGGCAGCTCCATCGAAGGATGATTGTAGTAGGCATTCTTCGGATTGCAGACCTCCTTCAATTCCTCATACTCCATGGCGTAGGCCATGTCCTTGATGAAGAAGACGGGGATCATGTTGTCAGGGTTCTCGCGGATGATCTTCATCATGGCCGCGGCCTGTTGCTCATAGACGGCCATCGCCTTCTCGCGAATCTCTCCGATCTTGTCCGGCTCTGCCTCAGCCTGTTTCTGCAAGTTTTCCATCTGAGCTTCATAGACAGCGAGCTGCTGCTGATAGCCTTCCAGCTTCTGCTTCAAGGCGTCGCTCAGCTGGACGTCGTCCTGTGCCGTCGCGCCCATGGCCAGCATGGCACAGAGGAAAGAGAATAGAAATTTCTTCATTTTTTCCGTTATTTTATTTGTTGTTGATATAATTGACAATCCATTCTCCCACTTCGCGCGTGCCATAGACGGCGCCGCCCTCCACCTGAATCTCAGGCGTCCTGACGTTGGCCTCAAGCGAAGCGCTGACGGCCTCGCGCACCAGCGCCCCTTCGTCGTTGAGTCCGAAGTGCTCCAGCAGCATGGCAGCCGAGAGGATCTGCGCCAGCGGGTTGGCACGGTTCTGCCCTGCGGCCTGTGGCCATGAGCCGTGGACGGGCTCGAAGAGCGGGGTGTGGAGTCCGAGCGATGACGACGGCTGCAGGCCCATCGAGCCCGTGATGCACGACGTCTCGTCAGTCAGTATGTCGCCGAAGGTGTTCTCCGTGACGATGACGTCGAAGAAGCGCGGCTCAGTCAGCACGCGCATCGAGGCATTGTCGACGAACATATAGTCAGTCGTGACGTCTGGATAGGCTGGTTCCATCTCCTTGGCAATCTGACGCCACAGCCGGCTTGAGGCCAATATATTGGCCTTGTCGACGACGGTCAGGTGCCGACGCCGCGTGCGTGCCATTTCGAAGGCCACCTTCAGGATGCGCTCGATCTCGGGCCGCGTGTAGACGTCCGTGTCGTAGGCCCGCTCGTTGTCCTGATATTTCTCGCCGAAATACATGCCGCCCGTCAGCTCGCGGATGACGACGAAGTCGGCGCCCCTGACCAGCTCATCCTTCAAAGGGCTCTTGTGGATCAGGCAGTCGAACGTGACGACAGGCCGCACGTTGGCAAAGAGGCCCAGCTTCTTGCGCATGGCGAGCAGCCCCTGCTCGGGCCTGACGGGCGCAGTGGGGTCGTTGTCGTACTTGAGGTCGCCGACGGCAGCGAACAGCACGGCGTCAGCTCGCATGCAAGCCTCGTGGGTCGACTCAGGATAGGGGTCGCCGACGAGGTCGATGGCATGTGCGCCTGCTATGGCCTCCTCATATTCAAACTCATGACCAAACCTTTCGGCTATGGCATTCAGCACGCCGACGCCCTGCGTCATCACCTCCGGGCCGATGCCGTCGCCCGCGAGTATGGCAATCTTCAGTTTCATAGAATCTCTCTCTTATTGGGTTCTTCTTTATATGTTGCAAAGGTAATAAAAAAGTGGCAACCGCATGACAACGGCTACCGCTTTTTACGTTTTCTTAGCAGACGGGACCTCACATACTGTCCTCCACGATGTTCAGCATCTTGAACGTGGCCTTGATGGCAGCCTCCGTCTGGTCGACGTCGAGGCCGCGGGTGCGCAGCAGGCGTCCGTTGCCCATGTGCCACGAGATGACCGTCTGGACGAGGGCATCCGTCCGTCCGCCAGGGGGAATCGTCACCTGATAGTTAGCCAGTATGGGGAACGTGCGCCCAAGGTATTTCTTATAGATGTAGCGCAGGGCCTTGACGAAGGCGTCGTATTGTCCGTCGCCCGTGGCAGCCGCCTCGTATCGCTGTCCGTTGATCTCGACGCTGACGTTGGCGCCAGGCTTCAGTCCGTAGGCTGTCGAGACGACATAGCTGATCAGCCTCACCTTCTCGTCGGCCGGCTCATGCTTCAGCACGTCGCTGACGATGTAGGGCAGGTCGTCCTGCGTGACGATCTCCTTCTTGTCGCCCAGCTCCGTGATGCGCTGGGTGACGCGTCGGGTCTGCTCAGGCGTCAGCTCCAGCCCCAGCTCCTCCAGGTTCATGGCGATATTGGCCCGCCCCGAGTTCTTGCCCAGCGCATATTCGCGCCGACGTCCGAAGCGTTCGGGCATCAGCTCGTTATAGTAAAGCTTGTCCTTCGAGTCGCCATCAGCGTGTACGCCAGCCACTTGTGTGAACACGTTCTCGCCCACGATGGGCTGGTTGGGCGCCACGGCAATGCCGCTGAAGCTCTCCACCATGCGCGAGATGTCGTTGAGCTGGCTCTCGTCGATATGGGTCACGGCGTGGAACTGGTCCTTCAGGATGGCCTGCACGGAGGCCAGTGGCGCATTGCCGCAGCGCTCGCCCAGCCCGTTGACGGTGACGTGGATGCCGCGAGCCCCTGAGAGTGCGGCCGCCAGCGAATTGCTCACGGCAAGGTCGTAGTCGTTGTGGGCATGGAAGTCGAAGTTGGCGTCAGGGTATCGCTTGCGCATCTTGCGGAAGTTCTCGATCACCTGCAGGGGATTCATCACGCCGAGCGTGTCAGGCAGCATAAAGCGCCTGACGGGCGTCCTCACCAGCGCGTCCATCAGCTGATAGACGTAGTCAGCCGAGTCCCTCATGCCGTTGCTCCAGTCCTCCAGGTAGAGGTTGACGTCCATGCCCTTCTGATGGGCATATTCCACCTCGCGGCAGACGTCGGCGATGTGCTCCTCAGCCGCTTTCTCCAGCTGATAGCTGCAATGCTTGAGCGAGCCCTTGGCCAGCAGGTTGACCACCCTACAGCCACAGGCGTCGATCCAGTCGACTGACTGCCCGCCGTCGATGAATCCCAGCACCTCGACGCGGTGCAGCAGGCCTTTCTGGCGGGCCTGCTGGCAGATCATCGTGACGGCCTCGCGCTCACCCTCCGAGACGCGGGCCGAGGCCACCTCGATGCGGTCGACCCTCACGCCGCTGAGCAGCTTGCGCGCTATCATGAGCTTCTCGTGCGGCAGGAAGGAGACGCCGTTGGTCTGCTCGCCGTCGCGCAGCGTGGTGTCCATGATCTCGATGCAGGGGATGTACTGGTTCATTTCCATGGCCGTCCGTCATTCGTTCTTCTTCTCCCATTCGACGGTCTTGTCCTGATTCGCCACCAGATAGTCGATGTCGTCAAGCCCGTTCATCAGGCAATGCTTCTTGTAGCCGTTGATGGCGAAGTGCTCGCTGTGGCCCGTCTTCAGGTTCGTGATGCGCTGCTCGGGCAGGTTCACCTCGACCTTCATCCCAGGGTCGGCGGCAATAGTAGCAAACAGCTCCTGCAGGAACGCCTCGCTGACGACGACGGGCAGCACGCCGTTGTTCAGTTCGTTCTGCTTGTGGATGTCAGCAAAGAAGCTGCTGACGACCACGCGGAAGCCATAGTCGGCGATGGCCCATGCGGCATGCTCGCGGCTGGAGCCGCATCCGAAGTTCTTGCCGGCCACGAGGACGACGGCGTCGCGAAACTGCGGGTCGTTGAGCACGAATTGCGGCCTGGGCTGGCCTGAGGCATCGAATCGCCAGTCGCGAAACAGGGCCTCGCCAAATCCCGTCCTGTCCGTCGCCTTCAGGAATCGGGCCGGGATGATCTGGTCAGTGTCGACATTCTCCAGCGGCAGCGGCACGCACTGAGAAACAATGACATTAAATTTATCCTTCATACAGCCTATTCACTATTCACTGTTCACTTAAGTGACCGTAAAAAAAACTTGGTACGATTAGGAGGTCACGTGTCCTCACGTGACACCTGCGGCAAGTGCGACGTGGGGACACGTCGCCTCCTACAGGGGCAGCCAAATTGTACCAATTAATTATTTGCATATTACTAACAACTCTCTCGGATCGGTGATAACTCCCGTCACGGCGGCAGCTGCGGCCACTAAGGGTGATGCAAGGACAGTGCGGGCTCCAGGCCCCTGACGGCCCTCGAAGTTGCGATTGCTCGTCGAGACGCACAGCTTGCCCTCAGGCACCTTGTCGTCGTTCATGGCCAGACAGGCCGAACAGCCGGGCTGACGGATGGCGAAGCCTGCCTCGCGAAGGACGACGTCGAGCCCCTCCTGACGGATCTGGCGGTCGACGGCCCACGAACCTGGCACGAGCCACGCCACGACGCCCTCGGCCTTGCGCCGCCCCCTGACGATGGAGGCAAAGGCCCTGAAGTCCTCGATGCGCCCGTTGGTGCAGGCGCCCAGAAAGACGTAGTCGACCTGTCGTCCCAAGAGACATTCGCCCGGCTCGAATCCCATATAGCCGAGCGCCTTCATGAAGCTGGCATCACCCTGCCTGGGGATGCGCTCCGTGATGCCGATGCCCATGCCGGGATTGGTTCCATAAGTGATGCGGGGTTCGATGTCTTCAGCATTGAAAGTCAGCTCCTTATCGAACACGGCGTCAGCGTCGCTGCGCAGCGTCCGCCAATAGCTGACGGCCCTGTCCCAGTCGGCCCCCTGAGGGGCATAGTCGCGTCCGCGCAGATAGCTGAACGTCGTCTTGTCGGGCGCCACGAGGCCGCCCCTCGCACCCATCTCAATCGACAGGTTGCAGAGCGTCAGCCGCCCCTCCATGCTCATATTCCTGACCACGCTGCCGGCATACTCGACGAAATAGCCCGTGGCGCCGCCCGTCGTCAGCTTCGCCATCAGATAGAGGGCCACGTCCTTGGGCGTCACGCCGCGGCCCAGCTCGCCGTCGATGGTGATGCGCATCGACCGCGGTTTCTGCTGCAGGATGCACTGCGAGGCCATCACCATCTCCACCTCCGACGTGCCGATGCCGAAGGCCACGGCCCCCATGGCGCCATGCGTCGACGTGTGGGAGTCGCCGCAGACGATGGTCATGCCGGGCAGCGACAGCCCCTTCTCGGGCCCCACGACGTGGATGATGCCGTTGTCGGGCGACATCATGCCCCAGTGCTTCAGCCCGAATTCCTCAGCATTGCGCGCCAGCGTCTCCACCTGGCGACGCGAGACGGGGTCGGCGATGGGTCGGTCCTGGTCGTGCGTCGGTGTGTTGTGGTCGGGCATGCAGACAATCTTCTGCGGGCGGAAGCAGCGCAGCCCCCTCGCCCGCAGTCCGTCGAAGGCCTGAGGCGAGGTCACCTCGTGGCAATAGAGGCGGTCGACGTAGAGCTGCTGCGGCCCGTCGTCGATGGCCTGCACGACGTGGCGGTCCCAGATTTTGTCAAAGAGCGTATTCATGTTGTCTTGAACTTATTGATACAGTCAATATAAGCTTCGACGGAGGCCGTCACGATGTCAGTGTTGGCCCCGAAGCCGTAGTACATCCGGCCGTCGTATTCCACCTGCATGTGAACCTTGCCGACGTCGTCCGAACCCTTCGAGATGGCCTGGATCGTGAATTCCTTCAGCGTCATCTGCTTCAGGATGATCTTCTTCAGCGCCTTGATGGCTGCGTCGACAGGGCCGTTGCCCGACGAGGCAGCCTCAAACTTCTGGCCGCTGATGTCCAGCCCGATGGAGGCGACGCTCTTCACGCCCTTGCCCGTCGTCACCTGCAGGAAGTCGAGCCTCACGGCGTGGGCGTCGGCCGTGTCGGCCCCAGCCAGCATCAAGATGTCGGCATCGCTGACGTCCTTCTTCTGGTCGGCCAGCTGGAGGAAGCGCTCGTAGATGCTGTCCAGCCGCGCCTCGTTGCTCACGTCGACGCCGTTCACGTGCAGGCGGTGCTTCAGCGCAGCCCTGCCGCTGCGGGCCGTCAGCACGATCGAGCTGTCGTCGATGCCGATGTCGTGCGGGTCCATGATCTCATACGTGCTGATGTTCTTCAGCACGCCGTCCTGATGGATGCCGCTGGAGTGGGCGAAGGCGTTGCGCCCCACGATGGCCTTGTTCGCCTGGACCGGCATGTTCATCAGGCCCGAGACGAGGCGCGACGTCGGAAAGATCTTGCGCGTATTGATATTGGTGTCGATGCCCAGGTGCTTGTGGCACCGCAGGATCATGGCAATCTCCTCCAGCGACGTGTTGCCAGCCCGCTCGCCGATGCCGTTGATGGTCACCTCCACCTGGCGCGCCCCGCTGACGACGCCCGCCAGCGTGTTGGCCGTGGCCATGCCCAGGTCGTCGTGGCAGTGGGTCGAGACGACGGCCCTGTCGATGTTGTCCACGTGCTCCATCAGATACCTGATCTTCGCCCCGAACTCCTCGGGCAGACAGTAGCCCGTCGTGTCGGGAATGTTGACCACCGTCGCACCGGCCTTGATGACGGCCTCCACCACGCGCGCCAGATACTCATTGTCCGTCCGCCCGGCATCTTCAGCATAGAACTCGACGTCCTCGACGTACTTCTTGGCATACTTCACGGCCGCCACGGCCCGCTCGATGATCTCCTCGCGCGTAGAATTAAATTTGTATCGGATGTGGCTGTCGCTCGTCCCGATGCCCGTGTGGATGCGCTTGTGCTTGGCATACTGCAGCGCCTCGTTGGCCACGTCGATGTCCTTCTCCACAGCCCGCGTCAGCGCGCAGATCGTAGGCCACGTGACGGCCTTCGAGATCTCGATGACCGAGTTGAAGTCGCCAGGCGAGCTGACGGGGAATCCCGCCTCGATCACGTCGACGCCCAGAGCCTCGAGCGCGCGCGCCACCTGAATCTTTTCCACCGTGTTGAGCTGACATCCCGGCACCTGCTCACCATCGCGCAGGGTCGTATCAAAAATAAACAATCTTTCCGCCATGTCTTTTTACCTTAAAATCTGTTTAGCGCTGCAAAGATAAGAAATTATTCGCCACCCGCCAAACTTTTTGACAATTTATTGCGTTAACAGACGTTAACCCGCCACAGAATCATTTGATGCACAGGCTGTTAAGACACACATAATTTCATTTATCTGCCACGTAGTGACATCACGCAATACCACAGGGTCGCAGGGTCACAGAGTCACACACCGTGACACTGTGACACTGTGACACCGTGTCATTAGTGGTGAGAAAAGATTTGGATATTTATTTTTATATTATATATAATATATTATTTATAATATATTATATATAATATAAACATTTATTACTCATCTGGCCTTTAGAATATGAATTATAGAAATGACACGGTGTCACAGTGTCACAGTGTTATGGTGTTACGGCGTGTCTTTTCCTGAATAAGGTTCTTTGCATGCAAAGCGAACAAGTTCGAGCGGACTCCTTTCACCCCTTGTTTTTAACATTTGCCTATCCATACGGAAAAAGTTGACTCGCCCTACTGGAAAAAGTTGACGACCTTCCCTGAGCTGATTGACTCTTTTGCTAAGAACGTTGACTTCGTACGGATATTGTTGACTCTCCATACTATTTTCGTTGACTTCGTACTGTTTTGGTTGACTCGCCTCTTTTCCCGGCGCCAGCCCCCGACCATGAAAAACACTCGGGGGGTGCCCTGCGGCAGGGGGCAGACAGCCCCCGAG
The DNA here is from genome assembly GCA_902779455.1 of uncultured Prevotellaceae bacterium. Taxonomy (GTDB): domain Bacteria; phylum Bacteroidota; class Bacteroidia; order Bacteroidales; family Bacteroidaceae; genus Prevotella. The sequence continues at coordinate 44,979 of CACZBS010000031.1, forward strand.
AGCCTTCCGCCCGTCTACCACATACGCTGCTGCAGGCCATGCTCCTGGTGGGCCTGTGAGGGCGGCTTCATGCCGATGCTGGCATGCGGCCGGCTGTCGTTATAGAAGGCTTTAAGGAGGGGAGTAGCTGCGCCGTCATTCCCCGTAGGGCTTGTTGTCGCGCGCAGCCGCTCCCCTCCCTTCAAGGGGAGGGGCCGGGGGTGGGGTCTCTAACTTCTTTATGCGCAAAAGGAAGATACAGCCCGCACCCTAACCCTTGAAATAGTTAGAGATTCCCAGCCCCAACCCTTGAAGTAGTTAGAGACCCCACCCTAACCTCGAAATAGTCAGAGATTCCCAGCCTCTCCCCTTGAAGTAGTTAGAGACCCCACCCCCCGCTCGGCCCGTAGGGACGCTTGCCTAAGCAAGAACCCCTCCCCTTGAGGGGAGGGGAGTAGCTGCGCCG
>CACZBS010000032.1 GCA_902779455.1 uncultured Prevotellaceae bacterium
TAATATTAAGGTATAGACGTATGAAAAGAAACAATATAAGTCCGAGTAATCATCTGCGCACAAATCTGTGCGTAGCCAATTCTCAAATTCTCAAATTCGGGACAGAAAATAAATCCCGGATCGATTCTCAAATTCTCAAATTCGGGACAGAAAATAAATCCCGGATCGATTCTCAAATTCTCAAATTCGTGATTGAAAAGACATCCCGGATCCAACGCATCATGGCTCTTGCTCTGCTCCTGACCGTGGGGCAGGGCGAGGGCTTCTCCCAGACCCTTACCCAGAACACCATCTCGACCATCGCGAAGAGCGACCCGCTCATCATCACGGGCGCCGTGGGCACCCAGAACACATACTACCACTCCTCCATCGGCAACGGCTACCGCTCGCCGTGGGGCAACTCGCTGTATGCCAACCTGAACGTGTCGGTCTACGGCATCTCGATGCCCTTCGCCTTCTACTATTCCAACAACAACACGTCGTGGAGCTTCCCCCACTTCTCGTTCCACATCGACCCGACGTACAAGAACTGGCGGGGCCACTTCGGCCGCTCCAACATGGGCATGCACACCTACCTGATGAACATGTCGTTCAACGGCGTCGGACTGGAGTATAACTCCTCCAAGCTGCGCTTTGGCGCCTTCTACGGTGAGCTCCGCAACGCCATCAACGACGACCCCGAGGACCCCGCCGCACGCCGCCCGCAGTATTCGCGGCTGGGCTGGGGCCTGAAGGCCGGCTACGGCTCGGGCCGCAACTACCTCGACCTGTTCTTCCTGCGGGCCTACGACAAGGTCTCGTCCATCGACGCCCGCTGGCAGGACCAGGTGCAGCCGCAGGACAACGTCGCCGTGGCCGTCAAGGGCGGCCTGGGCGTGACCAAGTGGCTGACGCTCCGTGGCAACCTGGCCTGGAGCGCCTTCTCCAGTGACAAGCGCGCGCAGCGCGTCCACACCGACCAGCTCGACCGCTGGGACAAGGTGTTCGACGCCCGCTACACGTCGCTGATGCGCATCGCCGGCGACATCTCCGGCACCTTCAACCTGAAAATCCTCAATGCCACCGTGTTCTACCGCATGGTGCAGCCCGACTATACCACGCTGGGCCTCTACTATACCTCCAACAACTACCAGTCGCTGGGCATCAATGCCTCGACGACGCTCTTCAAGAAAGTCAGCCTCTCGGCCTCGTTCAGCGGCCAGGAGGACAACATCACGCGCCGCCAGCTCTACACCACCCGCGGCTTCGTCTACAACGCCACGGCCTCGGCCTCGCTGGCCGAGAACCTCACGCTGTCGGCCGGCTACAGCGGCTACCGCCAGCTGCAAAGCGACTGCAAGGCGCATGTCAACGACACCACGCGCGTCAACCGCATCATGCACTCCCTCTACCTGACGCCCAACTACACCATCGACGGCGAGCGGACCGAGAACGCCTTCTCGCTCTCGCTCAGCTTCACCAAGAACGAGGACCTCAACCCCTTCGCCACGGGCGTCTCGGACGTGACGACGCTCTCGGCCGGACTGAGCCACTCGCTAACCGTCAAGCCCTGGGAGATGTCGTTCTCCACGGCGCTGTCACACCAGCAGTCGAAGGGCTACCAGACGCGCTACACCTCAGACATCCTCTCGTTCTCCACCGGCCGCTCCTTCCTCAAGGAGAAGAACCTGCACGCCTCGGCGACCGTCTCGCTCTGCTATAACGACATCCAGGGACAGCAGCGCAACCTCTCCGTCGGCGCCGACCTCTCGGCCGGATATACCCTGGCCAAGGTGCACCAGTTCTCCTTCTCGGCCGGCTTCAACAAATACTCCGACACCAACATCTCAGCCGACATGGCCTCGATGGGCACCACCGAGATACAGCTGTCGCTGGGATACAACTATACGTTCTCGCTGCTACACCTGAAGAGGAAAAGTGAAGGGAAAAGTGAAAAATGAAAAGTGAAAAATTTGCTGCCGCCTGAAGAAAGGTGATTCGGAAAAAAGCGGACAAAAGGCGGATGGCGATTGAAGAAGTGCCGCTTTTCGGGGCAAAAAGCACCGCTTCTCGCATCGAAAAGGACCGCTTCTCGTGCCAAAAAGCACCGCTTCGCCAAAAGCAGACGCGCAAAAAGCTGATAATCAGTGTGGTTGCGAATTCAGTTCGCAACATTCAGAAAGAACTTTACAAAATCGACCTATAAAACGAGTGACGATATGAGACGACAGGTAAGATACATCGCAACAGTGCTGCTGGCGCTCCTGCTCCAGCCGGCGGTAGTTCATGCACAGAACGAACAGGGCGACGTGACGCTCCAGGTGACCCCCGTGCAGTCGGTGCTGCCCCCGCAGGCCGGCCGCTACATCGACAACCTGGGCCGCTACTTCAGCGTGACCGTCATCAACAACACCGACGTGCAGCAGAACCTCTACTTCGGCGTGCAGATCAAGCAGCTGTTCCCCGACGACGTGCTGTGGATGTCGACCGACGTCGAGACGATGCACATCCCCCAGCGTCCCATCGTGCTCGCCCCCAACCAGCACAAAACGCTCAACACCATCGAGCTGAAGCACCTCTTCGACCATTTCGACTCGAAGGATATCTACGTGCGCGACGGCCGCTACCGCAACATCCTCGACTCGGAGTTCGGACTGCTCGACGAGGGCCAGTATGAGCTCTACCTGACGGCCTATGAGTGGGCCACCGACCTGACCACGCCCGTCGTGAAGAACAACCAGACCGACGGCATCGCCCGCTTCAACATCTGCTACGAGGCCGAGCCGCCCCGCTTCACCCTGCCCGTCCGCGAGGCCACGACCGAGGGCCTGAGCGACCTCTCCGTCACTAAGATCGACAAGAACCAGGCCTCGATTCGCTTCGAGTGGATGGCGCCGACGCTCAACTGCAACGCCACGATGGTGCAGTTCCGCTACAACATACGCTTCGTGGAGCTCGGCTCGATGATGCCCGACGAGGCCATGCAGGAGAACACCATCACCTTCCTCGAGAAGCGCGAGCTGCTGACCAACAGCTTCACCATCCCCCAGGCCTACCTGTCGCAGATGATAGCCGACACGGCCTTCCTGGGCAAGGTCTACGCCATGCAGGTGACGGCCTACACCCCCTATCAGAACGAGAACTCGCTCAACGTGGCACTGATCAAGAACGAGGGCAAGAGCGACATCTTCCTCTTCCAGCTCTACGACCCGACCAAGAAGCCGGAGTCCGCCATCTCAGGCAAGGGCCTCGGCACGGACGACCAGGCCGGCCCCATCTACATCTTCGAGCAGCCCACGCTGACCTCGCCGCAGTTCCCCGAGGACGCCTCGCGACTCATCTATATGGGCGACTCCATCAAGGTGGAGTGGCGCAAGGCATGGCACGTCGGCGGCAAGGGCGAGCGCCAGGACACCATCGACTTCAAGTACAACGTGGCCCTCTACACGGGCAACTCGGCCGACTCGCGCGACGCCATCCTGAAGACCTCGAAGCCCCTCTACGAGAAGACCACCGAGGAGCTGACGGACACCATCCGCTGGGACGAGATTGCCGACAAGGTGCACCAGGGCGACTACCTGCTGCTGCGCGTCACGGCCAAGCCCACCTGCACCCCCGACTCGATCGTCGAGATGAAGAGCGACTCGGTCAACATCACCGACTTCGCACTGACCCGCCACTTCGACGAGGAATACCAGTGCGGCCACGAGAACATCCAGGTGGCCAACAAGACGACGCTCGGCGAGGTGCCCGACAAGAACCAGTCGATCAAGATCGGACGCTTCTACCTGACACTCGACGGCCCCGAGCCCGTCACCTACGACAAGGAGAACGAGACCTACAAGGGCAAGGGATGGATCCGCTGGAGCCCCAAGGCCGACAACTACTTCAACATGAACTCGCGCGTGGCCGTGAAGTTCGACAACCTGAAGATCAACACCGACTACGAGGTCTACGAGGGCCGCTGCGTCACCTATCCCTACAGCGACGGCAAGACCGAATACACCGACGCCCAGGCCGTCGACTCGCTCTTCTCGCTGGCCAGCCTCGACGAGATCTACGGCTCGCTCGACCTGCCCGACGAGGTGCGCAGCCTCGTCTCGAAGGGTGTCAACGAGTGGGGCGACGACGTCGAGGAAGCCACCAAGAGCCTGGCCAAGAGCTATAACCTCGGCAAATACTACAGCACCTACAAGCTGCTCGGCGCCAAGTGGGAGGACATGCAGCACGGCGACGCCTTCGACCTCTACTTCCCCATGGAGGTGCCCGAGGAAATCTCGAAGTTCCTGCCCAAGAGCTTCAGCGTGCAGATCGGCTCCATGCAGTTCACGCCCCAGTCGGCCCAGATGAACGTCATCGGCGAGATCGCCCTGCCCAACAGCGACGTCTTCGACGGACAGAACGTGCTCATCTTCGGCGCACCACGCCTCTGCATCACGCCCGACAAGTTCTGGCCTGAGGAGGGCGTGCTGGCCCTGCTGAGCAACCTGCCCCTGAAGGATCCCAACACCGACTTCAAGATGACGTTCAAGGCCCCGACCGAGCCCCTCGACCCGAGGCCCGGCGACGGCTGCTTCCTGCGCTGGGACGCCGACGGCTTCGCCGGACTGGGCATGCACATCGCCATGACGATGCCCAACACGAAGCGCGTCGTCGACGGCCAGGCCAAGGACATCCCCGCCCTGCTCGACCTGAAGGCCACCATCGAGGGCGGCGACGACGCCATGGACTTCATCGCCACAGGCTCGCTGACCCCGTTTGAGGCCGTCGACCTGCCCGGCTGGACCTTCCACATCGGCGAGGACATCATCTTCGACTACAACATGAGCCGCAACGACCGGCTCATGCCCACCATCGACGAGTTCAAGAAGAGCTACGCCCAGATGAGCTACGACGAGGAGAAGAAGAAGTTCGTGGCCAAGAGCGACGACACCACCTTCGACGCCACGCTCTGCGGCGCCTACGTCAACGACGGCAACTGGGACGCCTGGCAGGGCGTCTACATCCGCAACCTCGAGGTGGAGTTCCCCAAGTTCGCCGTCTTCGGCAACGGCAAGCAGGGCACCAAGATCGGCGCCAGCAACATGCTCATCGACGCCTCAGGCATCACCTGCCGCGTCTTCTCCGAGAACGTCCTCGACGCCCAGACCGGCAAGTGCGGCGGATGGAAGTTCACGCTCGACAAGGCCTACGTCGACATCATCCAGAACAACTTCGACAACTGCACCATCACAGGCGGCTTCGGCGTGCCACTGCTCGGCAAGGTGGCCCAGGACAAGGCTGCCGACGAGGCCGCGAAGAAAGACGGCGGCAAGTCGGGCTCCTCAACCGAAAAGAAGGACGACCAGCAGGAGACCGACATCGAATACTACTGCCAGATACGCCACATGACCAAGCCCGGCTACAAGGAGTACCAGGTGTGGAACAAGGCCGGCACGGAGAAGGTGACCAAGAAGCGCAAGGAGTACGACGACAACCGCCTCTCGTACGTCTTCACCACGAAGAACGCCGACAAGGCCCCGCTGGCCATGAACTTCTTCGTGGCCGACATGACCCTGCTGCCCGACCAGACCTACTTCCTCGTCGAATCGGTCGACCCCGAGAAGGAAGGCGGCAAGCAGTACACCCAGGTGGAGCTCTGCATGGCCGGCGACATCACCATCGCCGGACTCGACGGCAAGCACACCAAGGCCACCAACGCCTTCACCAAGCGCGTGGAGGCCCTCAACGCCGCGCTGCCCATGCAGCTGAAGCTGCCCGGCATACACTTTGCTAAGATGCGCCTGTCGAACGTGAAGCTGGACGACTGGAACGAAGACCTCGGCATCGACGAGTATCGCACCCACCAGACGGGCATCGACGCCCAGGAGAAATGGGAGGCTGATCACAAGAAACTCTACGAGTTCACTGAAGGCAAGGAGCTGAAACTCGGCACCGACTGCTACTTCAACTACGGCGAGTGGTCGCTGGCCTCGGCCCAGAAGAAGGTGGGCCCCTTCACCTTCGGACTCAAGAAGTTCACACCGTCCATGCAGGGCGACAACATCAGCCTTGACGTCGAGGGTATGCTGGGACTTATGGACGGCAAGTTCGACGTCAGCGCCGGCATCAGCATCTCGGCCGCCCTGCACAAAGGCGAGAGCATCAGCGACTGGTATCTCAGCGACGGCACTGTGGATTTCAAGAGCATCGAGCTCAATGTCGACTGGGAGGTCTTCAAGTTCTACGGACGCCTGGAGCTTGATAAGAGTCAGACCGACAAAGGCTATAGCGGCAACATCGGGCTGGAGATCAAGGACCTCTTCAGCCTCAAAGTCGCCGGCGGATACTTCAACCACAAGGGCATCTCGACCGACGAGAAGAACAAGAAGATAGCCGACGCCAAGCAGCGGGCCAAGAAAGAAGACGGCAACGAAAAGTACTACACGAAATACTACGACCCCAGCGAGGACTTCTTCTCATGGGGATACTTCCTCATCACCGTCGGCGGACAGGGCCTGCGCATCGACCCCGTCGTCATCAACCGCATCACTGGCGGATTCTACTACAACACGCAGCCCGTCATGGGCAAGAAAGACTCGAAGGGACATCCCGTCTACGATGCCAAGCCTACGGCCAAGTACGGCACCATCGGCGTCGTCTTCGGCATCGGCATCACCACCTCGGGCGGCGAGAACACCGTGCAGGGCGACCTCGACGTGGTCGTCATCTACGACAAGAAGAACAACCGCATGACCCACTTCGAGTTCAACGGCGAGATAGAAGCCGTCGGCGGCATCATCCACTCGAAGGCCAGCCTCATCTACGAGAACAACGACGACGACCGCTATCTCTGCCTCAACCTCACCGTCACCAGCGGCCTCGACAGCGACGCGCTGGTATCTAAACTGACCGGCATCAGCAACGAGCTGAAGGCTGTACAGGAAGAGTTGGGACAATTCCAGTCAAATATCACTGGCGACCTCATGAAGAAGCCCAGCACCAGCGAAATGATGGGCTCGTTGAAGGAGGTAGAGAGTGACTACAGCAACAAGACTTCAGAATCTGACAAGACTAAGAACGAGAACAAGGTCAGCGACGGAGCGAAGAAGTCGAAGGTGACAGCCGGTAAGACAGACGTCTACCTGGAACTCAAGTTCACCTACCGCGAAAAAGGCAGCAACAAATACCCGACGAAGTGGCACCTCTACCTGGGTGAGCCACAGAAGAACAAGCGCTGCACATTCACCTATCTCGACTATAAGGACAAGCTGGGCATCCTGACGGTCAACATCGGGGCCGACGCCTACCTCTGCATCGGCAACGAGCTGCCCGGCAACGGCCAGCTGCCCGAGATACCGTCGGAGATCACCGAGTTCCTCAACGGACACAAGAACTCGGCCGTCTCCACAGGCGCCGACATGGGCAAGGTGAACAATGCCCGCTCGGAGGTCATGAAGAAGATGCTCAGCACGGCAGGTGCCGGCGGCGGCGTCATGCTCGGCGCCTCGGCATGGGGCTTCATCAACGTCGACCTCGGACTCTTCTACGGCTACATGAAGGCACTCGCAGGCTTCGACCTGTCGCTCGTGAAATACTCGACGCCGCAGTATTGCGCCAACTACGGCGGCAATATGGGCAAGGACGGATGGTACGCCATGGGACAGCTCTACGCCTACCTGGCCGCCAAGTTCGGCCTGCACATCAAGCTCGGCAAGCTCATCGACGAGCGCATCGACCTGGTCGACGCCGGCATCGGCGGCGTCTTCAAGATGGGACTGCCCAAGCCCACGTGGTTCGAGGGTCAGGCCCGCGTGAAGGTGACCCTGCTGGGCGGACTGGTGAAGATCGACAAGGGCTTCAACTTCTCGGGCGGCACGAAGTGTGTGCCCTTCAAGGGCAACGCCCTCGACGACTTCAACCTCTTCGGCGACGTCACCGTGGCCAGCGACTCTATCCAGGAGGGCTGGGACGTGAAGAATGCCATCAGCATCAACGAGGCCAAGAACATGATGTTCACCACCTACGCCAACCTGGGTGAGCGCTACCGCCTCTACGACCCCACCACGGGAGGCGACCTGAGCGAGGAGAAGGGCTACAGCGAAGCAGAGATGAACCTCTACGCCTCGCGAACCTATATCTTCGACATCAACAAGGACCGCGTCTACACTGAGAACAGCAAGGCCAACATCAACGACTGTCTGGGCGCCGTGCTCTATGAGATCAATCCTGACACTGTCTTCAACTATATCAAGCTGATGCCTATGTATTATGGCCAGAGCAATGTCAAGCCGACAAGCGAAGAATACTTCCAGAATGCCTTCTTCAGGAAAGCGCTATGGAACAACCGCATCATGTCGCGCTGGATGAAAAGCGAGAAACTGGACAGCGAACAAAAGCCGATAGAGAAATATCTGGTTGACAACGACAATGCCATGCGGGCCGTGAAACAATGGGAAGGCGGATACGAAGCTCAAGGCAGCGGGAATTACTATTATAGCTATCCCAGCGTCCTTAGTAAATGTAAGGTGCCGGGCGGCGTCACCATCCGAGAGACTACCGGCCGCACCTTCCATCTCTCCATGCCGAAGCTGAAGCCCGGAAAGCTCTATATCCTGGAGCTCAACGCCCAGGCCTTCGAGGTGCTCAACGGCAAGCGCGTCTGGACCAAGATGACCGTCGAGACGGGCTACACCGGAGAACGAAAGATGCACGACGAATACGTGCGCTGGGAGCAGAAGAAGCTCGTGTTCTTCCGCACGAAGGCGAATGAAGAGACCGTCATCCCCGAGCACCTGAAGGACATCCAGCCCTACGTGGCCTTGGCCTATCCTTCGGTGGGAAAGAACCAGCTGTTCCAGAAGAGGGACGACATTGAGGAGAACAAAGCCAACATCATTGATATCCAGGAACCCATCATTGCCTTGAACGAGGACATCCGCTCGTCGTTTGCCAGCGGCACGCTGAACTGGAAGCTCAGTGGAAACTACAAGTGGACTTTCCCGGGGACCAACGTCTCACAGCAAAACTCCATAAAAACGCAGACCATCAGCAATGAGTTCAAGACTACTGGTGGCTGCCTGATCATGCACCCAAGCAAGATGTTCGACCTGTCGTCTTGCAGCGGCACCAACCTCTCTGATGCACAATTCAACCTACGGCTTGAGCACACCTATCAGGTCTACGACCGAACCATCAAGGTGGCCAAGGACCCCAGTATAGAATACGAAAACATACAGGCAGACTTCATAGCCCAGAAAGGCGAATATGCCTTTTATACTGCACTTTATGATTTCATAACCCAAGAATTAGGAGGTACATGGCCGAATGACAGGGCTCATACGTCAAACGATGATATTACACAAGTGTATGTTATTACTATCGCCATCGTCGCAATTTTTGGAGATTATGAGGCTTTCCAAAATAAGTTTCAGTCCTTCATGTACGCACGATGCAATATTCCGATGGTCGAAAAGAAATTATACAAGGACACCACGGTCGTGCTGGCCAACATGTGGCTGAAGTGTGTCCCCGAGGCATCGTGGAAGGCAGGACCCAATCCGCTGAGAGACTACGAGAAACAGTTTGTCGGCGTGAAGCCTTATTTGAATCCTTCATTCACTCACTCAGGAAACATGGGCAGTTGGAACTGGGACAACGACAAGGATATCGCTTTCAACGAGAAGAAGTCTGATGGCAAACTGCTGCGACTCTCCGATCCTTGGCTCTACTTCTCCTACCTGTCGAAATGGGTGTTCATCAACGATGTCGCACTCAAACAGTATGACTTCGACGATGTCAACGTGCCGCATGCCAGCGAGTCGCTCACCTATAGCTTCAACGGCCACGGCATATCCGGCTCAATGATTCCCGGCGCGAACTTCAGGGACAAGTCGCTCCTGTCACTACGTTGGGACATGTACAACGCATGGCTAAGCGATTGGTCCTCATTGACGTATCCGTTGCCCCTCAATGCCGACGACGACTGGGGTCTGACAGGCAACAACCAAATCTTCCCCGCGCAGCCTTACAACAAATTCTATCGGAATCCTTCTAATAACATCACGAATCCGGAGAGTTACTCTGACATCGAGAATAACAGCTATTTAGGTGCGAAATACCTCTTGCAGCAGTTCGCGGCCCCATATTTCATCGCTCAGACACTCTGCACACAGATGTCTAAGATTGCCACTCAAGTGGAGAACATCTACGAGAAAGGCACAAAGAATGGGCTGAGTGGCAAACAGATCAATGCAAAGATGATTGACTGGCAGAATCTGCACCGCGGACAGTATCTGAAAGTGTCGAGCATGGGCCATGAAGTGCAGGTGCCCTACTATCAGTTCCCGCTCATCTACGGCGGTACGTGGAGTAGCGGTGGCCGCTCATTCGGCAAGTCGATAGGCAGCGGCCTGGATGACAAGATCTCCAAGGAGCGTAAGTCACAGGCGGCATCCTGCCTCTTCTTCGAGCGACTGAAAGGCGGCACAGCGAGCAGCTATGACAAGAACTACAAGGGAGCCTACCCGGGTGTGCTTGGCGTGGTGCCTCAGGATATTTTCAGTGCATTGAACGCTTTGGACAACGTGAAGCAATTCAGCTACTGGGCCTACCGAGTGAATGGCTACGACATGACGAACAACGTGTATAAAGTGGTCTATGACGTTTACCAAGGTGTCACCGGCAACCATTATGCCAACTTCCAATCCGGGCTGACCGGGTATGTCGTCAACAAAGGATCCAACGTCGTCTCCACCAAAGGAAAGTTTGACAACATGTACTACGCCATCATCCAGAGCGCCATCGGCATCCCGGAGGTCTACATCAACGGCGTTCCATCCAGTGTGGCTTTCACTGAGGATACAAGCGATGCCGGGAAGAGGCAGAATGCCGCTCAGTTAGAGAAGCTGGCCAGCTGGCTTCAGGACAATGATCCCGACCTGTATGCATGCTACAAGGAGACCAACAACACGAAGAAGATCAAGATGCTTCAGCAGTGGGCGGCATCCAATGATCCCGACCTGATCTACTGGGCAGACATCAGCAAGGATCTCTGGTGGGTTATGCTATGGAATGAAGTGAACGCCTCCTACTGGAAGGCCCAAAACCAAGTGCTCAAATCTATGGGAATGCCAGCCGCGTATCCGGAGAAAGAGCCCACCTTCTCGAACACGCTCTTCAAAGAAATCGTCTCACATAAATATGGAATCATATGGTAAAGAATAAGAATATCCTCCTTATGGCCGCCATGCTGCTCTCGGGCAGCGGCATGGCGACGGCCCAGCAGGCCGACAGCACCTATACCGGCGAACCGGTGATGCCCATGGACACCGTCAAGACCGACACCATCATCTATCAGGAGCCGACGCTCATCACCACGAAGATCAAGCTGCTGACCCGCACCTACGGCGACAGCATCGCCCTGCGCTGGGTGCCCGAGGACTACGTGTCGTGGAAGTATCTGTGCCTGACGGGCGTCAACGTGCTGCGCACGGAGACCGATGCCGACGACTTCGCCATCGATACGCTGGCCTACGGCCTGAAACCGCTCACCGAGGAGCAGTTCCGGGCCAAGTATGCCCAGACGGACAGCAACGCCCTGGTGGCTCAGGGCGTGCTCTACGGCGAGGGGCGCCTGGGTCCCAACCAGACGCAGGACCAACCGGGCTCATGGGGTGCCTCGATGGAATATAACAACGAGCAGGACATGTCGTTCGCCTTCGCCATGCTCGTGGCCGAGTGGCGGCCCGACCTGGCCCGCGACATGGCCGTGGGCTTCCTCGACCGCACGGCTAAGCCCGGCAAGACCTACGACTACTACATCCAGCCGACGAAGTGGGAGACCGACGGCCGACTCATCTTCGAGCCCGGCGTGGCGGAAGGCGTAGAGAACAAGCCGTATGAGCCCGCCATCTTCAATCCCCGCATGACAGACTCCATCTCCAGCCCGCGACGCCACGTGCTGGGCTGGTGGGACGACAAGCACTCCACCTACGAGATTTACCGCCGATTCGTCACCGATGCTGACGGCAACAAGATAGACGGCACGTGGGAGCACCTCAACCGCAAGCCTTACCTCTCAGTCATCGACCTGCCCGAGGGCGACAACTACAAAGCCTTCGGCGACTCCGTGCCCAGCTTCGGCGTCTATGAGTACATGATTGCCGGCCACGACGCCTTCGGCGGTCTCGTCCCAAGTATCAATCCCATCCGGGTGAACGTCTACGACAACGAGCCGCCCACGGCACCCCAGCTGAAAGCCATCGTCATCGGCTATCCTGACGACGACATCCGCGGCCGCATCCAGGCCCACATCATCTGGGAGAAGGACACGCTGGAGAAGGACCTGCAGGGCTACGTCGTCAGATACTACAACGCAAGGATCAGCGGCGAGACGTGGATTGAGCTCAACGAGGAGATGATTCCCCCGACGGACACGATGTACGTGGCTGAAGTCACGGGACTGCGGACGGGCATGATTCAGGTCGCAGCCTACGACAAATCGGGCAACGAGTCAACCTCGCTGTCGCAGCTCATCGAGATTCACGACTACAAGGCCCCGGCAGCCCCCGACTCGCTGTGGGCCCAGGTGACACAGCCTGAGCTGAACTCTATTGTCGGCAAGGACGTGAAGTATGCCTACGTCATCCTGCACTGGCGGCCTAACCCCGAGGACGACGACATCATGCACTACGACGTGGCCTTCGCCAACGACACGACGCACGCCTTCCAGCGACTGAACGAACAGTCGATCTTGGAGACATGGTGCATCGACTCGCTGGCCGTCGACGTCAACCAGAAGTACATCTACTACAAGGTGCGTGCCACCGACTATTCGACCAACGAGGGCGAGTGGAGTCCCTGGATCCAGGTGAAGCGACCGCACATCACGCCGCCGACGCAGCCCCACCTGGACCGCTCGGGTCACAGCGACGCGGAGGGCATGCACATGGAGTGGATCGTCGGCACGGATGCCGACATGGACTACCACGTGGCCTACCGCGGACTGAGCCAGGACGGGCCGTGGGAGGTCATCGGCCGCTACGATGCCGACTCGCTGCGCGAGTGCGGCTACCGCATCACGATCGACGACAACCCGCCCTATGACCGCGAGAACAGATATTACTACTACGTGGAGTCGTTCAACTCGTCGCCCTTCACGTCGAAGAGCCTGGCCGTCAGCTGGCTGCACGCCGGACCGAAGGTCGTCAAGGCCGGCATCGAGCTGGCCGGCGACTACGACGAGCGCTCCCAGCTGACGAAGCTGGCTTGGACGACGGGCCGCCTGCCCATCGACGCGCCCTACTACTACTGCGTCTATCGCAAGGGTCCGGGTGAGGACAAGTTTAAGTTCATGATCAGCGTGGCGAGCGACAAGGCGGAGTATGCCGACAACCTGCTCGAGAAGGGCGAGACGGCCCAGTACTACGTCATGATTCAGTGGCGCGACGGACGCCAGAGCGCCCTGTCGAACACGGTGACGGTCAGCCGCCGCCCATAGGAAGAGCCCACCCCCGGCCCCTCCCCAAGGGAGGGGAGAAGGGCAGAGAGGAAACGGAGTTTTTTGATTACCATCAATAATATATTAGAATCTTTATGAAAAGGAAACGCATCGGTCAAAAAACAGCCAGCCATCTTCTATGGCTCTGCACGATATGCTCCGCACTCCTTTGGGGAGGGGCCGGGGGCGGGTTTCTCTGCTCCTGCGGTGACTACTGGGAGGGGGGCGACCCCGTGGATGCGCGGCGGATGACGCTGGGCCGGCGGGTGATCAACATGATGGTGGGCGACCGCTACCGCATCCCCGTGCTCTTTGAGCCCGACACGCTGTCGAACCGCTCAGTGTGGTGGATGACGGAGGACAAGGACGTCGCCATCGTCGAGCGCGACACGGTCATCGCCCTCAGCGAGGGACTGACGCTGGCCTGGGCCATGAGCGTCAGCGACCACCAGACGGACTCGTGCTGGGTCAGCGTGCTGCCGGCGATCTACCTCAACCCGAAGAGCTATCCCTACGACATGGTCATCTATGCCGACGTCAGCATCCACGGCCATAAGTACACGGCCGCCGACGAGGACTCGATCATCATCGGGGCCTACATCGGCGACGAGCTGCGCGGCATCGGCAAGATGCGGCAGTGGCAGGGCCGCGACTACATGGAGATTCGCATCTGGAGCCCCGTCCGCCTCGGTGGCGACGTCAGCCTGCGCTGCATCTATCGCGGCCGGGCCCTCGTGGAGCTCTTCCCCGACGCCTTCGAGTTCGACGGCGAGGCCCACGGCACCCTCTCCGACCTCTATCCGCTGGTGCTCGACGACTCGGCCCGGCAGCTCTGGCCCGACATCGAGGGCGACGACGGCATCCCGTATTTCGATAATGGCGACACGCTGCATGTCGTCGTGACCAATCCTGAAGAGTAATCACCTGAGTTATCATTTTGACAAGAAGGGAGACAAGATCTATGAAAAGAATACTATCACTGTTCAGCCTTGCAGTGCTCATTGCCACGCTGACAACGTCGTGCAACCTCTTCATCGAGGACGAGCTGGAGGAGGAGGCCTCCGAGCTCTCTGACTTCAAGAACGTGCGCCATCACAGCGGCGAGGGCTACGACAAGCCCGTCGTGACGACCGAGGGCGGCTGCGACGTGGAATACCAGTACAACGACAACGTGCTTGTCGTCGAGGAGTCGACTCAGGAGAAGTATATCACCCACGTGGAGACCGACGGCGTCAACGTGATGCTCGAGGTGCACTTCCGTGCCGACACGCCCAAGGAGCTGCTGCCCCAGCCGGGCGAGATCTTCCTGAGCACCGTCACAGACAAGTTTCCCATGGGCGCCAACCATCTGGTGGAGAAGCGCCTCTTCGAGGACGGCGTCTACAAGTGTCTCATGTCGTTCGCCACGCTCAAGGACACCTTCAAGAGTCTGCTTATCGACGGCAAGCTGACCTTCGAGGCCGACTCCTTCTCCGTCCCCGTGGAGTATGAGGAGCCGGCCATGGCCCGGACGCGAGCCGACGAGGGCGGCGTCGCACCCATCGACGTCCAGATGAACTTCGGCGGCAGCGATTTCACCATGTCTATGGGCATGTCATGGAGCTTCACCGGTGAGCTGGCAAAGAAAAATAAAATCATCCACTTTGAGGCCTCCATGGACAAGGAGAACAACTTCTACAAGGTGAAGAATGAGTTCAACTTCGACAAATTCTCACTCGACAACATGAAGGCCGACTTCATCCAGACCGTCGAGGAGAAGACGCGGGTGACCATCAGCGGAGGACTCACCAAGATCATCCCCATCATAAAGGACAAAGCCATCGTCAAGGGTAAGGCCCTGACAATGGGGCCGGTGGTGCTGGTGCTCTTCCTGAATCTGGATCTCAACCTGACCTTCGACATCACCGGCTCGGTGGTCATCACCAAGCACAAACAGTATCAGAACATCTACCACCTGGATTTCTATGAGGGGAAGGTCACTAAGGAGGTCAAGAAGCTGAAGGACGAGGACTGGAAACTCGACGCACAGATCAACGGCACGGTGACGCTGGAACTGTCGATAACCGTCGGCATCGGGCTCTACGGCAAGGTGCTGTCGGTCAGGATCATACCGATAATCACCGCGGAAGTGGGCATCTCCCTCCCGTTTGCGTCGTATTCGACAGAAGGCTGGACGATGTACGACATATCCAATAGCCTCGGACTGACGTTCACGCTGAAATTCAAGTTGAAGCTCGGTGTCTTCCTCGACCTGTCGCTCAAAGCCCTGCTGGGCAGCGACGACATGCAGAAGAAGATGCGCGACACGAAGGACATGCTCGACAAGCTGAAGACCTCAGAGGTGACCAACAACCAGGTCTATCAGGACCTCATCGACAGCGAGGCCGACAAGCTGGAGGACGACAAGACGATGGGCGCCTACGTCACCTTCGGCCCGTGGGACATCTTCAACCCGGAGACATTCCCATGGTATCCGAAGCTCAAGGACAAGTCGTTCAAGATCGTCAAGGGATGGGACAAGAGCAACAAACAGCTCATCCAGACCGCGCAGTTCGAGCTGTCGCGACTGGGCTTCTGGGTCGCCGTGGGCAAGCAGTTCACGCCCGCACTGATGATCAAGAAGGGATCGAAATACATGACGACCATCTTCCCCAACGAGGGGGGCATGGACGCCAAGTGCAAGACGGGCACCACCTACACCTTCGACATCCCCAACGACGGTAATCAGAGCGACGTCATCTACACTGCCTATCCCTGCTACTACGAAAGACCTGTCACGTATAACCAGCCGAACGCCTTCGACAAGGGACTCTCGTTCTGCAACACGTCGCCGGCGATAACCATCATCGAGGCCTATCCCACGGATATGGTTCATAGCACAGGCACCTTCCTGGACCTTGTTTCCGAGCAGTTCTATGAGCATGAGTATGAGTTCAAGGTCGACACGAAGACCAGCGTCCTGGGCATCTCGAACATCAAGAAATGGGAAGTGCGTGAGCTCAACACCGACCAGACTGAGACTTACAGAAAGAGTACAGCCAATCTGGTGGACGGCGTCTACATCATGCACTGGTCGTTCTCACTGCTGACCGACAAGACCAGTAAGCAAAGGATCCGTCTGAACTTTGCTCCACGATTCCGGACGGAAGCCAATTCTGCATGGGTCTATGGCGTGAGCTACTATCTCACGCTCTATACCAACAGGACCTACGAGGGCTATGACTCTGAACAGTCCGGCGGAAACATGGGCTTTGGCGAATTCGCACCGGCCGTCACCCCAGACGACGGCGACGACCCGCCATGCGTCAGAGGCCGCCTCGACGCCATCGAACACAACGGCGAGATCATCTGGCAGCGTGAGGGCTACGAGAAGCCCCTGCCCTCAGTCCGCCTGTAATCAATCATGCGCAGCCACTCCCCTCACCTCGAGGGGAGTGGCTGCGCCGACATCAACTGGGGTTTCGGACAGAGAGAATATTTTTTCAATGAAAATGATGGCAATGTCGAAAAATAGTTGTACCTTTGCAGTCGAAACATCAAAACCAACAGCGATAACACCACTATGGGCGGCTTCTTTGGAACCATCTCCACACAGGACTGCGTAAACGACTTGTTTTACGGGACCGACTACAACTCACATCTCGGCACGCGCCGTGCGGGCCTCGTCACGTTCGACCGCGAACGCGGTTTCACGCGCTCCATACACTCC
Source organism: uncultured Prevotellaceae bacterium (assembly GCA_902779455.1). Lineage (GTDB taxonomy): Bacteria > Bacteroidota > Bacteroidia > Bacteroidales > Bacteroidaceae > Prevotella. Next base: position 17,169 of record CACZBS010000032.1, read on the forward strand.
TTGGAGCGCGATTATTTTAGGTCGAAATTCGAGGACGAGCTCCACGAGTTCAAGGGCCATCAGGGCCTCGGCGTCATCAGCGACACCGATCCGCAGCCCATCATCATCAATTCCCACCTGGGGCGCTACGCTGTCGTCACCGTGGCTAAGATCAACAACCTCCGCGAGATTGCCGACGAGCTGCTGGCCCAGCGCATGCACCTCAGCGAGCAGAGCGCCAACAACCTGAACCAGACGGAGGTCGTCGCGCTCCTGATCAACATGGGCAACTCGTTCGTCGACGGCATCAACCGCGTCTACCAGAAGATCAAGGGCTCATGCTCCATGCTCATCCTCACCGAGGACGGCATCATCGCCGCACGCGACTTCCTGGGCCGCACGCCCATCGTCATCGGGCGCAAGGAGGTCCACCGACTCTCGCCCATCGGCACCGACGAGCACATCCAGGCCTATGCCGCCAGCAGCGAGACGACCAGCTTCCCCAACCTCGACTACCACACGCTGCGCGACGTCGGGGCGGGCGAGATCGTACGCCTCCGCGCCGACGGGCTGGAGGTGCTGCAGCCCGCCTTCAAGCGCTGCCAGATCTGCTCCTTCCTCTGGGTCTACTACGGATTCCCGGCCTCATGCTATGAGGGCATCAACGCCGAGGAGGTGCGCGAGCGCAACGGCGAGATGATGGGCCGCCGCGACGCCGGGGAGAACGTCGAGGCCGACCTCGTCTGCGGCATCCCCGACTCGGGCGTCGGCATGGCCATCGGCTATAGCAACGGCTCGGGCATTCCCTACAAGCGCGCCGTGCTGAAGTATACGCCCACGTGGCCCCGATCGTTCACACCCCAGGACCAGTCGCGCCGACGCCTCGTGGCCAAGATGAAGCTCATCCCCAACGAGGCCCTGCTCCGCGGACAGCGCATCGTCTTCTGCGACGACTCCATCGTGCGCGGCACCCAGCTGCGCGACAACGTCCGCGAGTTCTTCCAGAACGGTGCCCGCGAGGTCCACGTGCGCATCTCCTGTCCGCCCCTGGTCTTTGGCTGCCCCTTCATCGGCTTCACCAACTCGAAGACCGACATGGAGCTCATCGCCCGACAGATCATACGCGACTTCGAGGGCGAAAACCCCTCCAACCTCGACCGCTATGCCCAGACCGACACGCCCGAATATCAGCGGCTCGTCGAGGAGATTGGCCATCGGCTGGGCCTCACCTCCGTCAAGTTCGCCCGACTGGAGGACCTCGTCGCCTCCATCGGCCTGCCGAAGGACAAGGTCTGCACCCACTGCTTCGACGGCTCCAGCTACGACAACCAGCACGACGGCGAGTTCTTCGGATAGATTCGGGATCAATGTCTAACCTTACTCCCCTCCTGCCCAAGGAGGGGAGTAAGGTTAGACCTGCGAGCCTCAAAATAATCACCAGTTCATGGAAGAGATTAGAATATATCATTCAGTCAAGAAAAACATCGCCTTGTTGGCTATATGCTTTGCGTTTGCTGCGGTGGGAGTCATGATGCTTCTGGATGGAGAAAAGACATTCATTGCATGGACAAGCATCTTATTCTTTGGCGGAGGCGGACTTTTCGTGTTATACCTCATACTGAGAGAAAGAATCAGCGGCAAAGCCTATTATATCATTACAGACGAATCAGTCTTGGTGGACAGCGGAATGAAGAAATGGGAGGTCCGTTTCGCCGATGTGGAAGCATTCTATCCGATCATTGTGGGGTCGTCTAAACAGATAGGTATAAAATACAAGAAAGACGTTGAGTTTCAGAAGATGAACAATGCAAGCAGCGCAGGCCGCATCTTTCGGAAGTTGAGTGGAATGATAGCTGGGGTTCCGGAGTCCTTGCCTGTAGACGGGCTCAACATAGACCCGCAGGAATTGTGTGATTTGCTTGACATGAGGCTGACAAAGTAAATCTCCATTCATCTGTCTGCGGCGCCCATGTGATATGCATGAATGGCCCGTGTCATGAATCATCAGTCATTCGTCTTTGCCGTGCAGATTTAGCACGGAAATGTGGTTGGGTTTGTAAGATAATTTCCGAATATTTTACCCATTCGCCTCAACTACCTGATTTCCAATGATTTTAGTTTTTGCAAAAAAAGAAGCGGTGCTTTTCGATGAGAGAAGCGGTGCTTTTTGATGAGAAAAGCGGCACTTCTCTACGTGAGAAGCACCGCTTTGGCTTATATAACGTGCCAGAATGTCGGGATTTTTCGCAACCCGCGAATGGTCAGTTGATCTTCGAGGTCATGGGGTTGCGGATGCCCTGGTAGTTGCGCAGGAAGACCTTGGCGGAGCCGAAGGAGAGGTCGAGGTCGAGGCGGACGGGGATGTGGTTCTGGTCGTCGGTGACGTAGAATCGGACGAGCTCGTGGTTCTTGCCCTTCTCGTGCTCGATGAACGAGAAGACGAGGCAGCGGAACTTCTCCTTCGTGTCGCTGACCTTGAAGGTCTCCTTGCCGCGATACTTCAGCCACGAGTTCGACAGCCGGCGGGCGTCGCTGATGGGCATGGGGATGACGTCGCCCTTCTGCATCGTCGAGGCGTCGAAGTTGCGTGCGCGGAGGAAGATGCTCATCATGTCGTAGATGCACTCCTGATACTCCTTCTCCTGCCAGTGCACCTCGCCGTCGGCGTCGATGCGGTGCATCTTCAGGTGGCAGCGGCTGTTGGGGTAGGTGTACCACAGCTCGTCGACGTAGTAGCGCTTGCCTTCGAGGGCGCCCTTGCGGTGGTAGAGCGGCGTGAGGTCGGACGTGGAGCAATAGCTGAGCAGCGTGTCGCGCATGACGAAGACGCCGTCGAGGCTCTTGTTGCCGCGGGTGATGAGGCTGGTGCGGAAGGCTTCCTGCCCGTCGAACTTCGACACGGTGGTGGTCATCGCGGCCGACCCGACTTTGACCCATACGAACTTCCAGTTGAAGTAGAGGTTGTAGTTGAGCACCTCGCCCCCCTGGAACGCTTTATTCTCGATGCCGCACTGCGACTGGGCCGCAGCGCCGGCCACTGCCATCCATCCAAGGATGATATATGCACAAATCCTTCTGATCATAGCTCTCGTTTTCAAATTTCTAACTTTATTTTTTTTACCAGGAATTACATTATTGACCACGAATTCTTTTTTGACCACGAATTGCACGAATTACACGAATTTGCTGCGCATGTGGTTTTAATGGAATAATGATTAGGTATGAAGAAGATAGAGACCCCACCCCCAACCCCTCCCCTTGAAGGGAGGGGAGCAGCTGCGCCGTCATTACCCGTCGGGCAGTGCGCCAGCCACTCCTCCCCTTCGGGGAGGTCGGGAGGGGTCACTCCCCTCCTTCGGAGGGGTCGGGGGAGGCTTTCTCCCCTCCCTTCAAGGGGAGGGGTTGGGGGTGGGGTCTGTAACTTCTTCATACCAAATGATATTACTTTCACTTATTTAGTCAAATTCTATTAATCCATCAAATTCGTTTAATTCTCCAAATTTTTTCTCCTCCCAAATTCGTTTAATTCGTTAAATTCGTGGTTTTAAAAAGTCCGCTTACAATCCCTTGCTCTTCATGTATTCGATGCCGAGCTGGCGGGCGCGCTCGAGGTTGCGGTTTTTGAGCTGCTTCTCCTTGTCGGGCTTCTGCTTGGTAATCTTCGCGGGCTTCTGGCGGAAGCGGGGCGTGGCGTTGAGGTTCCACTTGCGGTTGACGTCCCACTTGGCCTTGCACTCCACCTCCTCTGGGAAGTAGTAGACGGGCTCCGCCTGGCGGCCCAGCGCGTAGTCGCCCGTGTCCCACTGGCCGTTGCCGTCAAGGTCGACGATGGCCCGCAGGTAGTAGGTCGAGGGCTTCAGGTAGGGGAATCGTGCAACGCCCCGCTCGTCGGCCACGGTGCGGCGCACGGGCTTGTCGCCTGAGTCCATCAGCTCGACGATGATCTGTGCCGTCGTGTCGGCGGGGCTGAGAGGACTGGGGGCTATCTCGACGATGAGCTTGCTGAACTCGTCCTCGCTCCTGACCTTGATGCCCTGCTTGATGGGCGAGTTCACCAGGCCGTAGAGGCCGCGGAAGGCGGCCGAGTCGATCTCCAGGCTATACTCCGTGGCGACCTGCCACTTCGCGTCGAGCAGATATTGCAGGGTGGATGTCTGGCGCAGCTCGTGGGGCGCGCGATACCACACGGAGTCGATCATGACATAGAGGTGGACGGCCGACGTGTCGCAGCCGACGAGCGGCTCGGGCATCGTGATCGTCAGCTGCTGCAGGGGGTCCATCTGCGAGCTGACGCTCAGCTTCGGCTGCAGCGGCTTGCGCGGCATCACCGTGTCGTAGTGCTCGCCGCGCTTGCGGTGCTTGTCCTGCTCCTTCTCCCATTTCTCGCGCTCCTTCTGCAGGTCCTTCATGCGCTTCTCGTAGCTCGTCTTGGCCAGCGACTCCATCGTGTCGCGCTGCAGGACGAGCTGGCCGAGCGTGTCGGTCATCCAGTAGGTCAGGACGTATTGCAGGGTGTCCTGATTGACGAGCGTCGTGTCGCGCAGCCAGTAGCTGACGGTGTCGCGCCGCTCGGAGGCCTCGACGATGAAGGCCGAGTCGCTCCGGAAGTTGAGGCCCTCGATGTGGGGCAGCGAGTCGTGGCCGTAGGTGAAGTAGAAGGTCATCTTCTGCGGCTCTGTGCGCTCCTGCTTGAGCAGCGAGCGGTCGGTCATGGGGTGCTGATAGCAGAGCAGGGTCAGGTCGTCGGGCAGGAAGTGGGTGAAGCCGACGCGCTTGATGTCGGCGATGTGGAGCGAGTCGAGCCAGACGGTGTCCTGGCGCACGTCGGGCTTCCACGTGGGGCTGATCGTGTCGGAGGTCAAGTAGCCGATGGTCTCGCTCTTCTGCGAGAAGAGGAAGTCGCCGTCGCTGTCCTGCAGGGCGTAGACGACATAGCGGCCGGGGGCGACGCCCTTGATGGTGAAGTGGCCGCTGCCGTTGGTGCGCGAGACGCGCAGGAAGGGCTTCTTGTAGAAGAGGCTGTCGGTCGTGTCCGAGGCCTCGTAGAGCCCTACGAGCATGCCCTTCAGGGGCTCCAGGTCCTGGGCGTTGAGGCAGTAGCCGCTGACCTCGAGCGTGTCGATCTGCGAGCCGGTGGAGAAGCTGTAGGTGTAGTTGCCCATCGGGTTGCCCTCGTTGTTGTCGGTGATGGCGTCGCTGAAGTCGACGGTGTAGGTGGTGTTCTCCTTGAGCGAGTCCTTCAGCTCGATGATGATGCGTCGGCCCGAGGCCTTGATGTCGGCCATCTCGAGCTGCGGGGGCGAGACGATGACCTTGTTCTGGGCGTCCTCGATCTTGATGTATTCATCGAAGTTGATGATGACCTTCTGCGCCCTGATGCCGGTGGAGCCGTCGGCGGGCGAGGCGCTCAGCACGCTGGGCGGCGTGTCGTCATACCATCCGCCGTCGGGGTTGCCCATGCGAGCGCAGCTGAACAATGTACAATGTACAATGAACAATGTACATATCAGTGCGGGGCTGATCGATTTCGGAGACATCTTCATGCCTTTAATCCTTCTTCCTTAGATGACTTTATGATAGCTACTAATAGCTTAATAATCTCAATGATATCTGTTTGCAGCGAGTTATATATCTTTTCATCAATATACTGAGCGTCCTTCAAGAGAAAAAGCCAGTAATCTGTTTCTTCTGCTTCTTTCAATGCAATCCCCATCTTGCTGATAAAGTCGGGGTGGCTTTGTGCAAACATGGCTTCCCTGACATTTGCTCCAATACTGGTTCCGCATCTGAGCAGTTGTTTGGCCATTACATATTCTTTCTTTTTTTCACCAAGATATTTATAGCAACGGATAATTCGTAATGCAAATGCTACGGTTTTTGCTCCAATGATGTTGTCCTCCTTCTTCTTCATCGTTCATTGTACATTGTTCATTGTTCATTATCCATTGTACATTGTTCATTGCCTAACCATTGTACATTGTTCATTGTACATTGTTCATTGCAAGCAGCTGCTCCAGCAGCGTGCGCTCGTTGCTTAAGCGCGGCACCTTGTGCTGGCCGCCGAGCTTGCCGTGCGCCTTCAGCCAGTCGTTGAAGAGGCCGGGGCGGGCCGGGATGAGCTCCAGGGGCTGCAGGGTGATGTTCTTGAAGCGCTTCGCCTCGTAGTCGCTGTTGAGCTCCTGCAGCTTGCGGTCGAGGACGTCGGCAAACTGCGCCAGGTCCTTCGGCGGGCGGGCGAACTCGACGAGCCACTGGTGGCGGCACTTGCCCTCGGCGTCCATGAAGACGGGTGCGGCCGTGTAGTCGAGCACCTCGGCGCCCGTCATCTGGCAGGCATAGGCCAGTCCGTGGTCGGCATTGTCGACGACGAGCTCCTCGCCGAAGGCGTTGATGAAGCACTTGGTGCGTCCAGAGATGATGAACTTGTAGGGGTTGACGGACGTGAAGCGCACGGTGTCGCCGATCATGTAGCGCCACAGTCCGCACGACGTCGAGATGATCATCGCGTAGTTGCGGCCCGTCTTGACGCCCCAGAGGGGCACGACGTCGCCCGTCTGCATGTCCTGGAACTCGTAGAACACGTCGTAGTCGACCATGAGCGACATCGCGGCGTCGGCCGGGTCGTCCTGTATGCCGAAGAATCCCTCGGAGGCGTTGTAGGTCTCCATGTAGTGCATGTCGGGCTTGGTGATCAGCCGCTCGTACTGCTCGCGGTAGGGGGTGAAGGCGACGCCGCCGTGGAAGAACACCTCGAGGTTGGGCCACACCTCCTCAAGATGTTGTTTACCAGAGAGTTCCATCACGCGGTGGAGCACGGAGAGCATCCATGAGGGCACGCCCGAGAGGTTGGTGACGTTCTTCGTCATCGTCTCGCGGGCGATGCGGTCGCGCTTCACCTCGAAGTCGCTCAGCAGGGCCGTCTCCTTGCGGGGCACGCGGATGAGGTTGACCAGCGGGTTGATGTTCTCAATGAGGATGGCGCTCAGGTCGCCCACGAGCGAGCCCGGCAGGTTGTAGTTCGAGGCATGGCTGCCGCCGAGGATGAGTCCCTTGCCGTCGAAGAGGCGGCTCTCGGGGTGGTTGCGCAGATAGATGGCCACCGTGTCGGTGCCGCCGCGATAGTGGATGCGGCGCAGGCCCTGTGGCGAGACGGGGATGAACTTCGACTTGTCGTTAGTCGTGCCGCTCGACTTGGCGTACCACTTCACGTGGCCCGGCCACAGCAGTCCAGCCTCGCCCTGGCGCATGCGGTCGATGCGCTCTTTGACGTCGTCGTAGCCCATGAGGGGCGTGTTGCGGGCGAAGGCCTCGTAGTCGGCCGTCTGTCCGAAGAGATGCTGGCGGCCCACCTCGGTGTCGGCCGCCTCGCTGAGCAGCCGGCGGAGCACCTCGCGCTGCAGTTCGGCGGCGCCGTGCTCATAGCGCTCCAGCTGACGCCAGCGTGGGGCGAAGAGGTTGCGTGCTATGCTTGTAAGACTCATTTTCTAAATTTAATAATCATGCAAATAGAGTGCAAAGGTACACAGAAAACTTGTAATACGCGCAAGTTTTACTTTTTTTAGCACCACGGCGCCCGCCGTTCAGATGAGGTAGAAGATGGCTTCGGGGCCCATGTTGAACAGCAGGTCGAGGATCGACAGGTTGGGCAGGAAGCCGTGCCGCTGCTCGAACACCTGCCAGTAGCGGCGCGGCTGGAAGTCAGCATCGGGCAGCGGGTGCTTGGGGCGGATGGCCTCGCGGAAATCGATGAAATCGCCGTTTTTTGAATATTCCGTCGTCGGTTTGATGTCCGGATGGATGTCGAGCAGGCGGCACATCGTGCGGCAGATGTCGGCGTTGAAGTCGGTGAGCCGCTCCCATCGCCGCTCGGTGAAGAAGGGCCGCAGGTCGTCCTCATAGTATTCGAAGAAAGGCGAGTCGCCGTAGGCCGTCTGCAGGGCCTGCCAGTGGAGGTGGCGCCAGTTGCCGTGGTCGCTGATGAGGGCCCCCTCCAACCTCCCCCCACTGGGGGAGGCTGCTGCGCCAATGATTCCTGCATCGAAAGCCTCCCCCAGTGGGGGGAGGTTGGAGGGGGCTTTCACCGGCACGGTCAGCGCCTGCACGCCCTGCGTGGTGGCGATGAGGCAGCGGTTGCGGTAGGTCTGCTTCTGGAACGACTCGCAGTGCTCGATTAGCACGCGGTCGTAGCGGCAGAGCTTCTGGTACCACTGTATGGGACCAAAGTAGGTGGTGGAGAGCAGGCAGGTGGTCATAGGGGCTGGAAGAAACGCTGCGGGCGCCAGCCTCCGAGCAGCCGGTGGCCCGGCTCACGGCTGTAGACGACGAGGAAGACGCGCCCGATGATCATCTCCTCGGCGATGGGGCCCAGCTGTCGCGAGTCGAGCGTGGTGCTGTCGGGCGAGAGCGACTCGAGCCAGTAGTAGTCGCCGTCGGCGCAGTCGGCCATGCTGGGCACGACGAGGGGCTGTCCGTCGCTGCTGACGGTGTCGCCCGGTCCGGCCACGCATCGGCAGATGAGCACGCCGCCGGTGCCGCCGTCGGTCTTGGGCCGCGGGTCGTCGAAGGCGACGATGTCGCCCCGGCTGACGCGCTGTCGGCACAGCCGTCCGTAGCTGAAGAGCGAGCCGTGTCCGCCCGTGCGCAGTCCGTAGCTCCATCGGTTGACCATGACGCGGTCGCCCTCGAGCAGCGTGGGCTCGAGTGCCTGTCCGTCGACGGCAAAGATGGTGAAGCTTGTAGCCCTGACGAATAGCATCAGGAGCAATGCTAATGTACAATGTACAATGAACAATGTACAATTGCGCACAAAAGGTTTTCTTCTGCTGCTACTCACATCATCATACATTGTTCATTATTCATTGTTCATTGTACATTATTCATTGTACATTATTTAATGTTGTCGACCATCCTGAACAGGCGGCCCCAGCGGATGCCGGAGAAGAAGCGGCGGTCAGGATCGCTCGACCACCAGATGAAGATGGGCTTGCCGACGATGTGGTCCTCTGGCACGAAGCCCCAGTAGCGAGAGTCGGCCGAGTTGTGGCGGTTGTCGCCCTGCATCCAATAGTAGTCCATCTTGAAGGTGTAGCTCGTGGCCGGCTCGCCGTTGATGAGGATGGTGCCGTCGGGGCGCACCTCGAGCTTGTTGCCCTCATAGACACGGATGGGCCGCTCGTAGATGGCGATGTTGTCGAGGGTCAGGTCGACGGACGCGCCCTTCTTGGGAATCCAGATGGGTCCGTAGTTGTCGCGCGTCCAGTGCAGGTTGCCGTTGCGGGGATAGAGGTCCTCCGAGCGGTCGTTGACGGGCTCGATGCTCTCCACGAGGTCGTCGCGCTGGCTGAGCACGTCGTAGGTCTTCGCGGTCAGGGGCATGACGACCTGCGTCTGCGAGGGCAGCAGGCGTATCTGGCCCTCGCTCTTGAGGATGCCGCGGTCGGGCGGTGTCAGTCCGAGGTCTTCGCAGGTGATGCCGTTCTCCTTGAGGAACTCGTCGGTCAGCACGACCTGCGGCTTGAACTTGACGAAGTATTGATACTGCACCTGGTCGGGCTCCTTGTTGGGCTGGCCGTCCAGGTAGACGATGCGGTCCTTGATCTGGAGCGTCTGGCCGGGCAGTCCGACGCAGCGCTTGACGTAGTTCTCGCGGCGGTCCGTCGGGCGCGTGTCGACCTGTCCGAACTGCAGCCAGTTGGCCCGCACGTACTGTCGGCCCAGCTCGTAGGCGTCGGCGAAGACGCGTCGCTGCTCCATGCGGCTCATCGAGTCGAGGGGCTGCATGTCGGGGTGCTGCTGGGCGTAGATCTGCTCGCCAAAGTCATAGCAGAGGCGATAGTACTCCGTCTCGTAGTTGGCCACGATGGTGTCGCCGGCGGGATAGTTGAAGACGACGATGTCGTTCAGCTCGACGTTGCCGAGTCCCTTCACGCGGCGATAGTCCCAGTGGGGCCACTCGATGTACGACTTCACGCCGCCCAGCGGCAGCGTGTGCTGCGTCAGGGGGACGGTCAGCGGCGTCTGCGGGATGCGCGGTCCGTAGCTGACCTTCGAGACGAAGAGGTAGTCGCCCGTGAGCAGCGACTTCTCGAGCGACGAGGAGGGAATGACGTAGTTCTGGAAGAAGAACTGGTTGATAAAGTAGACGGCGACGAGGGCGAAGACGATGGCGTCGACCCACGACATGACGGTGCGCACGGGCCCTTCGGCGTCCTTCCACCACTGCCAGTTGATTTTCTTTGAGATATAGGCGTCGTAGATGAAGGGCACGACGATGAGTCCGAGCCACGACTTCACCCAGTAGAGGAAGAGCAGGTAGAGGGCGAGCACGACGATGAACTTCGCCCATTGGAGTTTCTTATTGACTTCTTTCTTCTTTTTCATTTCTCTTGATTAAGTGACCGTAAAAAAACTTGGTACGATTTAGGAGGTCACGTGTCCTCACGTGACACCTGCGGCAAGTGCGACGTGGGGACACGTCGCCTCCTACAGGGGGCAGCCAAATTGTACCAAATCATTTTTTGCATATTATTAAAAATTGAACATGTCGCTGATGGTCAGCAGACCGCTGTGCTCATGGGTGTATTCGGCGGCCAGGACGGCACCCAGGGCGAAGCCGCGGCGCGAGTGGGCGTCGTGGGTGATGGTGATCTTGTCCTCGGGCGAGTCGTAGATGACCGAGTGGATGCCCGGCACCTCGCCCTCGCGGCGGCAGTCGATGCGCACCATGTCGCGCGAGCCGCCCATGACGAAACCCTTCGTCTGGTTGTCGGGGCCGATGAGCTGTCCCACCTCCCAGTCGGTCTTGCGGTCCAGCCGGGCGATGATGTCCTCGGCCAGGGTGATGGCCGTGCCCGAGGGGTGGTCGAGCTTATGCACGTGGTGGGTCTCCTCCATCTTGACGTCGTATTGCGGGAAGCGGTTCATCATCTGCGCCAGCTGGCGGTTGACGGCCGCGAAGATGGCCATGCCGACGCTGAAGTTGGAGGCCCAGAAGAGGGTGCGCCCCTCCTCCTGGCAGGCCCTGACGACGTCCTGTTCGTGGTCCTGGCGCCATCCTGTCGATCCGCTGACCACCTTGACGCCCCGTGCCCATGCCTTCAGATAATTGCTGTAGGCGGCCTTCGGCGACGTGAACTCGATGGCCACGTCGGCCGATGCGAAAGCGTCGCTCTCGAAGTCCTCCTGGTTATCCACATCGATAATGCTGACAATCTCATGGCCCCGGCTGTGGGCGATCTCCTCGATCATGTGGCCCATCTTGCCGTAGCCTATCAAAGCTATTTTCATAAGTAGGTTTTAATTAAAACTGGCTGCAAAGTTACACATTTTACTCCATATTACGTTGGGTTTCAACAGAAAATAACACTCCTTGACCATCTTTTTCCCTTTCCCGCCGTCACTTAGCCCGCTTTTTTCAGCGATAAGTCGTAATAATTTCGTAACTTTGCACGCAGTAAGGGATGATCCCCTTTGGGATGAGGAAGTTAGAGACCCCTGCCCCTTGGAGGGGAGTAAGGTTAGACCTTTCCACGGGAGGGGAGTGAGGTTAGTCATAGCACTTCGTGCTTGACACTCATCCTTTTTATAGAATAGGCAATCAATATGGTGATAAATGCCCGAGATTTCAACGCCCCCCTACCCCCCTCTAATCTTAGAGGGGGAATTAGATACCACCGCAGGAGCAGATGCTTAGAGGGGGAGTTGGATACCACCGCAGGAGCAGAAGAGCGCAGTGACACCAGCGGCGGCGGGCGGCATGCAAGCTATATAACTCCCCCTCTAAGATTAGAGGGTGGCAGGGGGGCGTTGAAATCTCGAGCATTTATATTATAAAAGGAATAAATAACAAATAAAAAAAGACTGAGAAGATGAAGAAGAACAGAATTACGGAATTGTTTGGGATTGAGTATCCCATTATCTCGGGCGGCATGGTGTGGATCTCGTCGTGGCGACTGGCCGCGGCCGTGAGCAACGCCGGCGGACTGGGTCTGCTGGGGGCCGGGTCGCTGCCGCCGGAGCTCCTGCGCGAGCACATCCGCAAGATGAAGGAGGCCACGCAGAAGCCCTGGGGCGTCAACCTGCCGATGATGAACCCGAAGGCCGACGAGCTGGCCGACGTCATCATCGAGGAGGGCGTCAGGATCGTGTTCACCTCGGCCGGCTCGCCGAAGAAGTACACGCCGCGCTTCCATGAGGCCGGCATCAAGGTGGCCCACGTCGTGGCCAGCAGCAAGTTTGCCCGCAAGTGCGAGGAGGCCGGCGTCGACGCCGTCGTCGCCGAGGGCTTCGAGGCCGGCGGCCACAACGGCAAGGAGGAGACGTCGACGATGGTGCTCATCCCCGAGGCCCGTCGCGCCACCAGCCTGCCCCTCATCGCGGCCGGCGGCATCGGCTCGGGCCAGGCCATTGCGGCCGCCATGGCCCTCGGCGCCGAGGGCGTGCAGATCGGCACCCTCTTCGCCCTGAGCCAGGAGAGCTCGGCCAGCGACGCCTTCAAGCAGCGCTGCATCGAGCTGCAGGAGGGCGACACGATGCTGGCCCTGAAGCGGCTGTCGCCCACCCGACTGATCAAGAATGCCTTCTACGACCGCATGACGGCGGCCGAGGAGCAGGGCGCGACGGCCGACGAGCTGCGCGAGCTCATCGGCTTCGGCGCCACCCGCCGCGGCATCTTCGAGGGCGACATCGACAACGGCGAGCTGGAGATCGGCCAGGTGGCCGCCTCCGTCCGCGAGATCCGCCCCGTGGCCGACATCATGGCCCAGCTTGTCAGCGACTTCGATGCCACCCGCCAGCGGCTGCTCGACTGCTGACCTGACTCAACGCCCCCCTGCCCCCCTCTAATCTTAGAGGGGGAGTTGGTTACCACCGCAGGAGCAGATGAGCGCAGTGACACCAGCGGATGGGGGCGGCGTGCACGCTATCCAACTCCCCCTCTAAGATTAGAGGGGGGCAGGGGGGCGTTGAAATAGTGGGGCGTTGAAATCTCGGGAACTTATCGCCGGCCGGAGATCTCACAAGGAAAATGGTCAAAACGGGGCTTTTTGATGGTAATATACCCCTATATTACTTTCAAAAAGCGCCGTTTCTTGTTTTTCGGGCCGCCGTCGGGCGAGGGGCGGAAGGACGTTTTTGCATCTCCGCGGCAAGCTTTTTCCTGTTTTCTTTTGTTCATTCAAAAATAAAGTTGTAACTTTGCAGCCGCTTTTGGAAACCTGCCCTGTAGACACGGAGGGGCTGGTGCAAGGGAACCGGGTGAGAATCCCGGACAGTACCTGCTGCTGTGATCCTCGTTTAAGAGGTCTGCTTGTATGAAACCACTGCGACGGCGACGTCGCGGGAAGGCTGAAGCAGACTGAGGAAAGTCAGAAGACCTGCCAAACGGCATATATATATAATAAATGTACGCGACGCTCAGGAATAAGCGCCGACGGAAATGCAAGTTTTATGGCACGTCGATTAGGACTGGCTTTTGGCTTCATGCTATTAGCCGCAGATTTGATGGCACAAACGACGCTCCTCAGCGACAGTCTGCAGGAGGTCGTCGTCACGGGCACCGGCACGCAGCACCTGCTGAGCCAGGCGCCCGTGCAGACCGAGGTCATCTCCGGACGCACGCTGCGCCACTATGGCGGGCGCTCGCTCGAGGACATCCTCGGCGGGCTGTCGGCCTCGTTCGCCTTCAACGAGGGCGACATGGGCTCGCAGATGCAGATGAACGGCCTGGGCAACCAGTACATCCTCGTGCTCGTCGACGGCAAGCGCCTGCACGGCGACGTGGGCGGCGAGAACGACCTGAGCCTCGTCGACCCGCACAACATCGAGCGCATCGAGATCGTCAAGGGCGCCGCCTCGGCCCTCTATGGCTCGGATGCCATTGCCGGCGTCATCAACATCATCACGAAGAAGCACGACGAGGCCCTGCTCGTGGAGAACTCGACGCGCCTGGGCAGCTACGCCGACGTGCGCCAGCACAACGCCCTGGGGCTGGCCTCGGGGCGGCTGAAGAGCTACACCAACCTGCAGGTTCAGCACTCCGACGGCTGGCAGAACACGGCCACGGAGTGGACCCCCTCGTCGACCGACCCCATCACCGACTCGCGCAGCAAGACCGTCAACCGCCACACCAACTGGCAGCTCGCCGAGCAGCTCTCCTTTGAGCTCACTCCGCGGCTGGAGCTGACGGCTGGCGGCTCCCTGTATGAGAAGGACATCAACAGGCCGAAGGGCAAGTATCCGAAGTATGACGTCAAGACTTTCGACATGCACTATGCCAACGCCTCGGCCGCCGTCGGCGCACGATGGAAGATGGGCGGCGACGACGTCATGACCTTCGACGTCGACTGGAACCGCCATGCCTACTATCACCAGTTCACGGCGACCACCCTGGCCGAGGGCTTCGACGACCAGGGACGCCTCATCCTCGACTACCCCTACTTCGAGGGCCAGCGCTCGCTGCAGAGCGACCAGCGCCGACTGATGGCCCACCTGAAGGCCGTCGTCGCCCTGCCCGCCCGCCATCGCCTCAGCGCCGGCCTCGAGGCCCGCTACGACTACCTGAAAGCCCCCACCAGCATCGCCCGAGGCACCGCCTCCGACAACACCGAGGCCCTCTACGTCCAGGACGAATGGTCCTGTCCCGTTAAGCGTGGCACTGCCACGCTTCACCTCACCCCCGGCCTGCGCCTCAACCGCAACGAGGGCTTCGGCTTCCGACTGACGCCCAAGCTCTCGGCCATGCTCGACTGCGGCGCCCTCCGCCTGCGGGCCTCGTGGAGCCAGGGCTTCAAGACGCCGACGCTGAAGGAGATGAACTATCGCTACGTGCGCGAGATGACCACCGTCATCCTTTACCTCGGCAACCGCAGCCTGCGCCCACAGACGTCTGACTACTTCTCACTGAACGCCGAATATACCCTCGGGCCGCTCAACCTGACCGCCACGGGCTACGTGAACCGTCTGGACAACATGATCACCCTCGTCACCATCCCCCGCACCGAGGCGCCCGCCGATTATCGCGAGCAGTACGGCGAGATGCTGGGCAAGGTGCGCCGCTATGAGAACATGGAGGACGCCCGCACGCGCGGCGTCGACGTCAGCCTCCGCTATGCCGCCAAGGACTTCACGGCCGGCCTGGGCTACAGCTATCTCGACACCGACGCCCACGTCTACGACAACGACCACGAACGCCTCGTCAGCGTCACCATCGACGGCATGGCCCACCACAAGGCCAACCTCTTCGCCACCTGGACCCACACCTTCTCGCCCGCCTATCGCCTCGGCGTCGGCCTCTACGGCCGCCTGTCGTCGAAGCGCTATTATCAGGTCGACGGCGACGGCAAGGGATATCAGACATGGCGCCTGACGACGACCCACGACCTGGGCCGCTCGCGGCTGTTCGACTATCGTCTCGAGGCCGGCATCGACAACATCCTGAACTATTGCGACCGCACCCCACACGGCCTCCACCTCGGCACGACGACGCCCGGCCGCACCGTCTATGCGACGCTGACCGTGCGCCTGAAGAAAGGAAAACGCATCAAATTCAATAACACTAAGTTTAATTCTAACAAACAACAACAAAATGAAGAAGATTAAGTTTCTCCTGTTGGCCATGATGGCCATGATGACAACCGCCACGTTCGTGGCATGTAGCGACGACGACGACGACAACAACGTGTCGAACATGGAGCGCTATCAGAACGAAGTAGACCAGGTCGTGAAGGCCCAGAAGAAGAACTCGAAGGCCATCCTCCTCGTCGCCTTCGGATCAACCTGGCAGCAGGCCTACGACGCCTTCGACCAGACCCGCGCGGAGTATGAGCGCGCCTTCTCGGGCTACGATGTCTATCTCTCGTTCTCCAGCGCCATCTGCATCAACCGCGCCCGCGCTGCCGAGAACACCACCGCCCGCTCGTTCTATGAGCCCAAGTACTGGCTCGAGGCCTTCGGCCGCGTGCAGTACAGCGAGATCATCGTTCAGTCCATGCAGGTCATCCCGGGCGAGGAGTTCAGCCGTGTGGTCAACGCCATGAAGGACTTCGGCAACAACTCCAACGGCGACCTCGACGACAAGTACATGGCCAATGTCACCCTGAAGCTCGGCATGCCACTGATGTACACCGAGGCCGACGCCGCCACACTGGCCGACGCCCTCGACGAGAACTTCTCGAAGTATGCCCAGCAGGGCGCCATGACCTTCATGGGCCACGGCAACCCCGACGAGTACGACACCTACAAAGCTAACGTCCGCTACACCCAGCTCGAGACGGCCCTGCAGAAGATCAACAAGAACTACTTCGTCGGCACCGTCGACATGGTAGACAACTACAAGGTGCAGGTGCGCGAGCGCATGGAGCAGGCCGGACTGACCAAGGGCTACGTCTACTGCGCTCCCCTGATGTCGATTGCCGGCGACCACGCCCACAATGACATGGCCGGCGACGACGACGCATGGAACAACGGCTTCGAGATGAACGACGACGGCGAGGTGGAGGACACCTCCTGGAAGATGTACTTCCAGCACATGGGCTACAGCATCGACCAGAACACGTTCAAGGACAACGGCACCGACGCCCTCGTCAAGGGTCTGCTGGAGTATCAGAACGTGCGCAACATCTATAAGCAGCACACCCGCCAGGCCGAGGTGGTCGACTTCTACCACTCGATGTATCCCGAGGAGTAATCGTCATGCTCGAAAAGAGAGTCCTACCGACGCTCTTGGCTGTCGCTATGCTGCTGTCGTGCGGTCCGCAAAGCCGCCACGACAGCAGCGTTGCGTCTGCCAACGAGCTCTTCGCCGCCGCCGACGAGGCCATCGAGGGGGCCGGTGCCTACAGCGACACCGTCGTCATACGCTATGCCCGCGGCCTCAAGATCGACTATCAGCCCGACGGCATCCACGTCGCCGTCAGCAACCCCGACCCGGCAGCCGGCCACAGCCGCACCGAGACGTTCGTCGTCGACAAGCCCGCCAGCCGGTTCATCTGCACCACGGCCCTCCAGCTGGGCAACTTCGAGGTGCTGGGCCTCGAGGACCGCATCGTCGGCATGAACTCGCTGCACAACCTCTTCTCGCCACGCATGAAGGAGCAGATGGCCAGCGGACAGACCGTGCGCATCGGCAAGGAGGGCAACTTCGACCTCGAGACGGTCATCGCCCTGCGACCCGACTTCATCTTCGTCTCGGCCTCCAAGCACGGCGGATTCGAGGCCCTGCGCGACTGCGGCATACCCCTCATCCCGCACCACGGATACAAGGAGACCGACCCGCTGGGCCAGGCCGAGTGGATCAAGCTCGTCGGCGTGCTCACGGGCCAGGAGCGCCGCGCCAACGCCGTCTTCGCCGACATCGAGCGGAAGTATCTGGCCCTGCGCGACGAGGTGGCACGCCTCGACTCCATCAGCCGCCCCACCGTCGTCAGCGGCCGACAGCTGCGCGACGGATGGTACGTCGTCGGCGGGCGCAGCTATATGGCCCGCATCTTCCACGACGCCGGCGCCCGCTACGTCATGGCCGACAACGACGACTCGGGCGGCACGACGCTCGACTTCGAGGCCGTCTATGCCCGCGGCTTGAGCGCCGACTTCTGGCAGACCGACGGCAGCTACGACGGCGACTACACGCTCAGCACACTGGCCGACGAGGACCCCCGCTACACCGCCATGCGGGCCTATAAGCAGCAGCACGTCGTCTTCTGCAACCTCTCCCGCGTGCCTTACCGCGAGCTGGCTGGCGTGCAGCCCCACCTGCTACTGGCCGACTTCGTCAAGGCGTTCCACCCCGAGGTGCTGCCCGACTACGAGCCACACTATTATCATCTGCTTGCCCCATGAAGATCTACACCAAGACCGGCGACAGCGGCCAGACATCGCTCGTCGGAGGCCAGCGCGTCAGCAAGTGCTGCCTGCGACTCGAGAGCTACGGCACCGTCGACGAGCTCAACGCCCTCGTGGGCGTCGTCATCAGTTATTGTCAGGACGAAGCCGACGTCCGGTTCCTCTGCGACGTCCAGGCCGCCCTCTTCGTCGTCGGAGGCTATCTGGCCACCGACACCCGCTCAATGGACGTCCGGCCGGGCAACGTCGTCACGGCCGAGATGGTCGGCGACGTTGAGGCCGAGATCGACCGCCTCAACGCTCTGCTTCCCCCGCTGCGCCTCTTCGTCATGCCCCGCGGTGCGCGCGGTGCCGCCTTTGCCCACTGCTGCCGCACGGTCTGCCGCCGCGCCGAGCGCTGCATCCTGCGCCTGGCCGACGAGGAGCAGGTGGAGGTCGACCCGCAGGTGCTGGCCTACATCAACCGCCTGAGCGACTATTTCTTCGTCCTCAGCCGCAAGCTCAATCACGACCAGGCGATTCCCGACGCCGTCTGGCGAAGAAAACACACCTAAATAACTATTGAAATGACAAAACGATTAGCAGTATTTGTCCTCCTGTTCATTGTACATTGTACATTGTCCATTGCCCAAGCGGCCGACTCGCTGCGGGCCGTCGCCCTCAACCCCGTCGTCATCACCGGCACGGGCACCTACCACCGGGCCGACAACTCGCCCGTGGCCGTGCGCGTCATCACGGCCGAGGAGCTGCAGAACGCCCATGTGACCAGCCTGCAGGAGGCCCTCAGCCGGCTGACCACCCACGTCACCACCCACACCAACGGCATGGGCACCTTCATCAACTTCAACGGCATCAGCGACGACTATATCGTCATCCTCGAGAACGGCCGGCGCGTCAGCGGCGACGACCGCTGGGACCGCTTCAACATGGCTAACGTGAAGCGCATCGAGGTCTTCAGCGGTGCCGCCTCGGCCCTCTATGGCTCGGATGCCATCGCCGGCGTCATCAACATCATCACCGACGACACGAAATCGACCGTCGCCGCCCTCTCCGACACTAAGTTCATGAGCCACGGCCGACTGAGCCAGGACGTCAGCGTCGACGTCAACCACGGCCCGTTCTCGTCGCACACCGCCTATGCCCACCGCCAGGCCGACGGATGGCAGGTCAACCCGTATCAGGCCTTCCAGGAGGGCGACGCCGAGGTGCTGAAGCTGACCGGACGCCCCATGTCGGCAGCCTATGCCAGCGACAACCTCTCGCAGAAGCTGGAGTGGCGCTTCGACGACCGCTGGTCGGTCTACCTGCGTGGCTCCTACTATGACTACCTGACCGACCGCCCCCAGTCGGCCACCTACTTCACCCAGAAGAAGAGCGGCGACGACTATAAGTACACCGAGCGACGGGCCTACACCTACGACCTCCACCACCAGTCCTACCTCTACGGCGGCGGTGCCCGATGGACGCCCGACAACCGCACCCACGTCTATCTCGACGTCTACAGCGACAACTTCGCATCGAAGTACGACTACTGGCAGACGGCCGACAAGGAGGCCTACGACGAGACCCGCAAGCGCACCCACTACGTCAGCGAGACGCTGCGCGGCATCTTCCGCCTGGCCCCCTGGAACAAGCTCTCGGCCGGCGCCGAGCTGGTGCAGCAGAGCCTGAGCAGCCACAGCGACCAGATCGACTTCGAGACCACCGCCACGTATAATGTCTTCGCCCAGGACGAGCTTCAGATCGTCGGCGGGCTGGAGGCCGTCGCGGGCCTGCGCTACACCTATAACGACCACTTCGGATCGGCCCTGACGCCCAACGTGGGGCTGTTCTACCATACGGGCCACTTCCGCTTCCGCGCCAGCTATGCCGGGGGCTATCGCACGCCGACGCTCTCGCAGCTCTTCGCCACCGACCAGGCCAAGACGACGGCCCGCTACACCATCAACAACACGCAGCTCGACCCCGAGAAGAACCACTTCTTCAATCTCAACGCCGAGTATTCCAACAGCTGGATGAGCCTCTCCGTCAGCGGTTTTCTCAACAAGATCCGCGACATGATCAACTATCGCACCATGACGCCCGCCGAGATCGACGCCGACCAGCACCTCAGCCAATTGCGCGACGAGGGATGGACCACCATCCGCCAGCGCGACAACATCGACCGCGCCACGCTCCGAGGCATCAGTGCCCAGCTGAAGCTCCTGCTGCCCTACGGCCTGACCCTCAGCGGCGGCTACACCTTCACCGACTCGGAGGCTGCCACCACCGCCACTTCTCCGTCGGGCTCTGAGACAAAGACACCCGTCGACAAGAGCGTCCGCCACGTGGGCAGCGTCGCCCTCACCTGGGACCGCCAGTGGAAGAACTACCACCTCAACGTCAACCTCAACGGTCACATGCAGGGCCGCCGCTACAGCAGCACCTACGGCTATGCCGACGCCTACAGCCAGTGGGACCTCACGACCACCCACGCCATCGCCCTGCGCCACTTCACCCTCGAGCCCGGACTGGGCGTGGAGAACCTCCTCAACAAGCGCGACACCGCCCCCTGGAACTCCAACTTCTCCACCATCAACCCCGGCCGCTCCCTAGTCGTCAGCCTGAGGATGAAGTATTAGAGGCGGATGTCATGGTAGCCTGAGGATGAAGAATTTATCTGCTAAATGATTCGTTATGAAGAAGTTACAGACCCCACCCCCAACCCCTCCCCTTGAGGGGAGGGGAGAAAGCCTCCCCCGGCCCCTCCAAAGGAGGGGAGAAAGCCTCCCCCAACCCCTCCGAAGGAGGGGAGCAGCTACCGCACTGCCCGACGGGTAATGACGGCGCAGCTGCTCCCCTCCCCTCAAGGGGAGGGGTTGGGGGTGGGGTCTCTATCTTCTTCACACCAATGTCCAATTCCCGCGAAAGAACTACGAAAATAATTTACACAACCCCATCCGCGCCCCAAAAAGCACCGCTTCTCGCGCCAAAAAGCACCGCTTCTCGACTCGAAAAGCGGCACTTCTCTCCCCGAAAAGCACCGCTTCTCGAAGTGAGATTTGCAGGCGCCTGATTATCAATAGGTTGTAAAAACTTAACACGAACTGTCATAAAAATTAACAAAACGCATGAAGATCTACATCGTTGGCATCGGCCCCGGCTCGCCCGAGGACATCACGCCCGCCGCCGTCAGTGCGCTGGGCGCGAGCGACGTCGTCGTGGGCTATAAGTACTACTTCCAGTTCATACGGCCCTACCTGAAGCCCTCGGCCGAGTGCATCGACACGGGCATGAAGCGCGAGCGCGAGCGGGCCGCACTGGCCTTCGCCCAGGCCGCCGCGGGGCGCACGGTCAGCATCATCTCGAGCGGCGACGCCGGCATCTACGGCATGGCACCGCTCATGTTCGAGATGCGGCGCGATGAGGGCCTCGACGTCGACCTCGAGGTTGTTCCCGGCATCAGCGCCTTCCAGAAGGCCGCCGCCCTGCTCGGCGCGCCCATGGGCCACGACTTCTGCGTCGTCTCGCTCAGCGACCTCATGACGCCCTGGGCCGTGATAGAGCGCCGCATCCGGGCAGCCGCCCAGGCCGACTTCGTCACGGCGGTCTATAACCCCCGCTCCAACGAGCGCTACTGGCAACTCGACCGCCTGCGCGAGCTCTTCCTCGAGGAGCGCAGCGCGCTGACGCCCGTGGGCTATGTGCGCCAGGCGGGCCGCCCCGAGCAGCAGGTGGTCACGACGACGCTGGCCGACCTGAACCCTGAGGCCATCGACATGTTCACCGTCGTCATCATCGGCAATTCGCAGACCTATGTGTCTGATAATAGGATGATTACGCCGCGCGGCTATTATCGCGAACAGACGGAAGCGGACGTCAAGCCCGGCCAGCAGATCATGATGGAGTCATTCCGCACCATCGCCGGCGAGCTCCGCCGCCATGACTACCCGACGGACCACCTGTGGGCGCTGCTCCACGCCATCCACACGACGGCCGACTTCGACATGGAGCGCATCCTCTACACCGACCCCCTGGCCGTCGAGCACCTTTATGATAAGGTGCGCGAGGGCTCGCTCCGCACTATCGTCACCGACGTCACGATGGTCACGAGCGGCATCCGCAAGGGCGCCCTGCAGCGCCTGGGCGTCGAGGCAAAGTGCTATCTCGCCGACCCCCGCGTGGCGGAGATGGCTGCCCGCGAGGGCATCACGCGCACCCAGGCCGGCATCCGCCTGGCCGTCGAGGAGCATCCCGACGCCCTCTTCGCCTTCGGCAATGCGCCGACGGCGCTGATGGAGCTCTGCGCCCTCATCCGCCGCGGCAAGGCCCGCCCCGCCGGCATCATCGCCGCCCCCGTCGGCTTTGTCCACGTCTGCGAGTCGAAGCACATGGTGAAGCCTTTCCGCGACATACCCAAGATCATCGTCGAGGGCCGCAAGGGCGGCTCCAACCTCGCGGCCACCCTCTGCAACGCCATCCTCTGCTATGACGACGCGGCGCAGCTCCGCCCCGGCCGAGATCTCTGATGGACCGGGGGGCGGCCGCCGGCTTCCCGCCGCCGCGCCCCCGCCCGGCCCCCGCCGGTTTCCCGCCGCCGCGCCCCGCCGCCGCCCGGCCCCGCCG
>CACZBS010000033.1 GCA_902779455.1 uncultured Prevotellaceae bacterium
TCCGTCGAGGCTATGGAAGATAGAATTATATAAAGGTATAAAACATAAAGGTATGATGAAGAGATATAAAGATGCGAAAAACCTGTTCGACAATGAGGAGGAACAGGTCGCAAAGGAAATGATGGCAGCAGCTGGTACGACTCATAATGAGAACGTGCCAGCTCCTGCCGGGAGTGAATCAACGCTTAGTGCTGACTATCTGGAGAAGATTCTGCAGATACAGCGGAACTTTAGCAGTCAGCAAGAGCAGAGTGAAAAAAAAGTGAGAAGCCTAAATGGACTGGTGAGGCGTTTGGAAGGCAGCAAGGATATAAAAGTAAGTCTTTCTGAAGATGACAAGAATATGTTGTCTGCCCTTCCTGTAACCATCAACAAGCATGTTGCCACTACGGTAGGGCAGGCAGGGCAGAAGGTGAAAGAGGATATAGATAAGCACACTGAATCCACTATGAACTCTATCACTAAAGCATGTGATACCAAGTCAGAGGAAGTCATGAGGGTGCTTAACAACGGCAAGGGTATCTATCTTTCTTGGTGGAACTTCTGGATAATGATTATCATGACCATTGCCAGTACATCCTATGCCACCTATGCAGCCGCAGGGCATTGCCTTTGGGATCAGCTATGGGAGCGTCTGTGGGTACCATTCCTTTTCCTCGTACTTATCTGTGGCGGTACTGCTCTCATCTTTTGGCTCAACTATAGGGAATATAAAATGCCGAAGTTCTGATAATCCCTGGGTTTCTTTTATATCCCAAATTGGCGTATTTTTGGCGTGATACAATTTGTTATGAGTGACTATCAAAATGTTTTTGCTGTTGTCAATTTCTATTCTACCAAGCCTGCCTAATACGCTCTGCCCAAGAAGGAGAGGCGCTTTCTAGTTGCGCACGACAGATGCCCGCACATTATTCAAGTCTAACCCACCGAAATTTACGTTCTTCAAGTTGATGATTGTACCGACACTCATATCCCCGTTGGCATCCATATACCTCAGACTACCCACCACGTCATTTGCATTCAAGTAGCCGTTTTTATTATAAACGTTGCCTCTACCATCGAAATGGTCACGTCGCTGGGACCAGTGTCGAAAACAAAGTGCAAGGGCAAGCCATTGATGTCGAATTTCACCTTACAAACACCACTCTCCTTTGTAAAAGGAACTTCCGTAGTAACCATCTCACTTTCTGAAGAGCCCGACTTTTTTAAAATTTTGAGTATTCTCACACCGTCTTGCTGAAATTGGTGGGCGCCGCGCCGAACATAGCCCGGAAACAGCGGCTGAAATAGCTGACAGACGAGAAGCCCGTGGCATAACTCACCTCGGTGACGGTCATGCGGCCCTCGCGCAGCAGCTCAGCGGCCCGGCGCAGACGGATGGTGCGGATGAACTCGGTAGGTTTCTGGCCAGTGGCCGACTGTATCTTCCGGTAGAAAGTCATGCGGCTCATGCAGAGGTCGCTGGCCAGTTGTTCAACGCTGTAGCCGTCGTCGCCGAGATGGGCTTCAACCTGCGCAATGGCTTGCTGCAGCCACGGGGTCTCGCTCTCAGGCAGAGGCGTGTCGCTGCCGTTGCTCTCAGAGCTTTCTGTGGCAGGACCATCCACTCCCCTCTCCATGCGAGATGGGGCAGGTGAGAGGCTCTTCATTGAAGCAAGGAACCGCTCGCGCTGGCGGTGCAGCTGCCAGATGTATGCTACGAGAGCAGTAAGAACCAGCATGAGCACACCCAGCAGGCACCATACCCACAGCGGCATGCGCTCCTCCACCTCAGCCTCGGGCTGGCTCCAGCGGCTGCCGGGCTGTGTCTCCTCGAGCTCGATGCTGTAGACGCCGTCCTCCTCGCGGCTCTGCTGCCTCAGTGTGCGGCGCACGGGGTCGTAGAGGCGGATGTAGCGGTCGCTGACCAGCAGAAGGCGCCCAAGACTGTCGACGTCAAGCTGAGTGACTCCGTCGCCAAATTCGTTCGAGGCGTACTCGTCGGTTGCCAGCTGTCCGTCCTTATAGGTCATCAGGGTGCCGAAGATGGTGGCGAGCCACAAGGTGCCGTCGGCGGTGAAGGCCATTGCCGAGACGTCCTTCGTGTCGGCCAGTGCCACCTCTTCGCTGCCCTGATTCATGTGCCGGATGTCTCTGCCGGTGCTGAACCAGAGGTCGCCTGACTGGCTGACGGCCAATGCCGTCGGTCGTGCTGAAAGATGATAAGCTGCGCTTACGGAGTCGGCAACAGCCCTCGTGAGTACGGCTCCCTTATACCAGGCTTGCGGCTTGGAGTGGCAAAGTGCATAGCAGTTGCCCAGTCCGTCGGCCACCAGCAAGCGGCCCTGCAGGTCGGTGCTGACACGGCTCATGCAGATGCTGTCGCTGGGCACGGTTTGTTCGATGGTGCCGTCGGCAGGCTGATAGCGTACCACGCCCCTGCCAATGGTGCCGATGAGCAGGTCTCCGCCCGTGGCGTCGTCGCTGATGTCGGTCGGCGCTGCATCTACTGGCCATGGTGCATCGACAAACTTGCCGCCGTCGAACTTGAGTAGCCCCCCATTCCACTGCGAGGCCCACATTTGTTGATGGCAGTCCTCATGCAACCTGTTAATATATTTGTCACCGGCGGCATACGTGTTCAGCAACCGCCCGCCGCTGTCATATTCATAAATCTTCTTGTTGGCCGTCAGCCACCAGTGCCCGTCGGAAGAAACGACGATGTCATCCACCCGCTTGTCATCGACCTCTGCCAATCGGCTGATGCCGTAGTCCTGCTTGTTCAGGAGGTATGCCCCATGAAAAGAGCCAATGATGATTTTTTGTCCTGCCTCGGCCAAACAGGCAATATCATTACCACCCAGCAGGTCAGGGTGGTCAGCGTCGCTGCGGAACACCAGTACCTGCCGCCCGTCGTCGCGACAGAGTCCGCCGCCCTCGGTGGCATACCATAGGAATCCTTCCGAATCCTGCATCACGTGCAATATCCGCTCAGCCGACAGTTGTTCGCGGTTGGGCAGCGAGAGCCTTTGTCTCTCCTGTGCCTCACCGACACGTGGCAGCAGGAATAGAAACAACAACAAAAGTATATGGCACTTCATCTTTGTTCAGTTCTTTAATAGCGGCACAAAGATACACATTTTCGCTGAAAGCCAAGTCTATGCAACAGCCTTTTAAGACTTTTTCGTACCTATACATCATACTTCTTCCTTTAAAAGTTACATAAGTGCAATGTTTTGGGATAATAGTTCAATTGGAAACTACCGTTTCTCCGTACCTTTGCAGCTGTTTTAACAGGCTACTGGAAATCATTTGAGAAGAACGAATACCGAGACCCTTTTTGACAGATTTTACAACGAGAACCGATTATGAGGAAACAGCTTTTATTGATGTTAACGATGGCGTGGGCAGCCATGAGCGTCGAGGCCATCACAGTGACTGACACTATTTTCAACCGCTCTGCTCACGAGGACTTTGCCTTCGGTGCCGACGTGAGTTTCGTGCCGCAGATGGAGAGCTGGGGCACGAAGTGGCTCGACAAGGACGGTAAGCAGAAGGACATCCTGCAAATCCTGAAAGAGCAAGGCATCAACAACATCCGTCTGCGCGTCTGGACGGTAGGCAGCGGGGCAAGCAGCAAGCAGGAGGTGGTGGCTATGTGCAAGCGTGCCAAGGCCAAGGGGCTGGGTGTGATGATTGACTTCCACTACAGCGACACGTGGGCCGATCCGGGCAGCCAGACCATCCCCTCGGCTTGGACCGACCATAGCGTGGAGGCTCTGGCGAAGCATGTCTACGACCACACCTACGATGTGCTCGCGGCCATCAAGGCGGCTGGCGTCGTCCCCAAATGGGTGCAGGTGGGCAACGAGACGAAGCGCGGCATGCTCTACCCCGTGGGGCAGACCAACAAAGGCGGAAGCGTGGCCTTCGCCAAGTTCGTGCTCAACGGATACAATGCTGTGAAGGCTGTCGACTCTACGATGCAGGTCATCGTACACCTGCCCGACGGACACGACAACTCACTCTATCGCGGCATCTTCGACGGTCTGAAGAAGAACGGCGCGAAGTGGGACATCATCGGACTCTCGGCCTATCCGCGATGGTCGCACTTAGACGGCCCGACGATGATCACGAAGGTGATGGCCAACATCAACGACCTGAAGAACCGCTACGGCAAACCCTGCATGGTGGTCGAGACGGGCCACTACCCCCGCGAGGCCGTCGCTGGCAACCAATACCTCGTGGGCGTGATGGACCGCATGATAAAGAATGGCGACCTGGGCTGCTTCTACTGGGAGCCGGAGTCGATGGGCGGCTACGACATGGGTGCCTGGGATGAGGCCACCCGCAAGCCCACCGTCATGATGGATGCCTTCCTCGGCGTGAAGCATACGGAGGTGTCGTGGCTGATGAAGGCGGCAATAGCCTCGCCGAAACAGGAGCAGGCCTTAGAGCCGGGCCAACTGGAGCTGCAGGCACGTGTGCAGCACCAGCGCAAGAGTCGCATCCAGTCGGTGGAGTTCCATTTCGACAAGACTACGGCAGGAACCTACAGAGTGGAAAACCTGGCCAATATGGGAACGACGGCCGTCATTCCTTTCACTGTGAACGATGCCGCTATCGGGGTGCATACCGTCTGGGCGAAAGCTACTGACACGTCGAAATACACACAAACCACCGACACCGTGACATTCTTTGTGGGCCAGTCGTCGCTCTTTGACGGCGGCATAGTGGAGAACGCCGACCAAAAGGGCGGCATCGCGAGCTGGGGCGTAGCTTTCGAAGAGGCGGGCAAGTATCGGCTGACATTCAAATACACCAGTACCACACTCCGCGGAACAACAATTCATATTGACAGCGACAGCATCGGCAGGAGCTTTTTCATGAAAAACACCGATGCCTACCAAACGTTCGACGTCGGAATAGACCAGCCGGGCTACCATACGCTCCAACTCAAGGCAACTGGCGTCAACGGTCTGCCCTCCATCACCGCATTGCGCATATTCCCGCTGGAAGGGCAGGCCCTGCCCTCGCACAACGAACATACGGGCATCAGTGACCGGCAAAACGCCGTCGGCGATGGAATGGTGGATGTCTATAGCCTCTCAGGTGTGTTCGTCCGTAGCATGCCCCAGTCGCTACTGAGCTTCCCGCTGGGCAACAGACAGTCAGCAGTCGTCGCTTTGCCAAATAGCACAGGGCGGACGCCATACATCGTGCGAAAACGATAATAACGCAAGTGAAAGTGCAAGTAACCCAAAAAGTAGCAAAATGACGCATATCAACTACACGCTGGCCGACCGGCAGTTCCTCGCCGAGGTCACTGCCTATATTGAGCGGTATGCCTCGAAACAGGTCATCACCCTGGCCATGATTGGCGACAGCCTCCAGATGAGCCATGACGCTATCCACCACAAGATCAGGCTCCTGACAGGTCTCTCCGGCAGCGAGTATATCCTCAAGGTGCGTCTCCAGCACAGCCTTCACCAAATGCTTCACGAACACCGCAATGTGTCAGAGGCAGCCAGCGAAAACGGCTTCAAAGACGTATCCTATTTCCGTAACTGTTTCAAGGACGAGTTTGGCATGACACCTGCGGAATACTTAGACAGACAGCAGCATAGAGGCATCACGAATCTAAAGAAAACAATAAAGACGATGAAACAGAGATTGATTGCAATGTTGCTGTCGCTACCGCTGGCAGTGTCAGTCGTTCAGGCACAGCCTATTACGGCAGGGCATCCGCCAATGCAAAGGCTATGGGCCACAGGCACCCTACAACGAGTAGACCGGCATCACTATGATTCTCGACAACAAGTGCGAGCCACGAAAGCATCACGACCTCGAACTGATGCAGATGAGCCGCAGCATTTGGTAAATTAAAACTTATTGAAGATGACAAGGATTTCTATTTTCACACTAATCTTGCTGACGCTGACAGCCCTCAGCATGAAGAGTCAGACTGTCCTGGAACCAATGGAGCAGGTGGTGGAGCGCGGACTGCAGCGAGCCACTATCCAGTCGTTCCTGTTAGCCAATGCACTCAAAGAAAGAAAAGATGCCCTGCCAAGGACGTTTGAGAAAGGAGCGGTGCAGACCATCCGCTACGACCATTGGGTGTCGGGGTTCTTTCCGGGTGTGCTTTGGATGCTGTATGAAAACACTGGCAATCAGCAGTTGCGCCAGTATGCCGAGATGTACACCGACCGCGTGGAGCCCGCCAAGCGGGTGACGAATACCCACGACCTGGGCTTCATGCTATACTGCAGCTTTGGGCAGGGCTACCGGCTGACCGGCAACAGGCACTATCTCGATGTCATCAAGGAAGGCACGCAGAGCCTGCTTACCCGCTGGAACGACCGTCTGGGGGTCATCAAGTCGTGGGAATCGGGGCCGAAGTGGCAATATCCCGTCATCATCGACAACATGATGAACCTGGAAATGCTCTGCTTCATGACCCGCGAGACGGGCGACCGCCACTACGAGCGCATAGCCGAGCGTCATGCCAACACAACGATGAAGAACCACTTCCGCGAGGACTATTCCACGTTCCACGTCGTCAGCTACGACACCATCACCGGCCAGCCCCATGCCAAGAACACCCATCAGGGCTACGCTGACGGCAGCTCGTGGTCGAGAGGTCAGGCGTGGGGACTTTACGGCTACACGATGATGTATCGCGAGACGCTGAACCCCCGCTATCTGCGTCAGGCGCAGCAAATCGGCAAGTTCCTGATGAACCATCCTCGACTGCCTGAGGACAAGGTGCCCTATTGGGACTATGATGCGCCCGACATACCCAATGCCAAGCGCGACGCTTCGGCGGCAGCCATCATGGCCTCGGCACTCATCGAGCTGAGCCAGCTCGACCCTTCGGAGCTGGCACCTCAGTGGCTTGCGCTGGCCAAGAAGCAACTGCGCACGCTCTCGGCCCCAGAGTATCTGGCCAAGGAAGGCGAGCAGGGCGGCTTCATCATCAAGCACGGCGTAGGATTCCATCGCGCCGGTGCCGAGGTGGACGTTCCGCTGACCTACGGCGACTATTATTACGTGGAGGCACTGATGCGCATGAAGCAGCTGCTGGCCAAGCCCACAGGCATGGACGACCGCCGCTTATGGGTGGAGACACTCGACCGCATTGCCCGTCCTGTGCTGGAGAATCTGGCTGCCGGGACGCTGAAGCAGAACATGCCTTTCGAGTCACTCTCAAGCGAGCCGCTGCGCCGCGAGGTGTCCTACCTGGAGGCTGTGGGGCGCACCATTTGCGGCATCGCCCCATGGCTGGAACTGGGTCCCGATGACACAGAGGAGGGACGGTTGCGCGCGCAATATATAAATATGGTGGTGAAGGGGCTGAAGAACGGCGTCAACCCGCAGTCGCCCGACCACCTGATGTTCGACCGCCGCCACTCGCAGCCCCTCGTCGATGCGGCGTTCCTGGCCGAGGGCATCCTGCGTGCCCCTACGCAGATATGGGGCCGGCTCGACCAACAGACCCGCGACTGGCTTGTGAGTGAATGGAAGACGTCGCGAGGCATCAAGCCCTACGAGTGCAACTGGCTGCTCTTCGCCTCCATTGTAGAGTGCGCTCTGCTGGAGTTTACGGGCGAGTGCGACATGCAGCGGCTGATGTATGGCGTGAACCGCTTCCGCAACGAGTGGTACAAGGGCGATGGATGGTATGGCGACGGCCCCGACTTCCACCTCGACTACTATAACTCGCTGGTCATCCATCCCATGTTCACCGAGACGCTGCAGGTGCTGAAGAAGCACGGTCTGGACGGAGCCGACTTCCTGCCGACGCAGACCGAGCGTCACGCTCGGTTGGCTGCCCAACTGGAGCGCATGATTTCGCCCGAGGGCACTTATCCCGTCACGGGCCGCAGCATCGTTTATCGCTTCGGCTCGTTCCACGCCCTGGCCGATGCCGCCCTGCTGCACATCCTGCCGGCCAGCGTCAGTCCGGCCCAGGTGCGCTGCGGCCTGACGGCTGTCATCCGGCACCAGCTTTCACAGCCTCGCACCTTCGACCCTGACGGCTGGCTCCGCATTGGCTATACCGGCAGTCAGATTCGCATGTCGGAGGACTACATCAACACCGGCAGCCTCTACCTCTGCACCGCCGCCCTGCTACCCCTCGGCCTGCCCGCCGCCGACCCATTCTGGGCCGCTCCCGCCCGCGACTGGACGGCCAAGAAAGCCTGGAACGGCGAGGACGTGGGAGCCGATCACGCCATACGATGAAAAGTTAAGATATGCTGAACACCTAAAACGATAACGACAGATGAGAAAGATTTTGCTTGCGGCACTACTGCTCGTTTTTACATCCGCCGTGGGACAGCCCCGCAGAGTGACTAACATGGACGCCGGTTGGCGGTTTCATCAGGGTGATGTCATGGGTGCTGAGGCTGCCACTTACGATGATATGGACTGGCGAAGGCTTGACGTGCCCCATGACTGGAGTATAGAAGGCGATAACTTGCGCGAAAACCCTGGCGGTGGAAGCATTGGCTTCTTCCCGACGGGCATGGGCTGGTACCGGAAGACCTTCGACGTGAAAGCCTTCGACAAGAATAAGCTGTACAGCATAGAGTTCGATGGCATCTATATGCTCAGCACCGTGTGGCTCAACGGCCACGAACTGGGCACCTGGCCTTACGGCTACTCCAGCTTCTCCTACGACCTGACGCCCTACCTGCGTGCGAAGGGCAACGTGCTTGCCGTGCGCGTGGACAACTCGCGGCATGGCAACTCGCGATGGTACACTGGCTCGGGCATCTACCGCCATGTTCGGCTGGTGGAGACGGCGCGCACGCACTTTGCCAAGTGGGGCGTGTTCAACAGCACCATGCATTTGACGGAAAAAGAGGCTGCCATACGTGTAAAATCGGAGTTGGAGAATGACGATAACCGAGACAAGCAACTGACATTGAGCCACACCATCATTGATGCTGATGGCAATGTCGTGGCACGAGCGGAGCAACGCGTCGGTATTGCTGCTGGCAGTAGGGGCACTGACGAACAGACCATCAGCGTGCCCGATCCTGTGCTATGGAATCTGGATCATCCATATCTGTACACGCTGCGCTCAACATTGACCGAGGGCAAGCGCCTTGTTGATGAGGTTGACAACGTGCTGGGCATCCGTACCATCGAGTACCCACTGGACAAGGGTTTCCTGCTCAATGGGCAGCAAGTGAAGATGAAGGGCGTGAACCTGCACCACGATGGCGGTGCCGTGGGTGCTGCCGTACCCGAGCGTGTGTGGGAGCGCCGACTGGAGATTCTGAAAAGCGGCGGCTGCAATGCCATCCGCACAGCGCACAACCCGCCAGCACCGGAGTTTCTCGACCTCTGCGACCGTATGGGCTTCCTCGTTATGGACGAGGCTTTCGATCAATGGATCAACGCCAAGAACAAAGAGGACTATCACCTGTATTTCCGTGAGTGGCACGAACGCGACCTCACAGCCATGGTGGCCCGTGATCGCAATCATCCCTCAGTGGTGATGTGGAGTATTGGCAACGAGATTCGCGACCAACGCTCGGCTGAAGGTCCCGGTGCCGCCGCTGAGATGATTGCCATTTGCCATCGGTTGGACGACACACGGCTTGTGACCAGCGGCAACGATGAGATAGCATCCAACAGTCCCACGTCGCCCGAATTTCTCGCTGCCTTTGAGAACGACATCATCGGCTACAACTATCCCGACCGCTGGCGTACCCGCCGCGAGGTGGTCTATGCCATCGACAAGGCCGCCTATCCCAATCGCCGCGTGGTGGCTACGGAATCGACCGGACTGGGTGGCCCGCGCCGGCAATACCAGTGGCCGGGCACCACGCCTCCGCCACAGCTTGGCGCCGGAGCCGACGGCTTCAGTCCACAGCAACAGCAGCAGCCTCACTTCCGCCGTCGCAACCGTGGATTGATAAGCAGCGAGATGATCGACGTGGAGCAGCGCTGGCGCTTCACCACGGCCTACGACTACGTCATCGGCGATTTCATGTGGACGGGCATCGACTACTATGGCGAGTCGGGTTGGCCTTCGCGTGGCAGTATGTCGGGTTATCTCGACAACTGCGGCTTCCCGAAAGACGGCTACTGGTTCTTCAAGAGCATCTGGAGCCAGGAGCCGGTGCTCCACCTGCTACCCCATTGGAACTGGGAGGGGCACGAAGGGCAAATCATGCAGGTGGCCTGTTTCACTAACTGTGAGGAGGTAGAGCTATTCGTCAATGGCAAGTCCTACGGCAAGAAAGCCACCGAGTTTCCCCGTCGTGGCGTTAACCCCAGCTGGGCATCCTACGACCCCGGCAAGCATTTTGCCACTACTGCCGACCTGCACCTGACTTGGGATGTAGAATACCAGCCAGGCGAAATCAAAGTAGTAGGCAAGCGCGACGGCCAGACCTACGAGGACGTCATCCGTACGGCCAGTGCACCAGCCCGGCTGCGGGCTACTGTTGACAGACCTTCGTTCCGTGCCATCCCATCCGACGTAGCCCATGTCACCATTGAGGTGCTCGACAAGGATGGCAACCTCTGCCCCCTTGCCGACAATCAGGTTCGCTTCAGCGTGAAGGGCGGTCGCCTCATCGGCGTGGAGAGCGGCAACATGACCGACCTCAGTTCCGTGCTTGCCTCTGAGCGTAAGGCATGGTCGGGCAAATGTCTGGCCATCGTCGCTGCCGACCATCCGGGTCCTGTCATCGTCACTGCTCAGGCTGTTGGCATGCCCGCAAGCACTGTCACGTTCATGGCTACCAAATGATTGAAGAATGACAAACTACAATACAACGATCAATATGCAGAAGATGAAGATGAAACAGAGATTGATAGCAATGTTACTGTCGTTACCGCTGGCAGTAGTCGTTCTGGCGCAGCCCGCAACAGCCCAAGCCGACTTCGTAAAAGGTGCTGACGTGGGTTTCCTGCAAGGCCAGGAGCGGCGGGGTGTAAAGTTCCACGACCGCAACGGGAAGGAGCGCGAGTGCCTCGAACTGTTGAAGAACGACTACCAACTGTCTGCCATCCGCATGCGGGTCTGGGTAAACCCCCGTGGCGGTGACTGCGACAAGTTTGCATTGTTGGCCATGGCGAAGCGCGTCAAGGCGCTGGGCATGGAACTGATGGTTGATTTCCACTACAGCGACTCGTGGGCCGACCCTGCCAAGCAGCCCATACCGAAAGCATGGCTCGGACACTCATTCGAAGAAATGAAGCAAGACGTGCGAAACCACACCATAGAAGTGTTGTCGCTGCTAAAAGCAAACGGCATCCAGCCCCGTTGGGTGCAGGTGGGCAACGAGACCACCAACGGCATGCTGTGGAGCGTGAAGACCAACGAGCGCGGCTGGGAGGTCAAGGACTCGCTGGGGAATACCATCATCACGCACAGCATGGGTCATATCAAGACCGAGCCTCGGCAGTATGCAGGGTTCATCCGTGCCGGTTACGATGCTGTGAAGGAGGTTTTCCCCGATGCCATTGTCATTGTACACCTGGACCGGGGGCATCGTCAAAGTCTCTATGACTACAACCTTGACACAATCCTGAAATACGGTGGCAAGTTCGACATGGTAGGCATGTCGCTCTATCCCTATTGGGCCATGGAGGGGCATCCGGAACTCAATGCCGACGACATCATCTCCGACTGCATTAAGAATATACGCCATGTGAGTGAGAAGTACAAGTGCGACGTGATGATTGTCGAGACTGGTTACGAGGTAGACGAGCAGCATCCCGAGAAAATGGAAGAGGGGCGCCGCCAGTTGGCTCGTGTCGTCCGCGAATCCCGCAACGAGACTGGTGGCCACTGCCGAGGCGTGTTCTACTGGGAGCCTCAGTGCCTGCCTGGTGGCTATAAGCTCGGCGCCTTCGATGGTAAGGCCACACCCACCGCCATCATGGACGGATTCATTGAGAAAAATGACTAAAGAACAACAAATAAACTTATGAAGCATTTACTAACTACTACAACACTTCTGCTCCTGCTGACACTCCCGGTGGCAACCCAGACGCAAGAGAAGCAGATTACCGTGACTGAGAACGTGGCCTATCGCACCGACGTAGGCCCAAGTACTGTACTCGACGTGGCGCAGCCGATGTTCGGACCGCAGACCAACCGGCCCGCCATCCTGATTATCCACGGCGGCGGATGGAGCGCCGGGTCGAAGAACGACATGGTGTACCGCACGCTGATGATAGACTATGCCATGAAGGGCTACGTGGTCTGCAACATGAACTACCGACTGGTGCAGGAGGCTCCGCTGCCCGCCTGCATCGAGGACGTGCAGGCCGCCGTACGATGGATAAAGAGTAACGCCCAGAAACTGGGCATCGACCCGCAGCGCATCGGCACCTACGGCCATTCGGCAGGCGGCCACCTGTCGCTGATGGCTGGCTTGACGGCTGGCGTGGCCTGTGCCGCCGGCGGTGCGCCTCCCACGGAGATTGGCCGTGCCGGCGAGTGGGCCGACCACAAGGAGTGGTGGCCCATCGGCTACATCGGCAAGACCGCGACACCGTTCCTCGTGTTGCAGGGTGGAGAAGACCCCACCGTCCGTCCCAACCTGACGGAGGACTGGGTGGTGAAGATGCAGCGGGCAGGCACGTCGGTAGACTATGTTAAGGTGCATGGCAATCATGGCGTGGCCTTCGACCAGCAGCTGGAGTTTACCCGCCCCGCCATGGATGCCTTCTATGCGCGTCATCTGAAGCATGATGACCCAACTGTCAGCTTTGAACAGCTGAAAGTACCCGACTACGGCGGCAGTGGACGCCATAAGGCAGTGGCCGTGCGCGAGAAGTCGCTGCCCGACTTCGTGGTCTATCGCCCGATGAACATCGACGCAGCCATGACCGTGGGCCGACCCGGCATGTTTGCCACCGGCCAGCCTAAAAAAGAAAAGCTGCCCGTGCTCATCTTCTGCAACGGCGGCTGCATGGACACCAGCATCGGCTATGAAAACATGCTCACTGACATTGCCTCCTACGGCTACGTGGTGGTGGCCATCGGCGAGCTGCAGATGCTGGCTCAGCACGAGAAAGACCAGCACACACCGTCGTCGATGGTCAAGCTGGCGCTCGACTGGATTTGCGACCCCGCCTCACCTTATTATAACTATATCGACACCGAGAAGATTGCTGCCGCCGGACACTCCTGCGGCGGGGCACAGGTGCTGGCCAACGCCGCCGACCCACGGCTGAAGACCTACCTCATCCTCAATGCCGGCATGGGTAAGATGACGATGGCCGACGCCAGCGCGAAGTCGCTGAAGAATCTGCACGGTCCCATCCTCTACCTCGTGGGCGGCACCTCGGATGTTGCGTGGCAGAACGCCCAACAGGACTACAAGGCCATCAAGCGGGTGCCCGTGGTGCTGGCCGACAACACGCAGAGTGGTCACGGCGGCACCTACGAGCAGCCCAACGGCGGTGCCAATGCCCGCATGGTGCGCGCCTGGCTCGACTGGCAACTGAAGGGCAGGCAGGAGAACGAACGGCTCTTCACCGGCGGCGACCTCACCGGTTACGACGGCTTTACCATTCAACATAAAAACTACAAATAAAACTATATCGACATGAAACATCTTTTTGCCCCGGCAGTACTGCTGCTGACAGTTGCCCTCACCGCGACGGCACAGACGGAACCCATCCGCATTGACCTCGGCCAGAAAGGAGCCGTGGTGTCACCCAATCTCTATGGCATCTTCTTCGAGGAAATCAGCCACGCCGGCGACGGCGGCCTCTACGCCGAGCTGGTACAGAACCGAGGCTTCGAGGAGCACGTGCTGCCCTCGGGCATGACCTACAAGGACGGCAAGGCCTTCGCCCCCGATGCCATGAACTACGAGCACCGCAACAACCGCAACTGGAACATCCCCTGGAATCTGGAGGAGAAGAAAATGACGGGCTGGCGCGTGACCGGTGAGAAAGCCACTGTCAACGGCGAGGTCATCGAGACTCCCCATCCGCTTCACAAGAATACGCCCCACGCCATGCAGCTCACCATCAAGAAGGTGCAGAAGGGCGGCAAGGCCGTGCTCACCAACACCGGCTACTGGGGCATCGGACTGAAGCAGGGCGAGAAGTACGACCTGCGCTGCTATGTCAGGTCGGCTGGTTACAAGGGCACCATCACCGCCCGACTGGTGGATGGCACGACGGGCAGATCGCTTGGCACAACGACCTTTGCTAACAAGCAGCTGAGGGACTGGACCGAGCTCACCGCCACGCTGACCGCTGACGGTACGGCAGCCAAGGGCGAGCTGGCATTAGAGTTCGACAAGCCGGGCACCGTGCTCGTCGACTACGTGTCGCTCTTCCCGCAGGCCACCTTCAAGGGACGCAAGAACGGACAGCGCGCCGACGTGGCGCAGATGCTCGTCGACCTGCACCCACGGTTCATGCGCTGGCCGGGCGGCTGCATCGTCGAGGGCGCCACATACGAGAACCGCGTGAAGTGGAAGGAGACACTGGGCGACCCGATGACCCGCCGCGGCGAGTGGGACCTCTGGGGCTATCGCGCCACCTGGGGCATGGGCTACCATGAGTTCCTGCAGTTCTGCGAGGACCTCGGCATGGATGCCATGTTCGTCAACAACGCCGGCATGTCGTGCTCCGTGCGCAACGGCGACTTCGTGAGCAGCGATGCCGACATGGATGCCGTCGTCCAGGACTTCCGCGATGCCATCGACTACGCCCTGGCCGACCCCGCCCGCAACAAGTGGGCCAAGATGCGCGCCGAGGCCGGACACCCCAGACCCTTCCCGCTGAAGTATGTCGAGATAGGCAACGAGAACGTAGGGCCGGAGTACGTCACCCACTTCAACTACATCTTCAAGCGACTGAAGGCTGAGTATCCGCAGATCACGTTCATCAACACCCTCGGACATACCGACCGCCTCTTGGAGCAGATTCCCGGCCAGTACATGGTTGACCCCCACTGGTACCGCGACCCCAACTTCTTCTTTGCCAACAACCACCTGTTCGACGATGCGCCCCGCACCCACGACATCTACGTCGGTGAGTATGCCTGCAACGGCGGCGTGGGAGCCGGCAATCTGCTGGCCGCACTCAGCGAGGCCGCCTTCATCATGGGCATGGAGCGCAACAGCGACGTGGTGAAGATGTCGTCGTATGCGCCGCTCTTCGAGAACGAGAACCGCCGCGACTGGCCCTGCAACCTCATCCACATCAATAGCAGCGAGGTTTATGGCCGTGCCTCCTACTACGTCCAGCAGATGGCTGCCGAGCATCGCCCGACGTATAATGTGTTCGTCAGCGAGACAACGACCGCCGGCGAGACCGCGCCTTTCGCTGCCGGCACCGTCGGACTGGGCAGCTACGCCACGCAATGCGAGTACCGCCATGTCAAGGTGACAACAGCCGACGGCAAGACAACGACATTCAGTCCGGCGCAGTTCCAGAAGCAGCGCGGCGAGTGGACCGTCAGCGGCGATGCCCTGGCCCAGACCGGCAACGAGCAGCTCACGCTGTCGCTGCTCCCCTCGTTCAGCAGCAACGCCTACACACTGGAGCTGCAGGCCCGCAAGACGGGTGGCAGCGAGGGCTTCTTCATCTACTACGGCATGGACGAGCGCGGTCGCAACGGCTATGCGGTGAACATCGGCGGCTGGAACAACCGCACGTCGGCCATCCAGCCCATCCGCCGCGGACGTACCAGCGACGTGCTGGGCCGACAGGTGCCGCAGACCGTTGAGACCGGCAAATGGTACGACGTGAAAATCACGGTCACGCCCCAGCTCGTCACCCTCTTCATGGACGGCAAGGAGATACTCTCGGCCAAACCGGCCAGCCTGACCCGCCACATCTGTCAGACAGGCTACGACGAGCAGACCGGCGAACTCATCATCAAGGTCGTCAACGGCACCGAGCAGACGTACCGCCGCTCGTTCACCATCGACGGTACCAGCAACGTGATGCCCACGGGCCGCGTTATCACCCTCAGCGGCAATGCCCAGGACGAGAATACCTTCGAGCAGCCCACGAAGCTTGCACCGCAAACCACCCTCTACGGCAAGTTCGGCAAGCAGTTCAGCTACGAGTTCGCCCCCATGTCGTTCACCATCATGCGCGTGAAGGTGGAGGGTCTTTCTGCCTCTGTTCAGCCTACCGGCCAGCAGGATCGTCGCCGTGGCTTCCAACGCGATAACTACGCTACTGAGACGCCTATGGTCCACGACCCCGTGATGGCCCGTGATGGCGACACATATTACATCTATGCCACGGGTATGGGTATCCAGCAGATGACCTCCAAGGACCGCAAGACGTGGACCGTCTCACGCCAGCCCGTGATGAGCGTCATACCGAGCTGGGCCGCCGACTCTGTGCCGGGTTTCGGCAACCACGTCTGGGCACCCGACGTTATCCAGTGGCACGGACAGTGGTGGATGGCCTATAGCTGCTCGACGTTCGGCAAGAACGGCTCGGCCATCGGACTGCTGAGTAGCCGCTCACTGCGCTCTAATATGTGGAAGGACGAGGGCTGTATCGTCACTTCGCACGAGCGGAAACGCGATGCCGACGGCAAGTGGACGGGCGACAACTGGAACGCCATCGACCCTAACTTCGTCATCGACGACCAGGATACGCCCTGGCTCGTCTGGGGCTCATTCTGGGACGGCATCCAGCTGGCGCGGCTCGTCTCTACGATGCACATCGCCAAAGGAGAGGTGCCACGCACCATTGCCCGCCGCTACGACACAAGCTTCAAACCCACGGAGCCTAATCCCACGTCGCGTTTTGCCGGTACCAATGCCATTGAGGCCCCGTTCATCTTCAAGCACGGCGGCTACTACTATCTCTTTGTGTCGTGGGACTACTGCTGTCGCGGTGCCAAGAGCAACTACCGTGTAGCCGTCGGACGCAGCAAGAACGTCAGCGGCCCCTACCTCGACCGCACGGGCAAGGACATGGCCAACGGCGGCGGCACACTCTTCTTGGAGGGTGACAAGAAGCAGTGGGAGGCAGCCGGTCATTGTGCCGCCTACACATTCGACGGCGAGGACATCTTCGTCTGCCATGGCTATAGCGCCACCCAAAACGGAGCCGCGATGCTCATTCAGCGTCCCATCTCGTGGACGGCTGACGGGTGGCCGGAGCTGAAATAGTATAATGATCTGTAAAACAACAACACATGTATATCATGTGAAAAGGCGGTGGGCTTCGTTCAAAACCCGCCACGTTTCAGCCGAAACCCACCGCCTTTCTCGTCCGTGCAATCCGAATCATCCGCGTTCAACGATAATCATTTAGGTGTCGGTTCAAGCGAAGGTTCCTGTCTCTCTATCCAGACACCATTCTCTGACATGCTTATGAAGGTCTTTGATGGGGTGGCAAATAGTTCTACCCCACCAATGCCAGGAAACGCTCTATGTGAAGTCACGCTGTCTGGCCAGGCTCGGACGCTACGAGTGAATTTAATTTGGTTTAATGGATTTTAATAGAAGTAGGGCAGTAATCCCTCCATTTGTAAACCCTGAGATTGCAAACTTCAAAAATAGGGTCTAAGGAGCGCCAAAAACCTATAATCACGCCAAAATGACGCCAAAACAGGAAAAGAAAAATCTCCAAGTTGTTGATTTTCAACGACTTGGAGATTTGTTTTGTGTCGACACTTGGACTCGAACCAAGGACCCCCACCATGTCAAGGTGATACTCTAACCAGCTGAGCTATGCCGACAATGTAATTTTTGTGCGTGCGCCTGACAGGACTCGAACCTGCACTTCGGGAGAAACCAGATCCTAAGTCTGGCGCGTCTACCAATTCCGCCACAGGCGCCTGATGAGCGATTGCGGGTGCAAAAGTACGCATTTTTCCTGAAACCACCAAATTTATTTGAAGAAAAGTTCATATTTTTCTAAAATATTTGTACCTTTGCACTGTTATTACCTATATTATATATGGAAATCATACTTATCAGACATACCAGCGTCGACGTTCCCCCAGGCACTTGCTACGGGCAGAGCGACGTCGACGTGGCCCCGACCTTCGAGCAGGAGGCGGCCATGACGAAGGCTGCACTGGCGCCCTATGAACCCTTCGACGCCGTCTTTGCCTCGCCGCTGAGGCGAGCCCGCCTGCTGGCTGAATATTGCGGTCATGGCGACGCCCAGCCCGACGACCGACTGAAGGAGATGTCGATGGGGGAGTGGGAGATGCGCCCCTATGCCGAGCTGACGGACGACTACGCGCGCCGGTGGTTCGACGACTACCTGCGGCTGCCGACGCCTGGCGGCGAGAGCTTCCCCATGCTGCGCCGGCGGGTCGGCGACTTCCTCGACGAGCTCCGTCAGCAGGACTATCGCCGGGTGGCCGTCTTTGCCCACGGCGGGGTGCTCGTCTGTGCGGGCCTCTACGGCGGATTGTTCCAACTGGCCGACGCCTATCAGAATCAGGTGGGCTATGGCGGCATAGAGCGCATCGAGATATGAAGGAGAGCCGCGTCATACTCATCACGGGCGGACAGCGCTCAGGCAAGAGCGAATATGCCGAGCAGATGGCCTTGGGGCTGGCTGCCGACCCCGTCTACATGGCCACGGCCCGCGTCTGGGACGACGAGTTCCGCGAGCGGGTGAGGCGCCATCAGGAGCGCCGCGGCCCCCAGTGGACCAACATCGAGGAGCCCATGTGGCTCAGCCAGCACGACGTCGCGGGGCGTGTGGTGGTCGTCGACTGCATCACGCTCTGGCTGACCAACTTCTTCTTCTTTGAAGACGACAACGACGTCGCCCGGGCCCTGCAGCAAGCCAAGGACGAGTTCGACCGCCTGGTCAGCCAGCCCGGCGCGACGTTCATCTTCGTGACCAACGAGATCGGCCTTGGCGGCGTCAGCGAGAATGCCCTGCAGCGGCGTTTCACCGACCTGCAGGGATGGATGAACCAGTATGTCGCGCGTCGGGCCGACGAGGTCGTGCTCATGGTGAGCGGCATCAGTATCAAAGTGAAATAGAAACATTTACGTGAAAATGAACTTCAATATCGAACGCCCTGACAGGCGGCTGGCAGCTGACATCCAGCGCCATATCGACAACCTGAACAAACCCAAGGGCTCGCTCGGACGACTCGAGGAGCTGGCCCTGCAGATATGCCTCGTCCAGCAGACGCTCAGCCCCACGCTGCAGCACCCCTGCCACCTGCTGCTGGGAGGCGACCACGGCATCGAGCGCGAGGGCGTCAGCCTGTCGCCCCGTGAGGTCACGTGGCAGCAGATGATCAACTTCACGCGTGGGGGTGGCGGCTGCAACATGTTCTGCCGTCAGCACGGCTTCCACCTGCGCATCGTCGACGTGGGCGTCGACCATGACCTCTCGGGCGTGGAGGGCATCACAGACCGCAAGGTGAGGCGCGGCACCCGCAACTTCCTCTATGAGCCCGCCATGACGGAGGCCGAATATGAGCAGACGCTCGCCATCGGCGCCGCGCTCGTCGACGACTGCGCCGCTGAGGGCTGTAATGTCGTCAGCATCGGTGAGATGGGCATCGCCAACACGTCGCCGTCGAGCATCTGGATGAGCCTCTTCGGAGGCATCCCCCTGAGCGAGTGCATAGGGGCCGGCTCAGGGCTCGACGAGGCCGGCATCCGCCATAAGCAGGACGTGCTGACGAGGGCCGTGGCCACCTATCCGATGTTCAGCTTCGGCTTCACGGCGGCCGACGCCATACGCACCTTTGGCGGCTATGAGATGGTGGCGGCCGTCGGGGCCATGCTGCGAGCCGCTGAGCGCCGCATGCTCGTGCTCGTCGACGGATTCATCATGACGGCCTGCGCGCTGGCTGCCGTGCGACTCTGTCCTGCCGCACAGGACTACATGATCTTCACCCACTGCGGCGACGAGAGTGGCCATCAGCGCCTGCTCGACGTGCTTGGCGCCCGTCCGCTGCTCCGCCTGGGCCTGCGGCTGGGTGAGGGCACGGGTGCCCTCTGCGCCTATCCGCTGGTCGACTCGGCCGTGCGCATGGTGAACGAGATGAACACCTTCGACAAGGCGGCCATCACGAAATACTTTTGATAATGTACAATGGATAATGTACAATGTACAATGGATAATGTACAATGTACAATGTACAATGGATAATGTACAATGTACAATGAATAATGTACAATGTACAATGAATAATGTACAATGTACAATGAATAAT
This sequence comes from uncultured Prevotellaceae bacterium, assembly GCA_902779455.1. Lineage (GTDB taxonomy): Bacteria > Bacteroidota > Bacteroidia > Bacteroidales > Bacteroidaceae > Prevotella. The sequence continues at coordinate 20,150 of CACZBS010000033.1, forward strand.
GTACAATGAACAATGAATAATGTACAATGAACAATGAATAATGTACAATGAACAATGAACAATGAACAATGAATAATGTACAATGAACTATTAACTATAAACTATGAACTATAAACTGATCGACCGCCCCTGGGCCGCATTTATCTATTTCACACGCCTGCCACTATGGCGCATCCACCAGCCCTCACGCGAGAGCTACGACAGCGTCGTCGAGTGGTGGCCGCTCGTAGGATGGCTCACGGGCGGACTCATGGCCGCTACGCTCTACTTCGGCTCGATGGTCTTCCCAACGGCCGTGGCCGTCGTGCTGGCCATTGTCGTGCGCATGCTCACCACGGGTGCCCTCCACGAGGACGGACTGGCCGACTTCGTCGACGGATTCGGTGGCGGAGGCAACAACCGCCAGCGCATCCTCGACATCATGAAGGACTCTCACATCGGCACCTACGGCGTGCTGGCGCTCGTCGTCTACGTCCTGCTGCTCTTCTGCTGCCTCTATGCCATGCCGACGCGACTGGCTGCCCTGTGCATCCTCGCCGCCGACCCCTACAGCAAGATGGCCACCAGCCAGCTGGTCATGATGATGCCCTATGCGCGGACGGCCGAACAGGCTAAGTCGAAGATCGTCTACCGTCGTCCCTCCACGACGGCCGGCATCCTGCTGGCCCTGCAGGGGCTGCTGCCGATGGCCCTGCTCATCTGGCAGACTGACGTCGCCTGGGAGCTCGTCATCTTCATCCCCGCCCTCGTCATGTATTTCCTCTACATGCTCATATGGCGACGGCTGGGCGGATACACAGGCGACTGCTGCGGCGCCGTCTGCCTGCTTGTCGAGCTGACGGTTTATCTCATGGCATGCTAAACACACGCCCTCACTCTTCACTATCAATACACTATGTTAACAGACGGAAAATACAGACACACTTACACAGCGACGGCATCCGACATCACGCCAACGTACAGGCTTACGCCAAATGCCCTGCTGATGTACTTTCAGGACAGCTTCGCGCGGCTGATGACCATCCATCATGTCGCAGCGTTCGACATCGTCAAACAGCGGCGGATGTGGGTCATCACGGAGGTGCAGATGGATGTCCAGCCGACAGTGACCTACTGGTCGGAGGACTTCACCGTGGAGCTATGGGTGAGCGAACTGACATCGCTCCGCATCTACTGCGACTTCCGCATCGTCCGCAAGCGCGATGAGCAGCTGATAGCCTCGGGCACCAGCCAGTGGAACATCCTGAACCTCGACACCAAGCGGCTGGAGCCGACGGATTTCCTGGTGGGTCAGCTGACGGTGGTGCCGCAGCTGATGACGGCCAGCCACAAGAAGATACGGTTCCCCAATCCGCAGACGACGGACATGACGATGGACCATCGCGCCACACACCTCGACCTCGACTTCAACTTCCACGTCAGCAACCGCAGCTACGTCAGCATCGCCCTGCTGACGATGCCCGACGAGGTGCTGGCCTCGCAGACGCTCTCGTCGCTCGTGGTCCACTGGCTGCACGAGACCTATCTTGACGACAACCTGACGTGCCGCATGTCGCGCACTGCCGACGGCGGCTACCTCCACAGGCTGACCAATGCCGCGGGCGTGGTGGTCTGCGAACTGATGAGTCGCTGGCAGCCGCAGCCTGAAGGGGCCGATGTCAGCGAAATGCTGGACAGGGCATTGTAAACCCTTAGGTTTGTTTCATCTGTCACTCATAAACCGCAAGGGCTGGATAGGCATCATAGCCATCCAGCCCTTGTCGTCTATTCTTTTTTCTAAACCAACCTGAATTCGTCGGACTCACGTTAATTAGCAACTGTTTTGCAGGAATTAAGCTAAACTTAACCTAAGATGCTATGTAGGAAAGTAAACAAAAAGAGGATGTGCCTATTTTGACACACCCTCTTTCACTATGAGGTCTGTCTGTCCTTCATTATGGACTTAGTACCAGTCTTCTTCTTCATCCTCTTCTTCTTCATCCTCTTCGTCGTCCCAGATTTTTCTGTTACGATATCGGCTGAAGTTCTCATCAGTGTATTGTGTGGGGTCTGCACTGATAACCTCTAGTAAGCTGGTGGCTGTGCGCAGGGTGACGATGTCCATTCTGGGTCTTATATAGTTCTTTTTCATGACTTTACTTTTTAATGGTCAATATTCAATGGTCAATGATAAATGACTATCTGACTATGTATTTCCTGCCGTTACGGATGTAGAGGCCGGGCTTGAGCGTGTTGACTCGCCGTCCCTGCAGGTCGTATACGACGGCATCCGTGGCATCCGTTCCTTTCACCTCAGCGACAGCCGTCAGCGTGACGTAGTCGAATGTCACACCGCGTGCCCCGGCCGTGAAGTCGGCGATGTAGGCCCTGTTGGCGGCGATGGTGGTACCCGTGTAGCACCAGAATCCCAGCTTCTTCTCCCCGTCCTTTGTGGTGTAACCCAGGGTGAGCACACTTTTTTCGGTCACCTCCTTCGGTTCTAGTGTTCCTGTGAACTTGTTGGCACTGACATCAGCTGTAGGCTTGGCAACGGTAGTGCCCCATGTGATGCTCTCACCGCTTCCTTTGACGAGTACACCCGTCTCCTTGGGAATCACACCGCCTGTGATCTTCTCCAGCTCAAGCTTGTCGTCTACGAGTCCCTTTGCACAGAATGCTGAGACACCGTCGGGGATCCTAGTGTTGAAGGGCAGGCATGTGGTAGCATAGCCCTCTTCTGTGAGCTTGCTGGTGATGGGGGCGGTCAGGTTGATGGCATAGGGGGTGTTAGGATATCCCTGCACACCGTCGACCGTATAGGTAAGCCCTTGGTCCACCTCGATGACGCCACCGCGGACAAAGACTCTGAAATGAAGTGCCTCGCCGCCATTGCCCCACGCAGTGATGATGGCAAGGTGCTTATCACTTTTAATCGGTGCCTTTCCCCTTATCTCGTCGGCGGCATAGACTGCCACGATGCCTTCCTCCTGGAGCGTACCGTCGATGAATACCTGTGCACATACGGTCATGTTTGTTGAGCTCTGCTCTGATGCGGGCTCCGGGAACGGGTCGTTGTTCTGCTGTGCCTTCAGGCTGGTGCTCCCCATGATGAGGAGCGCCAGCAACCAGTTGAATTTCTTCATTGCTTTCATTTTCGTATTTTTATGTGATTACTTCTTTACTCTCTTCTGGCCGTCCTCGATATAGACACCCTTCTTCAGCGTAGAGCGCTGTACGCCTTCCGTCTGTCGGTATACTCGGCGGCCCTGGAGGTCATAGAGCATGCTGTCGCTGTCTTGCTGTGTAAGGGTCTCTATGCCGGTCGGCGAGACGCCGACGACGAACGGACTGCGTCGTGAGCCTTGGATGGCATCGTTCTCGTAGGGGAGCGTCTCGTTGCATGCTGCAGTCTGGCTGCCGTCATAGACACGGAACGTCATTGTGGCGTGACCGTCGCCGGGGATGGTCAGCACTGCAAGCCCGTCTGCATCGGTGACGGCTGCAGCCCTGCACTCCTCCTTGTCGAACACTCCAACCTCGATGCCGGCGGCAGGGACTCCATTGACGAGCACCTGTGCCACGACAGTCATATTGCTGGGATAGAGGTGGCAGTCGACAGGCGCGAAGTGGCTTGGAGCCTCATCGTAGCTGGTCATCATTCGTGCACCCGCTGCAGAGACTGCCTTCGGATAGCGGAACGTACGTGCGTCAGTGGTCTGAATCATGTATCCCTGGCCGGGGACAAGCGACTTGAGGCCGCCGAACCACTCGTAGCCGTCGTACATGGCCGTGCCACGCTGTCCCTTCACCACGTCGCCGTCGCGAGGATCCATGTCGGCCATTGCGTCAGTGATGCTGATGGTCTGCGATCCGTTGTATGCCACCCAGTTCCACCCAGGGATGAGCGTGATGGGCGTTGCCTGAGGATCGACCTTCTTGCCCATGATATGGAGGTTGTCGGCCTGGCTCATCTGCACCTTGTACATCTCCGAGTTGTTGAGTCCGATGGACTGACCATACCAGGTGCCGTCGTAGTTCATCATGGAGATCTTCTTGCTCTTCACCAGTGAAGTGCTGGCTGAGAGGTCCTTGAACACGACAGGAACGGTCATCTCGTCGAGGGTGACGTTCAGCGAGAGCCAGTTCCATCCCTTGGCGAGCGCCGTGAACTGCTCCTGGATGTCGACAGCTGAGAGTATCACGGGAACGGCAGGCTTGCCGTACATTCTGTCGACTTGGAAGTTCACATCCTCGCTGGTGACGATCACGGGATAGGTGACACCCGTGGAGGCATCGTATGCCTTGAAGGTCACATCCTTGTTCAGTTCGTCGTTATTGCCGTAGATGTCCATAGAGAGCAGGTGGCGGTCGTAGCGCTGGTTGTATTCCGGACGTGCCAGGCCTCGGCACTCGCCGTCTACGAATGCAGCCACGATGTCGTCGCTGTCCTCACTGGGCACACCCAGAATCTCAAGGGTACCGATGAGGATCATAGAGCCTTCAAAATCGTTCTCGTTCACTGCCCAGTCAGGCTCCTTACCCTTGACTGTGACGCGGATTGTCAGCGGCACTTCGATGCCGTCGGTGCCGGTTAGGTAGATGGTCTCCTCGTACTTGCCGATGGGTGTCGACTCGGTGACGGTGAAGGTCACCTTCGTCTCGGCCAGCGGATTGGTGGTGCCACTCTCGGCGCTTGCCTGTAGCCATGCCGGCATGCCACTTAGCGTCCACATCTGCATGCTGCCGCCCTTGTTGACGATGGTAGCGCTCATTGTACTGGATGTGTTAGCTGGCTGTTCTACGGCCAGTTCGTCATCCTTCCAGACAAGCTGCTTGCAGTTGACGAAGGCACTCCATGTCGTTGGTAGCGAGTAGTTGCCGTTGAGGTCGCTGACATCGCGTACTGTGAAGTTCAGTGTACAGCCTTCGATGGTGGCAGGGTCCTCGTCGACGGTGATGACGATCTTGTTGTCAGAAGCCGTGAAGGAGAATCCTACATTGGTCTCGACAGGCTTGGTGCGCAGGGCGGGAGCGTCGGGTGAGTAGGTCGGGGTAACATCTCCTCCGGCTGCCGAGGGAGCTACGATAGTAAGGGGGATGAGCTGTGCCTTGATACCAGTTCCCGTGAGGTCTTCGTCGTTGCCGTCGGTGACGATCTGGCTGTAGCTGTCAATGGTTTTCTTCTCGAAGGGGAAGTAGGCCATCAGTCCGTCCTCTGTTCCCGTGAGGCGCATCTTCCGCTGTTTAGCGAGGAGGTCGGCATTCATGGATGCACTCCAGAGCCGCAGCTCGTCGATGGTGCCCTTGAAGGGCCGTTCGAAGGCGTATTGGCCGATCTCGTCGGACATGACTGAGGTGCGCTTAGCGCCTACGATGAGCTGGTTGGTGTTGATGGTTCCAACGTTAGCGGCGTTGGTAGTGAGCACGCGCTTGCCATCGACATAGACGGCGGCGGCACCTTGGCGGAGCACACTGAGAGCGATGTGGTGCCAGGCGTTGTCGAGGATGTTTCCGGCAGAGGTGGTCATGGCTGTGGCGTCAGCGTCGGGCGCGTAGGCGTTCTTGCCGTTGAGCTGCAGCTGTCCGTCGGTATTGACCCATAGTGCGACGTCGCCCATCTGCAGGAGCTGTGCCTCGGCTTGCTGCTTTTCGCCGCGCATCCAGAATTCGAGTGCGTAGTCGTCGTTAGGCAGGAGCTGCAGGGCGGAGGCTTCGATGCTGATGCGATGCTCTCCGTCGAGCGTTACGCCGATGTTCTCGTTGTTGAGATACCAGTTCTCTGTGGGCATGGTCATGTGTCGGTTGCGTGCGTAGTCGCGGATGGTGGTTCCTTCGCCCTCGTTCATCTTCCAGTATCCGATGAGGTGGCGCGTGGAGGGACTCTTGGTGACGGAGCGGTCGGCCAAGGCGGTGGTGAGGTCGTGTGCCTCGTCCCAGAGCAGGAGCTCGTGGATGGCACCGTTGAGGCCCTTGCCTACGGCAAGCGGTCCGTCTCCATCGTACTTAGCGACGGGCTTGTCGTTGAAGAAGTGTATGGTCTCGCTGTCGGAGGCTACGGCAGCGGAGAGCTTTCCGCCGTCGTCGGCCTGCTGGTAGCTGACGGTGAGGAATACCCATTTGTCGGTGGGTATGGTCGGTGCCGGTGATTGCCCATCACCTTGAGCGGTGTAGGTGTCGTTGCCGAGTGTGACAATGAGATGGGCCTGGTCGTCGGTGGCGATAGTCATCTTCGACGTGCCGATTCCGTGGCTGAGCAGTGTGCCTGCCCCCTGGACATTGACCCACATATCGAAGGCAAAGTCCTTACCTGACAGGGTGACACCAGCCTCCGTCTGTGCTGTCGGACTCTCGCCGCCGGTAGCGCGCAGTGCTGTCTCGTGGGCTACTGGTGAGCCGTTGAGTATACCTGTCAGCTTGAAGTTGGCGGTCTTGGTGAGTGCGCCTTTCACGACGTTTTCGTTGAAGGTGATGCTGACATCCTCGCCGGCCTCGAGTATGCCGTCGGAAGGCTCGGGCAGTCCGAGCGGCGTGGGCCGCTGCATGTCCTTGGTCAGGGCTATCTCGTCGCTGTAGCAATAGACCTCGCTGGTGCCGTAGGTGCTGGCTGAGACGACTCGGAAGAGATAGCTGCCGTCGTTGAACTGAGCCATGGGCAGTGTGTAGCTGACGGAGGCCCCTGTTGCGGGCAGTATCTCGTTGTTGGTTGTCACGTCAGCAGTATTGACCACGTATTCGTGGAACTGTATCCAGTCGGCAGCTCCCTGCGGCATGTACTGCAGTCGGAAGGCTTTCAGTCCTCGGTAATTGCGGTTGAAGCCGGAGAATGTCAGGGTGAGGTCGGAGCCCGTCTCGGTGTTCATCAGCGTGTTGGATAGTGCGAGATCCACCTCCGACGATGATGGCACGAAGTGGGCCGAGATCTTGACGGTGTCGGCGATGACGTCCCAGGTGCTGGTCGGGTCGAATTGGCACTGCGATGCGAGCACGAGCGCGATGTCCTCGTAGTCGAGGATGCTGGTGTTGGTCTGCTTGAGCTGTAGCGCCTTGGTGACCGTCTGTCCTGCGGGAATCTTGATGACGCGGCTGTCGGTGACGGGCTTTCCGTCAATCGTCAGGTTGGCGCCGTCGGGGTTGGACTCGTCGTCGACGAGCAGCCGGTAGTAGACGTCCTCGTCGATATCGGATGCGTTGGAGAGCCGCAGCGTGTAGTCGGCCGTGCCGCCAGTGGGTATGTCGCTGAGGATGGGCACGTCGACGTTGATCTGTGGCACTTCAATCTGCATCGTAGCCTCCATGATGACGGGATGATTTCCCTTGTCGTCTACGTAGTACTTGGTACGTTCCTCTCCCTCATACGGACAGCAGGTCTGTCCACCGCGGGTGTGGAAAATAGGTCCGAAGCCGTCGTATCCCAGCACGTCCACCGACAATGCGTCGTCGTCGCCGTCCTCTGCCAGGGTGTAGCTGAACGTCGTTGTTTCGGTGGTGCCGTCGGAGTGTACCTCGTGTCGTCCGCCCATGGTCTCGTCTTGCAGATGCACCTCGAGTCCGAAGCCCTTGATGTTTAATCCGAAGGTGTTATCGACGACCAGTCCTGCTTTGACGCTCCATTCGCGCGTGGTGGTGTTTTCGTCCGCCACCTCTACTTCGTAGCTGTAGGAGGTTCCGCTGTCAAATGAGATATTGTCGCCTATGAGGTAGTCTTTCCTTTTATCGAAGGACTTCACCTTGGCCTCTTCGTTGCCAGCGATGAATTCGTGCCAGTTTTCGATTTCGGTGTTGTAGGTGAGCACGTTGTCGTTGGCCGTTCCACTGACATTCATGGGGTCGGGCTCGAAGGTCTTGAATGTCCCGGTCTCGCCGAAGTGCGGGTCGTCCTTGCCGAGTGTGGTGAGATAGACGTAGTGGTCGGTGGTGTTGGTATAGCTGTCGATGGTAGCCTGGTCGGTAGTGGTGATGAGGCTGTTGCGCAGCAGCTCATAATTGGGTATGAGAACGTTTTCAATGTAGTTCTGCGTGTACATGAACATGGTGCCGAAGTCCATGCTGGTGGTGGTGATGTCCTCCAGGCCTATCTTCATGCTGTTGTCCGACTGGCGCTGGAAACCTACGTTGCGAGCCTTGCCGAAGACGAGGTTGGTGGAGCGTCCCACGTAGACGTCGCCCTGTGCACCAACGTACTCGGGTGCTGCCGATGTGCTGATGGTCTGTGTGACGGTGGTGGTGGACACGTAGGTCTTGCTGTCCTCGAGTTCCGACTCCATCTTGGCGCCTACCTCAAGGTCGTCCTTCGACTCGATTTCCTCGAGCGTACCTGCTGCAGGTGTGCCGATGATGATGTTCTGCTTGAATCCGAACCTGTGCTTGACGCCTGCCGAGAAGTTCTCCACCATGGTGTTGCCCAGCACCGTAGTACTGGTGGTGGCGCTGCCCTTCTTCCATTCTGCGAACGAGTTGGTGCCTGGCGGGTCGCGCAGGATCATTTCCAGTTTCTGCGGTCCGGTGGTTACGAAGTTGTTGCCTGTTCCCAGCTCGCCCAGTACGATGCCTTCCATGCCGTTGCCGACCCACTCGTGGGTACGTCCGTCGATGTCGTAGGTCATGGAGATGGTGCGGGTGTATGGCTCTGCGATGTTGGGCAGTCCGGCCTTCCACTTGTAGGTGGCCTTGCCCTCGTCATCGAGCTGCAGCTGGTTGCTCTTCAAGTCGACCACCTGTCCGGGTTCGACGTTCTCGCCGTTGACTGTTCCCGACTCAACATATACGCTCTGTGCCGACGAGAGTGCGTTGCTGATGGTGACGATGCTGCCAGCCAGTGGCACGTTGTCGGCCTGGCCGTTGTCGGCATTGACGTACTCCTCGTAGCCTTCGAGCAGGAAGGTGTAGTTATCCTTCATCACGAACAGGGGTGCCTTGTGGCCGTCGACGCCGTAGTTGTAGGTCACCAGTCCGTTCTCGGCCGTGTAGATGTCGTCGATGGTCTGTTCGCTGACTTCGTCGGAGTACTTATAGCTGCTGATGCCGAACGAGCCGTCGGTGCGGCCCTGCTGCCGCACGCTGAACGTGGGCAGGCTGTGGTAGGTCTGCTTCAGGCAGGTGTTGTACTCGTACAGCTGGTAGTTCTCGCGGCTCTCGTCGTAGAGCGTGTCGGCTAAGACGATGTTCGGGTTGGAGAGGTCGACTTCCTGCTGGTCGCCGAAATCGATGGCGGAGTTTTTCATTACCGTCATGCTGCTGATATTGTATTTGATGGGTGGCAGCATGGCAGAGAACTCGCCCGTCTCGGGGTCGGTCTGTATGACGATCTTCTGACAGTCGGCGATTGTTTCGCCTCCTTTGCGGACCGAGTTACTGTTGATGCGTTCGGTGGCCGATGCTACGGGGACGTCGTTCTTGTTGTTCTGGATGTCGATCACGCCCTCTTTCTTTTGCACGTCCACGTTCATGCGGTAGTTGCCCGGTGGTGTGAGCACCAACTGGGTCACGCCGATGTTGTTGTTGCTCAGCCCGAAGCCTACGGGCTTGTCGCCCTGGATGCTGCCGCCCACAATGCGTCCGGTGAAGTTGACCAGCGTCTCGTCGGAGAACTCCAGATTGGTGACTTTGCCATTGAACGGCTCTTTATTTTCGTTCAGTCCGCTGGGGTCTTCAGGGAAGCGTCCGCCTTTGGCAAACACATGTCCGCTCTTGGCTACGGTGATGAAGTGGTCGCCGATGGGCACGTTGATTTCGAAAGCACCGTTGGCGTCGGTCTGGATGATTTCGCCACTGCGCGAGCACACGCTGCCGTCGACGTAGAGGGTGACGCCCTCCACGGGGAAGTCGGTGCCGGCGTAATAGACGTATCCGCTGACGGGGAACGACGAGATGTCCTCGAAGTTGGTGTTGTTGTGTACCAGCGAGTTGCTGCTCACGTAGCGCAGTTGCTGTGTGGGGTTGAACTTGTGGATGCCCAGCTGCGGAATGACGGCGTAGGTAGTGCCTTCGCCTGAGAAGGGCACGCCCTGGATGATGTAGTTGCCGTCCACGTCAGTCTTGGCTTTCAGTGCCAGGCGCTCGGGAGTGCGGGTGTCGGGCTTGGCGTTGCTGCCTATCTTGCCGTGGTGGTTGTTATAAACGGTACCGTCGCGTGAGTAGTCGAAGAACTGTGTTTTCAGACCCTCGTCGAAGGTCCAGTAGGTCTCCAGGCTCTTCTCGTTGCCCACAAGCAGGTGGTCGTAGTTGTTCTGCACCTCGTCCTTCGTCAGGCTTTTTGTCCAGAGGCGGAACTCGTCGACATAGCCCTTGAAGTAGCCGAGCTCGAACCTGCTGGTCTCGCCCAGGTTCATGTCGCCGTCCAGCTGCAGCGTGTCGGCCGTGAGCTGCGGGTTGCCGTCGGCATCGGTCTGGATGAGGTAGCAGGCCAGGTCGTTGCCGTTGCGCGTCAGCGTCACGTGGTTGTACTCGCCCTTATGCAGTCTGAGGTCGAATTCGTAGTTCTTGCTGCCGTCGTTGAAGAGCAACTGTCCGCTGTTGTACATGGCGAGGCCCATGCCGTTGCGCAGGCGTGCGAACCATACGCTGCGGAATTCCTCGGGCATCATCCACAGCTGAATGGAGAAGTTGCCTTTGTCGAACTTGTCCTTGGCATAGCTGGCAGAGGGATACTCCCATGCCACGGTGCCGTTGTCGGCCGTGAAGTGCATAGCCTGATACTGTGCCTGGTCGGCGCTCGACTCGCCCGTTTTCTTGGCAACGACGTCGACGTCAGCCACTGCCACGCCCGATGTTCCGAAGGTGATGCGTCCGCTCACGGTGCCTGTGGTCTGTGCAAAGCCGATGTTGTACGTCTCGGTCTTGATCTCCTGTCCGTTGTCACACTTGTCAACTAGCGTCAGGCGATAGTCGTAATAGACGCCCGGGAGGGGTGTCTCGTCGGTGAAGAACACATATTCGTCGGCGCTGTTCATGCGTTGGAGTGTGGTCCAAGTCTCGTTTTCCTTCTCTGCATGGCGCCGTTCGATGATGTAGGTCTTTGACCCGGAGACACTGAGCGCATCCACATGCCACGACAACTTCACGATACCGGCATAGCTGCCCTTGCTGGCCTCGAACTCGTAGATACGCGTCCCGTTGCCTACGCCCTTATTGCTTACCGACGCCTCGTTGAGTGTCTTCTCTCCGATGACGCCTTCTATGCGGTAATTGTGTGGCGAACAGGCGCTCAGGGGCTCCTCCACAAAGTGAACGCCCGTCACGGCATCCACCTTCGTCTGCCGGTCGGCGTGCTGGTCGGTGGAGCGGTGCTCCCACTGGAAGTTCGTCTGTTTGTCGCCTGGTGTGATGGTGGCTATGGGTTCGGTCTCATTGTCCACGTAGATGTTGAACACGTTGCCCCAGCCTTCGGGATAGGCGTCGGACGTCCAGGTGAACACGATGCGGTCGTCCTGACTCTCGGCATTCAGGTTGGTGACGGGCACCGTGCGGGTGGTGCTTATCGTTTTCGTCTGTGCCTTACATTCGTCCTTCTTTGTGTCCTCGTTCCAGGTGTTCGAGACGTAATAGACGTAGTAGGTAAACGACGATTCGTTCTCGAAGCTGGTGTCAGTGTATGTGAATGGTCGGGCTGCATTCGACGTTACCGTGCCCAGTTTTTCGTCGCCGCGATACACCACCCACTTGTAGTCGGTATAGTTGCCGGGAATGTTGGCAACGTTCCAGGTCAGCACCACGTTGCGTGCCTCTTGGTTGAACACGCCTTCGAGGCTTGAGGCCATCACGGTAGGCGGGCTGATGGTCACTGTCTTGCTCGACTCGGCGCTGTTGTTGGCATATGAGCCGCCGTTGAGGCGGTATTTCACCGTGTGGCTGCCAACGGTTTCCGCCGTGGGGCTGGTGGTCCACGAGCCGCCGTCGACGCTGTATTCCATCGTTCCGTAGTTCGAGGGCGTTGTCTTCAGCAGCCCCTGAGCCTTGCCGTTATAGACGAGGTCTTCATAGAACTCAGGATGATTCTTGATCGACAGCGTCTGTTCTTTGAAGTAGAGCCTGAGGTAGATGAATTTGCCACCGGCACCTTTGTTCAGGTCACAGGGCCCGCTGAAGGTTTCAATCCAGTACATAGGGCCATAGTTGTCTGTGCCGTTTCCGTCGCTGCTGTTGGTGTTGTCCGAGGTGGTAAGTTTGCTCAGGACGCGCTTCGTACCGTAATGATTATTCAGGTTTGCACGTTCGCGCGTGTAGTAAATGTATATGAATTCGCCCTCGGCACCCTGGTTCAGGTCGCCGTTACCGCCGTCATGGGGAACTTGATACCACGTCTTTCCCGCTTTGACGAAAGAACTCTTGTTGTTTGTCGAGGCTTGGATGTCGGTGATGTAGCCCGTTTCCGGGTTGGCCGAATCGCTCGTCTTGTATGCCAAGAGTATCCATTGACCTCCGGCATCTTGGTTCAAATCCTGTGAAAGAACTGTCCAACCTTGGTTCTGATAAGATTCCTTTACTTTCTTGATGTCGCCTTCGGAGCCTCTTGATAGAATTTTCAGTTCGGTGATATAGCTTTCAGCCTTCACCGATGGCAGAGCCGCGAAGAACATGACGAGCAGAAGCAAGAGCCTGTTCCTCACGCCAACATTGTCCCTAAGCAGCCTCAGCAATCTGCTGCGCTGCCTACACACTAATCCTGCGTTTGCAGGAGGTGAGTCGTTGTGTCTTGTAGTTTCCATAACGTTTTTATTTAGTGAGTTGATAATAGGTTTTATTGTCAATAGTGTATGTTTGTGGATTGCTAATTCGTCAATTTATAATCAGCCGGCGCCGAAGCTCGTCGCGGAGCTCGACATTCTCACGGATCTCGCGGATGATGGCATCGTTCTTGTCGCGTAGCTCCTGCTGGTTGCGCATATTGCGCCACAGCAGCACGCAGACGAGGACGACGAGCGCTGCGATGATACCGATGAGTAGGATGGCTGTCTCTGATGGCATACGTACGTAGTTTTAATGGTGCAAAGATAGGTATTTTTTTAATGCGCGCAATAGTTTAGACGAATAATCGGACATTTTCAGACGAATTCACGGATGAAAAGACGAATTCACGGATGTCTCAGACGAATTCGCGGAAGGAAATCAAGGCGATGAGACATCAAGAAAACAAGATGGAGGATATCAAGACAACAAGACGATGGGACATCAAGACTAACAAGACAACAAAATAAGCAAGACATCAAGACGGTCTGTTTCGTGTCCTGATGTCTTGTTGTCAACTCTTATTGTCTTGATGTCTTGATGTCAAGTTATGTGGTCTTGATGTCAACTTGCTCCCGGAACTGAGTGGGGGTGAGGGCGTACTTCTGCTTGAAGTTGCGGCCGAAGGTGTCAGCACTGGAGAATCCGCTCTGACGAGCTACGTCGGCAATGGGTAGATCGGGCTGGTCGGTGAGGAGCTTGGCTGCGTAGGGCAGGCGGCAGTCGGTGAGGAAGTCGATGAGCGACTTGAACGGGCTGCCTTTGCTGAAGGCTGCGCCGATGCGCTCCTTGGGCAGGTTGAAGCGCTCCACGAGTGCCTGACGGCCGAGCATCGGGTCAAGGTAGAGCTGCTCACGCAGGATGACTTCACGGAGCTTCTGGTAGAGGACGGAGTCGGAATCTTCTTCGTCCTCGGGAGCTACTTCTGCTGCTTGCGAGAGAACCTGACCAGTGCCAGGAGTATCCCCATCGGGGGGTGACAGAGTGACTCTGTTGGCATTTGCGCTCTCCCACATCTCTTTATATTTGATGGTTTCGGCTATCTCGCGTGCCAGCACATGGTTCTTCTTGTTGGTCTCGCGCCGCTTGTAGAAGATATACACGGAGAAGGCGATGGCTGCCAGCAGTCCTGCAATGATGGCTATAGTCAGCAGGCGGAGGAAACGGGCGTCAGCCTCAGCTTCCTTGCGTGCGAGCTGCTCTTCCTGCAGGTGATAGACGGTGGCCAGCTCATTAAGCTGCTCACGCTGGTTGCGAGCATCCAGGCTGTCGCGCACGATACTGGCTCGCTCCAGGTATTCGATGGCTTCGCTGAGGCGACCGCGCATCTTTGCTGCCACGCAACATGAGGTGAGACGAATGAAATTGTTGACGTTGATAGTATCATTTCCCATCTTGGCAGCAATGAGGTCCATAGCTTTATCAAACCGTTCGAACTCTCCCATAAAGTGGTATACACCGCTCATCATGCGTTCGCAGTCGAGGGTTTTACTCCAAGGTAGGCGTTGCAAGTTGGCTTCAGTAGCCCGGGCTTTTGCCAAATACTGTGGTCCCATACCGTCGCCGGCAGAATTTGCCAGCCGTGCGTAGGCAGCAGCAAGGAAGACAAGTGCCTGACCTTCAGCCATATCAGTGAATTCCGATGTGTCGAAACCCTCGGCGATGCCGCTGAAACGGTCGGGATGGTCGCGCAGCTCTCTGACGCGCTTGAGCATAGCTTCGCACACGGGTATCATCTTGGTCAGCCGATTATTCTCTACCAGGATGTGAAGTAGGTGCTTCGCAGTGTTCGTGTAGACAACGACTCCTTGGAATGAGTCTTCCTCTTGCAGCTCTTCAAGGATGGCATCCAGACGGTCGATGCCTTCGTCTGTCCTGCCGGTATGAGCCATAGCCTTAGCTATAGAACTTTCGGAAGAAGCGATGTCGCTGAAATCTCCACTGCTATGTGCAAGTCGCGATGCCTCTGTGGCATAGCGTATGGCAGCGGGATAGTTGCCTGAGGAGTGTTCAATGGTTGTCAGAAGCTGGTAGACACGTAACAAGGTGACGGAGTCGACTTCTGTTTTTTTTCGACTCGGCGTTTTGCTGTTGGCTTTCTGGTCGATGTCGTCCAGCAGTTGGAGGCATGTCTGTCGTGCCAAGGGATAATTGTCTAATCCGCCATATTGAGTGATAGCCTTCAGGTATTCACCACGCATCGGAGTGATGTTGCCCACGATGACAGCCGAATCAATTATCACCAATGCCCGTTCCGGATTATTGCGATGAATGCTCATGGCCTTTGGCTCGGTGTAGACGATGTCGGCGCCATCAGGACGGCTGCTGTCGTCTGCGGACTGCTGGCAGCAGGTCAGCAGCATCGCCATGAAGCTGCATAAAATAGATAATGTGAGCTTCCGCTGTTTCATTGGTCGAACGGTTTTTGGACGCATGTATATTTGGACTTTTCGGTAGTAGCCCTTTCAGACTTTTTCTCTAGTTGGGTGCAAAGATACAAAAATTCAATCTTTCTGCCAAACAATTCTGAACTTTTCTATCGGGGAGACCTTCTCTTTGAGCCGTTGTGCTACCCCGTATGGCTAGGGCAAGGTGGATGTTCCTCCCCATGGAACGAAATAGTCCTCCCCACGGAACAAAACGTTCCACCCCATGGAACAGTTGTTGTGAACGGTTCAAGCGCCCGATGAGTACGGTTCACTTCGGTGCCATCTTCCGTTCTGCTGGACTTTGTCACCTTTATCACAAGAATGCCACGCTTAACATTCTGATTATCAGTCAGTGTTCCGGCGGCCGTCTGCTTCCTATAGAAGCCCCTTGATGATGGTCACGGCGTCGGCGATGGTGATGTTGCCATCTTTGTTTACGTCGGCAGCGGTCTTGACGAAGGTTGCTGGTGGCCTGCCTACGATGTAGTTTGCAATGGCTACCGCATCGGCGGCGTCCACCTTGCCATCACCATTGACATCACCGAGAATAACTGGATCCTTCAGTTTGATGACATAGGGATAGGGTGTACAAGACTATTTCATAGCAAAAACTGGTGATGTTGTAGAGGTCTGGGATGTCGATAATTCATACGTATATATTCAGCTGACGAATTCTAAGGGTGAAACAGTCACACTAAGAAGAATCATCACGAAGCCAGGAGTTGTAAACGAAGATGGAGTCATGATGGTTTACAACAAGCCCCTGTCTGATATTAAGAAAGGTGAAAAGAAAATTGAATACTTCATTCATACCGCAGGAAACCATGAGGCCAATAATGGATACTTCAAATTTTTATCTGAGTTTTTGCAATTGCCAATTGTGCAGGTCGAGGCCAATAGTCAGACAGGTTACAATCCTTTATATTTGCAGATGGTCTTTTCTGCCAGTTTTATTGAACAGAAAAGAGGATGGGCAAGTTTTCTTGCGACAGTAAGAAGCTTTAATATCTACAATTATAAGCGGAGGGTCATTGAATATCTTTTAGAAATAAGCCCAGAAACCAATTATGACAGCATACGGGTTCTTTCGGAAAGAAATAGAGTGCTTGGTCAGAGTTGAACTGAAAATGTGGTAAAAAATAATGCTCTCTTGTCATATAATAATCTTTTCATCAACTATCTAGAACACCAAATCACAGACCAGGATACAGATATAAATGATTTGACTGTAGTTAGCCGGGATGGGCAGAAGGGACTTGACGAATATCTTGAAGAACTTGCTGCCCAAATCAATCAGCTTCAGGAGCAAAATGCTATTATAAAACCAGTTAATGCAGCCCCTATAGTTGTTGAGACAAAGGAAAAATTGAAAAGAACGGAAGAAGAAAGAAACCGATTCCTTTTGTCGATGCAAAGTGAAAGCAGAAAGATCAAGTCGGTGAGAAAACAGTTGGAAACTATATCCAAAGAGATAAAAGATATAGACTATCAACTGAAAACCAATAATATAGTTACTGGATTTGATTTAACGGAATGTCCTACTTGCCATCAGCCTTTAGGCATTGGGCAAGCAATGAACAATGTGTTCAGCGCTAAAGAGTTAGAGCAATCTCAGAAAACCAGAAAGGACCAAAAGAAGTTCCTTGAGGCGGTATTGGCAAGACTTGAAGAATCGGTAGCCAAAAAGGAGATGTACAAGCTCTACTTTGAGAAACTTGTCAAAGAGGCTGAGTATGAATTGAAACTGGTGGGTGGGCAAGAAACGGATGTAGAAGCAAGAGTAGTTGGAAATGTATATCAATTGTCCTCTTTATCTAACAAAAAGGCTCAGTTGGGAGAGGTGAACCGACAAATTAAAGAAATCATCGAAGAATTGAAACTAATCAAGAAGGAGTTTGATGATAATAAAAATAAAATCAAGGAATTGAGAGACAATGATGTAAAGACTGATAATTCTGTGATAACTTTCCAGAGCCAATTCAGGAAAGAGTTGGATAATTTTGGCTATACGAGTCAGACAGACATAACACAGGTGTTCATAGAGACAGATGACAAATCAAGTCAGCAACTATTTCCTGTTGTAGATGAAGGGAGGAACATAGAACCGATAATATCTGCCTCATCTGCCTCGGATTTTATCAGAGCATTGTGGGCATACTATCTTTCGCTTTTGGTTAAAGGTACGCGCCATCCGGGATTTTTGATTATGGATGAACCTGCACAACAGGCAGTGAAAGAAGAAGATTTTAAAACAATGTTGGATTTTGCATCTAACTGTCAACGGCAAGTTATTCTTTTTTGCTCTACGCATACAATCACTGAAGAATATTTATTGGCTAAACAGAAAGTAGAAGTAGAGGGCAAAGAACAGATAGTGCAGATTGAGAAAAATTTAGTGAAGGATATAGTAGAGAGCCTAAATTTACAAAATAGGAATGTGTTTATAAATGAAATAAAGTTTAAATCACTCGAGAAGTTATAATAAAGGTGCCGAAAGGTATGAGTTTGCCAAAATATCGTAGGTTCTGTTAGGGTGTTGCGAAACGTTAATTGAGGTGTCTTTTAAAAGTGTGCCTACAATGTGCCTACAACTTTGAAAGGTTTGGATATAAAAAGTCCTGTAAGTTGTTTACTTACAGGACTTTAACTTTTGGGTGCCCGGACGGACTCGAACCGTCATTATGAATTTCTAAGATTTTAAAAAACACGCATAGAACGCTGTATATCAGCATGTTATAAAGATTATTAAAATTTTGAGTGTTCAAAAGAATTCATAAAAACTTAAAAATGTTCCATCAATGTTCCATCAATTTAAAAACTTTTTTGTACCTTTGCACCCGATAATCAAAAC
>CACZBS010000034.1 GCA_902779455.1 uncultured Prevotellaceae bacterium
GGGGAGTTGGCTGGCGCATTGTCCGACGGGAATGACGGCGCAGCCGCTCCCCTCCCTTCAAGGGGAGGGGTTGGGGGTGGGGTCTCTAACTTTAATAATGGTATTTTAAGCGTAGAATCTTGTAAAACCTCACGAATTATAATACCTATGCGCAGCCAATTCGTGAAATCATCCACAATTCGTGGAATATTAATAAATTCGTGAAATAGAAAAACAATTCGTGAAATCGATATTCATTCGTGTCAATTCGTGTCATTTGTCTTAATTCGTTGTTATTAAAAAAAGTAGGAATAGCGCCCCCACTGTCCTCCCGACTCGCCGCGCATTCTTATTTCCACGCCGCGGTTTATTATTTTCAAGGCTTGAAAATATATTTTCACGACGTGGTTTATTATTTTCAAGCCTTGAAAATAGTTTTGCGGGGTGCTGTTTTTGGGGGCCGGAAGCCCTGCCGGCCGTCTGTTTTGGGCCGCTGGACGGCTCATTTTGGGGGATGACGGGAAAAGGTATTTCATTTGACGATTTATAGTATGCCGCTATTCGGCCTAAATACGTAAATTTGCACGCAGAATCGCGAACCTGGCACGGCCGTGAGGGCGGTGCATAGAGTTTTTTTCATAAGTTATAGTTAGTTTTAGTTAGTTTGTAAGTATGATGGAAATGTGTTTTGATTGAAAGCACGTGCAATGGGTGGTTAGTATTGAGAGGTATTAAGATTGTTTTCGGGATTGATTAGAAAGAAAAAACGTCTACGAATATAAAACATATTAAAGGAATAGGAGTTATTGATAACATGATTAGGAAACTGACAGCTATAGCAATCATGCTGCTGGCGACAGTGGGACTGGCAGCGCAGGACATCGACCAGTCGCTCGCCCGCCACGACTTCTTCTACGCCGGGCAGAGCAAGCAGCGCCGCATGTTCATCGTCAAGGACGGAAAGGTCAGCTGGGCCTATCAGGACCGGCTGCACAAGGG
This sequence comes from uncultured Prevotellaceae bacterium, assembly GCA_902779455.1. Classification (GTDB taxonomy): domain Bacteria; phylum Bacteroidota; class Bacteroidia; order Bacteroidales; family Bacteroidaceae; genus Prevotella. The sequence goes on from CACZBS010000034.1 coordinate 979, forward strand.
CGAGATCAGCGACGCCGTGCTGATGAAAGATGGAAACATCCTGCTGGCCCACCAGTATGGCATCGCCGAGGTGACGCAGCAGAGCGAGACCGTCTGGCAATATGCCGCCCCCGAGGGCACCGAGATTCACACCGTACAGCCCATAGGCCGTAGCCACGTGGTGTTCGTCCAGAACGGCCGCCCGGCCAAGTGTGTCGTCATGGAGATTCCCTCGACGCGCATCGTGCGCGAGTTTGAGCTGCCGACGAGCGAGAAGGGCTCCGTCCACGGTCAGTTCCGCAACGCGCGCCTCAGTTCGCGCGGCACGCTGCTCGTGGCCAACATGGCCCTGGGCTGCATCCACGAGTTCACGAGCGAGGGCCGCGAGGTGGACCGCTGGGACGGCTTCCTGCCGTGGTCGGTCGAGGAGCTGCCCAAGGGCACGCTGCTCATCACGGGCCGCAAGGGGCTGATTCAGGAGATCGACCGTCAGGGCCACGTGCTGTGGCAGCTGAACACGACGGACTATGGCGTGACGCAGCCGCAGAAGACGGTGCGCCTGAAGAACGGCGGCCACATCTTCAACAACTGGTATAACGAATGGAACAAGACGCCGATGGACACGCTCAACGCGCCCGTACAGGCAATGGAGGTGGACAAGGAGGGGCGCGTCGTGTGGCAGCTCAAGGCATGGCGCCAGCCCGACCTGGGCCCATCGACGACCATCCAGCTGCTCAGCCAGCCCGTCGACCGCGACCGCCTCTTCTTCGGCGAGTTCAACGGCCGCAAGCCTAAGCTCTTCGTCGGCCCGAATGAGCCGATGGGCGAGGGCCGCGGCATCCATCCGGGGCGCGTGGCGTGGGTGCATGCGCCCGGCGTGGCCCGATGGGACGGCAAGACGGGCCTGTGGGTCGAGGACCGATGGAACGACCAGGCGAAGGCCGACCGCATGATCCGTGAGGCCGTCATCGCGCTGACGGGCGAGGCGACGGCCGCGAAGGCCTGGAAGGCGCTCTTCAAGCATTTCAACAAGACGCATGGGCGCGGCTCGAGGGGCTATAAGCGGGGCGAGTCGATTGCCATCAAGCTCAACCTGAACAACGCCATCACGCATCGCGACACCATCGAGCTCAACTCGTCGCCCTTCGTCACGCTGGCCCTGGTGCGCTCGATGGTCGGCGACGGCGGCGTGCGTCCGCAGGACATCGTGCTGTGCGAGCCCTCGAGGGCCATCACTGACAGTATATATAATAAGGTGCATCGCGAGTTCCCCGGGGTGCGCTTCGTCGACAACCTGGGCGGCGAGGGCCGCGAGAAGTGCGAATACTATCCGGAACAGATCGTCTACTCGGTCGACAACGGCAAGATGGCGCGCGGACTGGCCAAGTGCATCGTCGACGCCGACTACCTCATCAACTCGGCTCTGCTCAAGACGCACAACGGCCCGGGCGTGACGCTGACGACGAAGAACTGGTACGGCGCGACGGACATCAACCTGCTCTGGCGGCAGAATGCCCACAACAACGTCTCGCAGGATAAGCGGAACGGCAAGCCGCAATATAAGACCTTCGTCGACTGGATGGCGCATAAGGACCTGGGGCAGAAGGCGCTGCTCTACATCATCGACGGCACCTACGGCTCGCGCGACGTCAACGGCGCGCCGAATCCGAAGTGGATGAAGGAGCCCTTTGGCGGCGACTGGGCCTGCTCGCTCATCGTCGCGCAGGACGAGGTGGCGTGCGACGCCGTGGCCATGGACATCATCATCAGCGAGTGGCCGGAGTTCGGAAGCCTGAACTATTGCGACGAGTATCTCCGCGAGGCGGCCTCGATTCCCCATGCGCCGAGCGGCACCGTCTATCGTCAGGACGGCCGCCCGCTGGACAAGCCGCTGGGCCTGTTTGAACATTGGGACAAGGAGCATCGATACACGAAGATCGACCTGAAATACAGAAGAGTTGAGAATTGAGAGTTGAGAACTGAGAGTTGAGAATTGAGAGGTGAAAGATGAAAAATATGATTAGTTCTAACTATGCTCAAGACTAATCATATTTTTCACATTTCATCTTTCATCTTTAACTTAAAAAAAGAAGATGATGTCAATACGAATGAGGCTACGGAGGCTGATGGGCTTGACGCTGGTCGTCTTGTCATGTAGCGGCGCGATGGCGCAGATTCTGCCTGTGACTGATGCGCGGATGATGCGCAGCCTGAACGGCGAGTGGATGCTGAAGGTCGTCGACGGAATCGACGACCACACTGGCGGCGTGCCTGAGGCGGACCAGACGTGGCGGCCGATACCCGTGCCGGGATGCTGGGAGGCCTACGGCTTCTGCCAGCCCAGCTACGACAAGGCGCGGGCGCTGACGGGCTTCTATCGGACGACGTTCAGCGTGCCCGACGAGTGGCGCGACATGCGCATCGTGCTGCGCCTCGACGGCGTGCTCTATGGCTACGACCTCTTTGTCAACGGACAGGCCGCAGGGCAGTGGCGCTCGGCCTACAACACGGCGCTGTTCGACGTGACGCCTTTCATTAACAAAAAGCAGCGCGAGCAGCAGCTGGCCATGCGCGTCATCACGCAGTTTCCCGGCTCCGACTTCGACTATAACGACGACTGGGCGCCATGCGGCATCTTCCGCGACGTGACGCTCATGGCCGTGCCACGGACGCACCTCAGCGACCTGACCATCCGCACCCGCAACAGCGGTGAGGTGGAGGTCGAAACAACGATTGCCAACCCGAAAGGGGCGACGGTGAGCTATGAGATCCTGGATGCTCAGGGCCGCGTGGTCGGCACCGACCGCGTGGACCGTCCGCACCTCTGGACGGCTGAGACGCCCTATCTATATACGCTCCGCACGACGCTCCGCAACAAGAAGGGCGTCCTGCAGACGTTTGAGCATCGGTTCGGATTCCGCGAGCTGACCGTCGAAGGCAATATCCTCAAGCTGAACGGACAGCCCATCAAACTGCGGGGCGTCACCAGCCACGCCACGGACCCCGTCAGCGTGAAGGTCGTCAGTGACGACCTTACCCTTCGCGACATGCGCCTGATGAAGGAGGCCTCGGTCAACTATATCCGCACGAGCCACTATCCGCGCGAGCCGCGGTTCTATGAGCTGGCCGACTCACTCGGCTTCTACGTCATCGACGAGGTGCCCTTCGGTTTTGGCGACAAGAATCTGTCGAAGGAGGAGTTCTATCCCGTGCTGCAGCAGCGCGCGCAGGCCACCATCCGCCGCGACAAGAACCATCCCTCGGTGATCATCTGGAGCTTGGGCAACGAGAATCCCCTGACCGACATCTGCATCCTGCTGGGCGACTATGTCAAGACGCAGCTCGACGACAGCCGTCCCGTCTGCTATCCGCAGGTGGGCAGCTATTTCCGCCGCTTCGACTACGACTTCCCGGCCGTGGCCGATGTCTATGCTCCTCATTATCCGACGACGTCGCAGATTGCCGGCTTCTACCAGCGGGCCGACCGCCCCGTCATCTTCACTGAGTATTGCCACACGCTGGGCATCTCCTTCGAGGATCACGACCGCCAGTGGGAGATCATCGAGCGCACACCCTGCATCGCCGGCGGCTCCGTCTGGGAATGGGTCGACCAGGGCATGCCGTTTGGAAGGGAAAAAGGAAAAGTGAATAGTGAACAATTTGCTGCCGCCCACAAGTATGGCTACGAGGAGCGCGTCTTCACCTCGCCCGACGGCGGCTTCGAGATGTATGGCAACAAAGGCACCGACGGCCTCCTCTACGCCGACCGCACCCCGCTGCCCAACTACTACGAGCTGCAGCACAACTACGCCCGTGCCGCCGTCCGTTCGGTATGTCGCGTTGCCAACGCGACCCTCCGCCTCGTCATCGCCAACCGCTACGACTTCCTCAACCTGAAGGACAACGTCAGCTTCAGCTGGGCCCTCACCGCCGACCGCGACACGATTGCCCGCGGCGCATTCTCACCAGCCTGCGCCCCGCACGACTCCACCACCTACGACCTCGCCCTCCCCGCGACGCTCGCCGCCGACCGCCTCGCCTTGCTCCACGTCGACATCGCCGACCGCGAGGGCCATCGCTTCCTGCAGCAGTCGTTCGTGCTGCATAAGCCCGAATGGCAATGGCAGGGCAGCGACGGCGACGCGATGGCGATGGTGCAGCGCGGCCCGATGGTGCGGGCCGGACGCAAGCCGACGCTGGCCGAGCGCGTCACTCAGAAAGAAAGGATACCGGAGAAATATCTGTTGCCAATCGGCAATAGTGAGGTGAAGGCTCAGGTGGAGCACGACGGCCATGACTACCGCTTCACGCTGACGCCCGACACGGCCGACGTCTTCCGCGCTGAGCTGGGCCTGGCCTTCCTGCTCGACGAGCGCATCGACCGCGTGCAATGGTTAGGGCAGGGACCCTTCGCGGCCTATCCCGGCCGCCATCAGGCCTGCCGCTACGGACTGTGGGGCAAGCATAAGGACGACCTCTACTTCGAGGGTAATCATGCCGGTGTGGATGCCGCCCTGTTCACGGATGGCGAGGGTAACGGCCTGCTCTTCGTGGGCGACAGCCTCGACCTGAACTTCGAGCAGACCGACCGCGGACTGGTCGTCACGGTCAATGCCGCCGTGGCCGGACAGGGGCCGAAGTTCGCCAAGACGCATTTCCCGGCCATAAAAAATAAGGATGCAGAGCCTGTCGGTGCCAGCTTCAGTCTTTATCGGATCGATAAGGACCGTTGTCCGGGGCTTGTCAGCAAATTATTCACAAGCCCGGCTGGCATTCCACAGCCTCTGCATCCCTTTGTCACTCAGTATGACACTTACTTGATGCGCTTCGCCGACATCGCCGGCGACGATTAGAACAGCTTCTGCTCGCCGTCGTCGATGTGGGTGACGCGGTCGTTGAGCTCCGCCAGCTTGCCCGAGTTCCAGCGGTCGGTCGTGCCGACGAGGTAGCCCGTGATGCGCTGCAGGCGGTCGATGTGGGTTGAACCGCAGCGGGGACACTGCTTTAGGTCTTGCGTGGCGTTCTCATAGCCGCAGTCCATGCAGCGGTTGCGGTTGTGGTTGACGGAGCCGTAGCCCATGTCGAGGCGGTCCATCATGTCGACGACCGACATGATGACCTGCGGGTTGTGGGTGGCGTCGCCGTCGATCTCGACGTAGAAGATGTGTCCGCCGCGCGTCAGGTTGTGATAGGGGGCCTCCACCTCGGCCTTGTGGCGGGCCGAGCACTTGTAGTAGACGGGCACGTGGTTCGAGTTCGTGTAGTAGTCGCGGTCGGTGATGCCCTTCAGCACGCCGAACTCCTTGCGGTCTTTCTTCGTGAACTTGCCGGCCAGTCCCTCGGCGGGCGTGGCCAGGACGGAGTAGTTGTGATGATAGCGCTCGGAGAAGTCGTTGATGCGGTCGCGCATGTAGGTCACGATCTTCAGGCCCAGCTCCTGCGCCTCCTCCGACTCGCCGTGGTGCTTGCCGATGAGGGCGACGAGACATTCGGCCAGTCCGATGAAGCCGATGCCGAGCGTGCCCTGGTTGATGACGCTCTCGACGGTGTCGTTGGGGCCCAGCTTGTCGGCGCCGATCCAGAGGCTCTTCATCAGCAGGGGGAACTGCTTGACGTAGGCCGTCCGCTGGAACTGGAAGCGCTCGTCGAGCTGACGGGCGGCCACCTCGAGCAGCTCGTCGAGCTTGGCCATGAAGCGTGCGATGCGCTGCTCCTTGTCCTCGATGCCCATGCACTCGATGGCCAGCCGCACGATGTTGATGGTCGTGAACGAGATGTTGCCGCGGCCTATCGACGTCTTCGGGCCGAAGCGGTTCTCGAAGACACGCGTGCGGCAGCCCATCGTGGCCACCTCGTGGAGATAGCGCTTGGGGTCGTCGGCGCGCCACTCGTCGGTCTGGTTGAACGAGGCGTCGAGGTTGAGGAAGTTGGGGAAGAATCGGCGGGCCGTCACCTTGCAGGCCAGCTGATAGAGGTCGAAGTTGCGGTCCTCGGGCAGGTAGTTGACGCCGCGCTTCTTCTTCCATATCTGGATGGGGAAGATAGCCGTCTCGCCGTTGCCCACGCCCTCGTAGGTCGACAGCAGGATCTCGCGCATGATGCAGCGGCCCTCGGCCGACGTGTCCGTACCGTAGTTAATCGACGAGAAGACCACCTGGTTGCCGCCGCGCGAGTGGATGGTGTTCATGTTGTGGATGAAGGCTTCCATGGCCTGGTGGACGCGGCTGACGGTCTTGTTCATGGCATGCTGACGCACGCGGTCGAGGCCCTCCAGCCCGTCGAGCGGCTGCTTCAGGTAGTCCATCAGCGGCTCGTCGTAGAGCTCGGAGAAGTCCTGTCCGTAGAGCTCTTCAAGATATTTCAGCTCCTCCTTGTACGTCAGCCGCACGAAGGGAGCCAGATAGAAGTCGAAGGCCGGGATGGCCTGTCCGCCGTGCATCTCGTTCTGGGCGCACTCCAGCGAGATGCAGGCCAGCACCGAGGCCGTCTCGATGCGCTTGGCGGGGCGCGAGGCGCCGTGGCCGGCGATGAAGCCGCAGTTGAGGATATTGTCGAGCGGGTGCTGCACGCAGGTGAACGACTTCGTCGGATAGTAGTCCTTGTCGTGGATGTGCAGGTAGTTGTGCTCCACGGCGTCGCGCACCTCGGGCGACAGCAGGTAGTCGTCGACGAAGGGCTTGGTCGTCTCCGAGGCAAACTTCATCATCATGCCGGCGGGCGTGTCGGCGTTCATGTTGGCATTCTCGCGGGTGATGTCGTTCGACTTCACGTTGACGATGTCGAGGAAGATGTCGCGCGTCTTGGCCTTGCGCGCTATCGAGCGCTGGTTGCGGTAGGCGATGTACTTCTGGGCCACGTCCTTGCGGCTCGACTTCATCAGCTCCACCTCCACCATGTCCTGGATCTCCTCGACCGTCATCTGCGTCTGTCCGCGCTGGGCGATGTGGTCGGTGATCACGTTGAGCAGACGCTCGTCCTCACCCTTGTCGGTGTGCATCATGGCCTTGCGGATGGCGGCCATCACCTTCTGTTCGTTGAAGCCGACGATTCGCCCGTCGCGCTTCACTACGGTCTGTATCATAATACTGTCGTGATTGTTTTTGGGGTTATCTGAATAATCGACTGCAAAGATAAGAATTATTTTTCAGAGTTGTACGTTTTGGGAAACTTTTTTCTAGTTAAAAAATGTCAAGTCTCACGGAATCAGTAGGTTATAAAAACTTTTGGAAAACTTTGCTGTTTCACGGGCTTCCGAAATTGTCCGTAAATCTTCTCTTTACGTCCCTCCGGCGAGCATGAACAGGGCTCTGGCAAAACGCTATCTCATAACAGGTTAAAGCCTTCAAGACGGCTTTAACCGACAGCACGGTCACGCTCGTGAAACGCTCCGCCGTGACGGCTGCGCCGACCCCAAAAAAGAACATCGTCTGCCTCGGAATAGTGGGGCAGACGATGCTCTATGGTGGGGTATTGAAGGATTCTCTCTTGATTTAGTCTTCCTTCTTGATAGCCGAGCGCTTCTCCTTGATACGGGCAGCCTTACCCGTGAGCTTGCGCAGATAGTAGAGCTTGGCGCGACGCACCTTACCTACCTTGTTGACTTCGATGCTCTCGATGTTGGGCGACTCCAGGGGGAAGATACGCTCCACACCCACGGTGCCTGACATCTTGCGAACAGTGAAGCGCTTCTTCTCCTGATGGCCGCTGATCTTGATGACCACGCCACGATAGAGCTGGATACGCTCCTTCGAACCCTCGATAATTTTGTAAGCGACAGTCACCGTGTCACCAGCCTTGAACTGGGGGTGCTTCTTGCCGGTTGCAAATGCTTCTTCAGCAACTTTAATTAAATCCATTACTTTGTTTGATAATTAAATTTGTTGTATCGTTCCTGCACGGGCATAACAGGCCACTCGTTACTTCCTGCCAGCGACCCGTGCCGAAAAGCGGGTGCAAAGGTACAAAAAAATTTGCACATACCAAACTTTTTTAGTAATTTTGCACAAAATTTTTATGTATCAGACTATGAATAATCTATTTAAGACATGGTGCGTGGTGGCTGCAGCAACTGCAATGACGGCCTGTACCACACACTACAGGCTGACCAACGTCAGCCGCACCCGCCTCGTGGTCGACGCACGCTACGACGTGCAGCCCGACGCGCAGGCAGAGGCCTTCCTGGCCCCCTACAAGCATAAGGTCGACTCGGTGATGGGGCCCGTCGTGGGGTATGCTGCCCACAACATGGCAGCCCAGCGGCCTGAGAGCGACCTGTCGAACCTGCTGCCCGACATCCTGATGTGGGCGGCCAAGGACTATGGCGAGAAGCCCCAGTTTGCCGTCTACAACGTCGGAGGCATCCGTTCGGCGCTGACCAAGGGCATGGTGACCTATGGCGACGTGCTGGCTATCGCTCCCTTCGAGAACAAGATCTGCTTCCTCACGCTGACGGGCGACCGCGTCACGGAGCTCTTCGAGCAGATAGCCCATCGCGGCGGCGAGGGCGTCAGCCACGGCGTGGAGCTCACGATCACCTCCGACGGTAAGCTCCGCTCTGCCCGCCTCAACGGTGAGCCCATCGACCCGCGCAAGACCTATCGCATCGCCACCATCGACTATCTGGCTCAGGGCAACGACGGTCTGCGCGCCTTCCGCGAATACACCAACCTGAACTCCCCTCAGGAGGAGTCGAACAACACGCGCTTCATCATCATCGACTATTTCAAGGCGCTCTACGAGCAGGGCCTCGAGGTCAGCGCCAAGGTTGAAGGAAGAATTAAGATTGAAGATTGAAGATTGAGGATTGAAAAAGATTAAGATTATGCGACACATTATTATATTATTACTGGCGCTCGTCTGCGCCACGGGCGCCCAGGCCAAGAAGCCCAAGACGCTCACCATCCTGCACACCAACGACACCCACTCGTGCATCATGCCCCTCAACGAGCACCTGGCCGACACGATGCTGGCCGGCCGCGGAGGATTCCTGCGACGCGTCAGCCTCGTCAAGCAGGAGCGACGCAAGGACCCCGACCTGCTGCTCTTCGACAGCGGCGACTTCTCGCAGGGCTCCTCGTACTACACGATGTTCAAGGGCGACGTCGAGGTGGGGCTGATGAACGAGATGCACTACGATGCCGTGACCATCGGCAACCATGAGTTCGACTTCGGACTCGACAACATGACGCGCCTCTTCCGCATGGCCAACTTCCCCATCGTCTGTTCTAACTACGACTTCACGGGCACGGAGCTGGCCGAGATTGTCAAGCCTTACGTCGTCCTCAACCGCAAGGGCATCAAGATCGGCGTCTTCGCCCTGGCTCCACAGCTCGAAGGGCTGGTCTTCGAGAAAAACTACGGGCCGCTGAAGTATCTGAACCCCAGCGAGGTGGCCCAGCGGATGGTCGACGAGCTGAAGACGAAGCAGAAGTGCGACCTCGTCATCTGCATCAGCCACCTGGGCTGGGAGATCACCGAGTTCCCTGACAATCGCGTCATCCAGGAGACATCGGGCATCGACGTCGTCCTCGGCGGACATTCCCACACCTATCTCGAGCAGCTCGAGTGGGTCAACGACAAGAACGGACGCCCCGTCGCCGTCGACCAGAACGGCAAGCACGCCGCCTTCGTCGGCAAGTTGACGCTCACAATGGAGTAAGGACATCAAGACGGCGCGATAAACTTACGACACGACGTGACGGCATGCCGTCACGTCGTGATTTTATTCCGTCACGTCGTGACGCCATGCCGTCACGCCGTGTCGCAAGTTTCTACGACAGGTCCTTTATTTCCTCTACGTAAATTAAAAAAAGTCTTGTTGTCTTGATGTCAGCACGTACTTGTTGTCTTGTTGTCTTGATGTCAAATCGTACCTGATGTCAAGCCGTACTTGATGTCTTATTCGAAAAAGAAGGTGAGGACGACCATCTTGCTGACGGCGCGGTCGGTGCTCTGCGTGAAGACGCGCTTGTTGATATCGGTCAGCTCGTCGGCATGCTTCTTGTTGAGCACGTCGGCCAGCGAGAAGCAGAACTTCAGTTCCGGGCAGAGCTTGAAGAAGGGCAGGTAGAAGTCGCAGCCGAAGCCCACCTCGAGCATTGTGTCGTAGCGCTTCAGCTGCAGGAAGTCCTGGTCCTTGCCCGAGAGGTTGATCATCGGGTTGACGCCCGCCAGGAGGTAGGGGCGGTAGTTGTTGAAGCGCTCGGCCGAGATCTTCAGGTCGACGGGCATGGAGATGTACGTGTTCTTCATGTCCTGCGTCGACTCGCGCGGATGGCCTGCGTCGTTCAGGTCGTCGAGGTCGCGGAAGACGAGGTGCTTCGACCCGAAGTGCATCATCGGGGCGATGCGGAGGGCTAGGTGCTGGTGGAGCCGCATGTCGGCGAGCACGCCGACGGAGAATCCCGGATTCCACGTGTCGGCATCGACGAGCACGGTGCGCTCGCCGATCTGCTCGACGATTTGCGGGCCTACGTTCTGCAGCTCGATGTCCTGCAGGTTCACGCCGATGCTGATGCCGAAGTGCATGGGGCGCAAGTCAATGTACGGTTTGTTTTGCACGCGCCGCTGCTGAGCCGCGCCGCAGATCATGGCCATGGCGAGGCATATGGTGATTATGATTCGTCTGTTCATCACGTTGTCTATTGGTAATAACGCGATTTTGGCCCCGTTATTATATCCGGAATTATTTCGACGATGTATAAATTAAGAAAAAAGCTCACTAAAAGTTGGTATTATTCCGGAAAAGTTAGTATCTTTGCATCGCAAAATTTGAGTATTAACAAACCATTTTAAACTAATAAGAATTATGGCATACGTAATTGGTGACGACTGTATCGCATGCGGTACCTGTCAAGGTGAGTGCCCCGTCGAGGCTATCTCTGAGGGCGAAAAGTATTCAATTGATCCCGATCTGTGCACCGAGTGTGGCACCTGCGCAAGCGTCTGCCCCTCTGAGGCTATCAGCCTGGGCTAATCGATTGACATTTAGCTTCATAAACCAAAGCTATGGGGGCTCGTCCGTGAAGGACGGGCCTCTCTTTTTTCTGTACGGCTCCAGCTGTCAGCAGCCGTCGGGTGGTTACAAAGCGGTTACAATCCCGGCGTGTAACGACATTGTAACCGGTTTTTCTTGTCGGCCACGGCCATTCTTCGTAATTTTGCGGCAAAAACAAGAAAAACGATATGTCACAAGATTACGTTTTGATCTCAATGAAGCTGCTGGGCGCCCTCGGTCTGCTCATCTACGGCATGAAGATGATGAGCGACGCGCTGCAGAAGATGGCCGGCCCGCAGCTGCGCCATATCCTGGGCAAGATGACCACCAACCGGCTGACGGGCATGCTGATGGGCGCCTTCGTGACGTGCGCCGTGCAGTCGTCGTCGGCCACGACGGTGATGACCGTCTCGTTCGTCTCCGCCGGACTGCTCTCGCTGGGCCAGGCCATCTCGGTCATCATGGGTGCCAACATCGGGACGACGCTGACGGCGTGGATCATGTCGCTGGGCTACAATGTCGACCTGACCAACGTCGTCTTCCCGGCTTTCTTCGTCGGCATGGTGCTCATCTATAAGAAACGCCACCGCTTCGTGGGCGACTTCCTCTTCGGCATCGCCTTCATGTTCCTGTCGCTGGTGATGCTCAGCTCGGCCGGCAAGGAGATGGACCTGGAGCACAACCAGCAGGTCGTCGACTTCTTCGCCTCGTTCGACACGGGCAGCTACTGGACCATCCTGGCCTTCCTGGCCATCGGCACCCTCATCACCTGCATCGTCCAGTCGTCGGCTGCCGTCATGGCCATCACCATCCTGCTCTGTTCCACGGGCGTGCTGCCCATCTATCTGGGCATAGCCCTTGTCATGGGCGAGAACATCGGTACCACGGCCACGGCCAACCTGGCCGCACTGGGGGCCAACACGCAGGCGCGGCGGGCGGCCCTGGCCCATCTGCTGTTCAATGTGTTTGGCGTCATCTGGGTGCTCTGCGTGTTCTATCCCTTCGTCGACTTGGTCTGCCGGCTGGCTGGCTATGACACGAACGGAACCGGCAATGCGGCCCAGCTGCCCGTCGTGCTGGCCACGTTCCACACCTGCTTCAACGTGACCAACACGGCCCTGCTCATCGGCTTCATCCCCCAGATGGAGCGCATCGTCTGCTGGCTGATGCCCGACAAGCGTCAGGCCGAGGATGAGGAGTTCCGGCTGCAGTATATTCAGGCCAACCTGATGCAGACGCCTGAAATTGCCATCCTGCAGGCCCAGAAGGAGACGGGCCGCTTCAGCCGCTCCGTGCAGGAGATGTTCGGCATGGTGCGCCAGCTGCTCGACGAGAAGGACGACGACAAGTTCGCCAGCCTCTACGACCAGATAGGCCGCCGCGAGGACTTCACCGACCGCATGGAGATCGAGATTGCCCGCTATCTGGAGCAGGTGAGCGACAACCACCTGAGCGACGTGACGAAGGGTAAGGTGCGCCAGATGATGCGCGAGATCAGCGAGCTGGAGTCGATCGGCGACGCCTGCTACAAGCTGGCCCGCACCCTCAGCCGTCGCCACGAGACGGGGCGCCCGCTGCCCGTGGAGCTCCGCACCAAGCTCGGGGCGATGATGGCGCTGGCCGACGAGGCGTTGACGCAGATGAACGCCGTCATGCAGGGCCACAGTCGCGACTATGACATCCGCGACACCTATCGGATCGAGAACGACATCAACCAGATGCGCCAGCGGCTGAAGGCCGACAACATGCGGGCCGTCAACGACCGCGAATATGACTACGCGACGGGCACGCTCTATGCCGACCTCGTCAACGAGTGCGAGAAGCTCGCCGACTATGTCGTCAACGTCGTGCAGGCCCGTATGGGCGTCAGCAGCGGCTACAGTGACCGATAAGACAACGATAAAAAAAGCCGCCGGATGTTTGGAGGTTCGGCGGTTTCTGCGTAACTTTGCAGCGCACAAGTAGGAGGCGACGTGTCTCACGTCGCATCGATCTGCTGGATTGCGACGTGAGACACGTCGCCTCCTACTGCAAAACGGCTTAATAACTATTAGTTATATAGAAGCATGGAAGCGATGATGCCTATGACGAAGAAACGGATACTGGTCGTCGACGACGAGCAGGACTTGTGTGAGATCCTGCTCTTCAACCTCCGTGCGGCGGGCTTTGAGGCTGAGGCCGCCAATTCGGCCGGCGAGGCCCTGGAGCGACTGCTGCAGGGCGACAATTTCGACTTGCTGATGCTCGACGTGATGATGCCGGGCATGTCGGGCTTCGAGCTGGCCGGGCTCTTGAAGCGCGATGCACGCACGGCTCACATTCCCATCATCTTCCTCACGGCAAAGGATACGGAGGACGACGCCCTGCAGGGCTTCGGACTGGGGGCCGACGACTACGTGACGAAGCCTTTCTTCGTGCGCGAGGTGGTGGCCAGGGTCAAGGCGGTGCTGAATAGGAGTCAGCCCCGTGGCGGGCAGTCGGCAAGCATGCTGCAGCATGAGGGCCTGACGCTCGACGAGGCTGGCAAGCGCGTGAGCGTCGACGGCGAGGACGTCGCCCTGACGAAGACCGAGTTCGAGCTGCTGAGCCTGCTGATGAAGCGTCGCGGCCAGGTGCTCTCGCGCCAGGAGCTGCTCGACGGGGCCTGGCCTCACGATGTCGTCGTGACGGACCGCACGGTCGACGTCAACATCACGCGTCTGCGCAAGAAGCTGGGCCGCTATGCTCTCAACATCGTAGCCCGCCAGGGCTTCGGCTATATGTTTGAATAAGCAGTAGGGGAGGGACGTGGCATGGGAAAAAGAATGACCGAAGGACGCAAGATGTGGATCAGCGTGATGGTAGTGTTTGCCCTCTATGCTGTCATCTTTCTTGTGTTTGAGGACTACGACCGCAAGTTCTCCGAGCCGTTCGGCGAGGTCAGCGACTGGCACCTGCTGCTCTTCTCGCTCGTCGTCATGGCGGGGCTGGGCTGGCTCCTCTTCCGCTATGCACGTCGCATGGACCAGCGCATCAGCCGCGAACAGCATGAGCGGCAGAGCCAGATGCGCCGCGAACTGACCCAGAACATCGCCCACGAGCTGAAGACGCCCGTGGCCAGCATCCTCGGCTATACCGACACCATCCTCGAGACGCCCGACATCAGCGACGCCACGCGCCTGCAGTTCATCCGCCGTACCAACGCTCAGGCCCGGCGCCTGACGGCCTTGTTGCAGGACCTCTCGCTTCTCAACCAGATGGACTATGCGCCGCAGATGCTCAAGCGCGAGCGCGTCGACATCTCGGCCATGGTGGCCGACATCGTCGAGGAGTCGGCCCTGGCGCTGGCCGACAGGCAGATGACCTTCCGCAACTGTCTGCCGCAGGACATCTGCATCCGGGGCAACTGGCAGCTGCTCTACGGCATCTTCCGCAACCTGACCGACAATGCCATCAACTATGCCGGGCAGGGCACCGCCATCAACCTCTCCGCACAGCCCGTCCATGGGGCCTGGCAGTTCGTCTTCAGTGATAATGGCATCGGTGTGGACGAGAAGCATCTGCCCCGGCTCTTCGAGCGCTTCTACCGGCTCGACAAGGACCGCAGCCGCCAGCTTGGAGGCACCGGCCTGGGCCTCGCCATCGTGAAGAATGCCGTCCTGCTCCATGGCGGCACGATCGTCGCCCGCAACAATCCCGAGGGCGGTCTCTGCTTTGAGTTCACGCTGGAGAACAAGTGAATCTCCTTTTTTTTTATAGTCGCAGGCCAAAGAAGGCGCGGACCCGCCATTTGGTGTTATACACGGCGAAGTTGTCCTCACTGCCGATGTTGGTGTAGTTGAAGACCGACGACAGCCCCAGAAACTTATTGGCCCATTGGTAGACAACGGCTCCCCGGCCCGTAATGATGACCTCGGGAAAGTGGTAGCGCAGCGACATGCTGTAGTCGTCGATGGTCATCGTGGCCTTGCTGTAGATGATAAAGGTAGGCAGCGACGAGATGTGAAGCAGCCAGCCCCGCGAGGGCACGAAGTTGTAGCCATAGCCCGCGCCGATGCCGACGTTATTCATCTTCAGCTGCATCATCTGCTCTCCGTCGAAGGTGGCGTTCTGGGCCATAGCCGATGCGCCCAGCAGGAAGCTGCCGGCGGAGCGACGCTGGATGTAGCTCTGCGAGAAGGCGGCAGGGTAGGAGAAGCGGCGGCTGTTGAAGGCATAATAGGCATTCAGGTTCAGCGTCTGCACCTTCAGCATGCCGTCGGGCAGTTCCAGGCGCTCCATGCCGTCCTGGTCGTAGTGGCCCGTGAAGTTCTTGGCGTCCTGATAGATAATGTCGAAACCGAACCGGCGCCCATAGCTGTTGAGGTTCAGCTCATAGTCGCTGACTGTGCCCGACGTCTTGGAGGGGTTCAGCGACGCACTCAGCGACAGGCCGAGGTAGCTGACGCCCAGGCTGAGCGTCGTCTTCCTGTTGGCCTCCATCTCCGACACGTAGTGCTGGCCGTCAGCCGACGAGCCGGGCGCCACGGCCGAGCGGTCGATGCCTTCGGTCCCGATCTCTGCTCCCGACACGTTCAGCCGGGCCCTGACGGTCCATCGGGTCTGAGGCCGCACGACGTAAGACGTGTCGATGTTGCCCTTGCGGTATCTCTCGGCCAGCTGGCGGTCAAGACGTTGAAGCAGGCTCTGCGCTGACATGTGCATGCTCATGCCGCACATCGCGGCCGCCAGCATCGCGGCCAGCCGCCCGCTGCGCGTCAGCGACCTTGCCGCCCGCCTCAGGAAGGATGTCGACAGAACGTTTCTTGTCATATTTGTAGTGGTAAAACCAGCATATACGGAAGGATAATTGATAAAGTTTGCAAATTTAGTGATTTTTCCTGACTTATACAAATCTCCCAGCATTTTTTAGTGGATTCATAAGCAGAAATATTGACAAACGGCTTCCGTATACATGAGAAGCGGCGCTTCTCGGGCCAAAAAGCACCGCTTCTCGACACAAAAAGCGGCACTTCTCGCATCGAAAAGCACCGCTTCTTTTTTAATGGTAATCTATTGTTTTGATAATCAGTGAATTGTGAATTGTCAGGGAATAATTCGGAATTTCTTTTACAAATATGCTTCTTTTCCCTTATTTCACCAGCACTTTCCTTCCGCCATGGATGTAGATAGGAATATGGTATTAATACTTATCAATGATGGCCCGCCATTCATAGGGGGCCTCCCTGAACGTCTGCGAGATCAGCCTGGCCAGGCATCGGGCCAGGTAGGCCGTCACAACGATGGCCAGGAAGACGATCAGCAGATTGAGGGGGAACAGGGCGTTCAGGCGGTCGGTGCGACGAAGTGGCCGGTCTTGTTCGTGTAGAGACGTCTGGCCGACTGGCCGTTTGCCCACCGGTACAGGTAATAGACGCCAAAGAGGAGGGGAATGAAGTTGAGGACCTCCAGGGACTCCACCATTTCTACTTTCACGCCCGCCATATAGAAGGCATAGAAGCCGACGATTCCCAGCAGCGCACAGATGAGGTGACGTGCTGCAGAACTTCCATCTGCCTGCTGCGCCATAGAGCCAACTTTGGCGCCCAGGAGCATGAAGTTGAAGTAAAGCAGCCATTTCAGGTAGCCGCCCTCCAGGCCGTACATATTGAAGGGGAACGGCCGCTCGGAAGCCAGCGACACCAGGACGATGATCAGGTTGATATGCTTGCGCAAATAGAGCCCTATGAGGAAGATGAAGACATAGTAGATCATGATGCACGAGACGAACCAGCCGCCCCCGTGCAGGATGATGTCGTTGATGGTGGAGTGGCCGCCGAAGAATGTGCATTTGATGACGGCAATGGCCAGGACAGTCGGGTAGATGCGGTTGATGCGGCGCTTGTACCAGTCGGGGAATTCGCGGATGGACATCATCGGCTTCATGAACAGGGTGAAGCCCGAACAGAACAGGAACAGGGCATCGCCGATGGTGCCGCCAGTCGCCAGCACGCTGTACTTCCCGTAGAGCAGTGCCGCCAGTCGCCAGCACGCTGTACTTCCCGTAGAGCAGTTCCATGTGGGAATTGGTGATCAGCAGCACAGCCAGGAACTTGAGAATGTCGATGCCGATATTTCGTTCTTTCATACAAATAAAGTTTTAGTGGTCAACATATTATTTCACCAGCACTTTCCTTCCGCCATGGATGTAGAGTCCGCTCCGCTGCGGACGGGCGGCGAGCTGACGGCCGTCGATGGTGAACCATTGCGGGGCCGCCTTGTCGGCCGTTCCAGAGGCCACCATCGTGGTGATGCCGCTCGTCTCAACGCGCGCCTGGAGCGAGAGCGACGCGCAGACGGGCATCGTGAACGCGTAGTGCGGGCCCTCGGCCGTCGTCGTGGTCCGCGTGCCGTCACTGTTCACCTGCGTGATGTCCCATCCTTTCACCACGTTCTGTCCCTCGCCGGCGGTGGCCGTCAGCGTGATGTCCTGCCCGGCGAAGAGCTTTCCGTCGAAGGTGGCGCCGCTGAGCGGGATGCCGTTGACGGTGACGGTCAGGCTGTCCGGCAGGCCTGCGTCCATGCGGGTGTTGATCACGACCGGCGTCGGCGCGCCAAGGCCGTAGAAACCGGCCAGGTGCTGATAGAAGAAGTCTGTGCGCCGCGACAGCCACTCGCGTGCCCGTGCCAGCTGCACGTCGTAGTCAGGCAGCGTGACGCCGGTCATCTGCTCGCGGTGATAAGGCAACTCTGCCCTGATGAGCTCATACATCGGGTCCCAGACGGCACGGGTGCCCCGCTCGTTGAGGAAGTCGCCCATATAGACGGCGGCCCGGTCGGTGAAGTGGCGGCGGTAGTCGGCGTCGTCCATCATGTGGCGGAACAGGATGGTTCGCTCCGCGCGGTTGGCGCCCCAGTTGAACTGCGGGTCGTAGCCCGGCGTATAGAAGTAGTCGAGCGTCGGATAGTCGGCCGGCATGTTGTTCAGGCCCAGTCCGAAGTCGGTGTCCTTGGCGATGAAGCGCCAGCGGCCGTCGCCGCTGCTGCGTGGCCGCCACATGACGAAGTTGTTGGCCGGGAAGTCGATGTTGTTGAAGTAGAGGTTCATGAGCATGAGGTTGCTGAATTCCGTCAGGTCCATCCACTGCCCGTACTCATCCATCGTGTGGCCCTCCTCCTGGAAGAAGGTCTCGAAGCGGCGGTACTCCTGCCAGTCGCCCGCCTTCAGTTCATGCCAGTTCTCGATCATGTCGATGTCCTCCAGCCCGCCGTAGTTCGTGTATATGTTGTCCTCCTGCGACCGCTCGCGGATGTTGAGCATGCCCTTGTAGACGCCGTTCTTGAAGACGACGGCCGGCCGCCATGCCTGCCAGTCGAGGTCGGCGTAGGTGGCCATGGTGCGCTGTATGACGGCATCGCGGATGAAGAGGAAGTAGCAGTCGCTGCCGCCGTTGCGCAGGATGATGGACTTGAAGTCGGTGATGCCGGGGCGCTGGTCGGGGAAGAACTCATGCGCCAGCCGCTTCGTCCCGAAGCGCTTGTTGGCATAGATGTTCAGCGTCTTCAGCACGCAGCGCCGCGAGCTGGCCCCGCCCACGCGGGTCTCCACCAGCTGGTTCAGACTGCTCCGGCGGCCGGGCGCCTCGAAGTATTCCAGGTTGACGGGCCGGCGCCAGTCGTTCCGCTGCGTGGCGTCGTTGTTGGCCAGGATGCCTATCTCGTCGTCGTACCAGTAGCGCGGGTCGGTCACCAGCGAGATGACGGGCAGCTGTGTCTCGCGCCCCATGAAGAGGTACGACTGCGTCGTGCTGCGCGGCGACAGCCAGCCGTCGCAGAACGCCTTGGCCCGGAGGGTCGTGGTGCTGTCGACGGTGACGGGCGACGTGTAGGCCATGCTGCCCTCCGTCGGTTCGCTGCCGTCCGTGGTGTAGCGGATGACGGTGCCGGCGGGCACCCCGGCGGGCATCGACAGCCGTAGCAGCAGCGTGGTGTCGGCGGTGAATACGCGTCCCGGCTCGCTGAACGCCACGTCAGGCAGGATGCCGTCGCAGAGCCGGCCGCAGTTGGCCGCCCCCGGCGTCGGCCGATACTGGTAGCCCCACCGGCTTCCTTCTTCCGTATCGCGGCCGTAGGCGATGTTGGGTGCCGGCTGCTTCCTGAGGCTGACGACCGCATCGTCCGCCTCGCCGTTGAAGAACAGGTAGACGGAGCCGCCATTGCCGGAGTCCAGACGGAAGTCGGTGTGCAGGCCCTGCGCCGCCTTGTCGCAGCAGACGACCACGAAGCCGCCAGGCTCGACGGTGGTCATCGGCGGCAGCTGCCAGGCGGCGGCGGCGTCGGGCGTCAGGCCCAGCCGGTATTTCGTCAGATTGACCGGCGTAGGGCCGCTGTTGTAGAGCTCCACCCACGAGTCGGGGAAGTCGTTCAGGTCGTCCATCATGCAGTCGATGTTCGACTGCATCAGTTCGTTGATGCGCAACTGGCCCCGCTGCTCGCCGTATTCCGGCTCCATGACCATGTAGACCCGCCGGATGGCCAGCGTCGCCGGCTGGCTCGCCTGCAGCACCACCCGCAGGACGTGCCGGCGCTTTGCAGGCGTCAGGTCCACGTAGGCTTCCGTCGTCCCGGCGTCCATGTAGTGCACGTCGTTCCCGGCCCCGGCATACTGCACCAGGGACTGCAGGCCGCAGGGCGACGGCCCGGCCAGTTCGAAGACCACCCTGCTGCATCCCGACCAGTCCTCGTCGCCCACGCTGCAGACCATCCCGCCCAGTCGCGTGGCGTTGTAGGTGAGGGTACCGTCCTCGCCCCTCACGATGCTCTCGTCCTGCCCCCAGCAGAACGTGAAGCGGTCAGTAATGTCAACGATGTCAGCATCCGGCGAAGGCCGGGCCAAGCAAGTCGTGCCATACAGGCACAGCAAGCCCAACCGCCTGATCATCGTGGTGAACCCGTTTTGATAAGCCTGAAGCATGGCTCAACTATATAAGTGCATAATGGATGTGCGACAGGATAAACTCCGGAAGGTTTGCGGCCTGCAGCCAGTTCTTCATGGAGATTGGGAGCATCACACTCTGTTCCTCTATCCTGCTGCCGGTCACTACACGGTCGTCCTCTATGTGCTCTGCGTCAATATCGCCCACTCTGTCGTATTGGCGGGTCTCATTGCGCTCTCTCAGTATGATGTTGCAGCCCTTGGTGTTGGTGACGCTGAGGCTCTGGTTCTCCGTCCCCTCAAACCGGTAGTAGCCGTCAAAGATGTTGAAAAGAATGCAATTGTTGCTGTTGCAGGCTGTCAGCAGATTATTCACTTTCCTCAGGTCGATGGCGTAGGAGTTCTTCGTATTGATGACAAGGTTGCCATAGAGCCAGACATTATAAGTGCCGTCATCGCAGAAGATGCCGCGGTTATCCATCGCACCGGAATGGCCGCTGATGAAGTTGTAGCGGATGATTGTCTTATGGTTCTTGGTCCAGGTGTAGATGGCGCCTCCGTCGAGCAAGGGCACACATAAAAGTTTGTTTCGATAATCAGGAGTCATATACAACTCATTGCACTCAACAATCGTCTTCTCTCCAATCAGACTAGCACTCGAGCCATGCCATTGGCCGACGCCTATTCCCTGATAGCCATAGTTGGTAAGCTTGTTGAGGGCTATATGTGCACCGGTATTCTGACAGGTGATGGCACCATTGTTGTAATGACGTAGGTTGCCGTCAGCAAATTCGTTGGACAACACATGCACATTGGTGCTGACCTTGCAGGACACTCCACCTTTGTAATAATGACTGAACTTATTCTGACGGATTAAGACATCAGAGGAATTGATGACGGAAACGGCCAGGCTCCTGGTATTCTTAAACTCACAATCTGAGATGTTAATCCACCCTCCCGTGAAGTTGGTAATGTTGATGAGCGCCTCATCAATAACGCCGGAACTGTTGCCCTTAAACCTGAAGCCGGAGATATTCAGGGTCTTGAAACTCCTGTTGAGGGTCAGGAAGTTACGGACATTGCAAAGCCGTACATCTTGCAGCCTGGAGTAGAGCTTTCCGCCAGAAATGTAAGCTACACCGTTCTCGCCGGGATAGTTGATCAGACGGAAGCATGGATTCAGGACACGACTGCTGCTGTAGGTATTTCTTTTATTGACTTCTATTGAATCGTATTTCGCATCGACCATCTCGGATGGCTTCGTGATGATATACTTATCCGTGCAGGCTGTCACACGGAACACTTGTGAGAAATAGTCAAGGAATATCTGGACATACAAGTTGGAGCTATTACTGGCGTAGAAGGCGGTCAGAGCCGGGCCTATCGTGTTCGGGATGCGCATCTTGGCCGGAGTGGCTCCATTCAGGTCGGTCTTCCAGACATTCGCATCCTCCACGTCGTTGTTTGCATTGGCATTAGTGGTCAGCTCGACGAGTTTCGGCATCTCGTGAATAGGGCCGTAGAAATCAGAGACGAAGTTGCCAGAATGGTCTGTCAGCACTGCTTTGTACACGTCGGTGCCGCTCACGCCGTCGAACACGAAATAGCCATCCTTGTAATTTGGCGATGCCAGCAACAACGAACTGCCTATCAGCGTGCTGCCGTTGCCGATGAGATTCAATTCAACATCTGTGAACGAGCCTGAAGTAAAACTAAGCAATCCTTCGCTGAAGAAATAGGTGCCGCCGCCGAAAATGACATTGATGCATTTCTTGCCCCCACTGATGGCACTGTCGACGGAGGATTGCAATGAGGCGAGAGAGTCTTGTGAATTGACAAGAATATTCTCTGTCTGAGCGGAAGTTGCCGTGGAGACAGGAAGATTGGGCTCTGTGATGGTCTCACTGACGATGCCTTGCTGTATGGAAGTAAAACGCGTAGCAGGAGCTGGCATCTGTGGGTTCTTCTCTAAATAGGAGGCTATTGTGGGGGACAATGCCAGGTTGGAGGCAGCCTCCTGAATAATAACAGCCTGCAGGATTACTTCTCCGGAGTTTATCAGACCATCCTCCTCAAACAACTGCCATGCCGAATCCCAGTCGACCACCATATAGCAATTCATTCCGGCAAAGCAGCCGCGTCCGGAAAGCACTATCACGTCTGCCTGAACGTCGTACGCCACAAAAGAGTTAGCGTAAGGGGTCGTACTGTTCGGATTATACTCAGCAATGAGGACGTTCGGGCCGCTAGTATGGCTTTCGTTACGCGTCTGATAAATCATCAGTTTTTGATCCGGACCCTCAAGAAGCGGCCATATATCGCCACTGATATACAGCTCCTTCACAAAGATGTTGGCATGACAAGAGCCAACAGTGAAAACAGGGCGTGTATGGACTAACGATTCCAAGAGAATGTTGCTTACTCTCAGGAGCGTCACGGAGGCTGGCTGCGATGGGTCGATACAATTGCCGTAAACGGTAATCTTCTTCACTGCGGCGGAAGTCTCGCAAACCCTGCCCGGCTTGATGGCGGAAGAATTCAGACATGGGATATAGATTTGATTCCCATTTGCATCATATAAATAGACGGACAGGCTGCTGACATTGGTCGTTATGGCCCTAAACATAAAGTTACCCGTAAACTCACTGACAACCATTCGCTCACCGAAGTTCAGGAAGGTGCCGGACTGTGCGGTCGCCGTCAGGTTGTCCTTAAGGACTTCTATTCCTGCCTCTTGAAGGCATTTGCTATTTTGATCGTTTGTCATAGTACACTTTGCTTTATTTACATAAAGTTAAAAAATAGATTAATTTTCCTCCTCATAGACCACCTCTTGGTCGTCGCGGATGCGGAGGGTAGCGCCATTGTCAGGCATGGCGATGCTGAGGGTGGCGGTCATGTTGGTATTCGCACTCTGTATATCTAAGAGATTGCCCTCTGCGTCCTCCACAGTCACGACGACGGTCGTAGCACCTGTGCTGGGGGTGATGGTCAGCGTGTCGGCCGTGCCATCACCATGGGAGGTTACTTCGGTTTTGCCAGTCGTACTGGTTTGATGTCCTCGGACTACAACAGTGTAGTCTTTTGCTGAAACAAATTGAGTGACAAATAATGTCGCAATAATAAATGAAAAAAATTTTTTACCATAATTTTGTAAGTTTAAAAAGAATCGTTACAAAATTAGTGGATAGTTGATAATTGACAATAAAAGGGAATTTACAAATAGTTTACATTTGCATATTTAGGTATTATCCGAATGTAAACTTATTGTAAATAGGATGTAATATCTCGATGAAATCGATGTTTTTTGATAATTCTTAAAATTTTCTCAACAATTCATCCATCTCCTCAGGTGATCCGTTGTTCTGAGTGATTTTTTTATAAAGACGTCTACGAATGGCTGAAATACCTGCACGACTTTTACATAAAATGGAGGCCATTTTCGAAGGCTCAACCCCAAGTTTTACAAGTGCACATACTTGTAGTTCAAGTTGTGAAAGTTTAGCAATGCTTTGCAGCCGATCAATATAATTATCATAACTTCTGTTCAGCCATAGTGAAAGTTCCTCCCAATCATTTTCCCTTAGATGCCCAATAGAATCTGTAGAAGATTCGATAATCCTCTTATAAACATCTGAAGATTTGAATTCTTTAAGGACATCTCCTTTTTGTCTAAGGGTAATTTCCAAATTCAGCAGTTCTGCCTCTAATCTTGCTTTCTCTGCAGTATATAAAGAACTCTCTGATAATGAACCCGTCGCAGTCAATTGATGGATTTGTGAAAGTCTGTTTTTAATTTCAACAGCTCGCTCAGTACTACGATTATGTGCTTTCTGAAGTTCTTCTTCTATTAATCGCTTCTGTGCTTCTTGAAGTTGAATTCTTTGTTTTAAGTTGATGTTGATGAAACGTAAATAAAGAATGATAAATATCATTCCTAATGCGGTTAGCAACAAGTATAGTTTTAATTGACTGTTCTTTTTTAATGCATTATCACGCTCCTTGGTCAGGAGACTGTTATTAAATTGTGCATTAGCGCGTCGTATCTCATCTGTCTGCGATAGTTTAGCCTTCTCCTTTTCAACGTCTTCCAACATGGAAAAATAATAGGCGCTTTTTTCATAATGTTTCAGGCTTGTTTCAAGTTTAATAAGTTCATGAAGATAGTCAACGTCTTCGTAGGCGCTGTATCTCCCAAGTAATCTTTGGAAATAATAGACAGCTGAGTCTAAATTATTCATACCAAGGTGCCAATAAGCCCAGTTCTGAGTATTTAAACTGTCATGCGGCATGATTGCCAGAGCCTTATCGAATTGTTCTGTTTGAATGAATATGTCGCAAAGAGTATATCTCGTTGCTGGAACGACTTTATCTTCGAATGGTTTATTATCGGAAAGATCTATGGCCTTCTGAAAATAATAAATGATACTATCAATTTGGTTGTTGATAATACATGTGCGTCCCATTCTGAATGCTGCATAGGCCATGCGTAGGGTATCATGCCGAGATTGGGCGGCAGTATAGAATCGTCGGTAATATGTGATGCAGTCATCGAGCATGAGTTGATTGAAGTAAATATCTCCAAGCCCTTGGCATGTCCAACCTACAAGGAGCTGGTCGTCGAGTTTATCTGCCAGGGACAGAGCCTCTTTTAGGTTGTAAACTGCATTTGGATAATCGCCACCATATTTATAGACATCGCCTACGGCAAGGAGCGAGAGGACAAGCTGACGCTCATTCCCATGGTGGCGATAGTAGCGGCTGAGACTGTCGGCCATGGAGAAGTCGGCGTCGGTGAGGGCATCGTCGACGTAGCGGCAGGTGAGGGCGAGCAACTGACGGCGCATGGCGACGGGACGGGCGGGGGCGGCGGTCGCTGCCTCGGCGTCGAAGCGGGCGAGGAGCGAGTCGGCGGCCCGGTAGTCGGAGGCGACGATGGCGCTGTCGGCCTCGTCGAGGAGGGCGAGCATCCGGCTGCGCTGGCCGCTGTAGCAGGCGGTGAGCAGCAACAAAATGGTTAAGACGACCGAGCCTTGCGCTTTCATGCTGGCAAAGTTACGAAAAAAGATGCGTACATGCAAATAATGGAACAAAAAAAGTAGGCTCACCCTTGATGGATGAGCCTACTCGGTTGTTATCTCTGAATTGTTTGTTGCAAAGGACTTACTTCACGGCCTTCTGCAGGGCGTCGACGATGTTCTTGATGTCGGCGTCGTTGGGGTCGATCTCCTGCAGCTTCAGGGCCGACCGGAGGGCGGCGGCGTTGTCCTTGTTCTTCACGCTGTAGCGCATCAGGTAGGAATAGGCGTCCCAGAGGCGCTTCTTGTCGGTCTCGTCCTGCTCGGTGCGGGCGGTGACGAGCTCGATGAGGCGCTCGAAGTGGGGCTTGGCCAGACCGGTGAGCTCGGTGTCCATCGAGGCGTTCAGTCGTCCGCGCTGCCAGAGGGCATACTCCTCAGCATCGGCAAACTTGGTGACGAGGTCGGCGTAGGTCTGGTCGGCCTGACGCATCATGTCGTCCTTGTCGTCGCCCTCGAGGCTGCGGGCATAGCTGCTCTGCAGCAGGGCCAGTCCGGCATAGTCGGTGGCCGATACGTCGCCGTCGGCATTGAGGAACTTCTTGTAGCTCTCGATAGCGTTGGGGAAGTCCTTCATGCCCTTGTAGGCGTCGCTGATCGACTTGTAGAGCTCGGCGTCGAGCGAGCGGTCCTCAGCGACCTCCATGGCCTTCTGGAACATAGCGATGGCTTCCTGATACTGCTCGTTGCCGTCGTAGGCCTTGCCGTAGTTCTGATAGTCCATCTCGGAGAGCGTGACGCTGTCCTTGTCGCACTTGTTGAACAGCTCGTCGGCATAGCGCAGAGCGTCGGTGTACTTCTCGAGCTCGTTGCTGCACATCATGGCGATACGCGTCATGGTGGGGTTCAGCGGGTTCTTCTGCAGACCGGTCTTGACGATGTCGAGGGCCTTGGTGTAGTCGCGTCCGTGGTAATTGGACATGGCATACTCGATGAAGTCCATGCGGGCGAGGTCGTTAGTGGGCACCTTGGCAAAGGCCTCGTTAGCCTTCGAGTAGCGCAGCGAGATGTAGTTAATGTGGCCGATGAGGGCATCGACGGGATAGTCGGGACGCTGCTGGCGCAGGTCCTCGAGCTTCTGCACGGCGCCTGCGGGGTCGATCTTGCGATAGACGGAGGCGTACTTGCGATAGGCCGTGGGATCCTTGGCATCGACGTAGATGGCCTGCTCGTAGTTCAGTGCAGCAGCGCCGCCGTCGTCGCCCAGTGCTTCGACGTCGCCGAGGAGCACGTAGGCGGGTGCGCACTTGTTCTTGGCTGCTGCCAGGGCATACTTGGCGTAGGTGCGGGCATTGGCCGTGTCCTCAGCCTCGTAGAAGGCGCGTCCGAAAGCGACGAGGTTCTCGGCGTTCTTCTTGTTCTTCTTGTAGTAGTCCTTCATCTGCTTGGCAAGGTCAGCGGGCTTACTCTTGATCAGTGCTTTGACGGCGTCGACATCAGCCTTGGTGCCGTCTTGTGCCATGGCGGCCGTGCCGATACCCATCAGCAGGGCGCCCATCAGGAAATATTTCATCTGTTTCATAATTTTGGTTCTCCTCATTTTAGTGATTAGACATGTTGTTTTGATCTCGTAAACTATTTATGCTCTCCCGGTTTTCTTGTTCCTTTGACGTCGGACGTCCGGAAAGGTTTAATCGACCTATTTGATGACGACGTCGCGTACGGAGTATTCGGCCTGGGCGGGGAAGAGTCCGGCGTTGAAGAAGACGAGTTGTCCCTTGGGCAGGGTGGCGAAGTTGGCCAGTGCGCGTGCCGAGCCGCTGGAGCGTGGGTCGTCGCAGAGGGCATAGATGGTGCGGATGAAGGGGTAGTAGTTGTAGGCGATGTTCCACTGCGAGGGCTTGTAGCAGGTCTCGCGGGTGGCTTCCTCGCCGCGTCCCACCTTCATGACGCGAATGTCGCGGTTGTAGACGAGGTTGGTCGTGTCGCGCTGGTCGTCGAGCCAGATGCTGCCGACGACGCCGATGGCGCCCTTGTTCTTCTCGACGAAGCTGACGACCTCGGCGCTGGTCATGGCTGCGCGCACGTTGCCGTCGGTCTTGATGGGCTTGCCCTGCATGATGGAGTCGACGACGTAGCGCAGCGTGGCCGACTTAGGATTGTCGAATGCGACGCGGATGTCGCCCAGCTTCGATGTGGGGTAGAGTTCGCTCCACTTGGTCACCTCGCCTGTCATGATGCGTCGGAACATATCGACGGTGATGAGCGTGTCGGGGTTCTGGCTGTTGACGATGAGTGCCAGTGCGTCGTAGGCCAGCGGGTAGGTGCGCACCCTGTATTTCATTTGGTTGAGAGTGGTTTCTTCGTCGGGGGTCAGTCGGCGTGTGGTGAACACGAGCCAGACTTCCTGGTTCATCAGCTTCTCGATGGCCTCCTGCTCGCTGATGTAGAGCGGATAGATGGAGTCGCGCTTGTTCTGCAGGTTGAAGATGTCGAGCACCTCGTCGGCGATGGGCTGCAGGCTCTCGTCGGCTGCGAAGTGGCGTGAGGTCTCTCGATAGGCTATATCAGCATCATTAGGCTTGTTCCCGCATGAGGGGAACAAGCCTAAAGTTGCGATAGCCAATCCAATAACGATGTTGTTGAATTGTGTTCTGTTCATACTGTGATGATTACTGGAGTCTGAAGGTGACAGGCACGGTGTACTTCACACGCACGGCCGAGCCGTTCTGCTTACCGGGGATCCACTTCGGCATGGACTTCAGCACGCGGATAGCCTCCTTGTCGAGTGAGGGGTCGACCGACTTGACGACTTTGACGTCGGTGATCGAACCGTCGCGCTCGACGACGAAGGTAGCGATGACGCGTCCCTGGATACCATTCTCCTCAGCGACCACGGGGTACTTGATGTTCTTCGAGAGGAACTGCATGAGTGCTGCGTCTCCGCCGGGGAAGGAAGGCATCTGCTCCACAACCTCGAAGATCTTGGTCTCCTCGACTGCGGGAGGCACTTCGTCGACCACCTTCTCGTTGACTTTCAGCACGTGCTCAGCCTCGTCGGAACCCTGATCGTAGTCGATGGCACCGATGGCGACGTCGCTCTGTGCGACTTCATCCTGTGTCTTGGTCACCTGCTCGGGGGCGTCGTCCTCCATCTCGTAGGCGGTGAACTTCTCAGAGTTCATGACCGTCTCCTCGGCGACGAGCTGCTCCTCGGGCTGCACTTCGTAGACAATCTCCTCTTCCTCCTGCTCCTCGGCCTCTTCCTCGATTTGCTCAAGGGTCACTTCGGTCTCGTGCTCGGAGGCGGCACGTGCAATGGCGTCCTGGACGGCTCCCACGCTGAGGAAGATGGCCACGATGGCGATCAGTCCTGCGATGAGTGCGAGCATGGCCCAAAGGTTGCGCTTGCTGGTGTCGTGACGTAATGTGTAGGCGCCGTAAGCCTCGTTCTTTCCGTCGAAGACGAGGTCAATCCATTGTTGGTCTAACAGATCTATTTTTGCCATAGTTCTTTCGTTCGTTTAAATGGTTATTGAATGGCACCTGCACCTGTGAGAATCTCGCGGTCCTTGTCGTTGATCTGGTCGATCACGTACTTACCGATGCAGCAGATCTGCATCTCGTCGAGAATCGTCACGAGGTTGTCATACGATGAGTCGTCCATGGGCTTGATGTTGATGGACAGCGTGGGCACCATGTCGGTTTCCTCGAAGTCCTTCATCTGCTTGTCCACACGATCATACTTGGCTTTGTCAAGCTGATTGTTGGAGACAATGTCCACATGGCCTTTCTTGATCATGAGCATGGCACGGTTGTAGATCGAGTCGTTGATCTCGCGCATGGCCTTGGGCTGTGCGTCGAACCAGAGGTCGAGCTGAGTCTTTGCGTCCATCAGCACCTTGGTGGGACCGTGGCGGTGGTTCTTCAGTACGGTGCGGATGCCGTCCTTGCCCCACGTGGTCTCCTTGAGGAACTCGGGGTTACCGAAGTCGTCCTTCTTGTCGACCATGTAGTAGTAGAGCTTGTCGTTGCCGGCCAGATAGATGGTGACGGTCAGCTCGGTCTTCGACTTATCCTTGTCTTCAGACGACAGGTTCTCGTCCTTGGCAGGCATGGTGAGGCTCATGGCCTGGGGCTTTGCCAGCGACGTACACAGCATGAAGAAGGTGATCAGAAGCATCATCATATCCACCATCGGCGTGAAGTCGACGCGGACATTCATCTTTTTCTGTTTGCTTTCTTTTCTCTTTGCCATAGTTATTCGTCTGATTTCTTATACTGAGTAAGCAACTTGTAACGGCTCTCGTTGATGTCCTGCAACTCATTGATTACCATCTTCACAGAGCTGT
This sequence comes from uncultured Prevotellaceae bacterium, assembly GCA_902779455.1. Lineage (GTDB taxonomy): Bacteria > Bacteroidota > Bacteroidia > Bacteroidales > Bacteroidaceae > Prevotella. Next base: position 30,217 of record CACZBS010000034.1, read on the forward strand.
AAGGGGTCGTCTTGTCGGCCTTGATGCAGATGTCGAGCTTGTTGGCCACACCGGCCTTGTCGACATCGTCAAGTCCCTGATACCACTCCTTATAGCCATTCTTCATAGCTTTCACCCACAGCTGGAACTCGCTCATCTTGTCCTCGCGAGCCTCGATACTGTCGGTGGGGATTCCATTGGCCTTCAGAAGTTTCACCTGCTCCTCGTGGGTCTTGCCCAGGTATTCAGGATAGTTCTTCATGGGAATGCCAAGCTGTGTCTCGGCCAGGAAGGCCTTCTTCTGCTCGGCGCTCATTTCGACGCCACGCTCCTGGAGCATGGTCTTCAGCGCGTTCTCGAGCGTAGAAGTCTTGTCTGTTGCCAGCAGCACTCTGCCTTCGGGGTCGATAGTGATATCGAGCGTGGCAGACGCCGGCACTTTCGCCATGGTCTCCGATGAGGGCGTGACGACCTTAACTACCTCATTCTTCACGAAGTTTGCACTCAGCATGAAGAATGTCAGCAGCAGCACCATCACGTCTGACATCGGGGTCATGTCGATCCAGACGTCGTTTTTCTTAATTTTTATCTTACCCATAGTAGTAACATTAGTTTAAAGGGTTCGACAAAATTAAGCCTCGTCCTGGTGTGTGGTGTTGTAGGTCTGAGCAAGTGAATAACCAATCTCGTCAAGTGCGAACGAAATCTTGTCGATACGGTTGGTGAAGAAGTTGTAGGAGACAACGGCCAGCCATGACGTACCGATACCGAAGGCCGTGTTGATCAGAGCCTCAGAGATACCAGCCGACAGCTCGACGGAGTCACCGCCACCACCCTGTGCCAGGGCCTGGAACGACTTGATCATACCAACCACAGTACCGAGCAGACCGGTCAGCGTACCCAGCGTAACGATTGTGGCGATGATGGGGAGGTTCATGGTCAGCGTGGGCATCTCGACGGCGATAGCCTCTTCGTGGGCAGCCTGGATGCGGGCGATCTTCACTTCCTTCTTCACACCCTGTGTGGCGTCAGCCTCCTTGTAGGCGTTGACAGTAGCGCGGACGACGTTGGCCACGCTTCCACCCTGTGCGTCGCAGTCCTTCAGAGCCTGGTCGAAGTTGAGACCCTTGAGGTCAGCCTTGATCTTGGCGAGGAACTTGGCGAGCTTCTCCTTACCGATGCACTTCGAGAGTGCGATGACGCGCTCGATGGCCATGAAGATGACGGTGAGCAGCAGGGTGTGGATCACAGGCACGATGACACCGCCCTTGTAGATCGTACCCCAGATGTTGGCGGGGCTGCCGTTGGGGTCGCCGCCCTCGAAGTTGGAGGCCTGACCGAAGTTGAGGAAGAAGTTGCAGAATGCGATGATGGCGCAGATGACGATCACCCAAATTGCATCTTTGATACCGATGCTGCTGGTCTTCTTGACAGCAGCTGCTTTTTGATTAGTTGCCATAATTTTTGAATTTTGTTTTTAAGTTATTAAAAAGTTAATGATTAAGTTTGTAGTCTCACTTTTCGCGGCACACGCCTTTCCAGCCGCGGCCACACCAAAAGGCTGCCGTACGAGCCGACTGCCATTTTGACCTCGCAAAGATAGCAAATAAATGCGGACTACGGCAGGGATTAACGACTTTTAACTCGTATTTTTATGTTTTTATCCTACGCCGCGCTTCTTTTTGTTGCTTTTTGTGGTCGTTTTATTTCAGTTTTGCTAATGCTTCGCCGATGCGGCGCATGGCCTCGCGGATGTTGTCGTCGCTCGTGGCGTAGCTCATGCGGAAACACTGCGGGTCGCCAAAGGCGTCGCCGCCGACGGTGGCCACGTGGCCTACTTCGAGCAGATACATGGCCAGGTCGGTGGAGTTCTGGATCAGTCGGTCGCCGCAGCGCTTGCCGTAGAACGACGCGCACTTGGGGAAGAGGTAGAAGGCGCCCTGCGGCACGTTGACCTCCAGTCCGGGAATCTCGCGGGCCAGGCTGACGATGAGGTCGCGGCGGCGCTCGAAGGCCTGGCGCATCTGCTCGACGCATTCCTGGCTCTGCGTGTAGGCGAACTCGGCGGCTTTCTGGCTGACGGAGCAGGGGCCGCTGGTGTACTGGCCCTGGAGCTTGTTGCAGCCCTTGACAATCCACTCAGGTGCGGCGATGTAGCCGATGCGCCAGCCCGTCATGGCATAGGCCTTGGAGACGCCGTTGACGATGATCGAGCGCTCCTTCATGCCGGGGAACTGGGCTATCGACTCGTGGCGGCCCACGTAGTTGATGTGCTCATAGATCTCGTCGGCCAGCACGTAGAGGTCGTCGTGGCGCAGGATGACATCGGCCAGTGCGCGCAGCTCCTCCTTATTATATACAGAGCCGGTGGGGTTGGAGGGCGAGCAGAGGATGATGAGGCGTGTCTTCGGGGTGATGGCGGCCTCGAGCTGCTCGGGCGTCATCTTGAAGTCCTGCTCGAAGGTGGCCTCGACGATGACGGGCTCGCCGCCGGCCAGCAGGGCCATCTGGGGGTAGCTGACCCAGTAGGGTGCGGGGATGATGACCTCGTCGCCGGGGTTGACGAGGGCCATGACGGTGTTGCAGACGCTCTGCTTGGCGCCGTTCGAGACGAGGATCTCGCTGACGTCGTAGTCGAGCCCGTTCTCGCGGCGTAGCTTGTCGGCGATGGCGCGTCGCAGCTCCGGATAGCCGGGCACGGGCGAATAGCGTGAGTAGTTCTGGTCGATGGCCTGCTTAGCGGCCTCCTTGATGTGGTCGGGGGTGTTGAAGTCTGGCTCGCCGACGCTCATGTTGATGACGTCGATGCCCTGTGCTTTCATCTCAGAGCTTTTCTGTGACATGGCCAGTGTGGCCGAAGGTGCCAGTCGTTGCAGGCGGTTTGACAGTTGTGGCATATTCTTTTCTATTGGATTAAGGTTTTTATAGATTCGGTGTGCAAAGTTAGGCATTTATTTTGAGAAAACCCAATAATCGGCTCACATTTTTTCCTCATCGACGTCTTTGAATGTCGATGGGAAATGGTTAGTGATTGCGAAAAATCAAGACAAACGGCGGGCGGTCCGCAAAGAAGTGCCGCTTTTCGAGCAAAAAAGCGGCACTTCTCTGCTCGAGAAGCACCGCTTTTTTCATCGAGAAGCGCCGTTTCTTTTCCGGCGGTCTTATAATCAACTGAAAATCATTCGGTTGTGGTTTGTGAGTTGTGGATTCGGAATTTATTTTACAAACCAAGGGGCTCTTACAGGTGGAGCCAGTGGCCCATGCGCTGCTGTTTGGTCTGGAGGTAGCGCAGGTTATACTGGTTGGGCGTCACCTCGATGGGCACGTTCTCGACGATCTCCAGCCCGTAGGCCTCCAGTCCGACGCGCTTGACGGGGTTGTTGGTCATCAGCCGCATCTTGTGGACGCCGAGGTGGCGCAGCATCTGGGCGCCGCAGCCGTAGTCGCGCTCGTCGGGCTTGAATCCGAGGTGCAGGTTGGCGTCGACGGTGTCGTAGCCCTGCTCCTGCAGCTTGTAGGCGCGGATCTTGTTCATCAGTCCGATGCCGCGGCCCTCCTGCTGCATGTAGATGATGACGCCGCGGCCCTCCGCCTCGACCATCTGCATGGCGCGGTGCAGCTGCTCGCCGCAGTCGCAGCGCTGCGAGCCGAGGATGTCGCCCGTCATACATGAAGAATGTACGCGCACGAGGAGCGGCTCGTCCTCCTGCCAAGTGCCCTTGATGAGGGCCATGTGCTCCAGTCCGTTCGACTTCTGGCGGAAGGGGATGAGGCGGAAGTGGCCGTACTCGGTGGGCATGTCGACCTCCTCGCCGACCTCGATGAGCGACTCCTGCTGCAGGCGGTAGGCGATGAGGTCCTTGATGGTGATGATCTTCAGGCCGTGCTTATGGGCAAAGACCTGCAACTCAGGCATGCGGGCCATCGTGCCGTCGTCGTTCATGATCTCCATCAGGGCGCCGGCGGGGTAGAGGCCGGCCAGCCGGCAGAGGTCGACGGCGGCCTCGGTGTGGCCCGAGCGGCGCAGCACGCCGTGCTCCTGGGCGTAGAGGGGGTTGATGTGGCCGGGTCGGCCGAAGGTCTTGGGCGTCGAGGCGGGGTCGGCCAGGGCGCGTATGGTGGCGGCGCGGTCGTGGGCGGAGACGCCCGTGGTGCAGCCCTCGAGCTTGTCGACGGTGACGGTGAAGGGGGTGCCGAGCATCGACGTGTTGTCCTCCACCTGGTGGGGCAGGTCGAGCTCCTGTGCACGGCTGATGGTGATGGGCACGCAGAGCACGCCGCGGGCCTCCTTGAGCATGAAGTTGACCATCTCGGGCGTGATCATCTCGGCGGCGCAGATCAGGTCGCCCTCGTTCTCGCGGTCCTCGTCGTCGACGACGATGACGAACCGTCCGGCGCGGAAGTCGTCCAGCGCCTCGTCGATGGTATTCAGTTTCAGTGGTTCCATATCTGTGATTCGTTATTGTTCTGATTCTTTCGCTTCGGCCTCGCGGGCCAGGTCGGCGATGAAGGGCATCTGCTCCACGTCGTCCAGCGTGACGGGGGCAGGCGGCGCTATCTCGGCGATGCGCCTGACGACGAGCTCGCTGGTCTCCACGACCTTGTTCAGGTCCTTGTGCAGGCGCAGGCGGAAGCGGCACATTCGCAGGTAGAAGAACAGTCCGACGGGCAGCACCAGGCCCGTGATGACGTTCAGCCACTTGCGGCGGAAGGGGCGCGTGTGGGCGTGGGTGGCCATGACGGGATAGCTGTTCATGAGGCTGATGAGCTGGTGGTCCTTCGTGTTGCCGAGGTCGTCGATGGTCTGCTCCAGCTTGTCGGCTATCTGCTCGATGGTCTGGTCGTCGCCCGGATGGAAGAACACCTTGATGGGGTTGGGCGGCGTGATGAGCCGGTGCTCGGCGTTGTATTGGCGGATGTCCTCCGTGATGTGCAGCAGCCGATAGGAGTCGAGGGCGTAGACGGGGTCGTCGATGATGACCTCCTTGCGCGTGATGTTGCGCTTCATCCTCAGGCCGAACATGCGCATGAAGAGCAGCCGGTAGGCGTCGATGTTGAAGACGGTCGAGTCGTTGTTGGCCTTGTAGGTGAAGAAGACGGCCAGGGGCGCCAGCACGACGGTCGAGATGGACTTGCCGAACCATACGGTCCAGTTGTCGTCGCGGGCCATGCGCATGCCGGAGTTCTCGAAGATGTAGTAGACGATGAAGACGATGACCGAGATGATGACGGGCACGCCCAGTCCGCCCTTGCGGATGATGGCGCCCAGGGGCGCTCCGATGAAGAAGAAGATGATGCAGGAGAGGGCCAGCGTGTACTTGCCGATGGCCTCGATGAGGTGGGTGCGCTCGTTGCGGTGAAGGTACTTGGCGTAGTCGGCCTTCATCGCCAGGTCGCTGAGCGCGTTCTGGGCCTGGCGGGCGGCACTCTTCGTGACGTCGCGCCGCTCGTCGCCGCTCATCTTGTCGAAGAGCGAGTCGAGCACCGGCACGTCGGCCGCCGTCAGGGCCTTCAGCCTCGTGGAGTCGCTCGCCGAGAGGGCAGGGGGCGCCATGGCGTAGGTGAGGGCCTCGCGGTAGAACTGGCGCCCGATGGAGTCGTTGGCCAGTCGGATGGAGTCGAGGTCGTGCAGGATCTGCGCGTTCGACTTGGCCTTGGCGCTGCTGGCGATGCCGCTGGCGTCGGCCAGGTTGAAGCCGCCGTCGAAGTCGAGCAGGATCTGCTTGTGGGTGAACGTCTCGCGGCGGTAGGGCACCTCGGCTGCATTGCCCAGGTCCTGCGACCGCATGTTCTCGAACCACTCGCCGCTCCACAGCGTCAGCAGCAGGTGCTTCTTCTCGGCCGTCGACTGCAGCATGCCCGAGTCGGCCAGGATGATGGCCTGGTCCTCGTAGGAGCCCGACTGGCGGTAGATCATTACGCCGTAGAGCTTGCCCGTGTCCATGTCCTTCTTCTGGACGTAGAGGTTGGTGTTGGGCAGCCCGTCGTAGAAGATGCCCTCGGGAATCTCCAGCTCGGGGCTCTTCTGCTTCATCGACAGCAGCAGCTGGGCAAACGACTTGTTGGCCTCGGGGCCGATGACGTCCTGGAAGTAGAACGACACGCCGGCGACGACGACGACGAGCACGATGAGCGAGCGCATGCACTTCATCAGCGAGATGCCGGCCGCCTTGATGGCGGTCAGCTCCGAGCTCTCGCCCAGGTTGCCGAAGGTGATGAGCGACGACAGGAGGATGGCCAGGGGGAAGGCCTGCGGGATGAGCATCAGGCCCATATACCAGAAGAACTGGGCGAGCACGTCGAGCGTCAGGCCCTTGCCGATGAGCTCGTCGACATAGCGCCACAGGAATTGCATCATCAGCACAAACTGGCAGATGAAGAACGTCCCGACGAACAGCAGCCCGAACTGCTTCGCGATGAAGATATCTAATTTCTTGATCCGAAACATAAATGCGGGTGCAAAGGTACAAAAAAAAGGGAAAAGTGAAGAGTGAAAAGTGATAAAAAAGGAAAAGTGAAGAGTGAAAAGTGAAAAATTTGCTACCGCACCCCCTATGAATAGCGTGCGGCAGCAAATTCTTCACTCTTCACTCTTCACTCTTCACTCTTCACTTATCACTCATCACTCATCATTTCTCACAGTCCGCTCGACTGGTGCAGGCGCTCCAGGTTGCCGTCCCACAGTCCGTGCAGGTCGTCGATGTCGTCGGCCGGAGCATAGTCGACCACGCAAAGGCAAATCTCCTCAGTCAGTTCGCTGCGGCCGATGCGCATCTCCCAGTAGGCCTCAGGGTCCTCCTCGTCGACCCACCGCAGCTTGATGTGGCTGTTCTTCTCGCGCTCGACGATGTTGGCACTCAGCGAGTGGTGCTCGCCATAGGGGTCGCCCCAGGTCAGGCTGATGACGCCGTCTTCCTCGACCACGCGGTCGGCAATCCATCGCTCCAGCCCATGGTCAGTGCTGATCAGGCTCCACAGAATGTCAGGCTTTCGTGCTGACAAAGGATATTCAAGGTCTAATCTTTGCTTTTGCATGTCTATGTCGGTTAGTTCTACTTTCTGTTATTGGTAACAACTTTTCGGGGACAAAAGTACGAATAAAAAGCGATAATCAAGTCGGAAATGTCAAGTTTTTTAGTTCCTTTTTGATAAAAAATGTTAAGCCAGCGATTTTTCTTTCCTCCGATTCATTGTTCTTAAAACTTTTTTGCTACCTTTGCACCCGCTTAACAGACAAGCATGTTGGCGGGATAGCTCAGCTGGTTAGAGCGCATGATTCATAATCATGAGGTCATCAGTTCAATCCTGATTCCCGCTACTAAAGAAATCCGGCAAGTTGCTCTTCATTGCAACTTGCCGGTTTTCTCTTTTCAGGGGAATTCTTTTTTAAGGGGGGGGACTGTCCTCCCTCGACTTCCCGGTGCACGCTGGCTGGCGCCGTCATTCCCGGCCCAGAATGATGTTGACGAGCTTGGTCACGTCGGCTGTGGTCACCTTGCCGTCGCCGGTGACGTCGTAGTTGGTGTCCTCACCTGTCTTCTTGTAGAACACGGTGATGGTAGGAATGGACTTATTGAACTCTTCTGCCGGCAGGACGAATCTGTATGAGCCGTCTGGCTGGAGCTGCACCTCGAAGTCGCTGCTTTCGCCTTCGCCCTGATAGATGGAGCGTTCATTGTCACAAAGCACCAGCCCCAGCTCATAGCCCTCCTGAGGCCGGAAGGTGAAGGTGAGGGGCGTGCCTGTCTTGATGTCATAGATCCTACTCATCTGGTCGGCAGTTGCGGTCATGCTATAGGTCTCACCGTCAGTGCTAGTGAAGGAGACGCTCGTCGTGCCGCCCTTCGTCGAGAACAGTGGCATGTCAATCTTATTCATCTCATACTTTGCTTCGACGAGGAGGTTCTCGGTCACGTTCGCGAGATGCAATTCCTTTTCGTTCTCCCCGTCGACGAGGTCAGCGGTGCGGTCGGCGCCATTGATGTAGAGGTGAACGTCAAAGATGCTTTCATTCATATTATAAGGTTTGATGACGACGTCGCTACCCTTCGCGAACTGGCACACACGCGATTCATTGCCGAAGTCGCTGATGGCGCCATCCGTGAACAACAGGTACTGGCCATTGGAGGGCACAAGGGCTGCCGTCAGCTTGTCGTCACCAAAGATGATGAAGACCATGTTCGACGTCTGAGTCAGTGCTGCATGTGTATAGACGGTCATGTCGGAGCCTTCAGTCACCGTGAAGTTGGCGGTCTCGTCCACGTTGTTGACGAAGATTTTCGAGACGCTGTAGGCCATCGGCACGCGGAGCTGCAGGCTTCCCGTCTTCTGCATGACGAAGGTCAGTTCGCCTGTCTCCGCATCGACGGTGCCCATCTGGGTCTCGCCGTTCATCCAGGCCTGCACAGCTGCTGAGGCGTCGCTGCAGACGACCGTCACCATCTCCTCGTCGGCGGCCATCGGCTCCTCCTTGATGTTGCCGAATGCCTTCCAGTGGGCAGCCTTCCGGTAGGCGGCCAGCGAGCCTCGCGGCACGATGATGGTCATGCCGCGCACGTGTGCGTCGTCCGGTCCGAAGCACTCCTCGGCCAGGTCGGCAATGGGCTCGGTCCAGGGCGCATAGACCACGAGCGTGCTCCGGGTGTTATGGAACACCCAGCGCCCGATGGCTTCAGTGCGCGAGGGCAGTAAGAGCGTGTCGAGATTCATGCAGTCGGCAAAGGCCATGTCGGGCACTATCTCCTCCCGTTCTATCTTGCAGGATGTGGAAGAATCGTAGGTATAGAACGCACGGTCGTCAGCCACGAATATGGCGTTCTTCATGTCCAGATAATGGACTTTGTAGCCGGATGACGGTGTGGCCGGATCCGTGCCGCCGCCCATCCACTTGCGGATCAGTGTCCAGTCGTCGCTGTTCACGCCCGTGGGGATCGTCGGGCTGTTTCCTACGAGCAGGATGCGAGTCCAAGACTGCTGTCTCGCCTCGTCGGCATACGTTGTCACCCACGTGGTTATCCTTCCGCCTGTTGAATTAGCATTAATAGAGAAGTCTACTTCTGGTTTTACTTCTGGTTCAAAATCATACTTTGCTTCAACAACAGGTGATGTGGCCCAGTTGCCAGTTCTGGCAGCACCAGAACGTCTCACTCCATAGGCTCTTATCACCGTCGTCGTGTCAACGGTGATGGGCCCTGTGTACTTCTTGCCGCCCGCGAGCGGGTCAGAGCCGTCGGTGGTGTAGTAGATGTCAGTGCCCCAGGCATTGGTAATCTCGACCGTCTGAACAGCCTCATACTTGCCGGCGGGCAATGAGAACGTGACGGGTGAGGGATACTCCTCAAACGTAGCACCAGAATTAAAGTATTTCCGGAAATAATCAGCGCGTCCGTATGGAATCTTCACGGTTATTGACGCGCTCCTTGTGAAACATTCGTCGCCCAGTGTGAAGTCCCAAAAATAAGGATTATCGTCAGGAAAAACCACGCGGGCAAGTTTGGGGCAATAGTAGAACGCTTGTTTGTCGATATTAACATACCAGTCGTCAGCCGGGAACACCACTTCCTCCAGCTCTTCGCATTGGTAAAACGCACTTTGATGGATTTCATCTAATCGGGTGCCGAAATCTATAGTCTTAAGCTTACGACACTGATAAAATGCACTTTGTCCGATCACGCCTACACCGCCTTCGAATTTGACGGATTCAAGAGTTTGGTTATTAAAAAAACTCACGTCGTACACCTCTGAAACCAGCTTTTTGAACGTCAGGTTCTTCAGGTTTGTAAAGGCATTACTCATATTGTTTCTGAAACTTGCTATTTCGCCCTCCACGGTGAGGTCGGTCAAGGTGCTGTTGGCTTCTGTCATGCTAATAATGTTGACCTTGTAAGTCCCGCCGTATGAGATCGTTGCCGGTATGGTCAGCGACGCGGATGTACTTGGTATTTTGATGACAGCAGCAGTCGGAGAAGCGCTGCCTGATGAAAGGCTATAGGTCACCCCGTCGAGTGTGATGTCGTCTGCCTGCGCGCCTGTGGTGCACATGAAGGCCAGCATTGCGGCCAGTAATAATCGTAGATGTCGCATAGTTTTATTTGTTGTTGATGGTTTCTTTTTCGCTTGTGCATTTCCAGATCCCGGAAAGTGGCCGCAGTCACTTTCCGATGATCTTGTCCACCAGGCGCGTCACGTCGGTGATGGTGGTCTGTCCGTCGCCGTTGGCGTCGTACTCAGGTGCCTCGACTATGCCGCCCTTGAAGATGTCCTCCGTCCAGCCGGCGTCGATGTAGGCCTGGCGAGTGCCATAAGGCACGGTCAGCACGCAGTCTGCAGAGATACTCCCAAAAGCATTTTCACCAAAGGCAACGGGGTTTTCTATGTGAGATACGACAGAAGTTAAATTTCGGCAACGAAGAAAGGCATTGGCGATTATCGATTTCACACTAGCAGGGATTTCTATTGACGTCATGGAATATTGACCGACGAACCCAAAAAGCGAAGTCACGCCTTCGGGAATTATAGTGTTGCGGCAGCCAGTTTTCAATTCATTCGTGGCCGTAACTATAATTGCATTACAGCCATTACGGGAATCGTAAGTAGTGTTCTCGGGGTCAACTACTATTGATAACAGTCCAGAGAGGCCTGTAAGTGCCCCATTGTGGAAATTGATGAAGTTCACGTTCTTTGGTATGTAGAGTGCATTCAGCGTAAAGCAATCTGCAAAAGCCGAACGTTCTATTCGCTCCAAGCTCTCTGGCAATTTTATCTTCTTCATGTAGCTGCAATTACCGAAGGCAAATACACCTATTTTTGTTAAGCCTTCTGGCAGCACAACAGACAAATACTTACATGAAAGGAATGCTTGATACTCTATGGTCTTCACGTTCTTCGGAACGATTACTGAAGTCAGATTTGTACATTTAAAGAAAGCATCCTCCTCTACACTTGTCAACCCTGTGAAATACTGCAACTCGTCGAACGAAGTAATGGTTGTGTTCTCCTTGAACACAGGGTCGCCGAAGGTGCCGTCGCCATTGTCCTTCTTCAGTGTCGTCACGGCGGCAGCCTCGGCCTTCGACAGCTCACCGTCGCCGTTGGTGTCCCAGTTCTCCACGCAGATGCGCTTCACCTCGGCATCGGCGAAGTCGATGATGTCGGAGGTCTTAGAGAAGCAGAAGGTCCAGGTGCCGTCGACGAAGAACTGCAGGAGGCTGTCGGCTTCGATGACGTAGGTGAGACAGCCGTTCTCCATACCGTCATCCTTTAGCAGGCTGGTATAGTCCTCGCCGTTGAAAAGCATCTGGACGCTCTTGCCCGGCTCCAGGTAGACGTACAACTGGAGCAGCGTGCCTATCTCATCCGGATTGAACGATGCTATCGCTGTGGAAGAGGTGGCAGAGAGTTCCTTCTCTACTGTGCCGCCATCGACCATCATGACGACACTTGTTTTGTCGCCGACGTCGCCTGCCATCGTGGCCTTCCAGTCGACGATGCTACTGTTCTCCTCATAGATGGCCAGCAGCGACGCGGAGGTCAGCACACCCAGGTCGTCCGCTGTGGCCGTAGAGGCAAGCGTGGCGCGCAGGAACTGGTTGTTCAGGTTCTCCATCGGATGGAACTTGCCGGTGACGTCCTCGCCATCCTTGTAGACCTTGACGGCCTCACCCTCCTTGGGCGCCTTGAGCCAGAACTCCACGTATCCCGTCTCGCCAATCTCGTCGTAGAAGGCTCTGACCACCTTGTTGCGCCCTTCCGACTCCGAGGCGGTCACCTCGGTGAGGGCCTGGATGTCGCCGTCCACATCGCGGAACGGCGTGCACTTCATCTGTCCGTCGCCCACCACAGCCAGGTTGAACACGTAGCTGGGACGGTCGACATAGAGCACACTGAGGCGGTAGGCCCCGTCGCCCTCGTCGAGCCCGGTGAGCGGCACGCGGTAGGTGCCGTCCTCCTGGCGGTACTGGCTGGCGTCGAGCTGCAGCCGGGCCGTCTCGTTGAGTGGCTTGTTGACAAACACGGCAAACACCTCCTTGCCCGTCTCGGGCGTGATGACGGCGTAGTGAGCCACGTCCTTGGGCAGCAACTGCTCAGAGGTGGTGGCATTGCCGATGACGCCGACCGAATCAGTCGCGCCCTCTCTGAACAAGGCTATCGACCCGCCGGCGCCGTTGACGACCGACAGCTTGCGGGCATTATTCCGGTGAATAATCTGGATGTCCATGTCGCCGTCGATGGTCACAGCGTAGTCCACACAGATGCCATAATCATCTTCTGTCACTTGCCAGGGCTCGACAGGCTCAGGAAGGCCGTTGACGAGGACAATGCATTCCTCCACGATTCCGCCAGAAGGCTTAGCGATGAAACAAGAGAAGGCGATGTCCAGATCCATTCCGTCGCGGAAAGTGATGGTGTAGTTATATTCCTCGCCGTCGTAGTTCATGTCGTGCAGTTCCAGCCGTTCGTCATTCTCGGGATCAATCAGAGCCCATTCGTTTTCATCGGATGTGCGGAACATCATCTCGCCGTCGCCCACCTTCGTGAAGTGAATGTCCAGCGGCGTGCCTTCAGGAACAATCATCTGCCGATAGTGAGCCGTCAGCGTGTTGGTCTTCTCCGTGACCTTAGCGCCATATCCCAATTCCACACGAGTCGTCTTGTTGAAGTCGAAACCGCTGAGTCTGTAGACCGACGAATCCGGAATGCTGACTTCATCTATGATGACATAGGAACCCTTGTCCACCTCAACTTCTTTTGTCGAATAGGGCTTGATCAATTCCAACTTCAGGTCCTCGTCGCGTGTCCTCCACACTTTAACCGTGCCCACGCCCGGGTTGTTGATGGTCACCTTGCGATAGTTCATGCTCGGGTCGATGGGCTGCATGTTGACGCTGCTCCACAGTGTGTGGCTCTCTTTCCAGTCGGCAATCTCATACTTGTCCATGTTGACGTAGACGGTGAGTTTCGTGTTGCTCAGCTGAGCCAATCCCTTCGGATCATCGGGAATGTTGCCATAGAAATACACCTTCTCCAGGGCCGAAAGGTTTTTGAGAGAAGAGCCTAAGATGGCATCTCCCTTGAACTCTATCGTCTTTAAGCTGCTGAAGGGAGTCAATGGAATTGCTCCGCCACTGGTCGTGGTCTTCAGATTCTGGATGTCGGCATTGCCGCCGAACTCCAGTTCCTCCAGGGCGAAGCACATGTCGAAGACGACGCCTTCGTCGATGATGATATCGCCTGCAAAGCCCAGATGTTTCAACTTCGTACAGCGCAGACGGGTGGTCACGCCGGGATAGCCGAAACGCTTGATTTTCCAGTTCTGAAGGACGTAATTCGTTTCTCCCAACACATAGGATGGTATGTTGAGCCACGTCACCGATGGGTTAATGTAGAGAAGCGCTCCCTCGGTATTATCTTCAAGGAAGTCCCTAGTACCCGCATATGGAGCAACACCAAAGGCATAGCCGTCGCTTCCTGCTTCGCCACCTGTAAAGGTGCACTGCACCTCGTCCACCTGCCAGTTGCTCTTCCACGACGAGATGACATTTCGCTGTGAGTCGTTGGTATAGTAAATGACCCGATTACCACTTTGCCAAGGTTCCACCAATTGGCTCAGATAAACGGTCACTTTACCTGCCAACACATTAAACCCCGTATTGGGATTCAGACTCCATGACAAGCCGGTCGAAGGAGCCTTTTCCTCTGGGTCATAGAAGTAGATGTTCGAAAGATTACTCATCCCCGAGAAATTGCCTGCAACCGTTCCGCGATAAGTGCTCTCCTTGATGAACAAGGAGCGCAAGTTAGGACAGCTGCCACTGTAGAAGTCAGTCGAAAAGCCTGTCACCAATGCCATTCCATTACGCTGCGTCGTCACCTTGTTGGGTATTTCCACTGATATGGCGTTGGTTTCGATGCGCGTGATCTCGGCATAGGTTCCTGAGTAGTCAGAATTGATTCCGTAGGTGATGCCGTTTTCGGTGACGGTCTCGTCGTAAGCCCAGGCGGTGAGCACTCCCATCCACAGCAGGAGCACCGCCAATAGCAGTCTGATCTGTTTCATAATCTATGATTCTTTGTTATTGGGTTATCGGTTGTTATTATATTATAGTTTATGGGTACTTTAATATATATGAGGCGACTTTAAGATGTCATCTGTCGCCAGCGGGCAGGGCGCCAGCCGCTCCCCTCCCTTCAAGGGGAGGGGTTGGGGGTGGGGTCTGTATATTCCTTCCGCGGAGCAAGTTAGAGACCCCACCCCCGGCCCCTCCCCTTGAAGGGAGGGGAGCGGCTGCGCCGTCATGCCTTGGAAGGGAGGGGAGCGGCTGCGCCGTCATGCCTTGGAGGGGAGCCGCTGCGCCTCCCTTCAGTTCGCCAGCGCCAAGATATACGTTTCCAGTGACATCAGGTCGCTGTCGATGATGTTGATGAGGTGGCGGCAGTCCAGGATATCCTCCTGTGTGGTGGCACCCGCGATCAGGGTTTCGACCCTGTCGATATTGTCTTGGATCTTGCTCACCATGTTCCACAGGTCCGTTTGGGCGTGTTCGGCGTCAATTTCACTAAGCTCATTGACCCTCTTCTGGAGGTTGTTCTTGCTCCAGTTGAGGTCCGCTGTCAGCTTGGCCTTGTCCGCGGTGGGGTCGTAGTCCAGGATTCCGATGATGCCCGTCAGGTCGGCCACGCTGATCCTGTTGTCGGCGTTCACGTCGGCAGTCATGGTGTTGAACGGCGCCGGCGTCTGTCCGACGAGGTGATGGGCCATGGCCATGACGTCTGCGCTGTTCACCACGCCGTCGTCGTTGACGTCGCCCGCCATAGGCCCGCTCACCTTCGTGAGGTAGCCCGGATCCAGCTGGCCGTAGTCGATGCGGGCATAGCTGGCGTCCACGTGCTCGGGGTCGTACGCCGTGCCCCGTCCGCCCACGAGGCTGGTGCAGCCCAGGAACATGGCTTGGGTGCGATCCGTCAGGGACCAAGTGGTCCATCCGTCGCCCACACGGATGGTGGTGAGCGCAGAGCATCCGTAGAACATGCTTCCCATGTCGGTGACTGTTAAGGTGTTGAAGCCCGTCAGGTCAAGCGTCTTCAAGGCTGAACACCTAAAGAACATGCCTGCCATGCTAGAGGCGTTGTCCGTGCTGAAGTGGCTCAGGTCGAGGCTCTGCAAGGATTCACACCATTGGAACATATACGCCATGATGCTGACCTTGCTGGTGTTCAGGTATTCCATTCCCGTGATGGACTGCAGACGGTCCATGCCATAGAACCATGAATAGGTGGACGTCGGACGGGCTTCGGCGAACGAGGCATCGAAGACAACCCGGGTGACTGACTCGTAGGTGTCGTCCGCGTACCACTCCGGATCGTCGTATCTCGTGTTCAGGCTGTAGGAAGTCCCCGGGCGATGCCTGCGCTGTTCGTCGTAGTAGAATGTCAGCGTGGTGTTCTCGGGGGTATAGACGGCGTAGGGCATGAGCCATGTCGAGAAGTAGCCCGGATCATTCGTTCCGCCGTCGATGTGGGCGAGGTTTTTCTCCGTGGTGTATTCGTTGTAAGTCGTCCCTTGGCCGCCCACCAGTTTGAAGCAGCCCTCGAACATGTAGTTGCTGTTGGTCACGCCCGCCGTGGTCCAGCCGTCGCCTACGTAGATGGTGGCGAGTTTGTAGCACTGATAGAACATCTGCTGCATCCCGGTCACGTTCTTCGTCGTGAAACTGCTCAGGTCGAGGCTGGTGAGGGCCGAGCATTGATAGAACATCGCGTTCATCTGGGTGACCTTGTCCGTGTTGAGATGGCTCAGGTCAACTTCTGGCAATAACGAGCATTTGCCGAACATGAAGTCCATGTTGGTGACCTCGCTGGTGTTCAGGTATTCCATTCCATAGATATGACACAGTGCAGTCATGCCATAGAACCATGAATAGGTGGACGTCGGACGGGCGTTGGCGAACGAGGGGTCGAATTCGACCTGGCCGATATTATCGGCGATGCTCTCCCACTCCGGATCTTCTGCTCCCGTGTTCAGGTCGTAGGTCGTGCCGCTGCGGGTGCTGCGATAATTGTCGCAGTAGAAGGTGAGGACGGTGTGGCCGTAGACGGCGTAGGTCTGGGTGTCGCTGAAGTAGCCCTCCTTCCAGACGACGTAGTCTGACGTCATCGTCGAGAACGACGGGTGAGCCCCGGTGGGGTAGGTCAGGACGCAGGGACGGGACGTCGTGCCGGTGCCCCTGCAGGCGCCGTCGGCCATGTTTTCCGCCAGGGAGCTCGAGACGGTCAGCAGCTGCAGGCCGCTCATGTTGCCAAGCATGGCGCCGGTGATGGTGCCGCTGCCGGTCGTGAATCCGCTCAGGTCGAGCTTCGTGAGCCCCGAGCAGCCATTGAACATGTAGCGCATGTTGTTGACGCCGGCCGTGTTGAATTTGCTCACGTCGAGGCTGCTCAGCCGGGAGCAGTTATAGAACATGCCGGCCATGCTGGTGACCTTGTCGGTGTTGAATTTGCTCACGTCGAGCTTCGTGAGGCCCGAGCAGCCTGCGAACATATTCTCCATGGTGGTGACCTGGTCCGTCTTGAGTAAATACAGCATCGGGATGGAGGTGAGGTTCTTCATGCCCATGAACCAGTTGTAGCAGCTGGTGGGGCGGGCGTGCATAAACTTCCATTGAAACTCTACCGATGTGATGTCCTCACGAATGTCGAACCAGCCCGGGTCAAGCGTGCCCTCGTTCAGGGCGTAGACCGTCGAGGTCGCCTTCTTGTCGTCATAGTAGTCGTCGTAGTAGAAGACGAGCTTGGTTCCGTCCTCTAATTGAGCGTAGGGCTTGAGGTTCTCGGTGACGAAGTATCCGCCATTCCATTCGACGTAGGATGGGGTCATTTTGAAGAACTCCGCGTGCGAGGTCGTGGGATATATCAGCGTGCAGGGCGTGGTGACGTTGCCGTCCGCGTCGCTGCCTATTCCGGAACAGGCACCATGGCCCAACTCATTGAAAAGGGAAATCAGCCTGTCGGACAAACTCAGCGTCCGCAGGGATCTTAGGTGCCAAAACATTTCGTAGGTTCTTACACCGCTTCTGATCTGGAATCCGCTCGCGTCAAGGCTGGTGAGGCTGGTGCATTCCCTGAACATATGGTCCATGTCGAGGACCTTGGAGACGTCGAAATGGCTCACGTCGAGGCTGGTGAGGCTGGAGCACATAAAGAACATATATTCCATGTAGGAGACCTTCGAGGTGTTGAAGTGGCTCACGTCGAGGCTGGTGAGGCTTTCGCATAGGGAGAACATATACCCCATGTCGGTGACCTCGGCAGTGTTGAAACTGCTCAGGTTGATGCTGGTGAGTGAGTTGCAAAAATTAAACATACAACGCATGCTTTTGACTTTGGAGGTGTCGAAGGTGCTCAGGTTAAGCCTTTCGAGTCTTTGGCAGTGACCGAACATGTAAGACATGTCGGTGACCTCGCTGGTGTTCAGATAGTTAAGTCCAATGATAGTGTGTACAATACCATTATCGAACCACTTGTAGCAACTGGTGGGGCGGGCATAGCTGAACCTGCTATCAAAAATAACGCTATCTGCAGAATGATTGTGTTGATACCATCCAGGTTCATCGGTTCCTTCGTTCAGAGGGTAACAGTGAAAGAGGCTTTCGCTATGATCACCCATTCTATCATCGTAGCGGAACGTCAGTGACCCGTATGTTCTGTCGAACACGACATAGGCTTGCGGGTCATAAAACTTCAATTCGATGCTGGTAATGTTCGCCAAACTGGGGTATAAGATTTGCATCTTGGCAATGGTACTGGCACTAAGCGTATGCGTGAAGGTGTGGGCACTGGTGGTGGTGGGAGGCTTAGTGACATAATAGCTTGAGTCAAAGTGGAACAGCTCGACGCCATTGCGAATGACATGGCCTGACTCAATGGTAATCGCTTGATCCATGGCAAGCACTCGGAGCGCATCGACTTCCCAGGAAGTGAGCTCGTAATCATCCAAGATCCTAATGGATTCAGTGTTCGCTGCTCTTGCACTCCCCAGCATGGTGAGGAGCATGACGATGATGAATGTAATTCTCTGTTTCATAGCCGTTATGATTGTTTGTTATGTAGGCAAAGTTATGAAAAATAATTGATACGACATACGTTTCGCCGCATTTTTTTTAAAAAGTGTTACGTTTAGACAAGAAACCTTGTCTAAACATGACAAAATGTTAAAATCCCGATGAAAAAGCCCTCACAAACCCGCATCTTTTTTCGTCGTCATCCCCAGCGGTCCGCCCGCTCGTTTTCCCCCTCTTTTTGGGTGGAGGTAGGGTGGGGGGCAGACATTATTCCATATCCGCTAAAAAATGCTCTTTACAAAAACAAATTAAAACCCCAAAAACAAAAGAAAACAGTATTCGTCTTCCCCGTTCTCAATCTGTTTTTCTGGCTGCGCACAGCCCGACAGGCATGACGGCGCCAGCAGCGCCCCTCTCTTCAGGCATGACGGCGCTAGCCGCTCCCCTCCCTTCAGGCATGACGGCGCAGCCGCTCCCCTCCCTTCAGGCATGACGGCGCTAGCCGCTCCCCTCCCTTCAAGGGGAGGGGTCGGGGGTGGGGTCTCTAACTTTAATCAATGAGGATTGTTACACGAAATTTTGTGAAACTCTTTTAGGACAGGAAAAGCCGTGGGGGATAAGTTAGAGACCCCACCCCCAACCCCTCCCCTTGAGGGGAGGGGAGCGGCTAGCGCCGTCATGCCCTTGCGCGCCCGCGGTAGTTCCCTCTCAGCTAGCGCCGTCATCCCCTTGCGTGCCCGCGGTGGTTCCCCTCAGCTAGCGCCGTCATCCCCCTGCGCGCCGCGCGGTGGTTCCCCTCAGCTGCGCCGTCATTCTTTCATACCAGATTGTAAGGATTATTGACAATTCTTAGAGATATTTTTCTAATTCCCTGATTTTAAACCATTTGGCTATTTTTAAAAAAGAAGGGCCGCTTTTCGATGCGAGAAGCGGTCCTTTTTGAGTCGAAAAGTGGCACTTCTTGAAGCGAGAAGCGGTGCTTTTTGTAAAGCGGGCGGGTGGATTGTAAAATAATTTCGTACTTTAGAGGGCGGCTTGGCGGCTTCCCCTTTAGCTGCGCCTTCATTTTTTTGTGCATGACGGCGCAGCCGCTCCCCTCCCTTCAAGGGGAGGGGTCGGGGGTGGGGTCTCTAACTTTAACATTGAGAAATCTCACACGAAATCATGTGAAACTCTTTTGGGGCCTGGAAAAACTGTGTGGGATTAGTTACAGACCCCACCCCCAACCCCTCCCCTTGAAGGGAGGGGAGCAGCTGGCGCCGTCATCCCCTGAGGGCGGCATGGCGGCTTTGCTTTCAGCTGCGCCGTCATGCCCGTCGGTCCGTGCGCCAGCCCCTCCTCCCCTTCGGGGAGGCCGGGAGGGGTCGTTCACTCCCTCCCTCCTGCGCCAATGACTCTCTTTCTGCCACCGACGATATAGACGCCGGGGGAGAGGGAGCGGGAGGCGGGGAGGCGGCGGCCGTCGAGGGAGTAGACGGGGGCGGGGGCTGCCTGGTCGGCGGCGACGGCGGTGATGGCGTCGGGCTCGGGGACGTGGCCGAAGAGCTGCCACTCAGAGAGCTGGAAGACGGTGGAGGCGGCGTCGCGGCGCTGCTGGACGTATAGGCGGAACCAGGTGAAGGCGGTGTCGGCCGGCTGCACGTCGTAGGTGCGGGTGAGGTAGCGGCTGGGGAACAGCTCGTCGGTGCGGCTGTCGAGGTCGGTCCATGTGCGGCCGTCGCTGCTGCCCTGGAGCCGCCATGTGCGCGGGTCGCGCTCCGGGGCGTCGTTGGCCGAGCTGATGCTGTAGCTGGTGAGCACGATGGGCTCGCGGAGACGATAGCGCAGCCAGACGGTGCCCGCGGGGTTGATGTTGGCGCAGAACTTCGTCGTCAGGTTGTTGTCGATGGCCATCGCGGGCGCCTCGGCGCTGTTGACGCCCTGGTGCGAGGTGGTGAGCTGTCCGCCCTCGGTGGTCGTCAGGTCGTCGGGCAGCATGAAGCCCCGGATGTCGACCTTGCCCGAGCCGATGCGGCGCGAGTCGCGGTCGTCGAGGGCGATGTCGACGGTGTAGCGTCCCTCCTCCTCGGGGGTGAAGAAGAGCGAGAGCGAGTCCTCCGAGTTGGCGCGGACGATGAGGCCTGTGCGCGTGGCCACCTTGCGCTGCTCGCCGGCGTTGCGATAGGCAAAGAGGAAGGCCTCGCGATAGAGCTCGTCGCCCGTGTTGCGCACCTTGATGCGCACCTCCTGCGGCTGCGTGGCGATGTGGTTGCCGGGGTAGTCGATGGCCGTGACGCGGATGCTGACGTAGGGGTGGGCCTTGAGCTGCATCGTCCCGTTAGCGTTGACGGTGCAGCTGACGTACATGAACTCCGAGCCGGTGAGCCATCGCTCCGTGCCCTGCTCGCGGCTGACGGGCTGGATGCGATAGTCGCCGGCGGGAAGGAGACCGTAGATGTCGCGCGAGATGCCGACGAAGCCGTAGCCCGGGGGCAGGGGGTCGCCGTTGCTCCACTGGTCGATGACGTCGACGACGCGGCCCTCCTCGTCGACGGTGGCCAGTCCGAAGTCGAAGACGTGGGTGCCGACGTCGAGCGAGTTCCACAGGTCGTAGACGATGTAGCGGCCACTGCTGACCGACAGCTCGGTGAAGTTGACCTTCACCTCCTTCGGCTCCTCGGGCAGCCCCGTGGGCGGCTGGATGCCGATGATGGCCTCCTGGCCCATGGAGTAGCCGTCAGGCGTGGGACTGGCTCCGATGCCCGACTGGTCGTCGGGGTTGAGCACGGAGAGGCGGAAGAATCCGTTGCACCATCCGCCCCAGCCCCAGTTGATGTGGAACAGGCCGTCGGCGTCGTAGCCGTCGCAGACGAAGGCGTGGGCCCCGCCCGTGTTGACGGCCGCATAGTAGACGGGCCGGCCCTCGGCCAGCTCGCGCCAGATGAGGCCCTCCCACGAGTCGATGGTGTGGCCGGCGCGCGAGACGAGGCGCGTGTTGACATCGTAGCCGAAGTACTCGCGCAGCGCCCGCGCCCCTTCGCCCGAGAGGGTGGCGGAGCCGGCGGGGGCGTAGGTCATGTGGCTGGCCTGTCCGACGTAGAGCATGAGCGTGGCGATGGCGGCGCCGTCGGCATTGCCGTCGTAGTGGTCGCGCATGGCGTCCCAGTCGAAGGTGACGGAGCGCAGCTGACCGCGCGTATAGGTCTGGCCGTCGACGTCGTAGGAGTAGCTCGGGATGACCTCCGTCGGGCCCTGCGGCCAGCGGTGGTGATACATGATCTGGGCGATGGCCGTGGCCACGCAGCCCGTCGGGCAGCGCTGTCCACCCAGCGAGGGGCAGTTGTTGTTGTAGGGCGCCCCCTGGTCCCATGTCGTCGTCATCAGGACGGGCACGGGCGTGCGCTCCGCGGCGTCGGCCGCCCGCATCAGGGGCTGCTGCGTCTGCGGCTGCGCGTCGTCGTCGAGGGCCGCGATGGCGTCGGCATAGCCGTCGAGCCATGCCTGCATGTTGGTCGGGATGCGGGCCGGGTCGAAGGTGCCGCCGTCGGCATAGCCCAGGATGGGGGCCGTGCGGTCGTCGCCCGAGACGACGACGAAGCCGCCGTCAGCAGGGTCGAGGTCGAAGATGTAGTAGGGGGATGTCGTGGCGCCGGGGCGGGCCGGCGCGCGGTGGGCGAGGTGGGGGGCCGTGCTGACCCCGCGACCTTTCGTCTGTGCGAAGCGGCGGGCCTGTTCACGGGCCTGCTCGCGGCTGACGGGTGCTGCCACGGCGGTCATGGCGACAAGGGCCATGGCTAACGGCAGCGTGAGGAGTCTTTTCGTCATAATAAATATAGTTAGAGTCTGAATTTGTCGTCAAAGTTACAGACTTTTTCCCGAATAATCCTCACACCGGCAGTTTTTTTAACGTCCTTTAGAGATAGAAGTCGGACTTGTAACTACTCAGCACCCTCAAGATAAGTGCTCCTTTCGGAGCAGAAATCTTACAAATCTGTCCAAATCTTCCAAAAAAGGATAAGAGATTACAAATCTGTCCAAATCTTCCAAAAAAGGATAAGAGATTTGAAAGATTTTGAGTAGATTTGTAAGATTTCTCGCCGTAGGCGACTCTTTTTTGTTGTTCGCTGAAGAGAATGTTCTGGGGGGCTTACTCCTTCCCCAGAATCTTGTTGACGATCTTCGTCACGTCGGAGATGTTCACCTTGTTGTCGCCGTTCACGTCGTAGATGCTGTTGTCAGCCGCTGCGGCATTCTCAATCATGATCTGCCACACGGCGGGGTCGCGCAGCTGGAAGCCACTATCCGTCTGCCAGTCGCCGTCGGCGTCAGAGAGGCAATAGCAGGTCTTGCCGTTCTTGGTAGCGACGGTGAACAGGCTGGTGACGTCCTGTCCGTTGCGTGTGACGGTGACTTTCTCGCCATCCACCTTCTCAATCAGTATCTGCACCTCGTCACTCGGATGCTCCAGGTAGTCGACAGGCGGCAGGCTGAGCGTGGTCACGCCTTCTTTGAGCGGCGTATAGGCGGTGCCGGACAAGATGTCGTTCCACACCTCCACCATGCCTTCTCCGCCCTTACGGACGAAGGTCTGCCGGTGGCTGGTGTCGTAGGAGACCTGCCACTGGTTGTTGTTCTTCAAGTCCAATTGATACTCAAAGTAGCCGTCAGAAACAGGGTTGTTAGAACCAGTAAAGTTGGCTGTGACGTCCGTTCCGTCGCGGAGCACCTTGACAGCCTGTCCGTCGTAAGGCACCCTCAGCCAGGCATAGACAATACGCTGACGGTCGTCGTCGTTGAAGCTCAACTGGAAATAGTCGTCCGAGAATTTCTTGTCGATCGTCGTTTCATCCACGTATTTGTAGGTCAAGACCATCGGCAGACCATCGGGATTGGCGAAAGAGGAGGTGGCGCGGTTCTTGTCGGAAGCCTCCTCGATGAGCAGGGTGTAGGTGTGGTTCCGGCGCTCAAGGTCGAGGCGGGCATTGCCCGTCTGGGAGTTGTAGACCAGTTGGCTGGTGATGTCGGTGCCGTCGCAGAAGACGCGGATGGTCTCGCCCTCAGCGGGATTGAACCACAGCATTTGGTAATAATTCATGCCGGCATCGTCCAGCTCGGCTTCCGTGAAATATTTCAGGTTGAAGGTCGTGCTGCCTTCGCCTATGACTTGGTCGGTGAGCGTTCCGTCGACATCCTCCTTCTCGAACAGCACCTCGGTGCGTCCGCCCTTGCGCACGAAGTTGAGTGTGGCGCCCGTCTCAATGGCCGTCTCCTCGGGGCCCATGGCGATGTTCACGATGTAGTCGCCGGCAGCGTAGTTCATGTAATCGCCGCGCAAGTCGAGCTTATATGTGTTGGTCGAAGCGTTGTAAGAGACGTAGTTACCCTCCGAAAAGTCACCAAATAGCATGTCGTCCCACATCAATTCGTCACCTCCGGCGATGCGCCCTACCAAGAGTGTCTTCAGCGTCTGTCCTGCTACTGGGGTTATCTCAACGATGAATCCCCAATAACTTTCATCTAAAATATCACCTCTGGGGTCTTCGTCGGGAGCAGTGACCGTAGTGATGGTCTGGGAGCAATTAACAGGTCCGTTTCCGCTTATCAACCATGCACCTTCATTGGTTTCGGATATAACATAACCGCCTTCCGCATAATAATCGATGTCCTGCTGCCAATTCGAATCAAGGAACATTGCACCTTTAAACATTACCTGTCCCTCGCCCGAGCGCATGATCATGATCTGCGGCTGGTGGGTTTCATAGGTCTGCTGCGGCTCCTGCCAGCTGAGGTCCACCTCGGCTGTCGCTGCCGAGGGCACGGTGATGGTGGCCGTAGCCTCGCCGTTGGCTTTGGTCATGGCTACCGTGCTTCCGCTGACACGAAGCGTGTTCGGCGTGTACTGGTCGTAGGGGATGGTGAGCTTCAGCTGACTGCCCCGGGCGCAGGTCACCGTCGGCGCTGCGCTGGTGACGACGCCCGTCGTCGTGGTGCCGTTCAGGGTCTTCTCGTACATGATGCGCCCCGTGTAGCCCGTCTGGTTGAAGGTCAGCGTGCAGGTCTTGTCGGTGGCGGTCAGCTCGTAGCGCACGTCCTGCTGGAGGTTCAAGTCTTCATAGTAGCGCACGGGCCGCCCCTGGTTGTCGCCCGTCTGCAGCGTCACCTTATGGCCGTTGCGCAGCAGCTGCACGTTCTTGGTGTCGAAGTCGACATCCATGATCTCCACGGCATAGTCCTTCTCGGCCGTCACCGTCCCGGTCTTCGATCCGCTGTAGATGGTGGCCAGCTGGCTGAGGCTGGTGGACATGGGGTAGCTGGGGTTGTTCAGCCCGATGAACGTCATTCGGGCACTGCCGTCGTTCACCAGCGTGTAGCTGACGCTGCTCTTGTGGTTGACGATCTGCTTGAAGCCGTTCCAGGTGGCCGAGGTCTTCATGGCGGCAATCTGGCTGGAGGTCATGTCATAGACGTGGATGGTGATCGTACCGCTCGGGGCCGTGAAGTGGCTGCTGTAGTCGCCGACGAAGACGGGTAGGCTGGCATTGTCAGGGATGTAGATGTCGCGCAGACTGCTGCAGTCAATCTTTCCTGCCGAAGCGAAGTTGGTGTTGCCCAGCGTGATGCTGGTCAGCCGGTTGCTCTTCAGCGTGCCGTAGAAGTTTGGCGAGTTGATGCTGACCGACGTTGCCACGCTGGCATTGATGGTGCCAAAGATCGATGCGTTGGTGCCAATGGTGACCTGCGTGGCTGCGGGCGTGTTGACGACGCCTGTTGAAGCCATGCTGCCATCCACCGTGAGGCTCGTGGCACTCTGGGCGGTGACCGTACCGCTCACCGTCGTCTTGCTGCCCAGATTGAGCGAAGGGATGACGGGGGCCAGGATCGTGCCCTTCACGTCCATTCCACGCATGCTGAGCGCTGTCGTCCTCGGAAGACTCAGCGTGGCACCGCTCATGACCGTCGAGGTAGTGCTCTCGAAACTCAGTTCTCCCTGCAGGTTCTGCAGGGTGAAGTTGCCATAAATATCCACGGGGCCGTCAAACGTCAGCGAGCTCAGGTCGGCCGAGCAGTTGACGTCGAATGTCGTTGAGGTGGCGTAGTCCCATCCAACCGCTCTGAAAGGATTGCCTGTAGTTTTTTCACCTATCTTGACGGATTGTCCATACTCTGGTATTTTGATATCTCCCGAACCGATAATGGCATACAGAGAAGAAATGGCATAATCATAATCGGAAAACCAATCACCAAACCCTAATGTTTTAACGTACTTATAGGTACGCAAGGTGATGACAGGGTTGTTAGCCGGATAACTCGTGTCGTACATGTAAGTGTAGTCATAAGCCCGCGCACTGCCCCCACCTGTCGCGAGCAGGCAGAGTATCATGATCATTCTGATGAAAGATTTCTTCTGTACCATTGTGTGATGTTTTAATTTAAGAGTAATTGCCTTTATCGGATTCAAAGATCATTAGCGCCCCCAGCCGATGACTATATGGTCTGGCTGTCCGGGTTTTCGTAGACGACCTCGCCGTCGGGGTCGATGATCTGGTCGATGACGACCTCGGTCTCCGTGTCGTCGCGCTCGTCGGGCACGACCGTCGGCAGGTTGCGATAGCGGCGGGCCGGGGCCTCGCCCTTGATCTCGTAGGTCAGCCCCTCCATGCTGAGGCCCGAGCCGTCGTCGATGATGTCGTACGTACCGTTGCTGTAGACCATGATCTCGTAGTGCGGACCCTCTTTCTCGGTTTCGTAGTTCCCGTCATCCTCGAGCCGATAGCGGGGTATCACGTCGACGTGCTGCTTCAGGGTCTGAAGCGTTGTAGGAATGTTGGTGCGGGCAAATAGCCTCCAGATGATGGTGTAGGTGCCGTCGCTCTTTGCTTTCGAACTACTGTGAGTGGTCTTCGACACCTTTTCGTACAGCCCCCAGGAATAAATGTTCTTTCTGCCCTCCACTTTGGCCTTGCTCTCTAACTTAAAGATGTACATGAACATCTTGCCATTCTTGGAGGCATAGCGCCCTTCGTTGTCGACGATGAAGTCGGTGGGCTTCACCTCGTCGATAGTCACCGAGGGCGTGACGGTGTAGAACGTCTGTCCTTTGTCGACGGCCTCGAGTATATCGTTTCCGAAGACGCGATAGTAGTAGCTCGGCACGGCGGTGAGCTGTCGGCTGGGCGGCAGGTCGGACAGTGTGAAGTGGTAGGTCTTGCCACGCTCTATACATGCATCCTTGCCGCCCTCTTCGGGATAGACCACGGCTATCTGTTTCGTGCCGTCCATGATGCGCAGGGCCGGATGGTAGATCTTCGTGGAGCCAGCGAGTCCGAGCTTCTTAATCTTAAATTGTGAACGGAGAGCAAGCTTTTCGGGCGTCTCCCAGTACTTGGTGATGGTGAATGACTCGTCGGAGATGACGGGGTACCACGTGATGTTCCATGTGAATAACTTTACCTTGCATACCTCGATGTTGATGCCCCACTCGGAGTTCTGGTTGTTATTGTAGTCTTCTGACGATTTATCCCACCCCTCAAACAATTGCATCTGTTTGTAGAAATCGCTCTGCTCATTGTAGAGCTCGGCAGCCTTCTGCAGGTTGGCCTGGGTCTGCTCAACCGTCTTGGAATTGCCGAAGAGATCGTTGAAGGTGAAGTCGATGACGAATCGGATGCGGCCGCCCAGCTCCACCGTGAAGTCGAGACCCTTGCCGGCGGAGGCGTCGTAGACATTTTGGGTGGTGAGCGGGAAGCTCGCCTCAAACGTTAAGTTGAGGTAGGGCACAAGCCTGATGCTGAACACCTTGCCGTAGAAGCCGAAGCCGATGGACAAGTCGAACTCAAGCCCGAGGGAGAAGGTGAGTTCGCCCTCCACCTTCCAAGGCTCGTCGATGATCTTCTTTTCCGTCTGTTTGCAGGTGGCATCATAGAGGTTGACGGTGTAGGTGACGACCACCTTCTGATGGCGGGTGATCTTGGCTGATGCACTGAAGCCAATGGTGGGATGCAGCTCGACGTCGACGAAGAAGACGATGACCAGTCCACCGATGTGGAAGACCTTGCCCTTGACGGGGTGCCACCTCATGGCTTTCTTCTTGAATCCTAACTCTTGCTGCCACGTGCCTTTGAGGGTAATTTCGTTTTGCTCCTCGATGGTCTTGATGATCTGGAACTCAGGATTGCTGAGCGAGAAGTTGTCGAAGACGGCCTCCACCGTTATCTTGGTGAAGTTGGTCTCGGACGGCATGCTGAACGTGACGCCAAAGTCGCCATAGTCGGTGGCCAGTTCCAGGCCGCACCAGCTAAAATTGAAGGTGAAACCGTCGTCCTTGAACGCCACTTTCAAGGCCTCGTCGCCGCCGTCGTCAGCGCGGGTGCGGGCCTCGCTGGGCTCTTCGCCCTCGTCGGCGTCCGGCACGACGTAATATTCCTCCGTCTCGGTGGTGGACAGCTGGCCGTCGAGCTCGAGCGTCTCGTAGACCTCCTTGATGTTGCATATCGTGCCCAGGAACTTGTAGACGCCGTCCTCGAAGTAGCGGTTCTTCAGGCGGTGGCTGCAGCCCCAGTCGAACTTGTCGTTGACGCCGCAGAGCAGCACCTCGCCCGGCACGGGCAGCAGCTCCTCGGGCGTGTCGGCGGCATAGTGGATCTCGATGAGGGCGCCGATCTCGTCGCGCTGCACGTAGCGGATGTACTGCAGGTCGCGCTCGCCGAGATGGCGCACGTCGCGCTTCAGCTGGTAGTTGATGGTGCAGCCGTCGCCCTCGGCCGAGACCACGTTGTCGTACTCGTCGCCGGTGCGCTCGGGCACGTCGCCGTAGTTCGTGTCAAGTTCCTCGTCGATGAACAGGTTGCAGGAGGCCATCACGAGGGCGGCCATCAGCAGCTGGATGTATAGTGCAGTCTTCTTCATATCACCTTATATTTATTATATGTTCGCTCTTTGTCTATTTACTCCCCTCCCTCGGGAGGGGCGGGGGTGGGGCCGTGTGGGGCTCCTAATCCAAGTCCGTGAAGACGTCCACCGTGTCGGCGGGCTCGCCGTGGTTGTAATCGAAGCCCGGCACGTCGATCTCCGGCATGTACTCCTCGGCATCGTCGTCGAGCACGAGGGGATAGAGCTGCGAGAGGGTGCCGTGGCGCTCGCCGTCGAAGGTGAACACGTCGGGGAAGAGCTCGGCGCGGGCCTGACCGCGGTAGTAGCAGCGCAGCGTCACGCGCTCGCCCCGCTCGAAGGGGCTCCAGACGCGGATGACCATGTAGTCGACGTCGTGGTGGCGCTGCATCTGGCCCAGGCCGCGCAGCTCCTCGCCGACGTAGGCCCCGATGGCGTACTGGTCGGCATTGTCGGGCGTCAGGGGCGTGCCGTGGATCATGACCGAGGCATAGATGACCATGTCGTAGGGATAGTCGGCGGGGGCCTCATACATACCCGGCAGTACGACGACGATGGCCGTGTCGCGCAGCAGGTCGATGGAGCTCCAGGCGTAGGCCAGCGTCTGTCCCTCGCTGAGGGCCACGAGCGTGTCGTTGACGAAGCGGGCCACGGTGTTGTCCTCGGTCAGCCAGTAGACCGTGTTGTTCGACAGTTCCACGGGCGAGAACGTGACGGGGATGCTGTAGCGGTCGCCCTCGATGAGTGGGATGACCTTGCGGGTCAGCTGCATCTCGCCCGCCGTCGTCACGCCCTCGAAGTAGTCGCCGCAGGCCGTCGCCAGTGCGGCGCCCAGCAGCACGGCGATGGCGTAAAGCAGATGTCTCAGTGTCTTCTTCATATCGCGCAAATAACTATTCACTGTTCACTATTCACTTCTCACTCTTCACCGTCACCACGTTCGAGTTCTGGCTGCTGCGGCCGTCGTCGAAGCGGATGCTGAGGTAGTATTGGGCCGTCTCGCCTGCACGGAGCAGACGGTCGGTGAACTCCTGGCTGCCGGCGTCGACCGACAGCAGGAACTCGAAGTCGTCGTCCTGCGGACCCTTGCGCCAGACGCAATAGTGCCACGGGCCCTCGGTCGGGGCTATCGTGACGGGCTCCCAGACCAGTCGTGTTTGGCGGCTCTCCTTGATGTAGTCGCCCGAGAGGCGGATGGGTATGTCGACGACGCGGGGCCCGTCGTGCAGAAAGCTCTGCTGCATCGACAGTCCGCTGCTGCTGTTCATCACCGAGAGCGTCTCGATGGCGTAGAAGTAGCGCTGCTCCTGCACGAGCGGCGGGCGGTCCTCGACCATGAAGCGGGCGGTCAGCAGCGTGTCGGCGTCGATCATCTTGATGAGCGTCCACTGGTCGTCGTTCTTCAGCTTGCGGAAGACGCGGTGCCACTTCACCGTGGCCTCGTTGCTGCCTATCCACCACATGCGGATGACCTCGTCGTCGTGGTAGACCGAGTCGATGCGGCAGGGCACGGGCGGGTCGAAGTTGGGCACGGTGATGTTCAGCACGTCAGTCTCGTCGGAGACGTTCGACGACCAGTCGACGGCCTTCAGCTTATAGTAGACGTAGCGCTGGTTGTTGCGGATGCTGATGGTGTCCTGGAAGATGGTGTCGCGCATCATCGGGGGCGAGAGCTTCTCGAACTGGTGGTAGGGCGAGTTGGAGAACCACACCTCGTAGCTGTAGAGGTCGCGGTCGATGACGGGGCTCCACATCAGGGTGACGATGCCCTGCGGGTTGACCATGCCGCGGAAGTTGCGGGGCTTGTGGGGTGGGGTGACGTCGCCGATGCGGAGCGTCTGCGGGATGGAAGCCGTCATGTTGCCGGCCGAGTCGAGGGCGGCGATGGCCACGCTGCCGGTGCCGAGTCCGCTGACGTTGACGATGCAGGTCGTGTCGGTCGGGGGGATGAGCTCGGAGCTGAGCGGCAGCCAGCGGTCGGCCAGCAGCTTCTCGTTGTAGTAGACGGGCAGGAATCCGGCCAGGTCGGCCTCCAGCGTGTCCTTGCGCCAGAAGAGCTTGGCCGTGACGGCCGTGTCGCCGTGCTCCACGTCGATATGCCACAGCCACGGCGCCGTCGGGGCGACGAGGTCGGGCAGGGCGATGCGCACGGAGGCCGACGGGTTGGTGCGGTCGCCGAACGTGTCGTAGGCCCTGACGCGATATTCGTAGACGCCGGGCTTCACGCCCGCATCGACGTAGAGGTTGGGGGCGTCCTCACGCATCTGTGGGTTGAGCATCGAGATGAAGGGTCGCTCGTTGAGTGCGCGCCACTCCGAGGGGCGCCATTCCGTGGAGTCCTCGTCGATGCTGCCCAGCCGGCGGCGCTCGATGTCGTAGGCGGTGAAGTTGTCGCGCGGCCAGTAGAGGTAGATGCTCGACGGCGCCTGCAGGCTGTCGCTGAGCTGTGTCTCGAAGGTGACGGGCTTAAAGGCGTCGTTCTGGATCTTATAGACGATGGCGGGTCGGACGAGGAGCACCGAGTCGGGCACGAGCGGACGGATGATGTAGTCGTACTGCTCGCCGGGGCGCACGTCGCGGTCGGTGTAGGCCAGACCCATCGCCTCGGCCAGGTCAGGGCGCATCTCGGCGATGAGCATGGCGAAGCCGAAGACGTTCTGCTGCTCCTCGTAGACCTCCATGATGCTGCCGGGCGTGCCGGGGGCATGCTCCGTCTGGTTGAGGTTGGTCATCTGGCCGAAGATGGTCTGCACGGCCGCACCGGCCAGCGAGTCGTTAGCCTCGAAGCGCTCCATGAACTGCTTGCGCGTCAGGGGGTGCACCAGCGGCGCGATGGTGTCGCTCTGCAGGCTGCCGTCGGGACGGTGGGTGACGCGCTGCACCATGTAGCCGTAGCCGTTGAGATACTTCCACGGCACGAACTCGTCGGGCGCCCACCGCACCATCACGCGGTCGCCGTAGGTGCGCGCCACGGCGTGCAGACGGAACCAGTGGACCTCGCCCTGCGTCGTGTCCTCGGGCTCGACGGCGACCCTCGCCGTGTCGGGCTCAAAAACGATTTCCTGTGCCTGAGCCGATCCGCCCCAAAGCAGGGCGGCGGCAGCAATAATCCATGTCTTATATCTTCTTGTCATAGCCTCGTTGTTGTTTTAACATTTCAGTTCTACCAGTCTATTCTGAATTCGCCATTGACGATTTTGGCGTCAGTATGGCGGGTCACAATGCTGGTGGGCAGACCATAGTCTATCGTGATGCCATAGCGGTTTTCGTCGGTATAGCCGCGGCCGGTGTGATAGCAGTTCTGACGATACACCTGGAAGTCCATCGACTTGATGTTCTTGCCAAGCTTCTCAAGCACCTTCCTGTTCCTTTCAGACGTAGTTGAATAACTGTCAACCAAGGGCTTGATGCCGTCCCATACGGCTTTGGCCGTCTGTGGATTGGTGCGCCAGGCAGGTATTTGGCCAGTATAATCCTTCGAGAATCTTCCTCCAAAGTAGTAATTTACCGTATGCTTTTGCTCTGTGTAGGTGTGCATCAAAGGAATTTGGTAGTAGGGGAATGAAATGGAGTCACGCCCACAAGTTACTACAGAGTAAACATTATAGTAAGTTGTACACCAACTGTTGGCCAATGCCTGTCGACTGCGCAGACTAATTTCATCATTTCCTGAAATGTACCGGGCAATATATTGTTCGTATTCAGTCTTCAGTTCCGACAGCTTGTCATAGAAATTGGCGACGAGTAGGGCATCGTTGGTCAGGTTATTGGCAACGGCATAGCTACAGTCTTTCAACGTCTTGAACTTGATGCCATAGCGCTTGTCGATGGGGTTGCTGTAGCCCATGTCGAGGTCGAGGTCCTTGCCGAAGTCCTCAATGCCGCCAGACTGCATGGTCTCAGATGCGTTGAGCGTGCCACTGCGGTTGTAGTATTTACGGATGGCCGTGGCGTACTGGTTGCCTCGGTTGTTGAGACTGACCCTGAAGCCTTCGCCATTCACATAGTAGGTGAAGGAGTTGTCAATCTTATAGCCTCCGACCATGCCCCACTTGGCCCAGTAGCCCATGTTCAGGTAGGCATCCTCCATGTGGTAGCCTTGGTTGACGATATAGCTGTTGGCCATGGTCGTATTGGCCTTTGCCGTGCGGTTGATGCTCATCAGCATGGCGTAGACGTGCGGACGTTCGCCGCTGGTCTTGTTAACCTGTAAGCCTCCGATTGTACCAGAATCGTAGCTGAAGCTATTGATTTCGTCACCCCATGACGTGTAGTCAGCAAACCAGTCACCCTGGTCAAGCGTCCTGAACTCATTGGAGACGTTCTCATCGTTAAATCCTCCCTTCGAGATGTAGCCGCGCCACTCGTTCGACAGCTGTGAGTAGACGGTGTGCGAGTAGTTGGCCAGGTCGAGGCGCTCCTGCAGCTTGATGTGGCGGGTGGTGTCGGCGTCCTGCCCCATCTCCTTCTCCACTTCGGCGAGGATGTCGTCCATGTAGTCAGTGAGGTTGACGGTGGGCTCGTCCTCGGGCGTGTCGAAGGTCTGGGTGGTCTGCTGGCTGACGCCAGCGCTGGCCGTGGCGTTGGCGGCTGCGGCACGCTTGCGCTCACTGAATATGGAGTCCACCTTGTCCTTGAGGTTGTTGTAGGCCGTCAGGTCAACTTCGCAGAGCGAGAAACGATACTTGCGGCCGGGCACCAGATACTGGCGGTCGATGCGGTTAACGGTGCGGATGAAGATGAGGTCGCCATTGCCTACCTCCTCCAGCGGCATGTTAAAGAACTTCGACTCGCTATTGGGCCTGCTCAGCACCACCACTTCATTGTATTCCCTCGTCAAACCGCTGCTGCTGCCACCGCCGCCACCGCCACTGCTGCTACCACCTCCGCCGTAGGTCGGGCGTGAGCCATGTGTGCCGGGGACATATTCGTTGGAATGGTTTAATAAATCCACGTCATGGAGGTCAACGTCAAAGTTTGGCTGAGCAATTTCGTTGCTCGTCGCTAACTCCGAGGCAGTGATGATGTTAAAGGGTAACGATCCCTCATCGTCGTTGCTTGAGGAGTTCGTGCCGCCAAGCCCCATCACGTTGCCCGACACTCTGGGCAGCCCGTCGCCGCTGCTGTTGTCAGTATTGGTGACGATAACGCCTGTCGACGTCAGGTCGATGCCGCGACCCGTGCTCGTGGTCTCGCTGTCGTCGGAGGACCCGACGGTGATGCCTCGCTTCTTGCCCGTCGAACTGGTTGAGCCGGTTGTGTCGGTCGTGCCGATGGTATGGGCCTCGCCGAGGTCAATTGTCGACTCGGCTTCTTGCTTGGTAGGACTAGTAGTATGGGCCTCGCCAAGGTCAATTGTCGACTCGGCTCCTTGCTTGGTAGGAGTAGTGCCGTTGGAATTAGTGTTATTGGCGTCACCTCTGGTGTAGTTAGTGCCGTCGCCTCCGGTGCTGCCCGCATCAGTGGTGTCGTCCTCAGGAATCAGCTCGCCCGTGGCGGGGTCGATGAGTCGGCCGTAGATGTCGCGATTGTCGGGCTTCGGATTGCCGCGATAGTCATAATATTTGTAGGATGCCTCGATGTCGGGGCAGAGCCACATCTTGAACCGCTCGTCCCAGTACTCCAGCCGTCCGCGCAGCGGCTTGTTCTGGTCGTTGATCTTGTCGGCGTACGACCACTTCATGGCCAGCGTGGGGCGCTCCAGGTCGGCCTGATAGTCCATGTGGAAGATGGCCACGGCGTCCTGGATCTGCGGCGGCTCGTTGCTGCTGCGGAAGTAGTAGACGACGCTGTCGCGCCACTGCTTGCTCTGGTCCTTCCAGTTGGTGGTCGAGTCGTTGAAGATCGGGTCGATCTCCTTGCCGTTGACGATCTCCTTGGCATAGCCCGTGAGGGTGATGCGGTAGCCCTTGTTCAGTCCGAGCGTGCCGGTGCCGAGCGAGTAGGCCATGTGGTTCTTCGTCGTGTAGGGGATATAGTACTTCTCCGTCGCCTTCAGGTCGTCCTTGTTGGCCTCGGGGTTGGGATCGTCGAAGGTCTCCATGAGCATCTCCGGGTCGAGGTGGAAGACGTAGGTGCGCGATGCCTGCTTGGCATACTGCTCGAGCTCCTCGTCCCAGTCGGCCATCTTGTAGGCCTCGTTGTAGTCGACCAGTCTGAGGTGGTCGTCCATCACCATGTTGGTGGTGAAGCGCGGCGAGGTGAGCACGCTGACGGCGTTATCTTCGAGCCAGCCGTTGGCCGGGTCGTCCTCGTAGCCGGGATCCATCTCCTCGAAGATCTTGATGTCGTCGAGCGGGTTGCCGAACTCGGGCACGCACACCTCACCCAGCTTCAGCTCGACGGTAGCCGAGCCCTTGATGAGTCCGCCGAGCAGCTTGTAGCGGGCCTTCATCTTGCCGTAGATCCACGTCGGGTTGGGCAGTCCGCCCTTGAGCAGGGCGCCGATGCCGACATCGACCAGCGGGATCTTGCCCTTGAAGAGCCAGCAGTTGATCATCAGTCCGATCTCGCCCTCAGCCATGGCGTAGACCTGTCCCATGGCGTAGTAGCCGTTCTTGGAGCCCATGGGCTTGCCGCTGCTACAGCGTGTGCCCTCGGCCAGCTTCTTCAGAGCCAGGTCGAAGCCTGCCATGAGGAAGGCACGGGCATAGACGATGCCGGCATTCACGCCGAAGTCGCCCCATTCGCTGGCGCCGATCATGAATCCGCCCACGCTCTTCGTGTCGGTGGGCGGCGTGAAGTTCTTGCGCCGCTCGTCATTGGCCTGTCCGGCGAGGCTCTGGTCGTTGCCGTTGATGTCGGGCAGGCCCAGGAACTCGGCGATGCGCTTGGGCAGTGCGGGCAGCTCGTATTCCTTGCCGTCCTCGTCGACCAGCTCGTTGCCTAAGCAGAGGTACATGTTGGCACCGATGCTGCACCACATGGCGAAGGAGTCGTCGCGCTTGCCCACGGCGAAGTCGATCTGTCGGAGCTCGCAGCGCTGCTCGTGAGGCGGGCGTCCGATGTAGAGGTGCCACTTGGCGTTCTTGAAGGTCTCGCCCTTGCGCTTCCACGTGATGCGGAAGTTGAGGCTCACCTTGAATCCGCAGGAGGCCGAGAATCCGTCGTCGCCATCAGCCTTGCCCTTGGGTACGGGCGTTTCGTTCGATGTGTCGGAGCTGCGGTTGGGGTCGTTCTCGTCGGGTGCGAAGGCGCCGAGGCCCGTCTGCTCGGCAAAGTCGTCGAGCACGGCCGAGCAGTCGCCTGCCAGCTCCCTGAGCTGATCCTTGAGATCGACGCCGCCCTCGGCGGTGATGTCGATGTCGAAGTATTTGTCCTGGTCGTTGCAGCTGTAGATGATCTTGGCCTTGGCGTTGATCAGTCCGTCGTTGGGGTCCTTGGCGCAGAGGGCGTGGATGGTGCCAACGAGGCTGATGGTCGAGAGGCGTTCGGAGGCCATGTCGTAGAAGACGGTCAGCTGCATGTCGCCGTTGATGGCCTTCTCCGAGCCGATGGTGCTGACGCTGACGCCGAGCAGTCCGCCGACCATGCCGTAGGCCGGGTCGCCCTTGTCGCCGGCGGCGTCGGTGAAGGCCAGGTCGCCCGAGTTGTTCTTGGCGTTCCAGTAGAAGCCGCCCTTGATGCCGGTGATCTGGATGGGTGGTGCGGGGATGCCGCCGCTCGACTTCACGCTCACGACCAGGTAGCACCAGGTGTAGGTGGGCGATCCGTAGACGTCGGCCGCTGCTTCGGCCTCGATGGCAGCCCGCTCATATTCGTCGTCGCCGACCTCCTTGAGGCGCCGCTCGCGGTCGGCCTTGCGCTCGGCGTAGCTCATGCCGTTGTAGCCGCGCGAGGGGTCGCCGCTGAGCCAGGCCTCGTAGCCCTTGCCCTTCTGGTCCTTGGCGCGCTCGGCGTCGGTCTTGTCCTTCTCGCCCCATCCGCCGGCGGCGTGGAACTTGAAGAGGTCGCCGGGCACGGTGAAGTCGAGCGAGGCCATGTAGCCCTTCGGATCCTCCGGGTTGTCCACCTCGAAGCTGCCGGCTACCTTCATGCCGCCGAAGTCGCCGCTGGCCTCGGCTCCGTAGAAGTAGAATTTGTGGTAGCTGATGTTGCCCAGGTCGTTCCAGTCCACCTTGGCGCCGATGCCGAGGGTGGTGGCGGCCTTGATCTTGCCGCTGAGCAGCTTCAGGTCACCGGTGAACTTGAGGGCCATGATTTCGGCAGACATCGGGTCGATGGTGACGTCGCGGATGGTGAAGTCGAAGCCGCCCACCTTCTTCTCAGGCGAGGCGAAGCTCCATCGGCCGATGTCGAAGCGGACGGAGCCGCTCTCGTTCTTGATCTCGCCGCCGTCGATGGCGATGTCGTCCTTGTCGACGTCCTTAGCCGAGAGCATGGCGCTGAAGGCGTTGGCCAGTGTCTCCTGGTCGGCGTTCTTGTTGTCCTTCAGCGTGGCGTAGTAGTCGGCCGCCGTCTTCAGGTATTTCGACTTCCATCGCGGACAGTTGGCCAGTCGCATGCGGGTGAACTTGATGCCGGGCAGACTGACCTTCAGTCCGGCCGACTTGAGGATGTCGAGCTGTCCGCCCAGGCAGAGCTCCACCTTCGTCGAGTCGTCGTCGCTCTCGACGAGGAAGTAGGTCTGCTTCTTGTCGAACGTGGCCACAGCGGCCCAGAAATCGAGGCTGATGTCGGCCTCCTGCGTGGTGGCGAAGACCCAGACGGGGCTGCGGCCGTTGCCCTCAGCCTTGTCCTGGAGGAACATGCTGGCCTGATAGCTGATCTTGGCCGGCTCCTCCTCGCCCTTCTTGTTCTTCTGCTTGAGCAGTGGCACCTGGAACTTGCCGGAGATGCCTGCGTGGTGGAACTTGTTCTGGGTGATGACGCACTCGGTGCGGTCGATGCTGATGCCCCATCCGCCGCACGACGTGGTGGAGCCGTCGAAGATCTTGTTCACCGAGAAGCTGGCCGAGAACTTGGCGTCGATGAGCACGTAGTCGATCATGGTGCTGATGGCCTTGGTCGTGCCGCCGCCATCCTTCGAGTAGTCGTCCATGTCCTTCTCGTCGTCGAACTTGATGACCTTCGGGTAGCGGATGCCCATGTCCTTGAAGCTGAAGCCCTGCCACTTCAGCAGGCCCTCGCCCTTGTTGCTGAGACCCTCGATGCCGGTCTTGGCCTTCGAGCAGTCGTAGTCGTCGGGCATCTTGAAGAACGGCAAGTTCTCGCGCGAGCTGTGGTCGTAGCCCATCTCGCCGGGGACGAAGGTCCATCCGGGCAGGTCGGGGTGCTGGAAGGGGTCCATGGTGCCCATGAGCCACCAGTTCTTCCAGTCCTCGATGTCGCCCTCGAGGCGGATGACGGGCTTGGCGTCGGCGTAGGCCTTGTCGTTATCGGCGCGCATCAGCTCGGGAATCTGCATCTCCAGTTCGACGTGGAGCTTCGAGAACTTCGAGTCCATCCAGCGCAGGTAGCAGCCGTCAGCGGGGCTGTCGATGTTGTCGGGCGCCTTGAAGGTGAACTCAAACTTCGTCTTCGGGTCGGTGAGCGTGGCGTTGCCCAGCAGGGCGACGGTGCCGCTCTCGGGGATGATCTTGTCGGGCTCCATGCAGAGGTGGGGTGCGCCGAAGATGAGATACTGGTTGGTGTAGTTGTTCTCGGGCAGCTCGAAGATGCCGAGCACGTTGGCATAGGCCGTCGTCGGGGCGAAGGTCATGCTGGCTATCTGCAGGTCGACGGGCGACGTGTTGTATTCCTTCGGTATCTGG
Organism: uncultured Prevotellaceae bacterium; assembly: GCA_902779455.1. Classification (GTDB taxonomy): domain Bacteria; phylum Bacteroidota; class Bacteroidia; order Bacteroidales; family Bacteroidaceae; genus Prevotella. Next base: position 67,871 of record CACZBS010000034.1, read on the forward strand.
ATGGGCATGTGGACATCGGTGAGCTGCAGGTTCTTGATGTCCTCGAAGGTGGTCATGCCCAGCTTGTAGTACTTGTAGTATTGCTGCACGTCGAGCTTCTCGGCCAGACTCTGGGTCAGCTCCTTGCCGTCGCCGCTGAGGGCCTCCTGCAGCTCGTCGGCATAAGGCAGCGACGTGTCGCCGAGGATGTTGTCGAGGCCCCAGTCGGAGAAGAGCATGTCGATGGCCTCGCCGTTGGTCACCTGATATTCCTCGTCACGGGCATAGGTGTAGCAGCGGCCGTTGTAGACCGCCTTGTCGGTGTTGATCCAGATGGAGTCGAACTTGACGGCCAGCTTGACCTTCATCCCGCCGGGGTTCCAGTCGACGTGGCCCTTGCCCTTGTAGGCCTTGGAGCCCTTGCCGATGCGCTCTATCTCGTCGATGGTCATGTCGTAGGCGCCGATGCTGAGGACGGTGCCCTTCTCAGGCATGTCCTCAATGTCGGTCTTGTTCTTCGGGGCTTCGCCGCCGGCACACTGGAAGAGGTCGGAGAAGTGCTCGGCCATGGCGAAGTCGATGACGTTGAGCGAGTCGCCCTTCATGCGCAGCGACAGCTTCTTGTCCAGCGGGTCGGCCTTGATGCGCATGACGACGTAGTCGCCGGCCTTCACCTTGTCTTTCAGCTTCTCCCACTTGGCCGAGTCCTTGAGCTCCTCGTCGCTGCCCTTCTTGGGCACGAAGGAATGCTCGAAGAAGGGCTTCTGCGTGGACATCGTCACCTCCTTAGAGTCAGACGAGCGGCCCTTGAAGAGCTGCATGGTGTACTTGAACTGCACGGTGTCGGCCTGCTCGCCGCGTCCGCCGACGTGCCATGCCTTGCGGAAACCGGCACGGATGGAGTCGCCGAGGAACATCTTGCGCAGGGCCAGGCCCGAGAAGATGGGGGAGGTCAGCGTGGGCTGCTCGAAGACGTAGAGCGAGTCCTTGTCGCCCTCGAAGTCGCCCTCCTCGGTCTCTGCGCTGATGTCGACCGAGTCGTCGACGGCCGTCGGGTCGTAGAGGCGGAAGAGCATGATGGGCGAGCGGCCGTCGTTCTCGATGAGCGAGTAGTGGAGCTTGTCGAGGTCGCTGTTGGCGAAGGGGTTGCTGGCCTTCACCTGTAGGGCGAAGATGGCGGGCTGGCCGTCGGCCCCTTTCTGCTCCTTCATCTTGGTGACGTAGGCCGTGGGGATGGTCAGTGTGGGGGTGGTCAGCTTCAGGTTCTGATATTCCACGGCGTGGGTCTCGATGGCCACGTCGGGCATCTCGCCGTCGAGGCGGACGATGCGCACGTCGTACTGGAAGGGATACTGCGAGGGGTTGCACTTCAGCGTCGGCATGGTCCAGGCAATCGTGGGCGCATGGATGTCGAGGTTGGCCACGCTGAGCTGGCCGAGGGCGTCGTCAGGGTCGATGCCGACCATGGGCTGGGGGGTGATGAACGTGGGCGGCTGGGCGAGGTAGCACACCTGGAAGGAGCAGGTGCCGTTGCTGGGCTCGTTGAGCTGCACGGCCTGCGTCAGCTCGGGGTCCCACTTGTAGCACTGCATCGACATCGTGAACTGTCCTTCGGGCAGCAGTCCGGCGCCGTTGAACTGGTCCCAGAGACCGTCGCGCATGTAGACGTCGTTCTGGTCGAGATAGGTGAAGAGCTGCTTCATCTCGACGCGGTTGAGCAGCTTCGACTGTCGCGGCTCGAGCACGATGGGCATGCGGGGGATATGGCCGTAGTTGGTGACGACATACGACTCCTGGTCAGGGAACTCCATGTTGATGTGGCAGCCGAAGAACAGACGCTGCTGCTCGTCGGTGTTGTTGGTCACGCGCAGGGTGAAGAAGTTGCCCGGGTCGTCGATGTAGTCGCCGGCCTTCGGGGGCAGGATGGGCTGCACGGGTCGCACGTCGACGCTGACCTCCTGGGCCAGGGCGGGCATCATACAGAGCGCCATCAGCGCCATTGCGATGTATCTTACATGTCGTCTCATATCGTCACTCGTTTTATAGGTCGATTTTGTAAATTTCTTTCTGAATGTTGCGAACTGAATTCGCAACCACACTGATTGTCAGCATTTTGCGCATCTGTTTTTGGCGAAGCGGTCCTTTTTCCTTCAAGAAGCGCCCCTTTTCGATGCGAGAAACGGTCCTTTTTGCCTCAAAAAGCTGCCCTTCTTCAACCGCTATCCGCCGTTTGTCCGCTTTTTTCCGAATCGTCCCCTCTTCAGGCGGCAGCAAATTTTTCACTTTTCACTCTTCACTTTTCCCTTCACTCTTCACTCTTCACTCTTCCCTTTCCTTTTCAGGTGTAGCAGCGAGAACGTATAGTTGTATCCCAGCGAGAGCGAGAGCTCGGTGGTGCCCATCGAGGATCGGTCGGCCGAGATGTTGGTGTCGGAGTATTTGTTGAAGCCGGCTGAGAACGAGAACTGGTGGACCTTGGCCAGGGTGTAGCCTGCCGAGAGGTCGACGCCGACGGAGAGCATGCGCTGCTGGTCGCGTATGTCGTTGTAGCAGAGCGAGACGGTGGCCGAGGTCGACAGGTTCTTCTCCTTGAGGAACGAGCGGCCGGTGGTGAGCGAGAGCACGTCGGAGGTGTAGCGCGTCTGGTAGCCGCGCGACGTCTGGTGGGAGAGCGACGTGGCGACGGTCATCTCCCACGCCTTGATGTCGAGGGCGTGGGAGAGTCCGAGGGCCCACGTCTTGACGTCAGAGACGCCCGTGGCGAAGCGGTTGAGGTCTTCGTTCTGGGTGTAGTTGGCCGAGAGCGACCATACCTGTCCGAAGTGGTCGCCGTCGATGTTGTAGGAGGGCGTCAGGTAGAGTGAGTGCATGATGCGGTTGACGCGCGTGGAGTCGTTGACGTGGGCCTTGCCGTCAGACTGCAGCTGGCGGTAGCCGTTGTAGCCGGCCGCCACTGTGACGTTGTCGCCCACCGGGGACGAGACGGTGGCCGAATAGACGAAGCCGCGGGTGGTGTAGAGCTGGTTGCGGGTGATGTTGTCCTCCTGGCCGGAGAAGTTGACGGCCAGCGAGACGCGCCCGAAGAGGCTGGTCGAGGCGTTGATGCCCAGCGACTGGTAGTTGTTCGAGGTGTAGTAGAGGCCCAGCGTTGTGTAGTCGGGCTGCACCATCTTATAGTAAATCTGCGATGAGAATCCTTTCAGGTTGAGGTTGGCCGAGATGTCGCCGGCGATGCGCATCAGCGACGTGTAGCGGGCCTCGAAGATCTTGTCCCAGCGGTCGAGCTGGTCGGTGTGGATGCGCTGGGCGCGCTTGTCGGAGGAGAAGGCGCTCCAGGCCAGGTTGCCGCGCAGCGACAGCCACTTCGTCACGCCCAGGCCGCCCTTGACGGCCACGGCGACGTTGTCCTGCGGGTTGACGCGCTCCTGCCAGCGTGCGTCGATCGACGAGATCTTGTCGAAGGCACGCAGCAGGTAGAGGTCGATGAAGTTGAGGCCGGAGCCATAGCCGGCCTTGAATCCCCAGCCCACGCGCGAATACTGCGGCGTGCGGGCCTTGGGGTCGTCGGGGTCGTCGTTGATGGCGTTGCGCAGCTCGCCGTAGAAGGCACCGAAGCGCAGGCGCGACGACGTGTACTCGAGTCCGACGCCGTTGAACGACATGTTCATCAGGTAGGGCGACAGGGCCATGTTGGAGCGGCCGAAGTGGCCCCGCCAGTTCTTGTAGGTCGGGTCGATGTGGAAGGAGAAGTGTGGGAACGAGAAGCTCGAATTGTTGTTGGAATAATAGAAGGCGAAGGGCATCGAGATGCCATAGACCGAGATGTTCAGGTTGGCATACACGGAGTTAGCCCACGGCGAGCGGTAGCCCGAGCCCAGCGAGGAGTGGTAGTACGTGTTCTGGGTGCCGACGGCACCCGTGATGATGAGCGGGTCGCTCTTCGCGATGGTCGAGATGGTGTTCTGGGAGAGGGTCTGGGAGAAGCCCTCGCCCTGCCCCACGATCAGGAGCAGAGCAAGAGCCATTATTCGTAGAATCCGGGTTTTTCTTTCTATCACGAATTTGAGAATTTGAGAATTGGCTACGCACAGATTTGTGCGCAGATGATTACTCGGACTTATATTGTTTCTTTTCATACGTCTATACCTTAATATTA
>CACZBS010000035.1 GCA_902779455.1 uncultured Prevotellaceae bacterium
ACATCATTGCAAGCAGTTGGTTCCAACACGAGAAGTGCTTCACGTACTTGTTTCCATCATACTTGCGAGCAAGATAGTTGAAGTGGTTTCTGTCCAAATAACTGACCAGTTGAGAGAAAACGTATTGACCTTTGTTCATTGTAGCCTGTTAAATTTGGCTGCAAAGGTACAAATTCAAAACCGTTGACTCTCAAAATTGCTCGTAAAAGACTGTAATTCAATAATTTCAAAGACCGATTAGTCCACTTTAACGGGACAGTAGTGTAAACCTGTCATAAAACGTTACGACATGAAAGAAAGACTTACCTACACGCTACTTGCCACCATCGCAAGCCTCAGCATGGCCACGGCCCAGTATAAGGCCCTGCCACTCGACCGTGCACGAGCGTTCAAGAACGCCGTGAGTCATCCCACCTCGCTGGTGCCGGAGCCCGCCCGGCTCACGGCCGAACCCGCTGACAGCGCCCTGTCTCAGGCCCGACGCCACAACGTCGCGAAGCGCATGCCCGCCGGTCCGGCGCCCAGCAGCCTGCTCGTCATCGACGACGGCACCCGCATCCGCGGTGCGGTCCAGCTGACCGGCTCGGCCGAGGTGCAGGGCATGGCCGACCTGCGCCCCGTCAGCGGCACGTGGCCCGAGATCCTGGGCAACACCATCCCCGGCTCCGACCTCGCGGCTTGCGACGGAAAGTACTACTACTCCAAGACCTACGTCAGCGGTGGCGGACAGGTCCTGGAAGCCCACTTCTACGTCACCGATGCCAGCACCTTCCAGGTGGTCACCCATGTCGACATGCCCGAGAGCTGGGCGTCGGTAGACCAGATCCTGGCCTACAACCCCCACGACGGCGAGGTGTGGGCCCTGGCCTACGATGGTTTCCGTCGACCCTATCTGGCCACCGTCGACAAGGCGACGGGCGAGCACAACTACGTCAGCCAGCAGCCCTTCACCACGCAGCTCATGGGCATGACCTTCTCGGCCGACGGCCGCCTCTACGGCATCACCCAGGCGGGTGAATTCGTGGAGATCAACCTGGCCACGGGTGAGCCCACCGTCATCTCGACCGTGTCGTCGGAGCTGGGCTACCATGCCACGCTGGCCTACGACTATCACACAGACAAGATCTACTGGAGCAGCTTGAGCGCTGAATTCCACAACGCCCTGCGCAGCATCGACGTGGCTACGGGCGAGTGCGAGGTCGTCAGCACGCTGCCCGACTATTTCAGCATGGAAGGCACGACCGTCATCAGCCCGCAGGCCCCGGCCAAGGCCCCCGACACCGTGGCCGGCCTCGTGGTGGACTTCCAGTCAGAAGGGGCCTTCCAGGGCACCGTCAGCATCACTGCCCCCACCCGTTGCTTCGACGGCTCGGCGCTCTCCGGCGAACTGACGATGCAGCTCTACGTCGACGGCTCGCTCGTCGAGACCCGTCAGCAGACGGCGGGCAGCACCATCGCCATCGGGCACGACTTCGACTCACAGGGTGAGCACCCCGTGGCCGTGGTCTATAAGAACGAGAACGGCGAGAGCCCCCGCGGACTCATCACCGTCTATTGCGGTAAGGACGTGCCGGCCGACGTCAGCGGACTTAGCCTGACCAGCGACGACCAGACCGGCGTGGTCACCCTGACCTGGGATGCCGTCACCAGTGGCATCCATGCCGGCTACATGCCTGCCGGCGAGGTGACCTACACTGTGGTGCGCCTGCCCGACAATAAGGAGGTGGCCAAGGGCCTCACCGCCACCACCTGCACCGACCAGCTGCCTGCCGACATCGATCCCCGACGCTACAGCTATCAGGTCAGCGCCCAGGCACTGGGCATGAGCGGCGACGTCAGCCAGACGCGCGACATCGTCTTCGGACGGCCCCTGCAGACGCCCCTGAAGGAGCAGCTCGGCAGCGAATACTTCTCAGAGCTGATGATGACTGACAACTTCGACGGCCACGGCGACGGCTACTACTTCGGATGGGGCGTGGCCTTCGTCAACGGCGGATGGAGCGAGGAGGGCTTCAAGAACGACAAGTGGCTCTACACGCCCGCCATTCATCTTGAAAAAGGCAACTACTACTACCGTCTGCAGCATGAGGATGGCGGCTATGACCTCTACTACGGACTGCAGCGTCAGCCCGGGTCGCAGCACGAGCACCACATCGGCACCATCGGCACCGGCGTCAATGAAGACGACTATACGACGGCTGACGACGACCTCTACAACGGTAGCTACACTCATTTTATCACCTACAAGAAGCTCATCGAGGTCAAGGAGGAGGGCGACTACTACTTCGGCTTCCATTTTGACAAGGAATACCCCGGAAGCGAATTCGGAAATTCGGCCATGCTGCGCACCTTCGAGGTGAAGAAGGGTCCTGAGTACATCGCCCCCATGGAGTGCACCGACATCTCGGCCCTGACATTTGAGAAAGGCGTGCTGAAGAATCACATCACCTTCACCGCTCCGACCAAGGACTACCAGGGCAACACCCTCACGGGCAAGCTCAAGGTGGAGTTCTACCTGTCGACCCAGAAGCAGGATCCCTCAGGGCGCACGCTGGTCAGCAACGAGCTGGTCTACACCCTCGAGGATGTGGAGCCCGGACAGACCTACACGGCCGACGTCCCCGCTCATCAGGGCGTGAACATCTATTATTTCTATGCCTGCAACGAGAACGGCCAGGGCGGCGAGAACGAAGTGACCGTCTGGGCCGGCATCGACTATCCCACGTATGTCAATAATGCCAACTACGAGGTGATAGAGAACCGCGACATCTACATGACTTGGGACGCTCCCGACGAGATCGGCATGAACGGCGGCTACGTCGACCTGGAGAAGGTGACGTATAACGCCGGTGTGTGCGAGAACCCGCTGACCGGCCTCGTCACCCTCGACGGCATGGGCAACCTGAAGGAGCGCCACTACACCTTCTACGGCGAGTTAGGACCCCAGTACCGATTCTATTATGGCGTGAAGCCCGTCAGCGAGCTGGGCGAGGGCCTCGAACTGATGGCTCCCATCGTCGTCGGCACCCCCTACACGGCGCCCTTCCGCGAGTCGTTCAACACCGTCGGCGGCAGCATCAGTACCGGCTTCTGGGATCTCCTGCAGCAGCAGGGCGAGCACAGCTGGGCAGTGAGCCGCACGTCTCCCGACGGCTCGTTCGACCCATACGATGCTGACGACGGCATGATGATCTTCAGCCACGAGGGCGACGTCCTCTCGGCCGAGATTCTTCAGACGCCCGTCATGGCCATCACTGGCGTGAAGAAGCCTGTGCTGTCGTTCTGGTTCTATCATAACCCGACGAACCGCGACGAGTATGCCGGCCTGACGGTCTATCCCGTGGTCAGCGACAACGTGATGGACCCCATCGCCAGCATCGGCCTCTATGGAGCCGAGCGCGGGTGGAAGCACTATGAGCTGCCCCTCGACAAGTTCATGGGCGAGGAGCGCGTCTACTTCTATCTCTTTGGCTCCAACTCGAAGTCGGCGTCGGTGCTCGGACTCGACGCCGTGGAGGTCTATGACAACATCCCCGTCGACCTGGCTCTGGAGACGCTCACGACACCCTCGAAGGTGAACCCCAACGAGGACAACTACATCAGCGTCGGCGTGCAGAACCGCGGGCGGCAGACGCTCGGCAGCTATCGCCTGGGCCTCTATGCCGACGGACGGCTGGTGCAGGAGCAGGAGGGCCGCGACCTGGCCTTTGGCGACCGCTCTACCGTGACGTTCCGCTTCCAGCCCGAGCCCGTCTTCTTCGGCCGCCGCGTCAGCTATGAGGTGCGCGTGCTGGTCGACGACGACGCCAACGAGGGCAACGACGTGCTGAGCCGCGAGGTCAGCGTCGGGACCACGATGCTGCCTGCCCCCGGCGCGCTGGCGCTGAGCGAGGGCGAGGGGACGGTGACGCTGCAGTGGACGGCTCCCGTGGAGCCGGAGTGGAGCGAGGTGCGCGAGGACTTCGAGAGCTACGAGCCCTTCATCATCGAGGACATCGGCCCCTGGACCACCGTCGACGCCGACGGCAAGCTGTCGAATGCCCCCAACAGCGGCTCGGGCACGGCTGCCGAGTTCGCCAACAACTGGTGCGCCAAGGGCTTCCAGGTGTGGAACCCGACGGGGCTGACGCTCGTGGCGCAGCTGCAGGGCAATGCCATGAAGATGCTGGGCAACCAGTGCCTCATCAGCTTCGACGCCCAGGCCTATTATCCTGACTTCACCAGCGACGGAAAGGCAAAGACCGACGACTGGCTCATCTCGCCGCGCATCGCCGGCGGCTCCCACCTGCGCTTCTATGCCAAGCCCATCGTCGGCTCGAGCGGACAGGAGCAGCTGGAGGTGCTCGTCAGCTATGGCTCGGCCCGGCCCGAGGACTTTGGCCTGCTGGCCAGCGAGACCCTGACGGGCACGTCGCAGCAGCGCTTCGACTATGACCTGCCGGCCGACGCCCGCTACTTCGCCATCCGCAACGTCACTGAGGGCGGCTTCGTGCTGATGATCGACAACATCAGCTATACGCCTGGCTTCACCGACCTCGAGCTGATGGGATATAACGTCTACCGCGACGGCGTGAAGCTGAATGGCGAGCCCGTCGAGACGCTCACGTTCACCGACAACAGCGCCGAGGCAGGAGGCTGCTACGGCGTGACGGCCGTCTACGACTTCGACGGCGAGTCGGCCATGGTCACGGCCCAGTCGACCCTCGGCATCGGGACAATGCGCGATGAACAATGTACAATGAACAATGGCCGTTACTACGACCTGCAGGGGCGCCGCCTGCAGACGACGCCCCGGCGCGGCGTCTACATGCTGAAGCAGGGACAGAGCGTGAAGAAAGTCATCGGGGAGTAATAAAAAGAAGCTCTCACACATACACACATAAGCGTTTCCGATATATATATGAGAAAGATCTTATCTATTCTGACGGCGACGGCGGCGGGCATGCTGATGAGTCTGCATGCCGCGGCCGTGCCGGCCGTGAAGGGCGTGCAGCGCGTGCAGCAGCCCGACGGCACATGGATCAATGTCTGCGTGCACGGCGACGAGCACTGCCACTGGCTGACGACGCCCGAGGGCCAGCTGCTCACGGCCGACGACGACGGGTTCTACCGCGAGGCACCCGCGGGGAGCCGACGGCAGACTCGGCGCGTCAGGCAGCGCCTGATGGGCTACGAGCCCGTGCCGGCGCAGGGCGAATGTCGCGCGCTGGTCGTGCTGGCGGCCTTCCCCAATATGCCCTTTGCCGAGGCTAACACGCTGGAGAAATACCAACGAATGATGAACGAGCAGGGCTATGCCGACGACGGCTCTACGGGCAGCGTGCGCGACTACTTCGTCGACCAGAGCGACGACCGCTTCCTGCCCACGTTCGACGTCGTCGGACCCGTCACGCTGAGCCACGACTACGGCTACTACGGCAACAACCAGCCCATCACCGACGCCAATGCCTACCGCATGATCAGCGAGGCCTGCCAGATGGCTGACGACGAGTGGGACGTCGACTTCTCGCAGTATGACAACAACGGCGACGGGTGGGTCGACATGGTCTACGTCATCTACGCCGGCTACAGCGAGAGCAACGGAGCAGCCTCGAACACCGTCTGGCCGCACATGTACTACCTGAAGGAGTATGACGCCGACGTGGAGCTCGACGGCGTGCGCGTGAACTGCTATGCCACCGGAGGCGAGCGGCAGGGCACGTCGGGCGAGACGCCCATGGGCATCGGGCTCATCTGCCATGAGTTTGGCCATACGCTCGGACTGCCCGACATCTACGACACGTCGACCAGCTATCCGCTGGAGATAGGCATGGCCACATGGGACGTCATGGCCAACGGCTGCTACAATAATAATTCGCGCACGCCCGCCGGCTACAGCTCGTTCGAGAAGTCGCAGCTGGGATGGATCGACCCCATCGTGCTCACGGAGCCCCGCACCGCCTTCGAGCTGCACAGCCTGGGCAGCAGCAATGAGGCCGTGAAGCTGGTCAATCCCCAGAATCCCAACGAGTGCTTCATGCTCGAGAACCGCTCGCGGCAGGACCTCTGGGATGCCTACCTGCCCGGCGAGGGGCTGCTGGTGGTGCACATCAACTACGACTCGCTGCTCTTCGACCAGAACCTGGTGAACATCAGCGAGCGCGACAACCGCGTGCACATCGTCTCGGCGTCAGGCTCACAGGGCACCAACACCGACGGCGCCGCCCACACCTTCCCCGGCTCGACCGGCAACCGCCACTTCACCGCCCAGACCAAGCCCGCCAGCATCTTTGCCGACGGGACGGAGATCAATGAGCCCATCACCAATATTGCCTATGCCGACGGCGTCGTCACCTTCGACTACGGACAGCGACCCGACGTGCCCCGGCTGACCGACGAGACCAACGCCACGGCCGACGGCTTCCGCGCCAACTGGACACGTGTCGGCGAGGCCACATCCTATGACGTGGAACTGAAGAACATGGCCGACGGGACGACCCGGATGAACCGCAAGATCCAGCGCAACCGCTTCACCTTCTCGAACCTCGCCGAAGGGCGCTATGCCTATCGGGTGCGCTCCAGCGACGGACTGGCCTACAGCCTGTGGTCGGAGTGGCGCGAGGTCAGCGTGCCGCTCACGGAAATGGACGCCGTGGAGACCGTCGACGCCGACAGGAACACGACGGATGGCCCCGTTACCGACCTCTCCGGGCGCCGCCTGCCCTCCGACAGACGTCTGCCGCGTGGCATCTACATCCGGAATCACAAGAAATACATCATTAACTAAACTCCAATAACACAAATGATTATGAAAAAGACCTTATTACTCGCAGTGGCCCTCCTGCCGACGCTCTTCGCCGGTGCCGCGGCCGAGAAGAAACTGGCCAGCATCACCACCAAGGATGCTGCGGGCACAGTGACGCAGGTGAAGCAGAACTTCTACGACGCCACCAACCAGCTGGTGTTCGCCATGACTTCCGCCACCTCCTATGGCTACACCACGACGACCTATGCTTATTATTCCTACGATGAGCAGGGACGGCTCGTGACCGACAGCACGCAGAACAACCAGACCTACTACACCTACGACGACGAGGGCCGACTGGTCAAGGAGTCGAAGTGGTCGTATGGCAGCGAGCAGGAGTCGACAACCTATGTCTACGCTGACGGTCTGCTCGACTATATCCAGAAAAGCGACTACTACGGCACCAAAATTGATTATACTTATGATGCTGACGGGCGCCTCATCATCGAGGACACTTATCGTAACGACTGGCAGACGGGACAGCCCGCCCTGGCTAACCGTAAGCGCTATGCCTACGATGAGCAGGGCAACAAGGTGCGGGTGACCACCTATACCGTCGACGCCGACAGCAACGAGACCGAGACCGCCCACGACGCCTTCGTCTACAACGAGCAGAACCAGGTCGTCCGCGACACCATCGCCGGCGACTGGTCGACTGATGCCCATGTCTACGAATACGACGCCGACGGCGACCTCGCCCTGGTCAAGAACTCGTCGTACAGCTCGTGGAGCAGCGCGTGGACCGACGGCGCCAGCAACTTCTATGCCTACGGCTACTACAGCTCTGACCACGTGGTGACCGGCATCAGCGCCGCTGCCAAGGCCGACGATCCCACCTGCGTCGTCCTGACCTTCACTGCCCCTGCCGACACAGAGGGCCTTGAGGGCTATCAGCTCTTCGCCGACGGCCAGCTGCTCGACGAGGTCTTCACCGCCACGGGCAACACCATAGAGGTGCCCTTGCAGTCCCGCGGACAGCACTCCTATCGCATGCTGCCCGTCTACAACGGCGTGGCTGCCAACCTCAGCGAGTCGGTCGATTACACTGTTGAGGTGGCCCTGAACGCCCCGCAGAACCTGCGCTATGTCAACAAGGAGTGGAAGGGCATGAACTGGCAGATAAAGGTGGAGTGGGATGCACCCGAGCAGTGCGGCTACACGCTGAAGGGCTATCGCCTCGTTGCCGGCGGCAGTACGAACAACTATACGGCAGAGACGACCTCGGCCGAGTTCTACGACTACGGCTGGAGCACCTCTGACCCCGGCGCCATCCGCCTCTTTGCCGTCTATGAGGTCGGCGAGTCTGACCCCGTCTCGCTCATCTATGACCCCAACGACCACACCGACGAGATTACCAGCCACTTCCACGCCGACTGGGCTGACGTCGCCGACGCCCAGGGCCAGAAGCTGGGTCGCCGCCACCTGCTCTATGTGCCGAAGTACGACGACTACAACGTGGGTGAGAATCTGCTCGCCAGCGTCGATGTCGACAACGATGGCAATCCCCTCTATCGCATATCGCCCGACGGCAACGAGACCAAGAAGTGGGGCGAAGGCCAGTGGGAAGACTACAGACGCGTCACCATGCAGAACAACGAGCGCGGCTCACGCTACCTGACTACCACCAGCGAGTTCGTCGACGGTGAATGGCAGGTGGTTCATGAGGACTATATCTTCTACGACGATCCCGAATCGCCATACAATGCGACGAGCTATCGCCAGGTAGACTACAAGGATGGTCAGACCACCATCGTCAATTTCACCCGTGAAGAGGTGAAGGAAGGCTACACGGTCAAGCAGTTCAAAGACAAGCTCACCAACGAGGCCGGCGAGTTCATCGGCACCGTCGTGACTGACATCCGCGGCTGGGACCGCCTGAACATCCAGCGCTTCAACGCCGTCACCCGCTACGACGCCGAGGACAACCCCGTGAGCCGTCAGACCTGGGACTACGATTCTGACTGGAACCTCGTCAGCGAGACCTCCGAAGTCTACGAGAACGGCGAGTGGAAGGTCGTCGACGGCCGCTGCTACACCTACACCCAGTCGAAGGAGTACAGCCGCACCCATACGCCCGAGGGCAACCTCAACGTCGACCTCGACGCCGACGACAACAGCGTCATCACCTGGCCGGCACCTGTCCGCACCAAGGAAATGACCGGCTATCAGATCTTCATCGACGAGGTGTGCGTGGCCGAGGTCAGCGCCGACACCAATGAATATACCTTCGTGGAGGAACCCGTCAGCGTGGGCGCTCACCAGGCCCGCGTCATGGCCCTCTACAACGGCAACGAGAGCTGTCTGTCAGAACCTTTCGACATCGAGATCTGGGAGTCCTCGTGGGTGCCCACCCATATCGATGCTGCCCTGCAGCGCGCCGGTCAGGTGGCTGACATCTTCGATCTTTCTGGCCGCAAGCTCGGCACCACGGCCGACGGCTCCGTCACGCGGTTTGCCGGACGTGTCGTCGTCCTGCGCCAGTCTGACGGCACCACACGCAAGCTGATGCTCAAGAAATAGGAAATCATAAAAAAACGAAAATAATCGCGCAAAGTTACACATTTTCGGGAGATTATGTGTAACTTTGCGCGATTTTTATTTTTAGATGTTTTTTATTTTAAGATGAACGTAATTACAAAAACCGTTCAATTGGCTGATGGAAGAACCATCACAATTGAAACCGGGAAAGTGGCAAAACAGGCCGACGGCAGTGTGATGCTCCGTATGAACAACACTGTTCTGCTGGCCACGGTTTGTGCCGCAAAAGATGCAGTTCCCGGAACAGATTTTATGCCTTTGCAGGTAGATTATCGTGAACAGTACAGTGCTGCCGGCCGTTTTCCCGGCGGATTCACCAAGCGCGAAGGCAAGCCCAGCGACAACGAAATCCTGACATCACGCCTGGTGGACCGCGTGCTTCGTCCCCTGTTCCCCAGCAATTACCATGCTGAAGTTTTTGTCAATGTCATGCTGCTCTCGGCCGACGGTGTCGACCAGCCCGACGCCCTGGCCGGCTTTGCCGCCTCGGCAGCCCTGGCTTGCAGCGATATTCCCTTCGAGTGCCCCATCTCGGAGGTGCGCGTGGCTCGCGTCAACGGCGAGTATGTCATCGACCCGACCTTCGAGCAGATGAAGCATGCCGACATGGACATCATGGTCGGTGCTTCGGCTGACAACATCATGATGGTGGAGGGCGAGATGAAGGAAGTCTCAGAGCAGGACCTGCTCGGCGCCCTCAAGGCTGCCATGGACGCCATCAAGCCCATGTGCGTCCTGCAGACCGAGCTGTCGAAGGAACTTGGCAAGGACGTCAAGCGCGAATACAACCACGAGGTCAACGACGAGGAGCTGCGTGCCCGCATGAACCGCGAGCTCTATCAGCCCGCCTATGACATCACGAAGCAGGCCCTGCCCAAGCAGGACCGCGCCGACGCCTTCGAGAAGCTGCTCGAGGACTTCAAGGAGAAGTTCTTCGCCGAGCGCAAGGCTGCCCTCGACGGCCAAACCGCCGAGAACACTGTGCCCGACGGTTCCGCCGTCGAGATCAGCGACGACGAATACAGCGCCATGATGGACCGCTACTATAATGACGTGGAGCGCGACGCCATGCGCCGCTGCATCCTCGACGAGGGCATCCGTCTGGACGGCCGCAAGACCACCGACATCCGCCCCATCTGGTGCGAGGTGAGCCCCCTGCCCATGCCTCACGGCAGCGCCATCTTCACCCGTGGTGAGACGCAGTCGCTGTCGACCTGCACCCTGGGCACCAAGCTCGACGAGAAGCTCGTCGACGACGTGCTCGACCGCGGCTACATGCGCTTCCTGCTCCACTACAACTTCCCCCCGTTCTGCACGGGTGAGGCCAAGGCCCAGCGCTCCGTCGGCCGTCGCGAGATCGGCCACGGCCATCTGGCATGGCGCGGCCTGAAGGGTCAGATCCCCGAGGACTTCCCCTACACGGTGCGTCTGGTCAGCCAGATCCTCGAGTCGAACGGCTCGTCGTCGATGGCCACCGTCTGCGCCGGCACGCTGGCCCTGATGGATGCAGGTGTGCCCATGAAGAAGCCCGTGAGCGGTATCGCCATGGGTCTGATCAAGAACCCCGGTGAGGACAAGTATGCCGTGCTCAGCGACATCCTCGGTGATGAGGACCACCTGGGCGACATGGACTTCAAGACCACCGGCACGCGCGACGGACTGACCGCCACGCAGATGGATATCAAGTGCGACGGCCTCTCGTTCGACATCCTCGAGAAGGCCCTCATGCAGGCCAAGCAGGGCCGCGAGTACATCCTCAACTGCCTGACCGACACGATCAGCGAGCCCCGCGCCGAGTTCAAGCCTCAGGTGCCCCGCATCGTCCAGATCGAGATACCCAAGGAGTTCATCGGTGCCGTCATCGGCCCTGGCGGCAAGATCATCCAGCAGATGCAGGAGGACACCGGCACCTCGATCAACATCGAGGAGACCGAGGGCGTCGGCAAGGTGCAGGTCAGCGGTCCCGACAAGGACTCCATCGAGGCCGCACTGGCCAAGATCCGTGCCATCGTGGCTATCCCCGAGGTGGGCGAGGTCTACGACGGCGTCGTCCGCTCCATCATGCCTTACGGCTGCTTCGTCGAGATCCTGCCCGGCAAGGACGGACTGCTCCATATCTCCGAGATCGACTGGAAGCGCCTCGAGACCGTCGAGGAGGCTGGCATCAAGGAGGGCGACCACATCCAGGTGAAGCTGCTCGAGATCGACCCCAAGACCGGCAAGTACAAGCTGTCGCACCGCGTGCTCATCGACAAGCCCGAGGGCTACGTCGAGCGTCCCGCCCGCAGGGAGCGTGGCGAGCGTCCCGAGCGTGGTGAGCGCCGTGGCGACCGTCGCGAGCGTGGCGGCGACCGTGGCGACCGTCGCCAGCAGGGCGGTGAGCGCCGCGACCGTGGCGAGCGCCGTCAGCGTCCCGCCGAGGAGATGGGCGAGCCCTACCGCGATCCCGCCCAGCAGCAGGAGCCTAAGGACTTCAGCGATGCTCTCGACCACATGGACTTCTAAGTCTTTTTACAAGCATCTGACGAATATGAAAGCGTCAGCCGAGGATTTTTCCCCGGCTGACGTTTTTTTATATATATAGCTGTGAAGAATGTTTTTATGGTGATAATACGGATTAATGGTGATAATATAGTTTTAATCAATATGGTGATAAATGCCCGAGATTTCAACGCCCCCCTGCCCCCCTCTAATCTTAGAGGGGGAGTTGGATAGTACCGTAGGAATAGATGGGAGCAGTGACACCGGCGGATGCGGGCGGCATGCACGCTAACTGACTCCCCCTCTAAGATTAGAGGGGGGCAGGGGGGCGTTGACAGCTGTCGGGAACTTATCACCACATTGAGTAGTTTTATGGTGATAATGCGGACTAATAAAGATATTACAGACCCCACCCCCAACCCCTCCCCTTGGAGGGGAGGGGAGCGGCTGCGCCGTCATCCGCGAAGGGGAGAATACAAGCGAAGGGGCTGTGCGCCAGCCACTCCTCCCCTTTGGGGAGGTCGGGAGGGGGGGCAACTGTGCGCCAGCCACTCCTCCCCTCCGGGGAGGTCGGGAGGGGGCTCTCCCTCCTCCGGGGAGGTCGGGGAAGGCTTACTCCCCTCCCCTCAAGGGGAGGGGTTGGGGGTGGGGTCTGTAACTTCAATATCCAGAACAATTGTATTGTGAACTTTCTTGACAAACCGATTCCCTGAGTTGAAGAAGTGCCGCTTTTCGAGGCAAAAAGCGGCACTTCTCGACCCGAAAAGCACCGCTTCTCTTGTCGAAAAGCACCGCTTTGTTTTTGCTAAAACGTAAACTTGCTGAAAGTCAGGCTGTTGTAAAATTGAGCCGTTTGATTCGAGGTTTTCTTTACATTTCATGGCCATTTTTGCCTTTCCGAAGCCACTTTTTAGCATCCCCCTTCCTTCGCTTGCGCCCATGACCCACTTTGTCGCCGGAAAATCTGTTCAATAACACGCAGGAAAGTGCTATCGTGTAAAAAAAACACTAATTTTTGCCCTCTGACGAAAAAAAAACTGCAAAAATGATACGACTTATAAGATTTTTTTAGTATCTTTGTCGCCGAATTGCCTCCCGTGCAAATAAGTAGGGCTGACTACGAAACGACCGTAATGGATTGAAACTACTATAATTTATTTACTAACTTTTTAAAATTCGTAAGCTTATGAAGATTTCAAAACTACTCGTTTTGAGCGCACTCTGGCTCTGTGGCCTCGGTGCACAGGCTGCTATCGTTGACGGAGTCCGACAGGCTCCCGAACCCAGCACCATCCCGTTCCAGGTAGGCACGCAGGAGGCACCTTACTACCTCTACAACACGTCGGCCCACCTGTTCTTCACCCAGGGCAACACTTGGGGCACGCGCGCCTGCGTCGGCCCTTACGCCTCGGCCGTGAAGCTCTACTTTGAGGAAGCCCCCGATGGCGGCTACCTGCTCTACGACTTCATCTGCCAGCGCAGCACCTCCTACTCTTGGAAGAATGCCTGCGCAGAGGCTGGCGGCTCGGCCCTCTACTGCGACCAGTCGGCCTCTTGGGGACGCCCCTACTGGGTGGTTGAGCCCACGACCGGCAACGGATTCCGCCTGGCCAACCTGGCCCCCATCGCAGAGGCTGCCGACGGCAGCACCCTCTACATGGGTCGTTGCGACACCATCCCCCAGGACTTCTACAACGCCTACAGCGCCTTCACTGACGACGCCAAGCGTCTGCCCGTCAGCGACAACCTCGTGGCCAGCAGCGAGCTGAACCACATCGACTGGGCACTCGTCAGCCAGGAGGGCTACGAGGCAGCCGGCCAGGCCTTCGCCATCTACGAGAAGGCTCAGGAGCTGCTCGACATCATCAACGTCGCCAAGGGCAAGGGCATCAACGTCGCTGCCCAGGAGCAGGTCTACCTCAACGAGAGCGCCACGATGGAGGAGCTTGAGGCTGCCATCGCAGCCGTCAAGGAGGCCATCGCTCAGGCTGCCGAGAATGCAGCCAGCGTCGGCAGCCCCGTCGACATGACCACCTCGCTGAAGAACCCCGACTTCGGTACTGGCAACAGCGAAGGCTGGAGCGGCACGGCCCCCAACATGTCCGGCGACGGCAACCACGCTGCTGCCAACGTGGCTGAGCAATACAACAAGACGTTCGACACCTATCAGAAGCTGACCGACCTGCCCAGAGGTGTCTACAAGATGAACGCCAAGACCTTCTTCCGCGGTACCTATGCTGACCTGCTGAGCGGCGCCAACAAGGTGGCCTACATGTATGTTGCCACGGGCGACACCCTGCGCACCTTCTTCAACAACGCCTATGCTCCGCTGAACACCGAGTCGCTCGTCGACAAGTATGGTGCTACCACCTACTTCAACACCCCCAACGTTGAGGGCTCGACCACAACGGCCGACGGCATCACCTACTACATCCCCAACAACCCCTCGACCTTCCGTCTCTACTACGAGGAGGAGGGCAAGAACTGGTATGACACCAACCTCTTCTTCTCCGTCGCCGACGGCAACGCCGTCCTCGGTGTGAAGAAGGATCATAACGTAGCTGGCAGCTCGACCGACTGGGCCGTCTTCGACCAGTTCAACCTGACCTACTACGGCAACGCCGCTGAGGCCTACCAGTACTGGGTCGACGAGTATGTCAAGGGCTGCACCGACTATTCGACGCTCTCCGACGAAGTCACCGTCACCGAGTCGTATGTCGAGGCTTACAACGAGACCCTCCAGGGCCTCACCGCCAGCAACCGCGAGGAGGCTCTCGCTGCCATCGCCGCCGTTGAGGCTGCCGTGAGCAACGTCACGCTCAACATCTCGCTCTGGAATCAGTACAAGGCCCTCGTCAATCAGGCCATGGACATCAAGAGCAACGAGAACCTCGACCAGGATCGCATCGAGAATACCTACGGTGTGGGCGACTGGGCTGAGTTCGACGCTGAGGACGTGATCAACGATCACGAGCTGACCAACGAGGAGCTGCAGGCCGAGATCGACAAGTGGACTACTATCCTCAACGAGGTGAAGAACTGGTATAAGGCCGTCGATGGCGACCGTGTCGACATGACCAACCTGCTGACCAATCCTGCCTTCACCGGCAATGCCGACGGCTGGACCTGCGTGGCTGCCGGCGGTGGTAACGTCGCCTATGGTAACAACGGCTACGAGGGCTGGAACAACGCCAGCTTCGACGTCTATCAGGTTGTCAAGGACGCTCCCGAGGGCATCTACGAGATCGAGGTGCAGGGCTTCTACCGCTACGGCCGCGGCCAGGCTGCATGGGATCACTATGCAAGTCAGGACGCTGACGTCGTCAAGCCCAACGGTGCTCCTGTGTTCGTCTATATGAACGCCAAGCAGACCCCGTTCAAGAACCTCTTCGACGAGCCGGGCGAGGCTGAGGCCTACAGCACTCAGAACACTCAGATCACGACCGCTGACGGCACCACGCTGAACTTCCCCGACGGCATGGCCAGCTTCGAGGTCGCCAGCAACGCCGGCAAGTACAAGCAGTCGGCCTACGGTATCATCCGCAAGGGTCAGGACATGCGCGTCGGCGTGAAGGGTACCACCAACCAGCTGGGCGACAGCTGGGCCATCTGGGACAACTTCAAGCTCTACAACGTCGGTAAGAACAAGAACGCCGTGCTCAACGTGCTGCCCGACGAGATTGCCAACGCCAAGACCATGCTTTCCGATAACATGGGCAAGACCATCTACAACAACCTCGTGGCTGCCATCAATGCCGCTGAGGCTGCACTGACCAGCGACGACGGCGAGGTGCTCTTCGACGCCCTGAGCGACCTCTTCGACGCTGAGGAGAATGTCAGCGCCTCCGTCGCCCTCTTCAAGCAGCTCAACGACGCCAACGAGGCACTGCTCGACGACCTCGGACAGTACAGCCAGACGGCCACCCAGGCTGCCCAGGCTAATGCCGGCGCCCTCTATGAGACGATTTCAGGTGCCATCGCCGGTCGCGAGCTCGAGGATGCCGACGTGGCTGACTACATGATCAAGATCAAGGAGGCCAAGACGATGCTGCGCCTGCCCTCTGACTATGCCGACGCCAGCGACCTGGCTCCCGTCGAGGTGAGCAACGTCGTCGTCAACCGCAGCTACGATGCTGACAACAGCGGATGGGACGGCACGACGGCTGCCTACAACGCTACGGCCGGCAACGTGGAGATCTTCAACGCCAACTTCGACTACTATCAGGACATCTACGGACTGCCCGCAGGTACCTATCAGCTCAACGTCCAGGGCTTCTACCGCGCCGGTGGATACACCGCTGACTACAGCAACTACCAGTCGAACCCCGACAGCCTCAACTACGCATTCTACTATGCCATGGTCGTGGCCGACGCTGACAGCATCTACAGCAGCAAGCCCCTGAAGCGCCTCGCTGCCGAGGCACGCGACGACAATCCCGGCGACGGCTTCGTAGAGGTCGCTGAGGGTGCCGGCAAGTTCGTGCCCAACTCGATGGTGGCCGCTGGCGACGCCTTCCTCAGCCAGCTCGACCCGAGCGATTCCGAGTCGCCCTTCTACTACACCAACGCACCGCTGACCTTCAAGGTCGGCAAGGACGGCAAGGCACGCATCGGTATGAAGAAGGATGTCAACATCAGCGACAACTGGTGTATCTGGGACAACTGGACACTCGTCTACTTCGGTGAGAACAGTGAGCTCGTCGTCGACGGCGACGCCTCCGACTCTCAGGGCATCGAGAATGTCAACCTGGGCGAGCCCGTCCGCACCGAGTTCTTCACCCTCGACGGCCGCAAGGCTGCCGGCCTCGGCAATGGCATCGTCATCATGCGCCAGACCATGGGCAACGGTGCTGTCATCATCAAGAAGATCCGTAAGTAAAGACGTGTTGTAAAAAGAGAATGATTTCTATAACATTCTAAACCTGAGATAAGGGACTGGGGCGACCGGAAGCGAAAAACGGTCGTCGCCAGCCCCTTCATTTTCTGTTGAC
Organism: uncultured Prevotellaceae bacterium; assembly: GCA_902779455.1. Classification (GTDB taxonomy): domain Bacteria; phylum Bacteroidota; class Bacteroidia; order Bacteroidales; family Bacteroidaceae; genus Prevotella. The sequence goes on from CACZBS010000035.1 coordinate 16,795, forward strand.
TACACCTTATTATATATAGAGAGACATAGCCGCAGACATCTGCGGGACTCATGATTCAGCTGACCTCCACGTGTCGGCTCACCAAGATAGAAAACCCCATAAGCCCGGTATTACGGGCGTCATCATACAAAGAGAACGAGATAAAAAAACAATAACACTAACAAAACTCTATGAAACGTAAAACTATCGTAATGCAAAAGCGACAGGTGGCGATGGCCATCTGCGGGATGCTCATAGGGACAGCCACCCTGACCACGACGTCGTGCTCCGACGACGTGCTCACCGGACAGCCTTCATGGCTGGGCAACTCTATCTACGAGCGCCTGCAGGAAGACGGTCACTACAAGACCACCCTGCGTCTCATCGACGACCTCGGCCAGGCTGAGGTGCTCGGCCACACAGGCTCGAAGACGCTCTTCGCTGCTGACGACAATGCCTACAACGAGTGGTTCGGCCACAACTCGTGGGGCGTCAACAGCTATGAACAGCTCACCGAGGCACAGAAAAAGCTGCTCCTGAACAACTCGATGATCAACAACGCCTACCTCATCGAGCTGATGTCGAACGTCAGCGGCAACCCGCCCATGGAGGGCATGGCCATGCGCCGCGAGACGGCTGCCTCCATCTACGACTCGGTCTACATCATGCCCGCGTCGAAGATGCCCGGCACCGAGGCCTGGGACAGCTATCGCAATCGCGGCAAGAGCATGCCCATCTTCAAGGACGGCACCGCCGCCCCGATGATCCACTTCCTGCCCGCCTTCATGCGCTACTATAAGATCACCGACGAGGACCTCGCCGTGCTCACCAACGGACAGGCCACCTCGACCGACGAGGCATGGGTCAACGGCAAGAAGGTCATCGAACGCGACATCACCTGCAAGAACGGCTACGTGCAGAAGGTCGACGGCGTCATCGAGTCGTCGCCCAACATGGCCGAGATCCTGCGCCAGCATCCGCAGATGTCGATGTGGTCGGCACTCGTCGACCGCTTCTCGGCACCATATTATCATGCCAACGGCACACGCGAGTATAACCGTATCTACAACAACGAGGACTCCGTCTTCACCCTCCGCTACTACAGCAAGCGCTCGCTGGGCGGACAGGAGAACAACCGCATGCCTAACGGCGAGACCGCACCGGCACAGCTGTCGTTCGACCCGGGTTGGAACCACTACATGTACTCCAACACCATGGGCTACGACCTGCACTACGATGCCGGCGCCATGATCGTGCCGACGAACGAGGCCCTCACCGAATGGTGGAACGGCGACGGACGCGACCTGCAGGACGAGTATAAGTCGTGGGACTCCATCCCCGCTGCCACGCTGGCCAAGCTGATCAACGTCAACATGCTGCCCACGTTCACCGAGAGCGTACCCTCGAAGTTCGACCACGTGCTCAACGACGCCAAGGAGGCCCTCGGCATCAAGGTTGAGGACATCGACTCGTGCTTCATGGGCTGCAACGGCGTCGTCTATCTGGTCAAGAAGGTGTTCGCGCCCGCCGAGTATGCCTCGGTGGCCTATCCCGCACTGGCCCACCAGTCGACGATGAACATCATCTACTGGGCCATCGAGACCAGCGACAACAACAACAACAAGTCGACCTATCTGCCCTACCTCCTCTCCATGGACTCGAAGTATGCGCTCCTGATGCCTACCAACGACGCCATGTTCTACTACATCGATCCTGCTACCTACGGAGCCACCAACAACGTCACCGGCGAGGGCGATGAGACCTACACCGTCGAGGCTCCCCAGCTGATCTGCTTCCGCTACGACCCCTCCAAGTCGTCAGAGGAGCGCGTCCAGGCCAGCCGCTTCAACTGTACGGTCGATGCCGACGGCAATATCACCCAGGGCGCACGCACACAGCTGGAGGTGGGCCGCAAGGTGATCAACAAGATGCTCGACGACATGGTCAACCAGCTCATCATCGTCATCCCCGACAAGTCGAAGACGCTCGAGGACTATGTCCGCGAGGGCTACCAGTACTTCAAGACCAAGGGCGGCAGCCTCGTCAAGGTGATGCAGCAGCCCGACGGCTCGCTGGCCTTCGCCGGCGGCTGGCAGATGGAGCACAACGACAAGCCGCTGCCCGCCACCCAGGTCTACACCAAGAGCAACGGCCGCTCCTACCAGATTGAGGACCAGGTGCCGATGACGGCCCAGAAGTCGCTCTATATGACGCTGCGCGAGCATCCTGAGTATAGCTCGTTCTTCAGCCTGCTCAACAACGATTTCACGTCGCTGCTGACTGAGAAGCTGAACAACAAGTACACCCCGAGCGGACAGGCTCAGGGCAACAAGAACATGTCGCTCTTCGACAACTATAACTACACCGTCTACGTCCCCTCCAACAGCTCCCTGCAGCAGCTGCAGCGCGACGGCCTGCTGCCCACCGACCGTGAGCTCGACGCCGACCTGACCCTCTGGGAGGAGGAGGTCGGACGGGAGACCATCGAGCACACCGTCCTCGACAGTATCTGCGAGGCAGAGCACTGGTATGCTGCCAATGCCACGTGGGAGGACAAGGAGGCCGTCCAGGAGAAGGTGCGCGCCTGCGTCAAGGAAATCATCTCCGACTTCATCCGCTATCACGTCCAGGACCACTCGCTGGCCATCGGCATGGCCCCTGAAGCCGGCCAGAGCGACAACAACTACGAGTCGATGAAGCGCAACCCCGAGACGGGACGCTTCTTCCCCCTGACCGTCGAGTTCGACAACGACAAGCTCTCTGTCACCGACTTCGTGGGCAACACCCGTCAGGTGCAGAAGACCGAAGGCCTCTACAACAACGTCTGCCGTGAGTATTGGTTCGATGGCACCAACAACAGCGCCCGCCTCTTCATGGCCAGCGACGCCGTGGTCCATCTGATCAATGCGCCGCTCTTCTTCGAGACGATGAAGCCCTGGCGCCAGGTGGTCAGATCTTATCTTAACATCAACTAAGGAGGAACACTACGCAATATGAGAATTATTAAGCATATCATCATGGTGCTGGCACTGATGTTCACCACGACCATCGGCGCACAGACAATCTCGTCGGTTCACGGAACGGTGAGCGACGATATGGGTCCGCTCATGGGTGCTACGGTCTGCGAAATCGACGCTACGGGCCGTATCATCGAGTCGGCCGTTACCGACCTGAACGGTAACTTCACGATGAAGATTCGCAATGCCAAGGACAAGATCCGCTTCAGCTACGTCGGCACGAAGACAATCACGCTGCCTATCAACAAGACCACCTTCAACGTCACCATGACCTCGGCCACACAGATCAAGGAGGTCGTCGTCAAGTCGAAGAAGCGCATGCAAGGCAACGCACTGCCCATCCCTGAGCGCGAAATCTCGTACGCCACACAGACCATCTCGATGAAGGAGTTCGAGGGTCTGGGCATCACCTCTGTCGACGAGGCCCTGCAGGGCCGTATCGCAGGTCTTGACATCATCGGCAACTCGGGCGACCTGGGAAGCGGCTCTACCATGCGTCTGCGTGGTGCCTCCTCGCTCTCGACGCTGACCGACGCCAACCCGCTCATCGTCGTCGACGGCAACATCCGCGAGGTCAGTCTCGACAACTTCGACATGGCTGGTGCCAACAACGAGAAGTTTGCCGAGCTGCTCAACATCAACCCTGAGGACATCGCCTCAATCACCGTGCTCAAGGACGCTGCCGCCACGGCCGTCTACGGCTCGCAGGGTGGTAACGGCGTCATCGAGCTCACCACCAAGCGCGGTGTGCGCGGTAAGCCGAAACTCACCTACTCGCTCAAGCTCACCGGCACCTATCAGCCCCAGGGCTACAAGCTGCTCAACGGTGACGACTACACCATGATGCTCAAGGAGGCCTACTTCAACCCTGAGCAGAACGACAATGCCTCTGACCAGAATGCCATCCCCGAGATCAACTATCTGGACAACACGGGCGGATTCCCCGACTGGCGACAGTATCGCGACAACACCGACTGGCGCGACGCCGTCACACAGCACGGTCTGCGCCAGAACCACTACGTCACCATCTCGGGTGGCGGTGAGAAGGCCTCGTTCCGCATCGGCGGCGGCTTCGACCACGAGACGGGTACGATGATTGAGCAGAAGCTCAACCGATTCTCCACACGCGTCGCACTCGACTACAGCGTCTCGCAGCGCATCCGCGTCAGCACCAACTTCGCGCTGACCTACACCAAGAACGATATGAACTACGACAACCTGCTGTCCATCGCCCTGAAGAAGATGCCGAACGTCAGCATCTACGAGAAGGACCCCATCACAGGCAAGAACACGTCGGCCTACTACACCATGCCCTGGGAAGGCATCTACATCGGATCGGGCGTCTTCGAGAAGGACCAGCGCACCTACGTCAACCCCGTCGCTTCGGCCAAGCTGGCCAAGAACCAGCGCCGCACCTACGACATGTCGCCTGAGCTGGTCATCAACTACCAGCTGCTCGGGCTCGACGAGGATCACTGGCAGCTGAACTGGCGCGGCTCGGTCTATATGAACATCTTCAACCAGTACGACGACAAGTTCTATCCCCAGGAGGTCACCCCGCGCGGATGGGAGGGCAAGGTCAACACCTCGTTCGCCGGCTCGTCGAAGAGCGTCTCGTTCAACACCAAGCAGACGCTGACCCTCATCCCCGCCTTCAAGAACAAGGACCACTCGATGATGGTCATGGGCCGCTTCGAGCTCACCTCGGGCTCATCCAACTATCAGAACACCAGCGGCTACGGCCTGCCCTCGACGGACAACACCGTCACCAGCCCTGCTGCCGGCGGACTGATTGAGGACGTTGCTTCGGGCTACGGACAGTGGCGCTCGATGTACTACACCTTCTCGACCCACTACGCCTACAAGGGCCGCTACATGGCCGACGTCACCGTCCGTGCTGACGGTACGACCAAGTTCGGACCCGGCCACCGCTGGGGCTACTTCCCCTCTGTCTCGCTCCGATGGAACATCATCGACGAGCCCTGGATGGAGCCCTTCCGCGAGATGGGCCTGTCGATGCTCTCGCTACGTCCCAGCTGGGGCCGCGTGGGCAACCAGCCTAACCAGAACTACCTCTACACGTCGAAGTATGGCTCGGCCAGCCGCTATCTCGACATGGCCGCCATGCAGCCCAACAACATCCGTCTGACCAACCTGAAGTGGCAGATCGTCTCAAGCTATAACGTCGGTGCCGACTTCGGATTCTTCGATGACCAGCTTACCCTCACCATCGAGGGCTACCGCTCGACGACCACCGACATGCTCATGGCCAACTATCGCATCCCCTCGAACGCCGGTTTCGCCACCGTCCCCTACCGCAACAGCGGCAAGATGCGCAACACGGGTTGGGAGTTCCACCTCAACACCAACCGACTGGTCAAGGTCGGCAAGTTCATCATGGACATGAACGCCAACTTCGGTAACAACCGCAACGAAATCCTCGAGATGGACGAGTACATCCTCGACAACCTCAACTCGACCTTCGGCTACAAGAACGGTGAGTGGCTGCGCCGAGTGCAGGTGCACAACCCCTTCGGAGCCATCTACGGATTCAAGTACAAAGGCGTCTACACCCACAACTACAACACCTTCGTCAACATGACCCCCGAGCAGCGTCAGGACTTCCTGGCTAAGGGCTACACCGCTCCCGTGGCCACCAATGCCGACGGTACCATCGTGGTCGACGCTAACGGCGTGCCCGTCCGCATGATGTACAACTACACTAACGACGCCACGGGTAAGAACTACCGCTTCCAGGGTGGCGACGCCATCTATGAGGACATCAACAACGACGGTCAGATCAACGCCCTCGACATCACCTACCTCGGCTCGTCGCTGCCTAAGCTGACCGGTGGCTTCGGCTTCACCTTCAACTATGGCGACTGGCGCCTCTCCACGCAGTTCACCTACCGCGTCGGCAACAAGATCATCAACATGGCACGCCTCCACGCTGAGGCCATGATCGGCAACGACAACCAGAGCCAGGCCGTCAACTACCGCTGGCGTAAGGAAGGCGACATCACCAGCATCCCGCGCGCCATGCACGGCGACAACTCGCAGTTCAACACGCTGGTCAGCGACCGCTTCGTCGAGGACGGCTCCTACCTCCGTATGAGCTACGCCCAGCTGTCGTATGCTATCAAGAAGAAGTACCTGAAGTGGATCGGACTGAACCGCATCTCGTTCTACGCCTCGATCAACAACCCCTTTGTTATCACGAAGTACTCTGGCGTCGACCCCGACATCTCGAACGTCGGCTACGACCCCGCCATCGACAATGCCCAGACGCCGCGCTCACGCTCCTATACGCTGGGTGTTACTGTTGACTTCTAAACCGATACACAATTATGAGAAAGATATATAATAAAATAATGTGCGCAGTCGCTCTGCTCGGCGGGCTTACGTCGTGCAGTGACTTCCTTGAGATTAAGTCGCAGAGCGAGATTGTGCTTGAAGATTTCTGGAACGAAAAGGCCGACGTCGACAACATCGTCGCCGGATGCTACTCGGCCCTCCAGGGCGACGGCGTCATGCGGCGCATGATGGTCTGGGGCGAGTTCCGCAGTGAGAACGTCATGGCCGGTCAGAACATCAACGACGACGTCAACCTTGAGAACGTTCTCAAGGAGAGTATCACCGCCATGAACGCCTACACCACGTGGGACGGCTTCTACAACGTCATCAACCGTTGCAACACGGTCATCAAGTATGCACCGCAGGTGGCCGAGCGTGATCCGGGCTACACCCAGAGCGAGCTGCAGGCCACCATCGCCGAGGTCTCCGCCCTGCGCGACCTCTGCTACTTCTACCTCATCCGCACCTTCCGCGACGTGCCCTACAGCACGGAGGCCTTCACCGACGACGACCAGAAGATGGATCTGCCGGCAACGCCCTTCAACGCCGTCCTCGACTCGCTCATCCAGGACCTCGAGGCCGTCCAGGGCAATGCCGTGGAGCGCTATCCTGAGACCAGCCCCCTCTACCAGACGGGCCGCATCACCCAGGACGCCATCCACGCCATGCTCTGCGAGATGTATCTCTGGAAGCAGGACTACGACCAGTGCATCCGCTATGCTGACATGGTCATCGACTCGAAGAAGAAGATGTACGAGGAGAAGCGCAGTCAGAACGCTTCCTTCGGACTCGGCGGCTCCAGCCAGAACGTCCTCAACACCCGCATGAACGGCTATCCCCTGGTCAACAGCCTTTCGTCGGGCTACTACGGCAACACGTACACTGAAGTGTTTGTCAACGGTAATAGTCAGGAGACCGTCTTCGAACTCCTCTTCGACAAGACGGAGGCCGGCTACACGATGCCTGGCAACTCGGCTGTAGGCGCGTTCTACGGCAATGCTTCCGTTGATAAGGGACTCGTAGGCCCCTCGACCACCGTCACCGAGGATATCGCCAAGACCTCCTCGCGCACCATCTTTGCTGACCGCAACAAGAAGGTGGACGCCCGTCTCTATGAGAATGTCAACATGAACACCGAGTCGATCAATAAGTTTGCTTCGCGTGGCTTGCTGATCAATGCGACCCAGCCGACAAATGTCAGCGTCTCCTATATGGCTAAATATCCTTTTGCCAAGATCAACAATGTCAATCACTATTACAACAGCAGCTCGTGGGTCATCTACCGCCTCTCCGACATCATGTTGCTCAAGGCCGAGGCCCTCTGCCAGAAGATGCGCGAGGGCAGCGACGAAGAGATCAACGCCCACAACCAGCCGCTCCTGGCACAGGCCTTCTCGCTGGTCAACGCCGTCAACAAGCGCTCCGTCTGCGAGGCGACCCTCGTCGACACCCTCGTCGCCGGCGACTATCTGACCAAGGCCCAGATGGAGCAGCTCGTCCTGCAGGAGCGTCAGCGCGAGCTGATGTTCGAAGGCAAGCGCTGGTACGACCTGGTTCGCCGCTCGATGCGCGACGGCAACACCCAGGTGCTCTCGTCGGCCGCACAGAAGCGCGACGGCGTCAACGGCCAGTTCATCCAGAACTTCTTCCAGAAGATGGACGCTATCTTCTGGCCCTACAATAATGATGAGATCAAGGTCAACCGCAACCTCGTCCAGAACCCGTCCTTCGGCAGTGGCGAGAACAGCAGTTACGAGAAAACCAAATAACCCCAATGCTCGATTGAAGATATGAAACAGACACTCATTTCAATACTTTGTGCGCTCTCGGTCGTCTGCGGCTTCACAGCCTGCTCCGACGAGCCCGACAGCGAGAACTTCTACACCTTCACCGGTGAGATGATGAGCGACTATCTCAGGAACCGTCCGCAGTACAGCGACTTCGCCACCATCGTGGAGCGCGCCGACCTGATGGACCTCCTGTCCACCTATGGCCACTACACCTGCTTCCTGCCCTCCAACGAAGCCGTCAGCAATTTCCTCAGTGAGCACGGACTGCAGTCCGTCGACCAGCTCAGCGATGCCGACTGCGACACCATCGCCCGCACACACCTCATCTCCAACATGTACACCACGTTCGAGATGACGCAGGACCGCCTGCAGACCAGCAACATGCTGGGCCGCTATCTGGCCACGTCGCAGGGCCTTGACGACGACGGCAATGCCGTGGTCTTCCTCGAAGGCGTCGCACACATCTATTTCGACCTGAAGAACGACTCCGTCGAGAACGGCATCGTGCAGCCCATCGACATGGTGCTCGAGAAGTCGAACAGCTACATCGCTGACATCCTGCGCGACAACAGCACCATCGGCACCTTCTATGAGGCGCTCGAGGCCACTGGCGTCTACGAGGACATCTCGCTCGTCGAGGATGCCAGCTATAATCCCAAGGACTACGAGAAGTACTACTACACCAGCGACTTCTGGCGTGAGGTGGCCTGGGTGCCCGACACCAAGAAATACGGATTCACGGCCTTTGTCGAGCCCGATGAGGTCTACGACCGCGAGTTCCAGCGGCGTGGCATCTCCACGGCCAACGGACGCCTGCGGGCCGTCTACGAGCTGGCCTGCCAGATCTACGACCCCGTCTATCCTGCCGACGTCAATGCTCCTGGCCACTCGTTCGAGAACCTGACCGACAGCGTCAATCCCCTGAAGCGCTTCGTGCAGTACCACATCATCAGCCGCTACGTGCCCGGCACGAGCGACCTGACGCCGCTCATCATGAATGTCGGTGCCACCAACGAGGCCTTTGGCATCCACACCAAGCTGGCCAACCCCTGCGACTGGTATCAGACGCTGCTGCCCCACACCATGATGAAGATCGAACAGCTCACCATGGACCGCGACGAGGACGGCAACGACTGCCGCGGCAATGACTACGGCAACGTCGGCGAGCGGTTCATCAACCGCCGCTACGCCGCCCCGGCCTACAACTTCCGCGGTGCGCTCATCGACTCAAAGGTCGAGACCACCGTCGACCACGATGCCCTCAATGGCCACTACTTCTATGTCGACGACATCGTGGCCTTCTCGAAGGATGTGCAGGAAGTCGTCCAGAATATCCGCATACGCATGGACTTCTCGACCATCTTCCCTGAGGTCATGACCAACGACATGCGACTCAAGGGCAACCCCACCCAGGACGACCCGTCGGGCACTCCCGACGACGCCTCCATCCCCAAGAACGGACGCAACTTCTACTTCCCCTTGGGCTATCTTGACGGCGTCTCCTTCACCAACTGCCACGTCGTCATGCGCCGTCCCCACACCAACTTCTGGTCGTGGCAGGGCGACGAGTGGAACCTCTTCGGCGACTACGACTTCACCTTCCGCATCCCGCCCGTGCCCAAGAGCGGTGAGTATCAGCTCCGACTGGGCTTCTGCGGACTGAAGACCCGCGGTGTCGCACAGGTCTACTTCGACGGTGTGCCTCAGGGCATCCCCCTCGACATGACCGTCTACCTCAACGAGGAGTTCTTCCTCGGCGACCGCTTCGTCGACGACGAGAAGCTCGGCGACTACAACGGCAAGACAGCCGAGGAGAAGGCCGAGGAGCAGAAGCTGCTGAAGAACCTGGGCGCCTATCGTGCCGGTCGCAGCACCTATCACTTCAATCCCTCCAGCGGCGAGCAGTTCGACTTCACGGGCAATCCCCGTACCTACCGCCGCATCCTCTGCCAGACCTACATCGATGCCAACAAGGATCACTATCTGCGCTTCCGCGTGGCCAGCGACGGCAAGCAGGGCAACAACAATGAGTTCATGCTCGACTACTTCGAGCTGGTGCCCAAGAGCGTCTACGGCGTAGGCGGTGACGGCGAGATGGAGGACGACCTTTAATAGATAACAGTTAATAGATAATAGATAATAGTTATGATTACCAAGATAAACAGACTAATTCAGACGGGGCTCATGGGGTGTGCCTTCATTGCAGCCTTCACGGCTTGCACTGACACTTGGGACGACCATTACGAGGCTCCGGCCACGGGTGTCAACGATGGCTCGCTGTGGCAGGCCATCAAGGCCAACCCTGACCTGAGCAACTTCGCCAGCGTCATCGAGGCTTGCGGCTACGACAAGGCCCTCGCCAGCAGTCAGGTGTTCACCGTCTTCGCACCCACCAACGCCAGTCTCTCCGCCGACGAGGCTGCCGAGCTGATCCGTCAGTACAACAACGAGAACGGCAAGGTCAGCGAGGAGGACAACACCGTCATCAAGGAGTTCCTGCAGAACCACATCGCACTCTACAACTACTCCGTGTCGCCCAACAGCAGCGACTCCATCGTGCTCATGAACGGCAAGTATGCCGTCCTCTCCGCCAGCCATATCAACGAGACGCCGATGCTCTCGACCAATGCGCTCTACGAGAACGGCGTGCTCTTCACCGTCGGCAAGCAGGTAGCGTACTTCCCCAACCTCTTCGAGTATCTGCGCAAGGATGCCGACCTCGACAGCCTGCGCAAGTTCCTCTATTGCGGCGACACGCTCAACAGCGACCGCTCGCAGCCCATCTTCTACTACAAGGACTTCCTGCCCTCGCGAAGCATCCCCGGCGGCATCGAGAACGGTAAGACCGTCTATCTCGACTCCGTCTTCGCACAGCGCAACGAGCTCTTCAACTTCCTTGATGCCCAGCTCAACTCTGAGGACAGCACCTACTGGATGGTGGCTCCCACCAACGACGTCTGGCGCGACCTCATCGCCCAGACCACGAGTTGCTTCAACTATGCTGATAACGTCGAGGACCGCGACTCGCTCATCTACACCAACTCGCGCCTCGCCATCGTCGAGGGCACCATCTTCAGCAGCACCATCAACCCGCTGCTCGGCACGGCCGCACGTCTCGACTCCGTCATGTCGACCAGTGCCGTCACCAACTACACCCTCCGCCGTTACCGCTGGGGCAGCGATACACTCTGCTACTACCAGTACTTCAACCCGACCGATGCAGGCGGCGTCTTCGACGGTGCCACCCCCGTCGAGTGCAGCAACGGCCGTCTGCTGAAGGCTTCGACGTGGAACTTCGACAAGGCTCAGACCTTCGGCAAGATCATCATCGTCGAGGCAGAGCGTGCCAGCAGCATCAAGGAGGTCAGCCGCCGGCCCGACTCGCATGGCGACTCCATCGGCACCATCACGCCCACCTCGCGCTACGTCGAGAGCACCAACGCCTACTACAACAAGGTGTCCAACAATGGCTTTGTTGAGTTCGTGCCTGCCTCATCGGACGTCAACCACTACGTGACGTTCAACATCACCAACGTGCTCTCCGACATGGGCTACGACATTTATCTCGTCACCGCTCCCGCACTGGCCAACGACAGCAATGCCACCGAGGTGCAGCGACTGCCGACCACCATGCGCTGCACGCTGGGCTACAACAACCAGGCCGGGCGCCATCAGGAGCGTCAGCTCGTCTCCTCCGTCAGCACCAACGACGAGAAGCTGGGCTACAGCCCCGATGCTGTCAACTGGATCAAGCTGGCCGACAACTACAAGTTCGAGGTGTCGTCCTACGGACTGGAGGAGGAGAACCCCCAGGTGACCCTCAAGGTCGAGACGCGTGTGAGCAACGCCCAGCAGCGCAACAACCAGTATACGCGTACCATGCGCATCGACTGCATCGTGCTTAAACCCCACGAGGAGTGAACATAATTCCGAATCATCAACTTAGCATTAATATCTTAAGCATGAAACGATATATCTTATTTGGACTTACCCTGCTGATGGCCTTCCCGCTCGCCGTCGTCGCCCAGGACGACGACACCGATGAGGAGGTGGAGGCTGCCGACGTGAGAAGCATCGCGCCCAAGCAGAAGCAATATGAGACCCGCACCATCCGAGGACAGGTGCTCGACGCCACGACGCAGGAGCCTGTCGCCGGCGCCATCGTCCGCGCCGCCGACATCGATGGCTACAGCGTGCTGACCGAGGACGACGGCTCCTACGAGCTGCGTCTGCCCGTCTTCGCATCGGCCGTCTTTATCACCACGCCCGACTACAACCCCGTGCGCATCGGTCTGCTCAGCACCGAGCAGCAGCGTGCTGCCCAGCTCTATCCCACGACGTTCACCGCAGAGTATGCCCCGCAGGAGAACGTCCGTGGCGACCAGACGGCCAGTGACTTCCGCTACACCAGCGCCGTCAACGTCAAGAGCGAGATACAGAGCCAGCTTGGCGCCTACGCCCATACCGTCAACCGCAATGGCACGCCCGGCGTGGGCAGCGTCATGTTTGTCCAGGGTCTCAACTCGCTCAATGTCAACGCACAGCCCCTCGTCGTCATCGACGACGTCATCGTCGACCAGCAGTACGGCCGCACCCTTCTGCACGACGGCTTCTACAACGACATTCTGACCAACATCAACCCCAGCGACATTGAGAAGGTGACCGTCGTGCGCAACGGAACCGCCCTCTATGGTGCCAAGGGCGCCAACGGCGTCATCCTCATCCAGACCCGCCGCAACAAGTCAATGGCTACCCGCATCACGGCCAACGTGTCGGCCGGTGTCACCTTCGAGCCCAAGTACATCTCAGTCATGGGCGCAGAGCAGTATCGCGGCTATGCCAGCGAACTGCTGAAGACCACGGGCACCACCAACCGCCAGTTCAAGTTCCTCAACGAGGATCCCGACTACTACTATTACACGCAGTACCACCAGAACACCGACTGGAAGGACCTCGTCTATCGCACCGCCATCAGCCAGAACTACGGCATCAACGTCGAGGGCGGTGACGACGTGGCCAACTACAACCTCTCCGTCGGCTACGGCAACACCCAGAGCACGCTCAAGAACAACGGCATGGGCCGCCTGAATGTCCGCTTCAACACCGACATCTCGCTCACACGCCGCCTCTCCGTCCGCTTCGACGCCTCGTTTGCCAACGTCACCCGCAACCTGCGCAACGACGGCGCTCCCGAGGGCTACGACGAGGGCACTCCCACGTCGCCCGCCTTCCTGGCCTACGCCAAGAGCCCCTTCCTGAGCCCCTACAGCTACGGCCGCGGCGTGCTCTCCGACAGCCACTTCGACATCAACGCCGAGGACTACCTGACCGAGGCCCTCTACAGCTACTACAACTCCGGCTACAACTGGCAGCTGGGCAACCCCGCCGCCATCCTGGAGTACTCAGAGGCTGAGAACAAGAACCGCTTCGAGAACTCGATGCTCAACCTTAGCGTCACACCCAAGTACCAGTTCAACGCCAACCTCTCGCTCTCTGAGCACTTCAGCTACAACCTGGTCAACACCAACGAGATGTACTACATCCCCATCAACGGCACGCCCAACTATATCGTCAAGTCAATCAGCAGCGACGTCCGCCAGACCAATGAGGTGCGCTCGCTGGCCTCCAAGCAGAACTCCGTCCAGAGCGACACGCGTCTCGACTGGCACAACCGCTACGATGCCCACTACATCCACGTGCTCGGCGGTGCCCGCATCAACTGGGAGAGCTTCACCACCAACTCGCAGGTGGGCTACAACACCGGTAACGACAAGACGCCCTTCATGCGTAAGGATCTCAGCAACATCTCCGTCGACGGCATCAACGAGAACTGGAACTCGCTGACATGGTATGCCCAGGCCGACTACAACTACATGAGCCGCTACTATCTCCAGGTCAACCTCAGTGCACAGGGTTCCTCGCGCTTCGGCCGCGATGCCGGCTCAGTCCGCGTCTTCAAAGCCCCCTGGGCCCTCTTCTATGGCGCACAGGCCTCGTGGGTCCTGACCAACGAGCCTTGGCTGGCCAACGTCAAGGGTCTTGACTACTTGCGACTGACGTGGGGCTACGACGTCAGCGGCAACGACGACATCGACTACTATGCCGCCCGCAGCTACTTCCGCGCCTCGCAGTTCCTCCACGCCATCTCGGGCCTCTCCTTCGACGGCGTCGGCAACACCGAGATCCAGTGGGAGACCACCCGCCGCTTCAACGTCGGCTTCGAGTCGAGCCTGATCAACAACCGCCTCGGCGTCACCTTCAACTACTTCCGCTCCACCACCGACAACCTGCTCACCCGCCAGTCGCTCGGATTCCTCAGCGGACTCAACCAGAACTGGTCGAACGGCGGTAAGCTCACTAACGAAGGCTTCGACGTCAGCTTCACCGCCAAGCTCCTCGCACAGAAGGATTGGCAGTGGCAGCTTGGAGCCAGCGTGGGCCACTATAAGAACCGCATCACCAGCCTGCCCGACGGCGACGCCACCATCCTCACCGACGTCTACGGAGCCACCATCCAGACCAAGGTAGGCCAGGCCGCCAACGTCTTCTACGGATTCAAGTCGCTCGGCGTCATGGCCAACACCGACGAGGCACAGCAGGCCAACCTCAGCGTCCGCCAGGCCAACGGCACGCTCATGCCCTTCGCCGCCGGCGACATCCGCTTCTACGACCTCAACGGCGACGGCGTCATCAGCGACGGCAGCGACGGCTATGCCGACGACCGCATCGTCATCGGCGACCCCAACCCCGACATCTACGGCAACATCTTCACCACCCTGGCATGGAAACGCTTCAAGCTCGACGTTCGCTTCAACTATTCGCTCGGCAACGACGTCTACAACTACATGCGCTCACAGCTCGAGGGCGGTAGCCGATTCATGAACCAGACCACCGCCATGCTGCGCCGCTGGCAGGCTGAGAACCAGCAGACCGACGTGCCACGCATCACCTTCCAGGATCCCATGGGCAACGCCCGCTTCAGCGACCGCTGGATCGAGGACGGCTCCTACCTCCGTCTGAAGGACGTCACCCTCTCCTACGACCTGCCCCTCAAGTCGGAGTTCATCCAGGGCATCCAGGTCTGGCTCCAGGGCAACAACCTGCTCACGTTCACCAAGTATCTGGGCAGCGATCCTGAGTTCACCATGACCAGCAGCGTCATCGGTCAGGGCATCGACCTGGGCCGTCTGGGCCAGAGCCGTTCCGTCGTGGCCGGTGTAAAGATCAACCTGTAATCTGAATTGAATATTGAAAATTGATAATTGAAAATTATGATTACCAAAGCATATAAATTCTTCTGTGCAGGCCTGGTCTGCTGCGGCATGGCCGCCGTCACCACCTCCTGCGAGGACTTCTTCGACCAGGAGTCAGACCACGTGCTCTACTCCGGCCATGACCACCTCAACAATGCCGTCGACACCATCTACAGCGTCACCGGCATCCTCAACAAGCTGCAGGCACTGGCCGACCGCACCATCCTCCTCGGCGAGGTGCGCGGCGACCTCGTCGACCTGACCGACCAGGCCACCAGCGACCTGCGCGACGTGGCCAACTTCAACGTCAGCGACGACAACCAGTACAACGTGCCGCGCGACTACTACGCCGTCATCAACAACTGCAACTACTTCATCGCCAACGTCGACACCGCCCTGCGCAGCAACCGCGACCAGAACATCTTCATGCGCGAGTATGCCGCCGTCAAGGCCATCCGCGCCTGGACCTACCTCCAGCTCGTCCTCAACTACGGCAGCGTCCCCTTCGTCACCGAGCCCATCATGACCAAGGACGAGGCCGAGCTCGACTATCCCCGTGCCGACCTGCAGACCGTCTGCCAGTACTTCCTCAACGACCTGAGCGACATCCCCGAGGCCTACAACACACTCTATCCCGGCTATCGCATCATCCGCAATCAGGACTCGCGCTTCTTCTGGTTCCCCCTCAGCATCGTCCGTGGCGATCTCAACCTCTGGGCCGGCAACTACCGCGAGGCTGCCCTGCAGTACTATAAGTACATCAGCCAGCGCAACGGCATGAACTCCACCTATCCCACAGGTCCCGGCTTCCGCATGTGGATGCCCGGCAACGCCAACTATACGGGCACACTGAGCCTCAACATGGGTTCAAACATCTACTCACAGGAGAGCTACAGCGAGACCAGCGAGCTCATCACCATGATTCCCGGCGACTCCATCCCCGCTGAGGGCAACTACAGCCAGCTGCGCAACCTGTTCAACTCGACCAGCGACAACAACCAGCGCTTCAGCATCACGCCCTCCGTCGGCATGAAGGAACTCTCCGAGGCCCAGGCCAACTGCTGTCTCAGCGCCAACGGCAACACCGTCACCTATGCACCCCTCGGACTCTCCAACCACCGCACCGGCGACCTCCGTCTGTCGATGGTCTGGGGCGAGAGCTACTCCATCGACGACATCACCAATGAGCGTCTCGAGACCCAGTCGATCTACAAGTATCAGACGCGCAATGTCCACATCTATCGTCGTCAGATGGTCTATCTCCGTCTGGCCGAGGCCCTCAATCAGGCTGGCTTCCCCCGTGCCGCCTTCACCATCCTCAGCCGCGGTCTGACCAACCAGACGATGCAGGCCTACGTCATGCCCTACTACTCGCAGTCCGACTCGCTCTTCCTCGCCCAGTTCGACTTCCCCACCAGCCGCTACAATGTCGTCACCGTCGAGGACGTCGTCGGCATGAGCATGGGCACCAACCACAACACCGTCGGCATCCACACCCGCGGCTCCGGCTGGACACCCATGAACGAGTACTACCAGCTGCCCGAGGACACCCT
The DNA here is from genome assembly GCA_902779455.1 of uncultured Prevotellaceae bacterium. Taxonomy (GTDB): domain Bacteria; phylum Bacteroidota; class Bacteroidia; order Bacteroidales; family Bacteroidaceae; genus Prevotella. The sequence continues at coordinate 33,741 of CACZBS010000035.1, forward strand.
CGCCACCGCCGAGGAGCTCACCCGTCGTCAGCAGCACTTCGTCGACAGCCTCCTGCTCAACGAGAACGCACTCGAGCTCTGCTTCGAGGGCACCCGCTACTACGACCTCATGCGCTTCGCCCTCCGCTCGGCCAACCCCGGACAGTTCATGCAGGACCACATCTACGCCCGTCGCGGACGTGAGGGACGCGCCAGCGTCCAGGCTGACATCAAGGCCAACCTCGCCGACCAGCGCAACTGGTATCTCCGCTGGAACGGCAAGATCGGCTTCTGACGACCCGCTTTTTCCTTCACACAAAGGTGTGCCACTTTGAGGAGACTCA
>CACZBS010000036.1 GCA_902779455.1 uncultured Prevotellaceae bacterium
TGAATGGCTTCGTCCTTAATACAAAGAAGCAATTCGCAAGTTTCTTCAATGGCTTTCTGCTTCTCCTCCGTCGTGCCGTTGGGGGTGAACTTCTTCTCAAATGACCATAACAGGAACTCGCGTTCTTCCAACTTGGCTAGGTCGGACTTGTCAGTGAAGAACTCATCGGGGTCAATCTTCTTTGGCTGTTCTACAGTGAGGTCGTTGGGAATCTCCTTGACGCTGACAGTAAAGCCCAGACGCATAGCGAGGGCACCATTGCGGAGAACATTGGCAAATCCAGCTCCTAATCTCTCATTATTCTTGGGGACATCAGAGTCGGGGATGAAGCAGAGCGTACAGTTCTGAAGGCGTAAGTCCTTTAACTTCTGGAACTGCTTGTCGTTCCAAGAACCGCCCAGGGAGGCAATGGTATTGAGAATGTCGAGAGACTGTAGCTTCATCACATCAGGTGCTCCCTCTACAAGATACAGTTTACACTCCTTTCTTGCCTTTTGGACGGCAGCATCAATGCCGAAGACGGACTCAGACTTGTGGTAGAGTTCGCTGTCGGCTGAGTTGAGATACTTGCATTCAGACTTATCGTCCAATGCTCTGGCCGTGAAGCCCTCGATATTGGAATAGCGGTCTCTGATGGGAATCATGAGACGATTCTTATAGACACAGTACAAAGAATGAGTCTTCTCACTTAGTCGCAAGATGCCCATCTGCTGCATCAAGTCTAAACTCAGTCCTGCCTTTTCGGCGAACTTCACCACGGATGTCCAGTCGTTGGGGGCATAGCCCATCTGCTGTTCCTTGCAGAAGTCGGCATTCCACCGACTGAGCATATAGGCTTTAGCAGCATTCGCGTCGGCAGTACCATTATCTAACTGACTGACGTAGAAAGCACATAGTTTGTCGTTGATGATGTGCATCGCCTCACGTTTCTTGTATTTTGCCTCCTCTTCCGGGGTGAGCCGAAGCTCATTCACTTTCAGATCGATGTTCTTTTTCTCTTTCAACAGCTTTTTAATGGCTTCAGGGAAAGAGAGATTATCCATCTCCATGACGAAGTTAATCACGTTACCACCCTTTCCGCATCCAAAACAATGCCAGAGGTTCTTGGCGGTATTGACACAAAAGGACGCTGTGTCCTCATTGTGGAACGGACACAAGCCCTTGGCGGTGTGGCCACTGACATGCAGTTTGATGCCATAGTCAGAGACCACTTCTGCCAAGTCAACCGTGTCGAGTATCAAGTCAATGTATTTTTTATCTATCATTATAATATTCGAATTTATTAGGATAGTTAAGCCCGCACACAAAGGCGCGGGCGTTAATCTTAATGCTTGTAGTCATAGAGTTTGTCTATGTCCCCTTTACGATAGAACACCTTTCTGCCAATCTTGACAGGTACCAGGTATCTACTCTTATCCCATTGCCACAGAGTAGTAGAACTGACTCCAAGAGTTTCCATGACCTCCTGTTTTGGCAATAATGTGCCGTCATCACCACCCTTGCCTGAAGCCTGTGCGGCATTCTCAGCAAGAATACACTCAGATAGTTCGCGGGCGAAGGCTATTGCACCTTTCTCTGTTAACGTAAAGGAGATACGATCATTCCCCTTTGAAATTGCTGACACGAGACCCTTTGCAAACATCTCATTTTCTTCACTCGATTCAAAGCAGCCAACCTTGTTGGTCTCACTTTGCAAAAAATTAGTTTTTATCATCTTGAAATAAATTAAATTTTCGGCTGCAAAGGTCCCGCTTTTTCCGCGTTGTTACAAGTGTATTATTTGTGGTGTTTGCTTAAAAAACGCAAAAACCCAAAGTGCTGATTATAAGCACTTTGAGTCTATTTCTATTATTTCCTTCAACCAACTTTTGTGGTTGGTCTGTAATCCTGTGTGGTTTTTACAAGGCGTTGGCTCGTGATATCGCCTTTTTCAGTTCATTTGCGAACTTTTTATTAGCCATCACTTCCGAGTGTTTTACATCCAAATAATGTGAGTTATAGTATGCCATATCGATGCCACAGGCACTGAGCATTTCCCCTTTCCATTCTTCTGCTCGCCATGGTTCACTGAGGTTGTCCGCAACTTCATGGATAAGATATATTACCCGGAGCTTTTCCCTGTCACGAACCACGCCATCAGCTCCCCGTCTCAGATTCAGGAAACTGACAAAGTCGGACGGTTCCATGTATTCGAATTGACGGCCATTACAGAGCGGATAAAGATATAGGCATAATTGCAAACTTACAAAGTCACGTTGCCGACGAGTTCTTGAAAAGGAGTTATTGCTCATGCCTCACCTCCTTCCTCAGGATTACAGATGTCTGCAATAATACACTTAGCAATCTCTGACAATCGATGAACAAGGACATTCAAAAACGCTATGTCGAAATAATACAAACCTGACAGAGCAAGTATTTCCTTCCGATGGATTTCATACAACTCATTTACATGAGCGTGTACTTTGTCATATTCTTCCTTCAACCTATCGCATTTCTCATCTAATGGCTTAAACTCTGGATCAGAATATGGCATGAAGTCTATGCGGTGACTAATCTCCTGATACTCCATCCATAGGTCATGGGCTTTTTCTTTCTCTGACTCCCATGCATCCTTGAATGGCTTTAGGTACTGGTCACAATCAGACTTCGTTTCAAACGAAGAAATGAGAGATCCTGAAGCTTTATATACTTCTATAAACGCTTCTGCTTCTGCTAACAGTTGCTTCGTATCATGAAGTAGCAGGTCAGGATTACTTCCACCCTCGCCAAGGACATAGTCAATGATGGCATTCGTGTCTTTGTGGTCTCTATAAAAAAGCCACAACTCACGCTTCTCTTCAAAACTAAGATTCTGTCCGCTAACGTACTTTTTCAGAAGTTCATTAACAGCGTGTAGTCTGGATGCTGTATTGAGGATTACGTTTCCTTCCATGCTCATTACTCAATAATCTCCCAAAAGCCTCCTTTATCTGGACCAACACGACGTATGACACCCTGGTCTTGGAGTTTCTTGATATTTCTTGCGATATTTCTCCGGTCAATACCTATTATTTCAGCCATCTTAGAGGTTGAGATGTAAGGATCTTCTCTTACCAAGTCAATGATTTTCTGTGACGTTTTCTGTGACGTTTTCTGTGACGTATCTATGACGCTTCCTGTGACGTTTTCTGTGACGTTTTCTGGTAACTTTTCTGTTAACCCATGAGAATTATCTGGTAACTTTTCATTCACCTTTTCCCCGTTTACATTCACCTTGGCCGCATTTACGTTCACGTTTTCTGTGACTTTCGGCACAGTAATCTTCAGGATGAACTCGTCGGTTCGGAAGGATGGTGCCTTAGCACCATTGGCTTCCTGCTCACGACAAATACGATCAAGGCCCTCGCCAAACTCCTTCACATAGTGATATGCTTTGAGGAATGCAGCTATCTTCGGATTACGAGAGAAGTGGGTGGTACGGATATTTGCAGGCTTTACCAGTTCTGGCAATTTGCCAGGCGATTCAAAAACAAGGCGGTCATCGAACATCTTGATTTGAATCTCAGTTCCTTTGATGTTGTATGCTCTATGGCAACAAGCATTTACGGTCATCTCTTGTATCACGAACTCAGGATAGTCGCGACGAGTAATGAACTGGCCATGCTGTCCGAGGAACGTATGCTCACGTACCTGTGTCTCCAGATACTCAATCGTCTTCTTGACTTGATTCAGGATGGTTCCCTCAAAGGTGACATCCTTGATGACGTTCATCTCTGCACCCACCTTCTCGTCAATACCTTCGTATCTGATAAAACGGGTACGGCCACGAGGGAAAAACTTCTGAGGGTTCTTGCCAAAGAGCAGGATACAGGCGACACTGACATCCTCCTCACCTTTGTTGTTGGTCGTCACAAAGTTGTTGTTCTCGCGCAAGTACTCCATTGGCGACTTTCCATATCCCAGCAACTTGGCATAGTCAGCAACGGCATCCATGTCAATGTCATCAACCGTGGCACCATAGACAGCTGTGTCCTCATAAGAACGCTCGCCTTTGTCGTACATCAGCTGCAAACGCTCCTCGAATGTTAGTTTACGGCTCTTGTCGCCAACACGGATATAGGCTTCATCAGCCTGATTGGTATGCAGGAACATGCTGGCAGGGATGTCCATCAGCAGTATTCGGTTCTCATTCCCATGCTGGTCTATGCAATCCATGTAGCTGCACTTGACAGGAATGGATGGAATACAGAAATCGAAGGGGACGCGCAACAGTTCGTTCAGTTTCTCCGTATATTGATTGATGCCCTCAATCCTTCTGGTCTTGTCAGATATGCCGATTGCCAACACAGGTCAAACGTCTGACCTTCTTTCCCTGTCCTTATCTCTTCTATCGTCATCATTTGCGTGCAAAGTTACTACTTTTTCTTCAAATTGCTATACCTTATTATATATATTAACGGTTGGATAGAGTTATCCTATCATATCAATCACGTTTTTCAACGTCTCGTCTTCAATCTTGCGATAACGTTTGAACGCCTTGGAACCATCAACATGACCAGACATCTTACCTATCAGATTTGGGTCGGCTACTTTGAAATACGCATTACCAATGAATGTACGACGTGCGAGGTGGCTTGCTGCAAGTTCATTGATTGGCCTTATCTCGCTTTCTCCTGTCTTCGGATTCCTAATCTCCACATTACGCGTAACGCCAGCCAATGTGAAGATGACCTTTAACGCTTCGTTGTACTTTTGCGGAGAAATAAGAGGGAATAATCTACCCCGTCTGTCTTGGCCTTTGTATTTCTTTATCAGTTCTAATGCCTTTGAATGCAACGGAACACGAGCCTGAATCGGTTCTTCCGTTTCGTCCTTGGTCTTATGAGGTGTGTAAACTAGAACACCGTTATGAATGTGCTGTGGAGTCAGCTTTTCCAAATCACCGACTCTACAACCTATAAAACACTGAAATACGAAAATGTCGCGTAGAACCTTTAAGGTCTTAAGAGGCATCTTTGATGCTTTCTTCTTTTCTTCATCATAGTTCTTCCAGGCTTTATCAAGATCTGCATCTGCAATTTGGTTTCGCTCCTCTATAGTAATATAATAAGGTGTACCAAAAATCGCGGCACCAATCTTCAATCCATCAAAAGGTCTGTTATTAGTATCTCCTCGTTCATAATAAAAACGGAACAAAGACTTCAATCGTGACAGCATGTTTTTCACGGTATTATCGCCACGTCCTTCCAATACATGCTGCCCAGAGCCGACTGCCAAGGGATAATCTTCAAACAGTTTCTTGAATAATTCCGGGTTAGCATCCGACAGTTCCTTCTCGTTTTTGAGATAATCTGCAAAATCTTCAATGTCATTGCGGGTGACCGTATCAATATCAAAGACAAAGTTCTTGCGGGTGTCATCAGTTGCCCTAATATATCCCTCATATCTGGCAATGGCACGAGTGATGACACGGAAAGCTCGTGCATGAGATTCCGCAAGCTGTCTTTTTGTTATGTACTGCTCTACAAGTTCATAGAACTCCTTTTTCTCAACCTTCACCTGATACTTCTCAGGATGATTATACCTGTCAACAATATCAGAAAGCCAGTCACCCTTCACAGAATCCTTATCTGCTACCTCATATTTTTCAATGATATGCTTTTTCAGACTACTAATCCGCTTTAACTGCTCCTTGTGATATACCACTTCTGGAGTTTCATTTCTTCTCCCATTAACGACCAACTCGCCGCTTTCACGCAAAGCCCATCCAAACTTCTCTGCTTCCTGTAGCGTTGCGGTGTTAATCCTGTCAGGAATGTCATTGTGCAGCAACTCATGCGTTTTCTTTCTGTCAACGTAATATTCAAAGAAATCAGCATTGACATAGATTTCACTTTTTGTCCTCAAGTTGAAGACACTACCATTGAAGAATCTGATAAGTATCTCTTGTCTTCCTGTTTCTTGTTGAACCTTTGAAGAAAGTCTTAATTCTATTTTTGCCATAATTCGATATATTTGTAACTGGCTGCAAAGTTACAAAATCATCATAAACAAACCAAACATTTTTGGCGCATTTTTGGCGTTTTTTACTTAAATTGGCGTGATTCAACCGAATTTTGGCGGAAAAGTCAATTTTGTAAGATTTTTGGCGTTGGTTCGATTAAGAAAATTGTGTCGCAAGTGTCGACACGAAGAACGAGAGAAGGAGAAGACCACGAAGCGGTTTTCTCCTTTTTCTTTTTATGACCGCAAAGAAAAAGAAGAGAGAGAGCATGGACAGGCAGCGCCAACACATCATCGACGGATTGCGCGACGGCACCCCCATCGCGCTGGGCTACTTCGCCGTGGCCTTCTCCCTCGGCATCATCGCAGCCAAGGCCGGCCTCAGCGCCCCCGAGGGATTCCTCAGCAGCTTCTTCACCCGCGCCTCAGCCGGCGAATACGGCGTCTACACGCTCCTCGCCGTCAATGCCGTCTACGCCGAGGTCGTCGCCATGTGCATGGTGGCCAACCTGCGCTATATGCTCATGAGCGCCGCCCTCTCACAGAAGATAGCCCCCGGCACGTCGTGGCTCAAGCGCATCCTCATGGCCTGCTGCATCACCGACGAGGTCTTCGCCATCTCCATTGCCCATCCGGGCTACACGCCACCCGCCTACACCTATGCCGCCGCCCTCCTCTCGGGACTCTTCTGGGGCTCGGGCTGTGCCGTGGGCATCGTCGCCGGCAGCCTCCTGCCCCCGCCGATGGTCACCGCCCTGAGCATGTCGCTCTACGGCATGTTCATCGCCATCATCATCCCCCCCGCACGTCGCGACACTGGCGTCGCCTACGCCCTCATAGCCAGCTTCGTGCTCAGCGGCCTGGCCGCCGTGGCCCCCGTCATGAGCCAGTGGAGCAGCGGCATGCGCACCGTCGTCCTCACCATCGTCATCTCCGCCGTTGCCGCCTGGCTGCGGCCCGTCAACCCCGAAGCCCATGAGCCAGCATAGCGTCGTCATCTATATCCTGCTGGCCATCGTGGTCACCAACCTGATCCGCGTCCTGCCCGTCGCCCTCATCAAGGGACCCATCAGGAACCGCTTCGTGCGCAGCTTCCTCTACTACGTGCCCTATGTCACCCTGGCCGTCATGACCTTCCCCGACATGGTGCGCGCCACCCCCACCCCATGGCCCGGACTGCTCGCCCTCGTGGCCGGCATCGTCGCCGCATGGTTCCGCCTGGGCCTCTTCCCCGTCGCCCTCATCTGCTGCGTCATTGCCTATCTGGCCATCTGAAATAATTGTCACTTTTGTTGACAAACAACAAAACGACGAAAGAGAAACGGCCCTTTTCGCCTCGAAAAGCACCGCTTCTCGACTCAAAAAGCACCGCTTCCCGACCCGAAAAGCACCGCTTCTTTTTAGGCAAGACATCATACCACTGATAATCAAACAATTACTAAACGCCAGCAATCTGTTGTCAGTTTATTTTACAAAACCATTCCCCGACCCCGTTACCGTCGAAAATTTAATTGCAAAAAAACATAAACAAAACGCAATTATCTCAAATTTTTTTTTTATCTTTGCACACAGAAAATGCATACATACAAAACCTGACACAGACTAAAATATAAATAATAGTAAGTATAAAACAACAACAAACAGACCAGCAATGATAAAGAAAAGGCTCTTCCCTTTACTGCTTATTTTGACCACCACGCTGACAGCACATGCCTACACTGACATCGACGGCTTCTACGGCGAGACGTGGCTCGACCATGTCGAAGAGGACGGCTTCGGCGGAGGCAACTTCGGCGACGGCTCTGAGAGCAACCCTTGGCAGATACGCTCGGCCGGCGCACTGGCCTACCTGGCACGGGCTGTGAACAACAACGGCGAGACCTTCGCCGGCAAGTACTTCGTTATCGCCGCCAACATCAACCTGGCTGTCCCAGGCGCCAACGGCATGCCGCTGGTATGGGTGCCTATAGGATGCACGACCAACCCCAGTTCTGACAATGCCCCCACCTTCAAAGGCACGCTGAAGAACGGCACCGACGCCAACGGCAAGCCCTACGAGATCACGGGCATGACCATCCGCGCCACCTCGACGGCCACGACCACCTGCTTCGGACTCTTCGGCGCCCTGCGCGGCACCGTCGACGGGCTGGTCATCAGAAGCGCCAGCATCAACCTCAAGATCTCAGGCGAGTACTATGCCGGCACCCTCTGCGGCTATCTGGGGGTCTCGGGCGCAGTAGCTAATACCACCCGCTATGGTGCCATCCGCAACTGCACCGTGGAGCAGACGGCCATCGAGGCCGAGAGCAACGACGACACCGCCATCGGCGGACTGGTGGGTATAGCGAATCTTGACCTGAACGAGCTGGCCCACAACGTCGCGAAGACGACGATGCGACTGACGGGCCAGATGAAGGCCGGCGGCGTGGTCGGCGAAGCGTGGTGGAACGTGCAGGACTGCCATGCCGTGGTCGACATGACCATTGGCAACACCACGAACAGCGAATGCTCGGTAGGCGGCATAGTGGGATACTCCGCTGGGCTATGGAACACCACCCAGACCAACAAGATCATAGCCGTGAAATGCTGCACCTCGTCGGGCGAGATCAGGGGCAGCGGCAACAAGATCAACATGGGCGGCATCATTGGCAACGCCCAATACACCCTGACAATGACGGCCTGCACCACCTGCACTGCCCTCTCCGGCGGCTACACCATGGGCGGACTGATAGGCAACGCCTACTCCAGGTCCGGCAACGACGGCATGATTGTGGAGGAATGCTACTGCAGCTCGTACGTCGACGGCACTGCGGCCACCTACGCCGGCGGACTGTTCGGATATGTAAAATACTATCTCAATGCCAGCAACCACAGTATCACTCCTAACGACAACCTGCGGTTCAGCTACTTTGCCGGGACGATGAAGAAGCCCGCCAACTCCGAGCGCTACGGCACCATTGTGGGCTATGCCGATGGATACAAGCGGTCGGGATACCTGAAGTTCGGCTACTTCAAGCGCGACTACCGCCAGTGCAACCTGCAGACGAACAGCAACAAGTGGGTCGACGACGGCGACGATCTGGCCCTGGCCACCTACTTCACCCCGCGGCCCGTCGACGGCGACTTCCGCTTCGACCAGAACTCCGAGCGACCGCAGGTCTACATCTACTCCGAAGGCCGCGACCTGTTCTACACTGACAACATGCGGCTGGCCGGCACACCCTTCAACGTCACGGGCGACGGGCAGGCATTCTTCGACCTGTGGGATACGACGGTCGACTTCCAGATAGGCACCTTCAAGAACCGCAGCACACAGGAGGAGATAGCCACCTTCACCCTGCCGCTGCCACCAGCCTGCGTCGAGGTGCAGGAGAACACCGTCAAACTGCTCGACCCGGGCGAGGCCGACGTCTACGTCAACTATAAAGGCCTGCAGCGCAAGGTGCACCTGACGCTGACCTACGGACTGCCGTGGGACTACCAGTCAGTGCCCCGCAACTACAACGACTATTTCGCCGGCGGCGACGGCACGGCCAAGAACCCCTACGTCATCCACAATGTGCCTGAGCTGATTCGCGTGATGGCCAACCGCCCCGAAAACGATACGCCCGAGGCGTACCGCTACAACGTGGCCGGCAAACACTACATCCTGGCCAACGACCTTTTCTTCAACAACCACCTGCTGTGCGAGGACGAGCAGCCACGGGCCGACGCACAGACGTTTACACCGAACTGCCCCTGGCACGCCACTCTCCACGGCAACGGAAAGACCATCTACGGCCTGTGCATCAAAAAAGAGGACATCACCGACAACGCCAACCTCGGACTCATCACCACCCTCGACGGCACCGTCACCGACCTGGCCATCGTCGACAGCTACATCCGAGCCGGCATCGCTTCGGAGGGCAGTGCGGAGATCAACGCCGGAATGCTCTGCGGCAAGCTCGACGGCGGCACCATCGAGCGCTGCATGACCCACGGACTGGTGCAGGCCGACGGCTATGCCGGAGGCATCTGCGGACAGGCCCCGGGCGACGGCGGACGCATCGCCGACTGCTTCACCGGCGTCCACATTGGCTGGGCCAACTCACAGAGTCTTTTCCACGGTGCTGGCATCGCCTACAACACGACGGCTGCGGTGCAGCGCTGCGTCAGCACCGGAAAGATTGAGGACGGCAGCTACAACCCTGTATATGGCATCACCGAAACGGGAGTCAACTGCACCGACAGCTGGTTCGACCGCCAGATGATGTCTGGCTACGTCAGGACTGAAGGCAACGCCCTTACCAAGGACATCATCTCGGGACAGATACTGACCAATGCCACGGCCTGGCAGAACAGCGGGCAGCGCTACCCCATGCTCCGACAGTTTGCCAATACGCCCTACGGCGACCTGCTCTCGATGGCCGTGCGCTTTGACGACGGCGACCGCGCCGGCAGCATCACCCAGATCTTCGAGTTCCCCACGGAGAACGTCAGCTGGCGGGCCAGATACGGCGAACAGTACCTCGACGTCATCAACGAGTGCGGCGCCGGAACGCCTAACGGGCGGACGGGCGACGTCACCGAGCACCTGCTGGCTGAGTCGACCAATGTCAAGAGCCTGTGCACCAAGGCCCTGCGCGCCCTGGCCGTGAACGTGCGGGCCGACTCGGCCGGCATAGCGTTTGCCGACCAGAACGTCAAGACGGCCGCCCTCACGGCCTTCGACGCCAACGGCGACCAGCTCGTCACCCTGCGCGAGGCCTTCAAGGCCACGTCCGCGCAGTTCAGCACCTTCAATCAGGCGGCCACCCAGGCCGTGACCTTCAATGAGCTGCGCTATTTTGCCGGCTTCAGCACCCTCCAGACGGGCATGATCTCCGGGCTGCAAAGTCTGAGTGAAGTCAAGCTGCCACCCTCCATCACCACCATCGCCACCAATGCCTTCCTTGGCTGCACCAGTCTCGACGAGGTGGAGCTGCCCGCGAAGTTCGCCACGCTCCAGCAGGGCGGCTTCTACGGCTCAGGCATCAAGAACATCCTCGTCGCTGAGAAGAACGCGCAGTGCCGGAGCATCGGCGGCGCCCTCTACAAGATTGACACCTACGACGACGACAATGTGATGCTCATGGCCTATCCTCCCGGACGCGGCCAGGCCGATGCCACGCTGAGTGCACCGCTGTCGGCCATCATGCCCTACGCCATCTACAAGGTGCCCGCCCTGCGCAATGTCTACATCGACAACTGCCTGCCCGAGGGCGAGATGGCCGTGCTCAAGAAGGACGGCATCATCCATGAGGACGCCGACGACATAATCCACGTCTATGTCAACGACGGCTCGTTCAATTCGAAGCTGTTCCAGGAATACTATAACGACGACGACTGGGGCGAGCTCTACTACGACGAGGGACACCTCGACATCTATTATCCGCTCAACGTCACCAGCGCTCTCTGGGCCACACTCTACATCGACTTCCACACACAGCTGCCCGAGGGGCTGACCGCCTACATCGCCGACTACCCCAATGAGGACGAGAAGACCGTCGAGCTGCACAGCATTGGCCGCATCGTACCCCGCTCTACGCCCGTCGCCATCAAGGCCGAAGCAGCCGGGCTCTATCCGCTGTACATGTACACTGGCCAGGTGCCCGACGTGAACAAATGGGAGAACCGCTTCGTCGGCTCGTTCATCGGACAGGACGACCGCTGGGGCGTGCCCGTCAACCAGGAGACGGCCGACGAGGGCAGCATCCTCACCCTCGGGCGCAACGCCAACGGCGATGTGGGATTCTATAAGTACAACGGCACCCTGATCCCCCCCTACCGCGCCTACCTCACCCGCAACAACATCATCGAGGGCGGCGCCATCCGCATCGGCAACGCCCTCGTCGAAGAGCCTGACGCCATTGCTGCGCCCTCAGCCGCCGACGCCTCTGTCGCCATGCGCTGGCACACGCTCGACGGCCGCCGCCTGAGCGGGCGTCCCTCGCGTCCGGGCCTCTATATCATTAATGGAAAGAAAACAATCATCAAATGACTATGAATAAGCGAAAGTATCAGGCACCATTCACTAACATGGTTGCCGTCGACAGTCCCTGCCTGATGGCCGGCACCACAGAGACACTCCCTTTCGACCCTAACGAAGGCACCAGCGAGTCGCTCTCAAGAAGATCGCGCACGCAAGACTGGGACGAAGATTAATCCACCCCCCTAACAACAGTTATCGGCAATGAAAAAACTTTTAACCGCCATCCTCTTGCTGACCGCAACCCTGCTGCCGGCACAGGACTTCAGGCTCTACTTCGCCAACAACGTCACCGACGTGGTCGACTTCAACGACATCGAGACAGCCGCCTCAGGACTTAACTGGCGCGAGGTCAAGGACAAAGAGCTGGCCGGCAACATCGTCGAGGTGGACGCCGTCAGACAGATGTTCGCTTCGACGGACGTCAAGTACCGTGCACAGCAGCGGCAGTTCTGGCGCATGCGCGACCACAACCTGCTCTGCTTCCGCATCGACGACGGCACCGACGGCGCCAACAGCTATCAGGTGGAAGTGGAGGACACCCTTGGACGCCCCAAGGCCATCACCGTCAACCGCTACTTCTTCCTCAACGTCATGCGACAGGATAATCCCGTCAGCCTGAAGGTATGGGCCACGGGCAACCCCGCGGAGGCCATACACTTCAAGTACTACGTGGCCGACTGGGACGACGACAACCTCTACACCTTCCAGCTCGACTCACGCCGACAGCTGGCCGACGAGCAGTACAGCCTCGAATATCGCTACAGCTACGTCGACGACCATGGCACCTATCAGGTAGCAACGCAACAGCTGGCCCTGCGCGACTCGGCCTTCCAGAGCTTCTACATCGCCGACAACCAGAACCTCATCGACGTCTTCCTCAAGTCGGGCGACCACAAGCTGCGCCTCGACAAGACCCGCCTGCACACCGGCGTCACCCTCGACCCCGACTTCGAGCGCACAGTGCTCTCCACGCGCTTCATCCTCGACAAGCACGAGAACCGCGAGCTCGTCAACTTCAACTGGATCGGCTCTGGGCTCTATGAGCAGTACGACACCCTCTACCTCAGCCTGCACAACGAGCAGGGAGCCAACATCACCAAGGCCACGATGCACGTCGACGCCGTTGACATGAACGGCAACAGCACCGGCGCCACGGACGTGCGCTACCTGGGCTACAACCGCCAGAAGAAGGCCCACCTCATCCTCACCCACGGCAACCCCGCCTACATCGAGATCCTGGCCACAGGCTACTGCCCCGCCCTCTACCGATATGCCGGTGCAGCCGACAGCGAGGGCATCGTCGACCTGGAGCGCTGCACAGACAACATCACCCTCTTTGCCAATCCCGCCGACGAGGCGACCATCGCCATCAGCAGCCAGCACCTCTACGCACTCAACGACACCCACACCGTCGAGGAGCGCGACGGCAAGGACTACAGCATCTGCAACCTCGCCGACTACGACCTGTCGACCCTCGTGCCCGCTGACACCCTCACCTACATGGAGGATGCCGGCAACGACTGGCCCAAGACGCTCAACGGCAACGTCGTGGAGCGCCTCGCACAGGTCGAGATGGTCTACTCCAGCGAGGCCTCTGACGACATCGCCTCGACACGCCTCATCGCCATCGACGACGAGACGGCCGAGGAGCACATCGCGCGGTGGCCCGACGTCACGGCCGTCTACGCCAAGCACCATCCGGGCTTCACCCGCGACTACTACTTCGCACGGTTCAGCCTCGTCGATGTCATTGCCCCCAATACCATGTGCAGCCTCCGACTGGAGGCCGGCGACAAGAGCTTCAGCCGTTTCCCCCTGCTGCGCAACCTCCACATCGAGCGCGAGAAGGTGAAGCAGGCTGCCGAGGACTACACCCAGAAGCAGGTGATGAACATGGGCGACGACTCCCCCGGCGGGCTCTTTGCCGAGCAGGGCATGTCGTTCAACTTCCCATTTGAGTTCAAGATGAACCTCGGGCCGCTGTTCAAGATCAAGAACTCGCTCAACTACGACATGAAGAAGCAGAAGCTCACCAACACCACGAAGCTCATCTACAAGCGTCAGGACGGCGACGACGAGCCAGAGGAGATCAAGGTGATGCGGAGCGAGGCCAAGGACTTCCTCGAGGAGAGCTCGGCCTCGGGACACACATGGCAGAAGGACTACGACGGCGACACGAAGTACAACAACGTGGGCGACACCCGCAAGTTCGACGACTGGTTCACCAACGAGATGGACGACATCTGCTCCATCGACTACAACAACATCGGAGCCGGATTCTTCGGCAGTGCCAAGCTCAAGGTCAGCTTCAACCTCGGCAAGCTGATGACGACCGGCAGCCTCAGCGATGCCCTCATGCTCGAAGAGCTCTCCGGACAGATAGGCTACGGCCTGTGCATCGGCAGCCCCAGCCTGCTCGACAAGTATTTCTCCGAAGGACCCGTGGCCACGCTGCTCAAGAAGATTCCCTTCTTCGGCATCGGGGGCGTCATGGAGGCATCGGTGCAGGGCGACTTCGGCGTGAAGACACTCAACACCGACTATCCCTCGTCGTGGGACAACTTCGGAGCGTTCTTCACACTCTCAGGAAAAGTACGGGCCGGACTATGGGCCGAGCTCTGTGTGCCCTCCAACCCCATCTTCGCAGCTAACCTCGGCGTGCGCGGCGGTGGCAAGATCGGCATCATGGGCGGATTCGCCACGCCCTTCCAGCCCGACCGCTTCAACCTGGGAATGTATCTCATGGCCGGCATGGGCATCGAGGCCTACGCCAACATACGCACCTTCGGATTCCAGTGGTCGGGACGCGCCGGAGCTTATCTGGCCAACCGGCTCTACTATCCCAACAACAGCCACAACCCCCTCCATCCTGACTATCCTTACTGGCTGACGGGCAAGAGCCGCCCCATGACCATCGGCGACAGCTACCGCCGCGTCCCGGCCCTGGCCACCGACTACTTCGGCGAGACCATCGTCACCGACGTGGCCAGCGACGCCAACCCGCACTTCGTCGACGAGCACCACATCGTCTACAACGACCTGGGCGACCCCGCCGACTATAACGACGACGGCGTCAAGCTGCTCGACACCGACGACGGCACCATTCAGCGGCTCTCCTCAGACGAGCGCTCGGCCATCCACCACATGCGCTCCAAGCGCGCCGGCAACGAGGTCGTCGTCTACGAGCAGATGACCCGCCACATCGACGCCGCAGAGATGGATGCCGACCACGCCATCAGCAAGTCGAACGAGCTGGCGGCCTGCGCACAGATCATGGCCAGCGTCAAGCTCAGCGGCGACGACACGTGGCGGCAGTATGCCATCTCACAGGACGACGGCATGGTCGACACCCACCCCGTCGTCACCATACAGGACGACGGCAAGGCTGCCTGCATCTGGCAGCACGGCACCATCGAGACGCTCGATGAGTCGCTGTCAGAGGACTCCATCTACAACAACGCCCTCCAGGGACAGCTGCTCCTCTCCATCTTCGACGGCAACGCCTGGTCAGCGCCCATCACGCTCCACGACCTGACACCTGACATGACAGCCCAGGAGTACGACCTCATCATGCGCAACGACACCGTCCTCGTCGGCACCAGCCTCGAGAGCTATCCCCTCGACTCCGTGCGCCACTCACGACGCTTCGTCTACTCGTCCGTCGACGTGGCTACGAAGACTGTCTTCCAGAAGGCCGAGACGCTCCGCCCCGCACACTTCTTCATGAACCGCGTCGGCCAGCATGCCGTCATCGCCATGCTCTACGAGAAGAGCGACTCGCTGCGCGACATCTACGTCAAGACACTCTCGATGAACGGCTATGCCGACGGACTCATGGGCAGCGACATCGGTGCCAACTACAGCACCCCCAACCGCGTGAAGATCATCACCGACCGCGCCGCCGTGGCCTGCAACGACTTCGCCATCCTCTGGACCGAGGTCTCCAACAACGCACACTACGAGGACGGCCAGGAGGGCTTCACCGAGACGCCCCGCAACATGCTCAACGCCTCGCGCATCAGCCTGCTGCCCTCGCCATTCGTCACCGTGCCCCTCACCATGGGTACCGAGCGCGACGGGCTCTCCATCATCGACTTCGACGGCATTCTCGACGACGCCCGCATCAAGGTCGTCTATTCACTGGCCGACATCGAGACGGGCGGCGCCCTGCTCATCACCAACGAGAAGTACTTCACCAACAGCTTCGACTACGACATCGGCTACGCCAGCCGCGCACTCCTCGGCAGCACCACCCTGCCCGTCAGCGTCGTCGTCAGGAACACCGGCACCAGCAGCATCCGCTCCGTCGTCGCCACCATCAACGGCACCGACTTCCCCATCCCCAACTCGTTCGTAGCACCCATGCAGAAGCGCACCTTCGTCGTCCAGTATCCCCTCGACGACACCTTCGACGGCTACATCACCAACGCCGTCACCGTCGACTATGCCAACACGCTGCGCACCCAGCAGCACCCCCGACGCCGCAACGTCAGCATGCTGCGCCAGACGAAGAGCAAGAACAAGGCCGCTCACGTCGACCTCGAGAACATCGAGATGCGCCTCGTACGCCACAACGTCGAGGGCGATGTCAACAGCTACGTCGTCGAGCTCACCGACCGCTCACTCTACGGTCTCAAGGCCAACAACGCCATCCGCGTCGGGCTCTATCCCCACCCCAGCATCGTCGTGCCCCTCAGCGACGAGGCCGAGACCGTCGTCACGGCGGCCGACTTCGAGGACTACGGAGGTGTCCGCAAGGCCTACGCCACCGTCACCGTCAGCGGCATCCGTGAGCAGGCCCACGCCTATCTCACCACCCATCTCTCAACACTCGACGATCACGTCGCGCCGCTCAACAACGTCAGCGACAACGCCCACTACGTCGCACTCCTTCCCGCTGACACGCCGACAGCCATCCGCCAGCTCAGACACGACCCACAGCGCCAGCCACAGGTGCACATCACCAGGAGCGACGCCGGCCTCCTCATCACCGGACTGCCCGCTGACGGCCACCTGCGCGTGTTCAACTCCGCCGGCATCCTCTGCTTCAGCCGGGAGGACGTCGCCACCACCACCATCCTCGTCCCCCTACGCCAGCACGACACCTACCTCGTCAGCACTGGCAAGGAGGTGGTGAAGGTCGTCTTCTGACGACGCACTATTTCGGATCAGTCCGCAAATCCAGTTGAGAGTAAGCACAGCCGCTCCCCTCCCCTCGAGGGGAGGGGTCGGGGGTGGGGTCTGTGACTAAATCCATTTGTAGGAGGTCACGTGTCTCACGTGACACCTGCAGATAGGCGCGACGTGATTATGTCTGGCAGAGTTTCTGATACGCCAGTCGCTCGTCGCCGTTGGCCAGAAAGATGATGCCGCAAAAGGCAAAGCCATGCTTCGCGACGAGGTGCTGCATGATGGTGTTGTCACGATGCGTGTCGATGCGGATGTTAGGGTCGTGCGCACGACAGAAGTCGATGACGCTGCTGAAGATGCCGTGCGCCTCAGGACAGCTGGCCAGGCGGTGCACCACATGATACGGTCGCACGTCGTCGAGCCACGCGCCCTCATAAATCCGCGCGTAAGTAGGCTCTGGCGACGGCAGGAAGGCGAAGTAGCCGACGAGCCGCCCATCATCAACGACCACAAAGGCGCCGCCCGCAGCCATGTCGGCCCTGACGACCGTCTCCGAAGGATAGCCCTCGCCCCACTGGAGCATGTTGCCCGACTGCCGCATGATACGCTTCGCGGCCGCCATGACGTCCATGATGGCCGCCATGTCCGCCGGCCGGGCCTCCCTGATGATCCGTTTCATGCCCATACCACTCACATCCTTGCCACCCTACACTGCCGCAGGGCGGGCCTGCCGGGCCATCTCGAACAGCTCCAGCGGCAGGTGGCAGTAGCCGTCAGGGTTCTTGTCCAGGTAGTCCTGATGGCGCTCCTCCGCCGCGTAGAAGTTCCTCAGCGGCAGCAGCTCCACCGCCAGCGGCTCGCTATACTTCGCCTGCACCTCCGCGAACACCCGTTTGATCGTCGGCACGTCGTCCGCCTCCGTGTAGTAGACACCCGTGCGATAGCGCGTCCCCTCGTCGTGTCCCTGCTTGTTCAGGCTCGTCGGGTCGATGGCCTTGAAGAACATGCGCAGCAGGAAGTCCAGTGGGACCACCTCCGGGCGATACCTCACCATCACCGTCTCCGCATATCCCGTCGTGTCCGTATACACCTCCTCATACGTCGGGTTCTCCGTCTGTCCGTTGGCGAACCCCACCTCCGTCGCCACCACCCCCGCGATCTGCTTGAAGTAGTGCTCCGTGCCCCAGAAGCAGCCCCCGGCCAGGTATATCACCTTCGTCTGCTCCGGCATCCGTTTTTCGTCAGTCTGTTCCATATTATTACGATATTACTTGATAGACCCTGCAAAAATACGAATAATCACCCGATTTCCCGCGCTCCCCCGTCAATTATTAGGAAGATTTATCAAAAATTTCTTAGGCAGCTTTTATTTTAAAAGCTGGTCCTCACCACTTAAAAGCTGGTCCTCACCGCTTAAAAAGCTGGTCCTCACCGCTTTTTTTCTTCAAAAAATTTGGCTATTCCAATTAAAAGCAGTACCTTTGCGCCACGAGAACCCGCCAAGCCTCTTCACAATGCTTAAATCGGCGGGTCGTTTTTTTTTATTATGGCACGTTATACAAAGACATACTCATCACCAGCTCAACTGGTGACATTGCTTCAATCTCGTGGACTCCACGTTGAGAATGTGGCACGGACGGAGAACTATCTCCGCCACATCGGCTATTACAGATTTAGTGCTTATCTTTATCCTCTTTTGACAACACCGAAGGAGAATCATGTTTTCAAACCAGGAGCTACTTTCAATCAAGCCTTGGACATGTATCGCTTCGACAGGCATCTTCGCCTGTTGATGTTCAATGAGATTGAGAAGATTGAGATAGCCGTCCGTAGTGCCATTGTCAACATAACGAGCCGTGAGACAGGGAATCCCTTTTGGATGACCGACCCCACGTGCTTCTATGATATCAACACCTTTACGAAGACTAAACAGCTCATTGATGCTGAACTTGCCAAGTCGCGCGAAGATTTCATTGAACATTTCCGCAACACTTATTCTGACCCATATCCCCCTTCTTGGATGTTGGCCGAGATACTTCCATTAGGTGTGCTGACAAGGATATACGATAACATCAGGAGCAACCAGATTCGAAAGAAGATAGCACAAGAGTTCTCCCTGGGAGTGCCAGTCTTTAACTCATGGATGACGATTATCAGTGTTGCCAGAAACAACTGCGGTCATCACGCTCGCGTATGGAACCGTACATTTGCTCTGAGGGTTTTGACTCAGCGACGTATGGCACGTCCTTGGATCGCAATTCCAGTCAACCAAAAGAAAGCCTATTTCAGTCTCTGTATCATAAAATACTTCCTTGACATCATTTCGCCGAACAACGGCATGAAGGCAAAGATTGATGCCCTACTCAGTTCCTACCCGTCCATTGACATCAACGCAATGGGCTTTCCGCGTGGATGGGAAAATGAACCGCTATGGCAATAGACACAATTATACAAGGCGGGCGAGGATGGGAAACAGCGCATCCACGCCCGATTTGAATGAAAAAAAAAGCCCAAAAAATAAAAAAGATGTATCATCTGGCACTCACATTACTCTTCGATGAAGCGGAGAGCAAGGACGTGGTGAGCGATGTGTTCGCCAGTTTGATCAGTGGCAGCTGAGGGTTTGCCAAAGAAAAAGCGTTTTCATTTTGCATTGCTCTATTTCTTTGGGGAAAAACCATATACAATTTGACCTTGAATCATAACTCTGCTCAGCACCCCCACGTTATGAGTTACCGTGCTGAGCAGCTATCCCATGCCAAAACTGATGGCAAACCGGATAAAAGACCGTCAGAACGCCGGCAACAAACTAAAATCACGACGTGATTTCATGCCGTCACGACGTGTTTTTCTGTTTCCGATTCGTCATGCCGTGGTTTTCTGCTCACGACGGCCTTCTTTGCGATGTGCCCTGCTCTGCGGGTTATGCAATAAGAAAAGCCCCTCTCTCTATGAAAGAAGAGAAAGGGGCTCTTTTTCAGCGGGCGTCACGCAGGCGTGGCGCTTGGGGCGGCCGGTTTTATTCCTTTTCGGCAGCCTTCTTTGCGGGCTTCTTAGCAGGCTTCTCGGCCTTCTCAGCCTTCGGGGCTTCAGCCTTAGCCTTCTTCGGGGCAGCCTTCTTCTTGGGGGCGGGCTTCTCGTCAGGGTCGGCACCGAGCTTCTGGAGCTTAGCCTTGAGACGCTCGATCTCGCGGTCCTTCATCTCGATCTCGTCGCCCTGGTTCTTGATGGTGGTGAGCAGGGAGTCAAGCTCCTCGTTGTCGATGTCGAGGGGATAGAGGGCGTTGACGCGGTTGATGAAGTCGCCGAGGATGTTCATGTAGTTGGTGAAGGCATCGAAGGGTGAGCTGTAGATGCCGCGGTCGAGACCAACGTTGGAGGGCTTGGTGGTCATGAAGCGGAAGTTGTTGGAAGCCTGCAGGTAGTCCCAGTCCTGATTGATGCGCGGGTCGTTGGCGATGAGCAGGCGGGGAGCGACGCTGTAGAGCTTCTGGAAGGCCTCGCGCTGCATGGCGTTGCCGAGCCAGCAGGAGACGTCGCGCTCCTCGTCGACCCATGAGAGGGTGTCGGGCACGTCGAGTGCTCCGACGCTCTTGGTGCGCATGCAGATCTCGGTGGGCGTGGCGAAGGTGATGCCGCGCTGCTTGGCGCAGACGGGCAGGGCCTTGATGAACTCGAGGATGTTGGAGGACAGGGGCTGAGCGATGCCGAGGGCCGAGAGCTCCATGAAGATGTTGATGATCTGCTCTTCCTCAGGCAGGCGTGCGATGCGGTCGACATAGGCGTCGGCGAAGAGAGGATAGCCCTCCCACTCGGGGTTGTTGAAGCGCAGCGAGATGTCGTCGGAGAGGTCGACGTCGCGCAGCAGGAGCTTCAGCGAGGGAGCGATGTTACAGTTGTAGACATAGTGGGGCGACTTCCACCCGAGGACGTGCTTGGCACCCTCGGTGAGCATGCCCTTGAAGCCCATGGCGGCGATCTGAGCGCCGATGTCGTCGCTATAGATGAGCGACGAGTTGCGGGCGACGGTGGGCTTGCAGCCGAAGTATTCCTCCATCTTCTTCACCTGCTTCTGCATGTCGCGGGCGAAGGCCTCGGGGTTGGCCAGCGAGGAGAGGCCGTGGCTGTAGGGCTCGGCGAGGAACTCTACGCAGCCGGTCTCGTTGAGCTCCTGGAGCTTCTCGAGCACCTGCGGGGCGTGCATCTCGAGCTGTTCGATGCCGACGCCAGAGAGCGAGAAGGCGACCTTGAAGTACTTGCCGTGCTCAGCGATCATCTGCTGCAGGGTGTTGAGGGCGGGCATATAGCTGCGCTCGGCGATGTCGCTGATGGAGCGCTCGTTCTCGTAGTCATCGTAGTAGTAGTGGTCGGTGCCGATGTCGAAGAAACGATAGCGCTTCAGATGTATGATCTGATGGATCTCGAAATATAAGCAAATTGTTTTCATAATCTTTTTAGTGAAGAGTGAAGAGTGAAGAGTGAAGAATTTGCTACCGCCATTCCTGCATCTCTCTGACATTCACTCTGTTTTTTTATGTTAAACTTTGATTATTAATATTCTTTTCATGAAGACTTCCGGGTGAGCAAGTTTCAGATTCCGCTCCCATTATTGCGGCAGCAAATTCTTCACTCTTCACTCTTCACTCTTCACTTCAGGCCTGTTCCCATCCGAGGGTGCGGCGATAGAGGGTGCGGATCCAGCGGCCCACCTTCTCCCAGGTGATCTGGTCGACCTCGCGCTTGCCTTCCTCCTTGAGGTACTGGAAGAGCGAGTCGTTGGTGCAGATGGAGTAGATGGCGTCGGCGAGGGCGTGGATGTCCCAGTAGTCCACCTTGATGCAGTTGTCGAGGATCTCGGCGCAGCCTGACTGCTTGGAGATGATCGAGGGCGTGCCGCACTGCATGGCCTCGAGGGGCGAGATGCCGAAAGGCTCTGAGACGGAGGGCATGCAGTAGACGTCAGAGTCCTTGAGGCACTCGTAGACCTGCTTGCCGCGCATGAAGCCCGGGAAGTGGAAGCGGTCGGCGATGCCGCGCTCGGCTGCGAGCTGGATCATGGCGTCCATCATGTCGCCCGAGCCGGCCATGCAGAAGCGGACGTTGCGGGTGCGATGGAGCACCATGTTGGCGGCCTCGACGAAGTATTCGGGGCCCTTCTGCATGGTGATGCGTCCGAGGAACGTGACGATCTTCTCCTTGCCCGTATGGTCGGGACGCGGGATGGCGTCGTACTCGGCTGGCAGGGGATAGACGGCATTGTGGACGGTGAAGCACTTGCGGGGGTCCTGATGATACTGGTTGATGACGGTCTGACGGGTGAGCTCCGAGACGCACATGATGCAGTCAGCGTTGTCCATGCCGTTCTTCTCGATGGAGTAGACGGTGGGGTTGACCTTGCCGCGCGAGCGGTCGAAGTCGGTGGCATGGACGTGGATGCAGAGGGGCTTGCCGCTGACCTGCTTGGCATGAATGCCTGCAGGGAAGGTGAGCCAGTCGTGGGCATGGATGATGTCGAACTCCTCGGTGCGGGCGACGACGCCTGCGATGATGGAGTAGTTGTTGATCTCCTCGTGGAGGTTGGAGGGATAGCCTCCGGCGAACTCCATGGCTCCGAGGTCGTTGACGTTCATGTAGTTGAAGTCGGCGTAGATGTGGTCACGCAGACGGAAATAGTAGTCGGGGTCCATCGTGTTGCCGACGCGCTGTGCGACATAGTCGCGGTCGACGTCGCGCCAGGCGATGGGCACTGCGTTCATGGCGATGATGCGTGCGGCATGCTGGCTCTCATCGCCGAAGGGATGCGGCAGGCAGAGTGCGATCTCCATGTCGCCCTGAGCCTTCAGTCCCTCGGATATTCCATAATTGGCTGTGGCGAGTCCGCCAAAGACGTGAGGAGGATACTCCCATCCAAACATTAATACTTTCATATTCTCTTCTTTTTCAATTTAGAGTTAAGATTTTAGAATTAAGAGTTATCGCCTTTGGCGATTAGAAGTTATGAGTTAAGAGTTATGAGTTATGAGTTATCGCCTTTGGCGATTAAGAATTAAGAATTAAGGATTAAGGGTTAAGAGTTTTCGCCTTTGGCGATTAGGAAGTAGAAATTAAGAATTATATCGTTGGCCGTTAATTCTAAATTCATAATTCTTACTCGGCGTCAGCCGACAACTCTAAATTCTAAATTCTAAACTCTAAATTCTAAAACTCTAAATTCTAAACTCTAAATTCTAAAACTCTAAATTCTAAACTCTAAATTCTAAATTCATTTTTGATATGAATATTTCTCTAACAGTTTCATCGTGCGCAGGATCTCAGCCACGTTCATGGCGAACGACATGGCGCCGCGGCCATGGAAGGGCGGGTTGCCGTCGAAGAGCTCTGAGATGGTGCCGATGGCGTGATAGTCGATCTCGTCCTCATAGCCTACCATCTGACGCTCGACGAACGAGAGTCGGGTGCGCTTGTAGAGCTTCAGGCAGGCCTCCATGTAGAAGCCTCCGAGCCACGGCCATGCCGTGCCCTGATGGTAGGCGTAGTCGCGCTGCGTCTGCGGGCCGACGTACATGGGGTTGTAGCCGCCGCTCTTGGGCGAGAGCGAGCGCAGGCCCTTAGGCGTGAGCAGCTCGCGCGTACATATATCTACAACGCTCTTCATCTGCTGCTGCGAGAGGGGCGAATAGTCGAAGGCGACGGCGAAGATCTGGTTGGGCCGGACGGACCAGTCCATCATGTTGCCGTCGACGTAGTCGAGCAGATAGCCGTACTCGTTGACGAAGGTGGCGACGAACGACTCCTTCGTCGTCTGGGCCAGCGCCTCGAGGTGCTGCTGTGAGGCGACGTCGCCACGGTCCTGAGCCAGCGAGGCGCAGAAGCGGAGGGCGTTGTACCAGAGGGCGTTGAACTCGACGATATAGCCCGAGCGGGGCACGACGGGCCGGCCGTTGGCCGTTGAGTTCATCCAGGTGACGGCGCGGTCGCGGCCGTTGCTGTAGAGCAGCCCGTTGTCGTCGAGGCGCAGGTTGGGATGGCCGCCCTCCTCGATGTACTTGACGATGTCGATGACGAGCTGGCCGTACTTGTCGAAGCACTTCTCGCGGCCCTCAGCCTTGGCGTACTGCTGGATGGCCCAGATGGCCCAGAGGGGCACGTCGGGCTGGTCCATCTCGTAGATCTTCACGGTCAGGGGCTTGCCCTCCATGAACTCGCGCAGTCCGCGCTCGGCGGTCTTCATGACGAGCTCGAAGTAGTCGGACTCCTCGATGGCGAGGGTCAGTCCGGGCAGCGAGATGAACGTGTCGCGGGCACGGCACTTGAACCAGGGATAGCCGGCCAGCAGGTAGCGGTCGTCGTTGTCATCAGCCTTTGCGAGGTCGCCCGAGGCGACGTGGCGGTTGTGGAACTGATGGGCGGCGGTGACCAGACAGTGGTAGAAGTTGTCGCGGGGCACGCGCTCGTCGACCTCCTCCTGGAAGAGTCGCTTCAGCTGGTTGGTCTTCTGCGGCTTGGTGGAGGCGGCAAAGACGATGCTCTCGCCCTTCTTAATGGGCACCTCGAAATAGCCGGGCACGTAGAGGTCCTCGTTGGAGGCGTAGCCGCGCTCCTGCTCCTTGGGGTACTCGATGCCGCGATACCAGTCGGGCTGGAAGTGGAACTCGTTCTTCTTGTTGAACTGCATGTAGAGGTCAGGATAGCCCTGATACATGCACGTCTTGATGCCGTTCTCCACGTCGTGATACTCGCGGCTGGCCACGGAGTTCTCATGCGTGAACTGGCGCACGGAGCGGAAGGCGAGGAACGGGCGGAAGCGCAGCGTGGTGGCCGAGTGGGCGTCCTCGAGCGTATAGCGGATGAGGATGCAGTCCTCGTAGTGGCGGAAGATGATCTCGCGCTTGAGGATCACGCCGCCCACGCGATAGGTTGTCGTCGGCACCTTCGAGGCGTCGAACTCACGGATGTACTTGTGTCCCTTCGGACTGAAATTGTTGCCCTGATACTTGTGGAGGCCCAGGTTGAACTCGGCTCCGTGCTGAACGACCGTGCAGTCGAACGACGACAGGAGGACGTGGTTCTCGTCGTCGATCTCCGGCACGGGCACTACAAGCAGACCGTGGTACTTGCGCGTGTTGCAGTCGACGAGTGTCGACGAGCTGTAGGCGCCACTACGGTTTGTACGGAGGAGTTCGCGACGCAGACTCTCTTCAAGGTTTGTCATCACGGCTTTCTCAAATCGTAAATAACTCATAGTTCCAAATATTGAATCTTAAGGTTTGTTTCGTCGTTTTGTTAATTCGTTTTAGATTACAGCCCAAAAGTACACATTTTTTTCAGTACGGCAAAATAAACACCGTTTTTTTTTTCCTTTTTTAGCTTAAAAAGGGCGGTTTTCGGGAAAAAGTTTGGACGTTTCACATTTTATTCGTACATTTGCAACATGTTAGGAAGCAGCACGACAGACTGGACTAACGTTGACGTACGACACGTTGCGGAGTCAATGTCTCCCCTTTGGGAAGCATTGACGGAGGCCGAGCGTGTCGTCATGGCGGAGTCGCTCCAGGTCGTCACCTATCAGCGGGGCGACACCATCTTCAAGACGGGCGACACCTCATACTACCTGATGTATCTGCTCGACGGCCGCGTCACGCTCTATCGCAAGGGCATCGGCGGGCGCAGCCAGGTCGTCAGGCTGGTCGTGCCCGGCGACACGTTCGGTTGTCAGGCCTCGTTCAACGACGAGCCGCAGCTGACCACGGCCGTCGCCAGCGACGATGCCTATGTGGCCCTGCTGCCGCTCTCGCTCGTGTTCCATCTCATCTGGGAGAACGGCGCCTTCGCCATGTGCTTCATCAAGGAGCTCAGCGAGCTGCTCGGCACGTCGGCCATGCGCACCATGTCGATGACGCAAAAGCACATCCGCGGCCGCCTGGCCGAGGTGCTGCTGGCCGTCCACAGGAAGTACGGCGTGGAGGCCGACGGCCAGACGCTCGCAATCTACCTCAGCCGCGACGACCTTGCCCAGCTGTCGAACATGACCACGAGCAACGCCATACGCACCCTCTCGGCCTTCGCCCAGGAGGGACTGATCGCCATCAAGGGCCGCCGCATCCAGTTTCTCGACCTCAGCCGCCTCAAACAGATCTCCGACAAGGGCTGAAGGCAGTCCCCCCGACCTTACATACCCAATACTAAGTGAACGTTAAAAAATAACTTGATACGATTTAGGAGGTCACGTGTCCTCACGTGACACTTGCGGCAAGTGCGACGTGGGGACACGTCGCCTCCTACAGGGACAGGCTGATTGTACCAATTCAGGTTTTTACAGTCACTAAAAGCGGCGCTTTTTGAAAGTAATATAGGGGTATATTACCATCAAAAAGCGCCGCTTCCTTATTTCTGAAACGTAGATGCAGCAGGCCCGGATTATTGCTCCATGAGGGCCTTGCCCGAACCCCAGGCGTCGCCGACCTTCTCGCCGACCACGCGATAGGTGTTCTTGGCCGAGTCGAAGATGACGGGCTGGAGCTTCGAGAGGTCGACGTTGCCGGCCTCGTCGAGGATGCTCTCGTCGGCACTCATGTTGACGACCTCGCCAACGACGCGGGCACCGCCGTTCTCGTCCTCGTCGAACGTGACGACCTTGCACTCCAGGGTCAGCTTATACTCGTTGATGATGGGGGCATCGACGTTGGGGCTGGGGGTGACGGTGAAACCGGCCTTGGCCACCTTGTCGGGCACGTCGTAGCCCGAGACGGTGCCGAAGTAGTCGCTCTGGGCGATGTCGTCCTTCGTGGCGAAGCTGACGGTGAAGGCTTTCTTCAGGCGGATGTTGTCGGTGGTCTTGTGCTTGGAGAGCTCGAAGGTGATGTGCTTCGGGCCGCACTGGCCGCCCCAGGCTGCCATCATCACGTCGGGCGTCTGGGCCTCGTCCCACGTGGCAATCATGATGGCGGGCAGCGGCGTGATGACGGCCTTGTCGCTGAAGTTACGGCGACCCTCGACGGCCTTCACCTCCACCTTCTCCACGGTGGCATTGGCGACGGAATCCTGAGCAGCCTCGCTGCTTCCTCCCTTGCGGGCCTCGCCCGCGTTGCCGCATGCTGCGATGAGCAGCGCGCTTGTCAGCACGACGGCTGACGTCTTCATAAATTTCTTCATTGTCGTTCTGTTTTGTTTTAATTATGAAAATGATTTTTACGGAATTATCTTTCTTGACTCATTGATGATGCACATAGAAAAAGCGGGGAGAGCCGCACCTGCGACTTCCCCCGCCGAACAAAATGTCTTCTGCGGAAGGAGAGGGATTCGAACCCCCGGCACGTCTCCGTGCGCCGGTTTTCAAGACCGGTGTAATCGACCACTCTACCATCCTTCCCTGGCCGAAAAGCGGATGCAAAGGTACGACTTAAAATCGAGAATTGAGAATCGGGAATTGAAAAATGCGCGGCCATTTGCAATTTTTAACGGAATAAACTATAAACTATGCGCTGAGGGCAATGAACTATGAACTAAAAGTAGTACCTTTGCACCATGATTTACCCGAACAACTATGAACATAAGATAGGTTTTGACGAAATTCGCACGCTGCTGCGCGACCGCTGCCTGAGCTCACTGGGCCGCGAGAAGGTCGGCGAGTTGGACTTCTCGGACGATGTCCAGGAGGTGAACGAGCGGCTCTGCCAGGTGCGCGAGTTCCGCCAGCTGACGGAGACGAAGGACGACTTTCCCCTGCAATATTTCTTCGACGTGCGCGAGGCCGTCGCTCGCATCCGACTGGCCGGCACCCACTTTGAGGAGCAGGAGGTCTACGACCTGAGGCGCTCGCTGGAGACGATCCACAAGATTGTCAGCTACCTGACGCCCAAGGACGCCGACGACGAGGGTGGCGACGACGTGCCCTACCCTGCCCTCCACAGACTGACGGAAGGCGTCGTCACCTTCCCCGCAATGATACGGCGCATCGACTCGATTCTCGACAAGTTCGGCAAGATCAAGGACGGCGCCTCGATGACCCTCGCCGGCATCCGCCACGAGCTGCAGAAGACGGAGGGCAGCATCTCGCGTACCTTATATACTATACTGCACACGGCCCAGCGCGACGGGCTCGTCGACAAGGACGCGGCGCCGACGCTGCGCGACGGCCGACTGATGATTCCCGTCAGCCCGGGCGTGAAGCGCAAGATCAACGGCATCGTCCACGACGAGTCGGCCACGGGCAAGACCGTCTTCATTGAGCCGACGGAGGTGGTCGAGGCCAACAACCGCATCCGCGAGCTGGAGGCCGAGGAGCGCCGCGAGATCATCCGCATCCTGACCGTCTTCAGCGACGAGGTGCGCCCACACGTGAAGGAGATTCTCGACTCCTACCAGTTTCTGGCCACTATCGACCTCATCCAGGCCAAGGCGCAGCTGGCACGGCTGACGAAAGCCATCGAGCCGCAAGTGCTCGACCGCCCTCACATCGACTGGATCCGCGCCATCCATCCGCTGCTGGCCCTCTCGCTCGAGAAGCAGGGCAAGGAGGTGGTGCCGCTGGACATTATGCTGGGAGCCCCCCTTTCGTCCCCCGAGGGGGACACTATAGATTCCTCCTCTGCCGACAAAACTATAGAAGCCCCCTCGGGGGCCGTAGGGGGGGCTTTATTGATCATTTCCGGCCCCAATGCGGGCGGCAAGTCGGTATGCCTGAAGACGGTGGGACTGCTGCAATACATGCTGCAATGCGGACTGAGCGTGCCCATGGGCGAGCGGTCGACGTGCGGCCTGTTTCGCAACATCATGATCGACATCGGCGACGAGCAGAGCATCGAGGACGACCTGTCGACCTACTCCTCCCACCTGATGAACATGAAGCAGATGATCCGCCATGCCGACGAGCACACACTGCTGCTCATCGACGAGTTCGGAGGCGGCACGGAGCCCATGATCGGCGGCGCCATCGCCGAGGCCGTGCTGAAGCAGTTCTGGAAGAAGAAGACGTTCGGCGTCATCACCACCCACTATCAGAACCTGAAGCACTTCGCCGACGACCACGAGGGCGTCGTCAACGGTGCCATGCTCTACGACCGCCACGAGATGCGCGCCCTCTTCCAGCTCAGCATCGGACAGCCGGGCTCCAGCTTCGCCATCGAGATAGCACGCAAGACGGGACTGCCCGAGGAGGTCATCCGCGACGCTTCCGACATCGTCGGCTCGGAGTATATCCAGAGCGACAAGTACCTGCAGGACATCGTCCGCGACAAACGCTACTGGGAGGGCAAGCGGCAGACCATCCACCAGCACGAGAAGTCGCTCGAGGGCCGCATCGCCAAATACGAGAGCTCCATCGAGGAGATCGAGCAGGAGCGCAAGCAGATCCTGCGCCGCGCCAAGGAGCAGGCCGAGGAGCTGCTGCGCGAGAGCAACCGCAGGATAGAGAACGCCATCCGCGAGATCCGCGAGCAGCAGGCCGAGAAGGAGGCCGCCCGCCGCATCCGCGAGGAGCTCGACGCCTTCAAGCAGGAGGTCAGCGAGATCGACACCAAGGAGACCGACGAGAAGATTGAGCGCAAGATGCGCCAGATAGAGGAGCGCCGCAAGCGCAAGGAAAAGCGTAAGAACGAGAAGCAGGAAGCCAGCGAAGCGAACACTCAACCGACTGACAAAACGACGGCGCCAGCCACCTCTCAACTCTCAACTCTCAACTCTCAACTCGAAGTGGGCTCCACCGTCCGCATCAAGGGACTGACCAGCGTGGGCACCATCGAGAGCATCGACGGCAAGATGGCCACCGCCATCTTCGGAGGCATGCGCACCAAGATGCGCCTCGACCGGCTGGAGCCCGCCAAGGAGCCCGTCAAAGGTGCCTCGAAGACGGAGGAGCGCAACGCTGAGATCGTGGGCAGCTACGGCAACCTGTCCAGCAGCACCCGCTCGGCCATCGACTCGCGCAAGCTCAACTTCCGACAGGACCTCGATGTGCGCGGCATGCGCGGCGACGAGGCCATCCAGGCCGTCACCTACTTCCTCGACGACGCCATCCTCGTGGGCATGCCCCGCGTACGCATCCTCCACGGCACGGGCTCGGGCATCCTGCGCCAGCTCATCCGCCAGTATCTGGCCACCGTGCCCAACGTCAGCCACTTCCGCGACGAGCACGTCCAGTTCGGCGGCGCCGGCATCACCGTCGTCGACATTGACTAAGCTTACTCAACTTTCGCAAGCATGCGAAAGCCTTGATTTTTAGTCGCCTACGGCGAGAAATCCTTCAAATCTGAACAAATCAAACAAATCTGCTTTGGAAGATGTGACACTCATTATCAGATAATTAGTACAAGCAAAACTTGAATAAGCTTATTAAGATTGAAGATTGAAGATTGAAGATTGCAAATTGCGAATCCTCAATCTTCATTGTTTATTATTGACGAAGGTCAAAAAAACGGTGTGCCCGCACACAAACCATGAACCATTAACTTTGAACTATGAACTAAAATTCGTACCTTTGCATCCGAATTCGTGAGAACAAAGATAGAGAAAGTATGAAAAGATTAGTGAAGATGCTATGTCTGAGCTTTTCAATTCTTACATTATCGCCCCTCAGCGTTGGGGCTGCGAACAAAGATGAAAGCTCAGAGCTGTTTGATTGGTCGCCAGTGATGGAAGCCATCATTCAGGTGGAAAGCGAAGGAAATCCGCGCGCTGTCAGCGGCAACTCGGCAGGCGCCATGCAGATCACTCCCATCCTGGTGCGGGAATGCAATGCCATCCTGAAGGCACGGGGGAGCAAGAAGCGCTACACGCTCGACGATCGGTTCAACGTCGGCAAGTCGAAAGAGATGTTCCTTCTGATTCAGTCGCAACACAACAAGACGAACAACGTCGAGAAGGCTATACGTTCGTGGAACGGCGGTCCGCGCTACAGTGTGAGAGCCACCAACCGCTACTACAGGAAGGTGTTGCAGTGCATGAAGTAAGCATTCAACGTGCAAAGAGAATCCATACAGATCCGATTGTCAGGCCGACAGAGCCCGACGATCGGATTTTTTTGCCCCAAAGATTTGTGTGTTAAGAAACATTTTTGTAACTTTGCGCCCAGAATCTATCTAACCTGAAATTGATATGGCTAAGGAAAAACAAATCATCGAATGCGTGCCTAATTTTAGTGAAGGCCGCGACATGAGTGTCATCAAACAGATCACTGACGCTATCGAATCGGTCGAGGGCATCAAGCTGCTCGACGTCGACCCGGGCGAGGCTACCAACCGCACCGTCGTCACCTTCGTGGGTGAACCGCAGGCAGTCGTCGAGGCTGCCTTCCGCGGAGCCAGGAAGGCCGCCGAGGTCATCGACATGCGTCGCCACCACGGCGCCCATCCGCGCATGGGAGCCACTGACGTGCTGCCCCTGATTCCCGTCAGCGGCATCACCCTCGAGGAATGTGCCGAGCTGGCCCGCCAGCTGGCCGCCCGCATGGCCCGCGAGGCCGGCATCCCCTGCTATGCCTACGAGGCGTCTGCCTTCACGCCTGAGAGGAAGAACCTGGCCGTCTGCCGCGCCGGCGAATATGAGGCCATCGTCGAGAAACTCACCACGCCGGGCAAGCAGCCCGACTTCATGCCCATTATAACGGAGAACGGAGAACTGAGGACTGAGAGGTATGATTGCACTAAGTGCGCCAACGAGACTAATCATACCTCTCAACTCTCAGTTCTCAGTTCTCAACTGCCTGAAGAGATTCTCCGCTCAGGCTGCACCGCTGTGGGCGCTCGCGACTTCCTCATCGCCGTCAACTACAACCTGAACACGACGTCGACGCGACGGGCCAACGCCATCGCCTTCGACGTGCGCGAAAAGGGTCGCCCTCGTCGTGAGGGCAACCCCATCACGGGCACGCCGATGAAGGATGCTGACGGAAAGACCATCATGATTCCCGGCACGCTGAAGGGCACAAAGGCCATCGGATGGTACATCGACGAATATGGCATCGCACAGGTGTCGATGAACATCACCAACATCAACCAGTCGCCCCTGCACGTCTGCTTCGACGAGGTGTGCCGCTGCGCCCAGAACCGCGGCATCCGCGTCACGGGCACGGAGATCGTGGGCCTCGTGCCGAAGCGGGTGCTCATCGATGCCGGCAAGTATTTTCTCGAGAAGCAGCACCGCTCCGTCGGCATTCCCGAGGAGGACATCCTCAACATCGCCATCCACTCCATGGGTCTCGACGACCTGAAGCCGTTCAACCCCCGCGAGAAGGTGATTGAATTCTTGATGGAAGACGGCGCTGACACGAAGAAGAAGCTCGTCGACCTCACCGTAAAGGGATTCGCCGAGGAGACGTCGCGCGAGAGTCCCGCACCCGGCGGCGGCACCATCGCGGCCTACATGGGAGCACTGGGCGCTGCGCTGGGCACGATGGTGGCCAACCTGTCGAGCCACAAGCCCGGATGGGACGACCGCTGGAAGGAATTCTCCGACTGGGCCGACCGCGGCCAGACCCTGATGACAGAGCTGCTCCACCTCGTCGACGAGGACACGGATGCCTTCAACCGCATCATGGCGGCCTTCGGCATGCCGAAGAAGACTGACGAGGAGAAGGCTGCCCGCACGGCCGCCATCCAGGCCGCCACGCTCTATGCCGCACAGGTGCCTCTGCACACGATGGAGGCCAGCGCCAAGGCATTCGACATCTGCCGCGCCATGGCCGAGCAGGGCAATCCCGCCTCGGTGAGCGACGCCGGCGTGGGTGCCCTGGCTGCCCGTGCCGCCGTGTTGGGTGCAGGCCTGAACGTGAAGATCAATGCCGGCAGCCTGAAGGACCGCGCCGTCGCCGAGCAGCTCATCGCTGAAGCCAACGACCTGATCCAGAAGGCCAACGAGGCAGAAAAGGAAATTATGGCTATCGTAGAATCTAAACTATAAATCAATATGATGACTTTCAAAGAAGAACTACAGATGGGCATACCCGAGGTGCTGCCCGAAATGCCTGCATACGACACCACCATCAACCATGCCCCCAAGCGCAAAGACATACTGACGCCTGCGGAGAAACGCCTGGCCCTGCGCAACGCACTGCGCTATTTCCCCAAACATCTCCATGCGCAGCTCGCACCTGAGTTTGCCGAGGAGCTCCACAAGTACGGACGCATCTACATGTACCGCCTGCGCCCCACCTACCCCATGTATGCCCGCCCCATCGACGAGTATCCGCACAAGAGCGAACAGGCGGCCGCCATCATGATGATGATCCAGAACAACCTCGACCCGCGCGTGGCCCAGCATCCGCATGAGCTCATCACCTACGGCGGCAACGGCGCCGTGTTCCAGAACTGGGCGCAATACCGGCTGGTGATGAAATACCTCTCAGAGATGACTGATGAGCAGACGCTCGTCATGTACTCCGGCCACCCGCTCGGACTCTTCCCCTCGCACAAGGATGCCCCGCGCGTGGTCGTCACCAACGGCATGGTGATCCCCAACTACTCGAAGCCCGACGACTGGGAACGCGACAACGCCCTGGGCGTCTCGCAGTATGGCCAGATGACGGCCGGCTCGTATATGTACATCGGTCCGCAGGGCATCGTCCACGGCACCACCATCACCGTGCTCAACGCCAAGCGCCTGCACTCGAAGGCGGGCGATGAGCGCTCCACGCTCTTCGTCACCGCCGGCCTGGGCGGCATGAGCGGCGCACAGCCCAAGGCGGGCAACATCGCCGGCGTGGTCAGCGTCACGGCCGAGATCAACCCCAAGGCCGCCCAGAAGCGCTACGAGCAGGGCTGGGTCGACGAGCTGCATGAGAACCTCGACGAGCTGATTCCGGCTATCAAGAAGGCCGTCAGCGAGAAGAAGATCGTCTCGATGGCCTATGTCGGCAATGTGGTCGACCTATGGGAGCGACTGGCCGACGAGGACATCACGGTCGACCTGGGCAGCGACCAGACGTCGCTCCACAACCCCTGGGCCGGCGGCTACTATCCCGTGGGCTACTCGCTCGAGGAGTCGCAGCGCATGATGGCCGACGAGCCGGAGAAGTTCAAGGAGGCCGTGCAGGCTTCGCTGCGCCGCCAGGTGGCCGCCATCAACCGTCTGGCCGACCGCGGCATGTACTTCTTCGACTATGGCAACGCCTTCCTCCTGGAGGCCAGCCGTGCCGGTGCCGACGTGCTTGTGCCCGACGGTTCAGCCGCCGGGAAGTTCCGCTACCCCTCCTACGTGCAGGACATCATGGGCCCCCTGTTCTTCGACTATGGCTTCGGCCCCTTCCGATGGGTCTGCTCCAGCGGCGACCCGAAAGACCTGGAGACGAGCGACCGGCTGGCTGCCGAGGTGCTCGAGGAGATGAGTCACCACGTCACCGACGACATCCGCGGACAGCTGCTCGACAACCTCCACTGGATCCGCGAGGCCGGACGCAACAACCTCGTCGTGGGCTCGCAGGCACGCATCCTCTATGCCGACGCTGAGGGCCGCACGAAGATCGCCCTGGCCTTCAACGACGCCATCCGCCGCGGCGAGATCTCGCGACCCATCGTCCTGGGCCGCGACCACCACGACGTCTCGGGCACCGACTCGCCCTTCCGCGAGACCTCCAACATCTACGACGGCTCGAACAAGTGTGCCGACATGGCCGTCCAGAACGTCATCGGCGATGCCTTCCGCGGCGCCACCTGGGTCTCGATCCACAACGGCGGCGGCGTAGGCTGGGGCGAGGTCATCAACGGCGGCTTCGGCATGGTCATCGACGGCTCCGAGGCTTGCGACCGCCGCATCCGTCAGATGCTCTTCTGGGACGTCAACAACGGCATCGCCCGCCGCTCGTGGGCCCGCAACAGCGGTTCGATGGATGCCATCCGCCGCGAGATGGAGCGCACGCCCGAACTGCGGGTGACGATGCCCAACCTCGTCGACGACGCCATCATCGACAGCATCCGCTTCTGATCAAGACCTTACATCATGAGGCTGTGTCATGATTGACATGCCACACAGAAGGATGACAAAAATCTTTCAAGAATCTTACACAAATCTTTTAACCATGTTTTTTCTGTAAGATTCTTGATTGACATGCCACACAGAAGGATGACAAAAATCTTTCAAGAATCCTACACGAATCTTCTAACCAGGTTATTTCTGTAAGATTCTTGAAAGATTTTTGTTTTTCCATAGTTTCATGTCACATCTCCACTTGTTTTCGGGGGATGCAAACCATTTGCAAAGTATCTTTTTTGGCTTTTTCATTGAAAAGCCGTACCTTTGCAGTCATCATGAAAATCTTTATGCAACTGCTGACGCTATGTCTGTTATCTGCAGCATGCCAGCAAAGAGACATCACCCCCTATCGCCTGGACGGCGCCTGGACGCTGAGACACGTAGAGCACCCCGTCGGGGCAGCCTACGACTTCTCCCTCGACGACGGGGGCACCTACTGCAGCATCTACGACGGCGACAGCATGCTCCACGTTTGCCGAATGGCGAAGACGTCGTCGGGGCTGGTCGTCACCCCCGACGAGCAATACAGCGTGACGCTCATCGACAAGGGAGGCGGCGAGCTGCTATACATGGAGGACGACGACCCGCACCCGCTCAGCATCGAACAAGACACGATACTCATCATCCAGCGCAACGGCGTGCGCTTCACATGGGTGAAGGCCGACGACATCTTCAGCGAATGGGGCAGCGAACTGCGACAGCTCATCCAGGACGACCTGGAGCACAGCAGCGACGCCCCCAACCGCTATGTCCTCTCCGCCAAGGAGCGCCAGCAGCAAAGGACCATCCAGGGCTTCAGCCTCCTCATTGTCATCATCATCCTGCTGGCCCTTTTCGCCGTCCACGTAGCCCTCAGCAACCGCAGGGCCAGGCAAAGGCTGCAGCTCCAGCTGCAACAGATTCAGGAGGTGAAGGAGAACCGTGCGCCAACGGTGAAGCAGGCTGTGGAGGACGTGGAGAACGAGTTCTTCGCTTCCGACGACTATGCTGCCCTGCAAAGACGCATGGCCAGCGGCCAGACTCTGCGGCAGGAAGAATGGGACGAGATGGAGCGACAGCTGAAGCGCCTCTATCCGGGCTTCACCAGCCAGCTGCGCGGCCTGCGCCCCATGTCGGAGCTGGAATATCAGGTGTGTCTGCTCATCAAGCTGCGCATCGCACCGAAGGACATCGCCGCCGTGCTGGCCCGCGACGTCAGCACCATCAGCACGGTGCGCAGCCGCCTCTATGCCAAGGTGTTCGGCACGAAGGGCGGCGCCAAGGCCTGGGACGACTTCATCCTGAGCATGGCCCGATAGCGGCTTTGCAACGCGTTTGCAAGCCAGATGCCAACCAAATGCAAAGCCGATTCCTTGGTCACATGGCAAAAACGCCCTACCTTTGCCGCCGACAATTCATTCAATCAACAAACCCCTAAAAACGTAAAGCTTATGAAAAAGATGTTTTTAATCCTCGCCGCAATGCTGCTCAGCGCAGCCGGCATGAACGCCCAGACAACGAAAGTGGCCGACAAGGAGCTCGTCGGCGCATGGCTGATGGAGTCGATGCAGTGGGAGGGCGAGAAGAAGACGGTCTGCGGACGCGAGAGCGGCTATGCCCAGTTCAAGTACTACGGCCCTGACGGCGAGTATGCCTGTGCCGAGATCGCCCTGACCAAGGACGGCAAGTGCGTCGTCATGCCACATGAGTATGGCACCTATTCGTTCAAGAACGGCGTCTACACCGAGATGGGCCGCAAGACCAACGACGGCGACATGGTGCTCGTCGACAAGACGACCTTCAAGGGCCGCTGGCGCAACCGCCACGACGTGTGGAAGAAGCAGACGGCCATGCCCGAGAAGCTCGTCAGCTACATCGTCAACTGCTGTAAGTACAAGAGCACGCCGAAAGACATCCAGCTGCTCATCAAGGAATCGATGTTCAAGTAAGAAAACAAGTTAGTAAATATCGTTATCGATTGAACGAGGCAGGAGGCTGCAGGGATGCGCCCTCCTGCTTCATTTTGTAAAATAAATTCACCGATTATGTCCTGTTTTTGCAACCGGCTGATTCTTAGGCGGTTTGCATTTATGATAAAAAGAAGCGGTCCTTTTCGGGTCGAGAAGCGGTGCTTTTCGAGTCGAAAAGCGGCACTTCTCGGGCCGAGAAGCGGTGCTTTTCCAGAAGCAAAACGTTCGATGTAAAGAATTATTCAAATTCCGGCGCAAACAATCAGCGTATAAAAATTGTTAAATATGCATGGCAATATTTGGCACATTCAGGAATAAGCCATATCTTTGCGATATCAAAACGATATCACTTTAAACATAATTTGCTTATGGAGACAAAAGAGAAAGTATTCGAAGGCAGCGTGTTGAACGGATTTCTCATGCTGACAGTCAATCTGGCACTGACCGTGCTGAGTATCATCGGCATCGTCTATGGCATCATCATGCTCGACGTGGGCATAGGCCGCGGCGGCTGGCTCCTGGGAGGCAGCATCGTCCTACTCATCGTCACCGCCATCCTCTGGGCAGGGTTCATGATGCTTGAGCCCAACGAGGCCCGCGTGCTGACGTGGTTCGGCCGCTATGCCGGCACGTTCACGCGCACGGGCTACTTCTGGGTGAACCCCTTCTACTCGACGAAGAAGGTGAGCCTGCGCGCACGCAACCTGGACGCCGAGCCCATCAAGGTGAACGACAAGACGGGCAACCCCGTGATGATTGGACTGGTGCTGGTGTGGAAGCTGAAGGACACGTACAAGGCCATGTTCGAGGTCGACTCACAGACGATGGCACAGAGTTCGGCAGCAAGCAAGAACGAGGTCAGCGTGGGGTCGTCGACCGTCAACCTGATGAACGCGCTGGAGAACTTCGTCCGCGTGCAGAGCGACGCCGCCCTCCGCCAGGTGGCAGGCCAGTATGCCTACGACGACGAGGACAACTCCAACGACGAGCTGACGCTGCGCTCGGGCGGCGAGGAGATCAACGACCAGCTGGAGCAGAAACTCGACGAGCGGCTGGCCCTGGCCGGCATCGAGGTCGTCGAGGCCCGCATCAACTACCTGGCCTACGCCCCCGAGATTGCCGCCGTCATGCTGCGCCGCCAGCAGGCCTCGGCCATCATCACGGCCCGCGAGAAAATCGTCGAGGGAGCCGTCTCGATGGTCAAGATGGCACTCGACAGACTGTCCAGCGAACAGATCGTGGATCTCGACGACGACAAGAAGGCCGCCATGGTGTCGAACCTCCTCGTCGTGCTCTGCGGCGACGACTCCGCCCAGCCCGTGGTCAACACCGGAACGCTCAACCACTAAAGACAGACGGAGGAACGACTATCTATCAGACGGATGTACGGACTGACGTTATTTTAATAAAATATTATAAGAACAGACGACAAGACGACTATCTATTAGACGGATGTACGGACTGACGTTATTTGGATAGAATATTGAGAAATCATAAATGTCTAAGAACAGACGACAAGACGACTTTCTATCAGACGGATGTACTGACTGACGTTATTTGGATAGAATATTGAGAAATCATAAATGACAAGAACAGATGGAGGACGACAGAGAGTTGATTGAGAAAATCATTGACTGCGCTAAGATTGTGCGAAGGCATCTGGCGGCAGGATACGAAGAGAAAATCTACAAGAATGCCATGTATATTGAGATGAAGAAACACGGAATCCTTGTTGAGACGGAAGTTCCCTTCGACGTCCACTACGACAACATCGTCATTGGACAATATCGGGCCGACATGATTGCAGACCACAAGGTCATAATAGAGTTGAAAGCTGTGAACAACCTCATCAAGTATCATTCCGTACAGTTGGTCAACTACCTCACCGCCACTGGCATAGACAACGGACTGCTCATCAACTTCGGAGGCGAAAAACTGGAAATAATACCCAGGACCCGCCTCTACAACAAACTCCCATAACAATTCGTCCATCCGTACATCCGTCTTAAATTAAATACATCCGTACATCCGTCTTAAAAATACATCCGTACATCCGTCTTAAAAATACATCCGTACATCCGTCTTAAAAATACATCCGTACATCCGTCTTAAA
Organism: uncultured Prevotellaceae bacterium; assembly: GCA_902779455.1. GTDB lineage: Bacteria > Bacteroidota > Bacteroidia > Bacteroidales > Bacteroidaceae > Prevotella. The sequence goes on from CACZBS010000036.1 coordinate 39,146, forward strand.
AATAACATGGCAGAAAAGAAGACGAAGAATTTCATCCTGCGTATCGACGCTGACACGATGGATGCTATAGAAGCCTGGGCCGCCGACGAGTTCCGCTCCACCAACGGCCAACTGCAGTGGATCATCACCGAGGCACTGCGGAAGGCCCGTCGTCTGCCCAAGAACAACAAACAATAAAAACCTCAAAAAAAAACATGGAACAACTACGAAACCAGCACCTCACGATTGAGGTCAGCGAGATGGGAGCTGAGCTCCAGAGTATCAAGGACGCCGAAGGGCGCGAGTATCTGTGGCAGGGCGGCGAGAAGTGGCCGCGCCGCTCACCCATCCTCTTCCCCCTCGTCTGCAGCGTCGAGAACGACACCTACTACGTCGACGGACAGGCGTATCACCTGCCCCGCCACGGCTTCGCCCGCGACACGAAGTTCACCCTCATCCATCAGACGGAGACGAAGCTGACCTACGCCCTCCACGAGTCGGAGGAGACGCTGAAGGTCTATCCCTTCCGCTTCAACCTCGCCGTGACCTACCGTCTCAGCGGCAACAAGATCCACGTCATCTGGCACGTGGAGAACACCGACGTGCGCGACCTCCACTTCCAGATTGGCGGCCACCCCGCCTTCCTGGCCCCCGGCTGCCGCGAGGACGAGCCCCTGCGCGGCATCATCGCACTCGACAACAAGCAGCCCCTGAAGGGTCTGAAGAGCTACATCGACGGCTCGCACGAGATGACGGAGATACCCCTCGACATGATCCGCGACGGCGTCATCGCCTTCGACGACGCGTTCTTCGCCAACGACAGCGTCAAGATCCACAACTGCCAGACCCATCAGGCATGCCTGCTCAACCCCGACGGCACGCCCGCCGTGACCCTCGACTACCGCTGCCCCATCATCGCCTTCTGGAGCCCCTACCAGAAGCAGGCCCCCTTCGTCTGCATCGAGCCATGGTACGGCCTCGGCGACCCCCGCGGCTATAAGGGAGAATTCCGCGACAAGCCCTACATGAACCACCTCCAGCCCGGCTCCTCCTTCATGTCCGAGTACACGATCACCATCGGGTGAGACAGAGTAGCCTGTCGCTTAAGACATAGTACCTTAGTTTTTAAAAGACACAGTAACACAATAACATAGAAACACAATAACATAGTAACAGAATTGTCGCTTTGGCAAGGCAACCATATTTGCAACCTTTGTTATTGTGTTACTATGTTATTGTGTTACTGTGTCTTAAAAAAGCAATTACTTTGTCTTTATAACGATACTCTGTCGATCAGAGGTGCTTCTTCGGGTAGAGGGCGTCCCACCACGAGGGGTCGTCCTTGAGCCAGCGCTGGAACCAGGCCATCTGGGTGGCGAGCCACTTCTCCTTCTTGGCATAGTCGAGGATGTGGTGGTTCTCGCCCTTCACCTCGACGAGGGCGACCTCGCGGCCAAGGAGCTTAAGGGCGGTGAACATCTGGAGGCTCTCGATGACGGGCACGTTGGTGTCGGCATCGCCGTGGAGGAGGAGCAGTGGCGTGTGGATCTTGTCGGCATTGAACAGGGGCGACTGGTCGACGTAGAGCTGGCGGTGGCTCCAGGGATAGCTGTTGGCCATCGACACCTCGCTGTAGTTGTAGCCCCAGTAGCCCTCGCCCCAGTAGCTGGTGTGGTTAGCGATGCCAGCATGCGAGACGGCGCAGGCAAAGATGTCAGTGACGGTCTGCAGATACTGGGTCATGAATCCGCCGTAGGAGGCGCCCATGCATCCGATCTTTTCCTTGTTGATGAAGGGATGGGCGTCGCAGATCTTCTTCACACCCTCGATGATGTCCTCGGCAGGACCGCGACCCGCCGTGTTGACATGGCGCGAGGCCCACTCCTGGCCAAAGCCCGTGGCGCCGCTGGGCTCGACGATGTAGGCCACGTAGCCCAGCGAGTTCCACATCTGCGGGGCGTAGGGCGACTCGAAATAGCGTGAGACGGGCGAGCAGCCGCCGTAGTAATAGACGATCATGGGATACTTCTTCGTCGCGTCGAAGTCCTTCGGCAGGTAGAGGCGGCCGTAGACGGTGTCGCCCTTTGAGTTGACGTAGTTCCAGTCCTCGCACGTGCCCAGTTCGGCATCGCCCAGAGCCTGGCGACCGTCGAAGAGGGTCTGCTCCGTCTTGCTCCATGCGCCCGGCCTGACATAAGCCGAGGCCGGCTCCATGGTCTTATAGGCCAGATAGGCAAGGGCCTTGGCATGGCTGGCCATGTCGAACCGATAGATGTAGTCGCCCTGAAGGGGCAGCTGGCGGATCTTGCCCGTCTTGGGATTCAGCTCGTAGACATAGACATAGTCGCGATGCTCTGCTGAGAAATAGATCATGCCGTCGGCCCACGACCAGTCGACATTGCTGACAGAGGGGTCGAAGTCCTTCGTCAGCGGCGTCACCTTCGCGGATGCGAGGTCATAGAGGAAGAGCTCGTTCTCCGTCATGCTGGGCGTGACGTCGTCGGGCAGCTGGCAGCCGATGCGATTGAAGGCCTCCGGGTTGCCGACGATGAGCAACTGGCGGCCGTCGGGCGAGAAGCTGGCGCCGCCAAGGAACTCGCCCGAGGTGATGACGGTGTCGACGGCCATCGAGTGGGCATCCATGATGTAGAAGTCGCTGACGGTCGTCGGGCGCTTCTCCAGTCGCGAGCGGCTGGTGCCGATGAGCAACTGGCGACCGTCCTGCGAGATGTCGTAGAGGTATTCGCCCTTGTTGCCGAACGTGATGCGCTGGCTCAGACCCGTGGCGATATCGTAGCGCAGGAGATGGTTGCGCTTGCGCCAGCCCGGCTGGCGGTCGTCCATCTCGACGACCTCGTAGACCTGCTCGTCCTCCTTGGGTCCTTCCTCCTCTGACATGATGATCAGGTAGTCCTCAGTGGGGCTGACGGTGAACGAGCCTTTGGGCACGTCCGTAGCAAAGCGGGTGCGCTCGCCTGTCTGCGGGTCGACCTTGACGAGCATGCGCCGTCCGGCGTCCCATTCCTCCTCGAGGAAGGCCACCGTGCGCGGCATCCACTGCACGCCCTTGCCCAGCATCCTCACCAGCCGGCCCGTCTTCACTTCGCGCAGCTCATAGCTCCACTGCGCATTGCCGCCACGCTCCGTCGTCTGATAGCTCACGACGACATAGGCGCCGTCGGCCGACAGCGACACTCCGCGCACGCGGCGCCCGTCGGTCAGGTCGTGAACCATGTAGGGATGGCGCTCGTCGACGGTGCAGTCGACCGCCCTGTCGGCCTCAATCGACACCTGGATGGAGTCCTGCGCCTTGGCGTCGGTCATGAACTTGATGGCCACGGTGTGGTGTTCGGGCGCCAGCTTTAGGTCAGCCTGAGCCTCAGCGCCGTCGATGAACAGCTTATAGTTCTTCGGTCCCTTGACGTTGATCTTGCCCTTCAGATAGCTCGCATTGTTGATATAGAACGAAAGCACGCCGACGCTCTTGGCATCGTCGAGCGAGGGCAGCACCTCGGCGCTGAACGTCGTCGCGGCGGGTGCCGTCAGACTGAGCGCCCCGAGGAGCGACTGCTCGTCGAACTTATTCCCCTGCACGTCGACAGAATCCATGCCGAACGGCGCACGCACGGCCATCGGGCCTGCCAGCCGGAATGTCGTCACTCGGGTTGTCTCCTGCGCCCCGGCAGCCATGGTCAGCATCAGTGCGCCCAGTAAAGCAATTTTTCTCATAGTCTATAGATTGATTATTGTTTAGTTACAGGATTTCGCGGGCTATCCAGGCACAAGCCTCAGCGTCGGCCAGCGCGTGGTGATGATGCTCCAGCCGATAGCCGCACTCGGCAGCCACGGTGTGGAGCTGATGGTCGGCCAGATAGCGGAAGGCACGCCGCGAGGCAATGAGCGTGCAATAGAACTCGTAGTCGGGATAGTCCATCTGATAGCAGCGGAAGACGGCCTTCAGGCAGGTCTCGTCGAACGCCTTGTTGTGGGCCACGAGGGGAAGTCCCTCGATGAGCGGCTCGACCCGGGCCCACACCTCAGGGAAGAGCGGCGCCTCGTCCGTGTCGCGACAGGTCAGCCCGTGCACCCGCGTACACCAATAGTTATAATAGTTTGGTTCAGGCTGAATGAGCGAATAGAACCGGTCGGCAAACTCGCCGTTCCTCACGACGACCACACCCACCGAGCAGACACTGGTGCGCTCGTTGTTGGCAGTCTCGAAGTCGATGGCGGCGAAGTCTTTCATGGGGCGGGAGGGAAAAAACTGGAGTCAATAAGCCTCACGATACTTGCTTTCGTCCTTGTCCTGAAGCATGGAGAGGTAGGACTGATAGCGGCTCTCGGCAATGTAGTGGTCGTCGAGGGCACGGCGCACGGCACAGCCCGGCTCATGCGTATGGGTGCAGTTGGAGAAGCGGCAGTCCTTGGAGAAATGGAAGATCTCCTTGAAGTAGCTCGTCAGCTCCTCGGGCTCCATGTCGAAGGTGCCGAAGCCCTTGATGCCCGGCGTGTCAATGAGGTAGGAGGGCGCGCCGTCCGTGGGGCCGGGGAGACTGATCATCTCGGAGAACGTCGTGGTGTGCATGCCAGTGTCGTGGGCGTCGCTTATCTGGGCCGTGCGCAGGTCAGCGCCAGGGACGAGGCGGTTGATGAGCGTCGACTTCCCCACCCCGCTGTTGCCGCTGAGCAGCGTGATCTTGCCGCTGAGCATGGGTCGCAATTCCTCGACGCCAGTGCCGTCGGCCGCTGAGATCTCGCGACATTCGTAGCCGATGGTCTCATAGAGCCGGACCATCATCTGCTGCAGTCGACGCTCGTCCTCGTCGAGCAGGTCGGTCTTGTTGAAGACAAGCACGACAGGCACCCGATAGGCCTCAGCCGAGGCCAGGAAGCGGTCGATGAAGGTGGTCGAGGTCTGGGGATGGCTGACGGTGACGACGAGCAGGGCCTGGTCGACGTTGGCGGCCAGGATGTGACTCTGCTTCGAGAGGTTCTGCGATCGGCGGATGATGTAGTTGCGGCGGTCCTCGATCTCCGTGATAAACATCCCCCCGCCAGGGGAGGCTTTTATCTCCACGCGGTCGCCTACGGCCACAGGATTCGTCGACCGGATGCCACGCAGCCGGAAATTGCCCTTTATCTTACAATCAAGCAACTGGCCATCGTCCGTGCGGACGGTGTACCAGCTGCCTGTGTTCTTAACAACCAGACCGTGCATCAGACGGTCATGATTTCCTTGTTCTTCGCCTCAATGAGGTCGTCGAGCCGCTTGATATACTTGTCGTGCAGCTTCTGCAGCTCCAGCTCGGCGTCCTTCTCGTTGTCCTCCGAGAGGCCGTCCTTGATGGCCTTCTTCAGCCGGTCCTTGACGTCGGAGCGCACGTTGCGCACCTCCACCTTGGCCTTCTCGGCTATCTTGTTGCACTGCTTCACCAGGTCGCGACGGCGCTCCTCCGTCGGCTGCGGGATCTGCAGGCGGATCACCTCGCCGTTGTTCTCTGGCGTGATGCCTACGTCGCTGGCCATGATGGCCTTCTCGATGTCCTTAATCTGCTTGCGGTCCCAAGGCTTGATGGCGATGGTGCGGGCGTCAGGACAGTTGACCGTGGCCACCTGGTTCAGCGGCACGCGGCTGCCGTATGACTCCACGCGAATGCCGTCGAGAATGGCCACGTTGGCGCGGCCGGCGCGGATGCGGCTCAGCTCGTCGTCGAGGAACATGGCGGCCATTTCCATCCGCTCTTCTGCTTTCTGCAATGTTTCTTTTACGTCTAACATATCTGATATAGTTAAAAAGTTTTTCGGTGAGCAAATTTAGGAATATTTTCTGAATCTTGCAACAAAACTGACATCTTTTTTCAAAAAAATCGCCCAGATTGTGACTTTTTCGCAAAAAATGACTATCTTTGCACCAACATTATTATTATAAAGACAGATTATGAAACGTTTAGCCACACTATTGACCACACTCATGCTCATGCTCGGAATGCCCGCCATGGCTGACAACTATGCCTATCTGACCATCACGCAGGAAGCTGCCGAGACGAGCATCGAGGTCAACACGATTGACAAGATCACCTTCGACGCCAGCGACATGGTGCTCCATCTGAACTCGGGTGCCGAGCAGCGGCTGCCCCTGGCCTCGCTCGAGCGCATGTTCTTCTCGCAGACCGCAGCCGGCATCGCCACTGTCAGCAAGAGCCGCTCCGAGATGAAAGTGGAGGGCGGACAGCTGCGGCTGACCGTTGCCGACGGTGAGCGCGTCACCCTCTACAACGCTAAAGGCGAGCAACTGTTCACCACCACTCGCGACGCCACCTACGACCTTCGTCCGCTGGGCCGCGGCGTCTTCATCGTCAAGATGGGTCAGGAGGCTCGCAAGCTGATGAACAAATAGCCCAAAGACCCAACCAACAAAAAACAGACCTATGGCAACACAGACGAGCAAATACATGCTGGCCAGCGAGCGCGACGAGCTGTGGGGACTGATCATCACCACCGTAGGGTATGAGGAGATCAACCCTGGCGACAGCTATCCGACGCACGGACATGCTGACGGTTACTACTTCGACGTGGAGAAAGGTCGCGTGCTCAACGAATACCAGCTGCTCTACATCGTCGAGGGCGAGGGCGTGCTCCACACGCGCACCGTCCGCGAGGCCCGGCTGCACGAGGGCGACATCTTCCTGCTCTTCCCAGGCGAGTGGCACTCCTACCATCCGCTCAACTCACGCGGATGGAAGAAATACTGGATCGGATTCCGCGGCCACAACATGGACGACCGCGTCCGCGCCGGCTTCCTCTCGCCCAAAAAGCCCATCTATCACGTCGGCTTCAGCGATGTGCTCGTAGGGCTCTTCCGTGCTGCCTACAGGAGTGCCCAGGAGGAGGCAGCCTACTCGCAGCAGCTCATGGCCGGCATCGTCAACCACCTCATCGGGCGGATGTATTCGCTGGAGCGCAACATTGAGCTGAAGAACCGCGACCAGAGTCATGTCGACATGATCAACCGCGCCCGCCTGCGCATCCGCGAATCGCTCGAGAGCACGCTGACCATCCAGCAGCTGGCCGAGGAGCTTGGCGTCAGCTACAGCAACTTCCGCAAGCTCTTCAAGGAGCACACGGGGCTCTCGCCCGCCACCTATCAGCAGGACCTGCGGCTGCAGCACGCCAAGGAACTGCTGACGACGACCGACATGAGCATCAAGGAGATTGCCTATCGGCTGAACTTCGACTCGCCCGACTACTTCTCGTCGAAATTCAAGCAGAAGACGGGCCGAAAGCCCAGCGACCTGAGGGCGGGCTGAGCCTGAAACGACAGGCAGACAGCCAAGCATTCCACTCGGATTTATTTTTACAAACGACATACGCCATCAAAAGAAGCGGTGCTTTTCGGCTCGAAAAGCACCGCTTCTTTGATTAAAAAGCGCCGCTTCTCGGCCCGAGAAGCGGCGCTTCATTTTTCGCAAAGCAAAAGTCGTCAGAAAATCAAGCAATTAGCCTTTACCAGCCGAATATTCAGAATTTTATTTACATTTAGTCCTCGTCTTCAGCCTCCGGATTGAACGCATTAGAAGAGTTGTTTCTCCAGCCAGTAGCACAGGATGCCGGCCAGATAGCCCGTGAAGGCAATCCACGTGATGCGCTTCATATACCACCCGAACGTGATCTTCTCCAGACCCATGACCACCACGCCGGCAGCCGAGCCGATGATGAGCATCGAGCCGCCCACGCCGGCACAGTAGGCCAGCAGCTGCCAGAAGATGCCGTCGACGGCCATGTCGCCTACCTCGGCCACAGGATACATGCCCATGGCGCCAGCCACGAGGGGCACGTTGTCGACGACGGCCGAGAGCACGCCGATGATGCCCGTGACGAGATAATGGTTCCCCGATGTGACGTCGTTGAGCCACTGGCCCAGATCTGTCAGCGTGCCGATCTCCTCGAGCACGGCGACGGCCATGAGGATGCCAAGGAAGAACATGATCGTGGAGAGGTCGATGCGCGAGAGCAGATCGCTCACGCGATGGGCCATCGTGTCCTCCTCGCCGTGACGGCGATGGAAGATCTCAGTTACGGTCCAGAGCACGCCCAGCACGAGCAGGATGCCCATGAAGGGAGGCAGGCTGGTGAGGGCACGGAAGACGGGGACGAACACGAGTCCGCCGATGCCGAGACAGAAGATAGCCGTGCGCTGACGGCTGGTGAACTCGCTTGTCTGGATGGTCTCTGAGTCGTCAGTGGTGGCGAAGGAGCCCTTCAGGTGCATCTGCAGGATGAATGCGGGAATGATCATCGAGACGAGCGAGGGCACGAGAATCTCGCTGATGACGCCCTGCGTGGTGATGACGCCCTTGATCCAGAGCATGATGGTGGTGACGTCGCCGATGGGCGAGAAGGCGCCGCCCGAGTTGGCCGCAATGATGATGAGGGCCGCATAGATGAGCCGCTCCTCGCGACTCTGCACGAGCTTGCGCAGCACCATGATCATGACGATCGAGGTGGTCAGATTGTCGAGGATGGCCGACAGGAAGAAGGTCATGAAGGCCACGCGCCAGAGCAGCTTGCGCTTTGAGCGCGTCTGCATCGTGTCGCGCACGAAGTTGAAGCCGCCGTTGAAGTCGACAATCTCGACGATGGTCATCGCCCCCATGAGGAAGAAGAGCGTGGAGGCCGTGTCGCCCAGATGGTGCTGGATCAGTCCGCCGACGTGGCCCGCCAGCCCCTCGGCCGCCACGTCAGGAAAATAAGCCCCGGGAGCCACCATCAGCAGCGTCCAGCATCCCACGCACATCAGCAGGGCGATGGCAGCCTTGTTGATCCTGGTCACGCTCTCCAGGGCAATGCAAAGGTAGCCCACGATGAAGAACGCGACAATCATTACGGTCAGAGTAGTCATTACAATATCAGTCGTTTTTTTAGGTTAATATTCAAATTTGCCGCAAAGGTACGATAAAAAAATCAAAAAAGCAGGTTATATTGTCAAAGTTTGATGTCGAAAAACACAATTTATCAGTAATTTTGCACACAACTAATCAGATTACTGCTAACAAAACAAAAAAGCAAGCAATGGAAGACAAGAAATATTTCTTTGCCGTCGACCTCGGAGCCACGAGCGGACGAACCATCGTCGGGTCTATCGACGACGGACGGTCGGAACTGGAAGAGCTGACGCGATTCCCCAACAACCTCATCGTCCAGGGAGGCCACTACTACTGGGACATCCAGGGGCTCTACTTCGAGATCATCCGCGGACTGAAGGAGGCTAGCCGCCGCGGACTGACGATCACCTCGATCGGCATCGACACGTGGGGCGTCGACTTCGTCTGCATCGGAGCCGACGGCGCCATCCTGCGCAACCCGCGCGCCTATCGCGACCCCGTCACCTTCGACGCCATGGACGACTACCTGAAGCACGTCATCGGCAAGCGCGAGGTCTACGACATCACCGGCATTCAGCTGATGAACTTCAACAGCATCTTCCAGCTCTACGCCATGCGGCGCGAACAGAACTCGGCACTCGAGCATGCACAGAAGATACTATTCGTGCCCGATGCACTGAGCTGGATGCTGACGGGCAACGAGGTGTGCGAATACACCATCGCATCGACCTCGCAGATGCTCGACCCCCGCACGGGTCAGCTCGACGAGCGACTGCTGGCCTCCGTAGGACTGAGCCGCTCGAAGTTCGGCAAGATGGTCCGCCCGGGCACCGTCATCGGCGTACTGACTGACGAGGTGCAGCGGCTGACAGGCATGGGCCCCGTGCCCGTCATCGCCGTCGCCGGCCACGACACAGGCTCGGCCGTAGCTGCCGTGCCGGCCAAGGACGAGAAGTTTGCCTACCTCTCCAGCGGCACGTGGAGCCTGATGGGCATCGAGACCCGCGACGCCATCATCAACGACCTCTCCTACGAACGCAACTTCACCAACGAGGGCGGCATTGAGGGCACCACGCGATTCCTGAAGAACATCTGCGGCATGTGGCTCTACGAGCGCTGCCGACTGGAGTGGCCCGAAGAGGTGCGCAGCCTCAGCCATCCCGAGCTTCAGGGACAGGCGATGGCCGTAGCGCCCTTCCGCTCCATCATCGAGCCTGACAACCAGATGTTTGCCGCTCCGTCGAGCATGATCGGCGCCATTCAGGACTACTGCCGCATGACCAACCAGCCCGTGCCTGAGACACCGGCCGAGATATGCCGCTGCATCTTCGACTCGCTGGCACTGCGCTACCGCCAGGTGTTCCAGTGGCTGCAGGAGTTTGCACCGTTCCGCCTCGACGTGCTCCACATCATCGGAGGCGGTTCGCTCAACCGCTACCTCAACCAGTTCACGGCTAACGCCACGGGCGTCACCGTCCTGGCCGGCCCGCAGGAGGGCACCGCCATCGGCAACATCATGATGCAAGCCAAAGCCGCCGGACTGGTCGGCGACATCTGGCAGATGCGCCAGATTATTGCCAACTCGCTGGAGCTGGTGCGCTATGAGCCCCAGGACAAGGCCCTGTGGGACGCAGCTTATGACAAGTACCTGACTATCATCAGTAAATAAAAACAAAAATCTCCAAAAATCCAATAAAAATCTGTATGCATCTTTACGACAAGCAAGATTACTTAAAAAGGATGTATGAAATCATTGGTGCTGCAATGGACTTATATAACGAGTTGGGATTCGGTTATTCAGAGCCTATCTATCAGGAATGTATGTCAATTGTATGCAGTGAAAAAGGTATTCCCTGGGAACGGGAGAAATTATTGAAAATGTATTTTCACGATAAAGAACTGAATAAAACTTACAAGGCGGATTTTGTGTGTTTCGGTGATATCATTGTTGAATTAAAGGCCGTGTCTGAACTTACAAAGGATCATAGAGCACAACTATTTAACTATATGCGAATTACAGATTCTTGTGCTGGAATCCTTATCAATTTTGGTAATCCCGACAGACTTATTTCTGAAAGGTATTTCTATGACATTTTAGCTGGCGAATATAAATATGTCACTCGCTCCACTAATTAATTTTGTAGATTTTTTGTCCTTGAGTTAATAATTGATTTTTGTTGAATTTTTGAGAGATTTTTGTCCTAACGATAATATAAACACATTGTTAAAGTAATATTTAAGTAATTATGGCAAAACCATTAGTTGAGACAAAAGCCCGCGTGGGCGTATTCAGCATTGCGCTGCAGGCCTATCTGCCACAGTTCCCACAGCTCGTACCTGAGTTCGAGCAGCAGTATGCAGACTTCAAGAAGACCCTGCCCGACACGATCGAGATCATCGACGGAGGCATGGTGACCACCAAGGAGCAGTCGATGGAGGCCGGCGACAAGTTCCGCGCCGCCGACGTCGACCTCGTCATCCTGCAGATGCTCACCTACTGCACCTCTTATAATATGCTGCCCGCCGTGCGCGACCTCGACGTGCCCGTCGTCATCGTCAACGTGCAGAAGAAGCTGGCCCCCGACTACGACAAGACCGACATCCCCACATGGCTCGGCGAGCTCTATGCCTGCGGTGCCATCGGCGAGATGGTGGCCGACCTGAACCGTGCCGGCAAGCGCTCGGCCGTCATCACGGGCGTCGTCGAAGGCGGCGACCCCGAGGTGCAGCGCGAGATTGAGGACTGGTGCCGTGCAGCACAGGTGCGCCGCCGTTTCCGCGACACTAACATCGCACAGATCGGACGCCCCTACCCCGGCATGATGGACCTCTACATCGACGAGACCAACCTCTATCACCGCATGTTCGTCTACACCAAGCAGTTCGACTGGGAGCAGATGTGGGCCATCGCCGACAACATCACTGACGAGCAGGCCATCCGTGCCAAGGCACAGGACATCCTCGACACGTTCGAGATTGAGGGCGGCGGCACCATTGAGAAGGTATGGGACATGGCCCGCTACGTCGTAGCCTTCGAGCAGTGGGTCAAGGACGAGAAGCTCGGCATGATCGCCTCCCACTATGCTGGCTTCGCTCAGGGCGTGGCCGGCAAGCTCGACTCGATGCTCATCCCCGCCTTCTCGATGCTCATCAAGCAGCACACGGCCTGCGCCGTCGAGGGAGACATGAAGGTGGCCATGGCCATGTCGATCCTGAAGACCATCTCGGGCACGGGCACCCTGGCAGAGATGTACTCCATCGACTTCCCGAAGGACATCTGCATCATCGGCCACTCCGGCTCGGGCGACTACGACATCTCGCAGGCCCACAAGCCGACGATGAAGATCGTGCCGGTCTTCCACGGCAAGACCGGCGGCGGCTACCTGACGCAGTTCTATCCGCCCACAGGCCCCGTCACCTATCTGGCCATCACGCAGGACCGCAACGGCATCTTCAAGTTCGTCGTGGCCGAGGGCGTCAATGAGGAAGGCCCCATCTTCATGTTCGGCGACACCAACATGCGCACGAAGTTCTCGCTGCCCTGCCGCGAGTTCGTCAACAAGTGGAGCGAGGCCGGCCCGACCCACCACATGGCTGCCGCCGTCGGCCATCATGCCGACACCATCCTCAAGGTGGCCAAGATCCTGAATATCAAGTGCGACATCGTCTGCAGATAATAATGGCCGAATGGCGTTATCCCGAAATATCGAGATAACGAAATATCGAAACACCGATATAACGAAATAACGAGATCTCGATATGACGGAATAACGCCCATTCGGGAAAACAGAATAAAGTATGGCAAAGAAAAGTGGAAGCTTGAAGAGCACCCTGGCGGTGTCTCTGAACAATTATCTGGATGCGGGCGCCATCGTGGCCGGATCAAGCGGCATCACGCTCTGGCAGAACTACCTCGGGCTGTCCGAGATGCATCTGGGATGGCTCAACGCCCTGAGTGCCAACGCGCTGGGCGCCGCCATCGGTGCCATCATCGGCGGATTCCTGGCCGACAAGTTCGGGCGCAAGTTCATCTTCACCTACAACCTGCTGGTCTACATGCTCGGCGTGCTCATCGTGATGTTCTCCTTCAGCTATCCCATGCTGCTCGCAGGATTCCTCATCACGGGCATCTCCGTCGGCGTGGGCGTTCCTGCCTCATGGACCTACATCTCTGAGTCGTCAGAGGTGGGCAACCGCGGCCGCAACATCTGTATCTCGCAGATGTCATGGGGCCTCGGACCCATGTTCATCCTCTTCTTCGGCATGCTCCTCGCTCCGGGCGGCGTGCTCTATGGCCCCGTGGAGTCGTTGGCACATGCCATCATCGGCGCTGACGCGGCGCAGGCTGCCGTCGAGGTCTTCTCCTCGCGCGTGGTCTTCCTGACGCTCTTCATCGTCGCCTTCATTGCCTGGACCCTCCAGCGTCAGCTCGAGGAGAGCAAGGAATACACGGCCCAGAAAGCTGTCGACAAGAGTGGCATCGTGGACAACATCAAGATGCTGTTCACCAACAAGATAGCCGTCAAGACCGTCGCCTTCCTCGCTGCCATCTACCTGTCGTGGAACCTCGTGGCCTCGGTGATGGGCTTCTTCATGCCTCACATCTACGAGACGGCCGGCGGACTGAGCAACGAGACAGCCAACATGCTGAGCTGCGTCAGCTGGGTCTTCGTCGTCGTCACCACGTTCATCATCTCGTTCTTCGTCGACAAGGTGGCCCACCGGTTCTTCTATGTCTTCGGACTCGTGGCCGCACTGACGGCATGGCTGCTCATCATCGGAGGCGGCGTGCAGACCATCGGCGGCATCTGGCTGTTCACCATCCTTTGGGGCATCAACAACGGCAGCTCCGTGCAGATCTTCTATGCCCTGTGGGGCTCTGAGCTCTTCCCGGCCAAGTTCCGTGCCGGCGCCCAGGGACTGATGTTCTTCATCGTCCGCGGACTGTCGGCTCTGTGGGGCCTCATCTTCACCTTCATCTATGGTGAGAACGGCGAAGGCTTCACCCTTGCGGCCTACTGCATGATAGCCCTGCTGGCCGTGTCGCTCGTCGTCGGTCTGCTCGGCATGCCCAACACGCGTGGCCGCTCGCTCGACGACATCGTCAAGGAGCGCTATGGCGAGGAGTTCTGAGGAAAAGCGGATAAAAAACAATCGATTTCGCTGAGAAATGCGTTTTTTCGTCACAAAAATTTGTTTTGTACGAAAAAACGCATTATCTTTGCAACGGAAATTAAATGTCATTTAATTCTATAAACAATTATTTATGAAGTACAAATTTATTCTTACCATGATGGCTATGTTCTTTGCCATCAACATGAATGCTCAGCAAGAGAGCAATTATCCTCATGCCTTCATCGGCGTGCAGGGTGGTGTGATGAGAGCCTACAATGGTGAAGGTATCGACCGCAAGTGGAGCCCCATGGCTGCGCTGAACATCGGTTACAACTTCACACAGGTGTTCGGTCTGCGCCTGCAGGCCAATGGTAGCACATGGAAGGCTGAACTGCCCGGCGGTGACGAATACAAGAGCAAGATCGGCAACATCGACCTCGACATGATGTTCAACCTGTCGAACGTGTTCTTCCCCAACCGCAACAATCTGGTCAACGTCATTGCCATTGCCGGAGCCCCCTTCAACCTGGCCGTCCCCCACTCTTGGGTTGACAACTATGCCTACAGCATCTCTGAGGGTGGCGACCGCTGGAACACAGCCTGGAAGGTCGGCGGCCAGCTCGACTTCAACATCGCCAAGCACTGGGGCTTCAACCTCGAGGCCGGTACCAACTATGTGCGCCAGAAGAACGAGGGTCTGCACGACAACAACAAGTGGTGGCCCTACGCCATGGCCGGCATCACCTACAAGTTCGGATTCAAGAAGGCCAAGAAGGCTGCTCCCGTAGCTCCCGTCGTGGCTGAGCCTGTCCAGGAGCCCAAGGCCGAGCCCGCTCCCCAGCCCAAGAAGGAAGAGCCGAAGCCCGCTCCCCAGCCCAAGAAGGAAGAGCCGAAGCCCGTCGTGAAGCCTGCCAAGGTGGCCGAGAACATCTTCTTCGAACTGGCCAAGAGCGACGTCAAGGACGTTCAGAACAGCAAGATCGACGCCATCGTGAAGTTTGCCAACGAGAACCCCAACGCCAAGATTTCGCTCGTCGGCTATGCTGACAAGGGTACTGGCACGACGGCCATCAACAAGCGTCTCTCCGACCAGCGCGTGAAGACCGTGAAGGACATCCTCGTCAAGAAGGGCATCAAGGCCAGCCGCATCTCGACAGAGTCGAAGGGCGACACCGTGCAGCCGTTTGCCAACAACGACGACAACCGCGTCGTCATCGTGGTGGGCGAGTAATCGCTCCCCCACCCCTTTCCAACGATTAAGCCCCCGGCGCTTCACAGCGGCGGGGGCTCTTCTGTTTCACTAAATAGTAAGTAATAATGATTATATGTAGTCAGTAGTTGTTTTCTTTTTAAATCTATGCTTTCTCCTTCTATAATATATTAACGGGGCAGGTTGAATGCCTTCGTCATCTCCTTCATCTGCTCGTCGCTCATGCCCTCAGGCTCGAAGCCCATGGCCTTGGCATTGATGTAGATCTTGGCACTCTTCGAGAGCACGTCGATCTGGTCGAAGGCATCCATCACGTCGAGACCCTTGGCAAAGACGCCATGTTTCTCCCACATGACGACGTCGTAGTCCTCGAGCTCCTTCAGCGTGGCATCGGCCAGCTCGTTCGAGCCAGGCAGCGTGTAGGGCACGATGCCCAGACCCAGCGGGCAGAAAGCCTTCGTCTCAGGAATCATCGACCACAGGATCTTCGTCAGCACATCCTTGCCCAGGAAGGCGCGGTTGTGGCTCATGGCCACCAGCTCGATGGGATGCGTGTGGACCGTAGCCTTATAGGGCGAGCCGCTCTCGATGAGGTGGGCATGGACGGTCAGGTGGCTGGGCAGCTCGCTCGTCGGCATCACGGCGTTGTCGGCAATGATGACATACGATGCGCAATCGTCGAGGATGCGGATGACGGAGCCGTTGTCCATCGGCCAGCGGGCCAGGTCGCGCATGCGCTTGCCCGTTCCCTTGCAATAGAAGTAGCAGCCTTTCAGGGCTGGCAGCTTGACGCCGATCTGCTTCACCTCGCTAATGGCAGGCAGCTGACGGATTTCGTCGTCCACCAGGTCAGTCACGTTCACCGTGATGTTACCGCCATTGCGCTCGGCCCATCCGTTCTGCCACAGATAGCCGGCGACCTCTGCAATCTTATAGACCTCGGCCTTCAAGGCTGGGCGTCCCTCCAATATACTTTTCATACTTGTTATTCCTTGAGTTAATTGATTTCGGTTGCAAAGGTATATCAATTCCTTGTGACGAAGCACCACAATTTGATTTTTAACCCCAAATATATGACTTTTCGCTTGATTTATATCAATTTCACAGCCTTCCCTTTGCCAATCCAACTTTTCTTCGTAACTTTGCCGTCTAAATAAAAATACACTCATGACTACACAGCAACAATCCCCCAAGTGGGCCGAGAACGTCATACTGGCCGACGCCGACCACATCGACCGCGTGGCCTTCGACCTCATCGTCAACTTCGAGCGCATGCTCGGCCGCCGCATCCAGCAGGCCGACATGGCCCGATGGGCTGAGTGCATCGCCCTCGACGGCGGTCTGCGCGAGGGCGACCATCAGACCAACGTCATTCTCATCCACGAGAAAGACCATGCGGAGCTTCGCAACTTCGTGCCGGCCCACTATGCCAGCCAGCTCACTGGCCAGGCTTTCCGCAGCCCCCTGGGCGAGTTCGTCTTCAACAGCGTCCCCACGGAAGCCATTGCCGGCAAGCAGCAACTGATGACTGACACCCTCGCCTTCCTCTTGTCGCAACCTGACGTCAAGCGCATCATGGTCGTGCCCGACGAGCAGCACTACCAGCAGGTGCGCGCCACGATACAGCAAGCCGACACAGCCGACAAGCACATCACCGTCTTTGCCATGCAGCCCATGCAGGGCGGAGCCTTCGCTCAGGAAATCCTGGGCTACTCGCTATTGTCGGCCCTCGGCATCAAGTCCGACGAGATACGTCCCGACGCCTGACTACTCCCAGCGGCAGGCCGCCGTCGGCTCATTCTATAGAATAAGGTGGACGCACCCCACGCATTGCTCGCGTGTGGGGTGCGTCCACTTCTTCTCTCAAAAACAAAGCGGCACTTCTCGGGTCACAAAGGACCGCTTCTCGACTGCCAAAGGACCGCTTCTCCGGCCTCAAAGGACCGCTTCATTATCTCCCATCACGCATCGCGCTGACAGCCACTTCCCGCTACGTTCAAGAAATAATCGGCCGAAAGTTTTGCCGTTTCTCACTTTTTTGCTAACTTTGCAACATCAATCCACACGAAAAAGGAAAAACCTCTATGGGAAAGATATTCCGACTCAACCGCAATTTCGACAACACCATTGCCGACCGCAAGGAGGGCGAGCGTGGCGACATGATTAACTTCTGGTACGCACAGCGCGACAACAGACAACAACAAATCAACATAATCGAAGAAAAAAGAACAATGAGCAGAATCCTGATGATCGGCGCCGGAGGCGTCGCTACCGTTGCGGCATTCAAGATAGCACAGAATCCGCAAGTTTTCACCGAGTTCATGATTGCATCACGCCGCAAGCAGAAGTGCGACGCGCTCGTCGAGGCCATCCATGCCAAGGGCTACACGATGCCAATACAGACCGCACAGGTCGACGCCGACGACGTGGAGCAGCTGAAGGCGCTCTTCTCGAGCTATAAGCCCGACCTGGTCGTCAACCTGGCCCTGCCCTATCAGGACCTGACCATCATGGACGCCTGCCTGGCCTGCGGATGCTCGTATCTCGACACGGCCAACTATGAGCCCAAGGACGAGGCCCACTTCGAATACTCATGGCAGTGGGCCTATCGCGAGCGCTTCCGCGAGGCCGGACTGACGGCCATCCTCGGCTGCGGCTTCGACCCGGGCGTGACGAGCATCTTCACCGCCTATGCCGCCAAGCACCACTTCAAGGAAATCCAGTATCTCGACATCGTCGACTGCAACGCCGGCGACCACCACAAGGCTTTCGCCACCAACTTCAACCCCGAGATCAACATCCGCGAGATCACCCAGAAGGGACTCTACTGGGAGAACGGACAGTGGGTGGAGACCGAGCCGCTCGAAATCCATAAGGACCTGACCTATCCCGAGATCGGACCGCGCGACAGCTATCTGCTCCACCACGAGGAGATTGAGTCGCTCGTGCTGAACTATCCGACCATCCGCCGCGCACGCTTCTGGATGACCTTCGGACAGCAATACCTGAAGCACCTCGAGGTGATCCAGAACATCGGCATGAGCCGCATCGACGAGGTCACGTACGAGGCTCCCCTGGCCGACGGCTCGGGCAAGACGGTCAAGGTGAAGATCGTGCCCCTGCAGTTCCTCAAGGCCGTGCTGCCCAACCCGCAGGACCTCGGCGAGAACTATGAGGGCCAGACCAGCATCGGCTGCCGCATCCGCGGCATCGGACAGGACGGCCAGGAGCACACCTATTATATATATAACAACTGCTCCCACCGCGCCGCCTACGAGGAGACGGGCATGCAGGGCGTCTCGTACACCACGGGCGTGCCCGCCATGATCGGAGCCATGATGTTCTGCAAGGGCCTCTGGCGCAAGCCCGGCGTCTTCAACGTCGAGGAGTTCGACCCCGATCCGTTCCTCGAGCAGCTCAACCTCCAGGGCCTGCCCTGGCACGAGCTGCACGACGTCGACCTGGAACTGTAGAATCAATCAAAACATCAAAACCATTCCACACCGTACACTATGGCAAAGAAAGAAACTGAGGGCAATGAGGCCCTCAACCCACAGAGCGAGAAGCTGAAGGCCCTGCAGGCTGCCATGTCGAAGATCGAGAAGGACTTCGGAAAAGGCTCCATCATGCGCATGGGCGACGAACAGATAGAGAACGTCGACGTCATACCGACAGGATCCATCGGCCTCAACGCCGCACTCGGCGTCGGCGGATATCCCAAGGGACGCATCATCGAGATCTACGGACCGGAGTCCAGCGGTAAGACGACGCTCGCCATCCACGCCATCGCCGAGGCACAGAAGGCCGGCGGCATCGCGGCCTTCATCGACGCTGAGCATGCCTTCGACCGCTTCTATGCCCAAAAGCTGGGCGTCGACGTCGACAACCTCCTCATCTCGCAGCCAGACAACGGCGAGCAGGCCCTCGAGATTGCCGACCAGCTCATCCGCTCGGCCGCCATCGACATCATCGTCATCGACTCCGTGGCTGCACTCACGCCAAAGAAGGAGATTGAGGGCGACATGGGCGACTCGGCCGTCGGACTGCATGCCCGACTGATGAGCCAGGCTCTCCGAAAGGTCACCTCGACCATCGCCAAGACCAACACCACCTGCATCTTCATCAACCAGCTGCGCGAGAAGATCGGCGTCATGTTCGGCAACCCCGAGACGACCACGGGCGGCAACGCCCTCAAGTTCTACGCTTCCGTCCGTCTCGACATCCGCCGCGTCACCTCCATCAAGGACGGCGACCAGGTCATCGGCAACCAAGTGCGCGTGAAAGTCGTCAAGAACAAGGTCGCCCCACCCTTCCGCAAGGCTGAGTTCGAAATCACCTTCGGCGAAGGCATCTCGAGAATTGGCGAGATCGTCGACCTCGGCGTCGAATATGGCATCATCAAGAAGAGCGGCTCGTGGTTCTCCTACGGCGACTCGAAGCTGGCCCAGGGACGCGACGCCACCAAGCAACTCCTCAAGGACAATCCCGAGCTCTGCGACGAGCTGGAGGCCCAGATCATGGAGAAACTGACAGCCGAGCAGGCATAGACGCATCATTGGGACTTCACGGATTTGAGAATTTGAGAATGTTGGCTTTGAATAAGCAAGTTCTCAAATTCTTAAATTCGTGATTCTTTTTTATCGATATTGTACTTTCTTTTTGCATAACAGGAACTGCATTTGCAGGGCTCGATTGTTTTCAGTTACTTTGCACCCACAAAACAGCAACAGCAATGAACCAGACACCAACCATACTGACCATCACCGGCAGCGACGGCACCTGCTGCTCGGGCATTCAGGCCGACATCCGGCTGATCGGTGAAATGGGGGCTACGCCCGTATCGGTCGTCACCTCTGTCACGGCCCAGAATACGCTGGGCATTCAGGAGTTCTACGACCTGCCTGCCACGGCGGTCAGATTGCAGATGGAGGCTATCGTCAACGACTTGCAGCCGCAAGTGGTGAAGATCGGACTGCTACGCCGCACCGACGTCGTCGAGGTCATTGCAGACGTCATCCGCAGCTATCGGCCCCAGCATGTGGTCTATGCCCCGGTAGTGGAGTCGGTTCGGGGTGAACGGCTGGTGTCCGACGAGGTCAACGAATCCATCCAGCGCCTCATCCTGCCTCTTTGCACGATGGTGCTGAGGCCACGTCCTGAAGGCCCGCACGGACAGGTCAACCGTCTGTCGGCTGCGACAGCCGTATTGCTGGGTCGCGGCCTGCAGCCCACCGAGGCACTGAGGCAAGCACGACAGCTGACGGGCAGCACACCTACAGGCTATGCCGTCACGAGCTGTCGGGCCGACGAGCTATACAGACAATTCATCGCAGCCGTGGAGCGGTTCTTCCGCCGCTATGCCGACGTGGCGTTCTATGCCGAGCAGCTCAACGTCAGCCCTCGCTACTTAGGACAAGTCACCCGAAGAATTGCCAACCGTTCGCCAAAGTCCGTGATCGACGAGCGCATCACGACCGAGATTGAGCGGCTGCTGACCACTACCCCACACTCGCTGAAGGAGATTGCCTCGTTGATGGGGTTCTCGTCGCAGGCCCATCTGTCGCGCTTCTTCAAAAAGCAGCGAGGCGTTTCGCCGACGAAACAGAAGAACAGGGCAATGGGGACACGAAGCATAAATTAAACTCATAAAAAAACAATGCAAAACGAAAGACAACAACTGAACCGACAACTGGCACAGATGCTCAAAGGCGGCGTCATCATGGACGTGACCACACCCGAGCAGGCCCGCATCGCCGAAGCTGCCGGAGCCTGCGCCGTCATGGCCCTGGAGCGCATTCCCGCCGACATACGCGCCGCTGGCGGCGTCAGCCGCATGAGCGACCCCCGACTGATTCGCAGCATCCAGCAGGCCGTCAGCATACCGGTCATGGCCAAATGTCGCATCGGCCACATCGCTGAGGCCCAAATCCTGCAAGCCTTGGAGATTGACTACATCGATGAGAGCGAAGTGCTGTCGCCTGCCGACAACGTGCATCACATCGACAAAACTCAGTTCCTGGTGCCCTTCGTCTGTGGCGCACGCAACCTGGGCGAGGCCCTCAGACGCATTGCCGAGGGGGCCACGATGATTCGCACCAAGGGCGAGCCCGGCACGGGCGACGTGGTGCAGGCTGTCAGCCACATGCGTCTGATGCAAAGCGAGATACGCCGGCTGGTCAGTATGGCCGACGATGAGCTTTTTGAAGCGGCCAAACAATTGCAAGCTCCACTCGAACTGGTGCAGTATGTTCACCAAAACGGACGTCTGCCTGTGGTCAACTTCGCCGCCGGGGGCGTGGCTACGCCTGCCGATGCTGCGCTGATGATGATGCTGGGCGCCGAGGGGGTGTTTGTGGGCAGCGGCATCTTCAAGAGCGGCAATCCCGAACGACGTGCTGCCGCCATCGTGCAGGCCGTCACGAACTATCAGGACGCCCACATGCTGGCTGAACTCAGCACCGACCTGGGCGAGGCAATGGTGGGCATCAATGAACAGGAGATCACTCTCCTCATGGCAGAACGAGGCGTATGAGAATTGCAGTCATGGCCCTGCAAGGGGCTTTCATCGAACATGTGCAAAGGTTGAAGGAACTGGGAGCCTACACATGCGAAATCCGCCAGCTGGCCGACTGGAAACAGTTTCTGTCTGCGACCGACGGTGGCGGGCGAGGTGTGGTCTTGCCAGGCGGCGAAAGCACGGTGCAGGCGCTGCTGATGCAATCTCTCGGACTGTCAGTTCCGCTTCGTGAGGCCATCGTGGGCGGCATGCCCGTCTTCGCTACGTGTGCAGGCATGATTTTGCTGGCTGATACTCATCTTTCAACCATGCAGATACGGGTGCGACGCAATGCATTCGGCCGGCAGCTCGGCAGTTTCCGCACAACAGGCACGGTTGAAGGCATTGGCACAGACATCCCCATGACGTTTATTCGTGCGCCATATATTGAGGAGGTGAATGACACCACAATGTGTCAGCCATTGGCACACATCGAAGGCCACATCGTGGCTGCACGACAGCAGTGGCAGTTGGCCACAGCTTTTCATCCCGAACTTGACGCCGACCTGCGCCTGCACAGCTATTATATGCGAATGGTAGACGAAGCTCATTACTGACAGACTGCGAGCTTGAATCTTCTGCCAACACGCCCATACCGGCTGACAAGTTGTCAGACGTGTGCCATCCCAAGCGGGTTGGCACACGTTTTGTAATATATTTATCGACTCAACATGAGCCATAATAAATAATTGAATAATAACAAATAAAAAAGAATAAGAATTATGGGAAAGATTATTGGTATTGACTTAGGTACAACCAACTCGTGCGTAGCCGTTTTCGAAGGCAACGAACCGGTTGTGATTGCTAACAGCGAAGGCAAGCGTACGACGCCTTCAGTAGTGGGATTCGTCGATGGCGGCGAGCGCAAGGTGGGTGACCCCGCCAAGCGTCAGGCTATCACCAACCCGAAGAAGACGGTCTACTCCATCAAGCGCTTCATGGGCGAGACATGGCAGCAGACGGAGAAGGAAATCTCGCGCGTGCCGTTCACGGTCGTGAATGAAGGTGGCTATCCCCGCGTCGACATCGACGGCCGCAAGTACACGCCGCAGGAGATTTCGGCCATGGTGCTCCAGAAGATGAAGAAGACTGCCGAGGACTATCTCGGCCAGGAGGTGACGGATGCCGTCATCACCGTGCCCGCCTACTTCTCTGACTCACAGCGTCAGGCCACCAAGGAGGCCGGACAGATTGCTGGTCTGAACGTCCGCCGTATCGTCAACGAGCCTACGGCTGCCGCACTGGCCTACGGTATTGACAAGACCAACAAGGACATGAAGATTGCCGTCTTCGACCTCGGTGGCGGTACGTTCGATATCTCGATCCTCGACTTCGGCGGCGGTGTCTTCGAGGTGCTCTCCACCAATGGTGATACCCACCTCGGCGGCGACGATTTCGACCAGGTCATCATCGACTGGCTCGTCCAGGAGTTCCGCAACGACGAGGGCGCTGACCTCACGCAGGATCCCATGGCCATGCAGCGTCTGAAGGAGGCTGCCGAGAAGGCTAAGATCGAGCTGTCGTCCTCAACGACCACAGAGATCAACCTGCCCTACATCATGCCCGTCGGCGGCGTACCCAAGCACCTGGTGAAGACACTCACCCGCGCTAAGTTCGAGCAGCTGGCCCACAATCTGATCCAGGCTTGCCTCGTGCCCTGCCAGAACGCCGTCCGCGACGCCGGCATCTCGGTCAACGACATCAACGAGGTCATCCTCGTCGGCGGCTCGAGCCGTATCCCCGCCGTGCAGACTCTCGTGAAGAACTACTTCGGCAAGGAGCCTTCGAAGGGTGTCAACCCCGACGAGGTGGTGGCCGTAGGCGCAGCCATCCAGGGCGCCATCCTCAATCAGGAGACCGGCCAGGACATCGTGCTGCTCGACGTCACCCCGCTGACCCTCGGCATCGAGACCCTTGGCGGCGTCATGACTAAGCTGATCGATGCTAACACGACCATCCCCTGCAAGCAGAGCCAGGTGTTCTCAACGGCTGCCGACAACCAGACCGAGGTGACCATCCACGTGCTCCAGGGCGAGCGCCCCATGGCCTCGCAGAACAAGAGCCTCGGACAGTTCAACCTCACTGGCATCGCCCCCGCACGCCGCGGCGTTCCTCAGATCGAGGTGACCTTCGACATCGACGCCAACGGCATCGTGAAGGTATCGGCTAAGGATAAGGCCACCGGCAAGGAGCAGGCCATCCGCATAGAGGCTTCGTCGGGTCTCTCGCAGGACGAGATCAACCGCATGAAGGCCGAGGCCGAGCAGTTTGCCGAGCAGGACAAGAAGGAGCGCGAGCGCATCGACAAGATGAACCAGGCCGACTCCATGATCTTCCAGACCGAGACCTTCCTCAATGAGAACGGCGACAAGCTCGGTGCCGACAAGGCCAACGTCGAGCAGGCCGTCCAGCAGCTCAAGGATGCCCACAAGTCCGGCGACATCGCTGCCATCGACTCTGCCATCAACAACCTCAACCAGGTGATGCAGGCCGCCTCAGCCAAGATGTACCAGCAGGCCGGTCCTCAGCCCGGTGCCGATCAGCAGGCTGGTGGCGCAGGCTTCCAGGGCGGTCAGCAGACCCAAGGCCACAACCCGCAGGACGACATCCAGGACGCCGACTTCGAGGAGGTGAAGTAAGGCTGATAAACAGCAATAAGCAACAATAAGAGAATCGGTGTAACTCATTGAGTTGCACCGATTTTTATTTTAGTTAAACTTTGTATATTTGGCTCTGATTTCGGATATTTATCGTAAATTTGCACCAAATCGTTCACGCGACTTAAAGGTTGACGAAGTTAAACTT
>CACZBS010000037.1 GCA_902779455.1 uncultured Prevotellaceae bacterium
TACACGAATCATGAACGCGCATGCTGAGCGCAGCCAATTCGTGTAATTTGTGAAATTCGTGGTTTAATAATAAAAGTCGTACTAAGTTATTTGCGCATCATCCTGTGGAGTCGGCGGATCATGTAGATCATGAGGGCCTCGGCAGCCGCCGAGATGATGGTTAAGCCGATGGACATGAAGGTCAGGGTCGAGTCGCTCAGCGTGGTATCCTTGCTGTAATTGCCCGTGATGTCGACATAGGCGATGCGGAGCAGCATGGCCGTGTTGACGACGAAGCCGAAGCAGAGCAGCCCCATGACGACCTTCTGCCATCGGCGCTGTCCGGCGGTCAGTGCCAGCCGCTTGGTGAAGACGACGGCGAATATCTTGAAGCTGATGGCGACCAGGGCGATGAAGACGATGCCGAAGACCACGTAGACCCAGGGCTTGTGATCGTTTTCGGCAGCCCCCACGATGAGGCTTGCGATGACGGCCAGGATGGTCAGCTCGATGATGGTCAGTCCGAGCAGTGGCAGCATGCGCCAGAGGGTGCCCCGCAGGCTGTAGCCAAAGAGCTGCCGGTAGACCACGACGACCTGTCCGGCGAAGATGACGAGCGAGACGCACATCAGGAGGTCGTCGCTGGCGTCGCCCAGCATGAGGGGATACTTGAGGATGGAAAAGAGGAAGACGAGGACGAGGAAGAGGACGCTGTTGAACACCTGTATGAAGAATCCCTGTGGCAGGGAGTGGCGTGTCTGTCGCGGGGCGCGTCGGAAGACGATGTAGGTGGGCAGGATGAGCAGCGAGAAGATGAGGAGCACCGACCAGTCGTAGTGGCTCTCGAACCAGGCGAAGAAGCGGTCGATGATGGTCGACGAGCTGGTAGCGACGGCCTCTGCCGTCTCTGTGGTCTTGCTGGAGTCGGTGCTGCCGAAGACGTTGAGGCCGAGCAGATGGTCGAGGATATAGATGATCATGGCGGTGAAGACGAGCATCTTCACCGGCGGGAAGCTCACCTGTCGCCGCCCGCTGATGTAGTCGCCGATGAGGTAGCCGGGGCGCCAGAGCAGCTGCCAGATGGTGAACGGCATCGACCGCGTGCCCACGCCCCATAGGTCCATGATGCCCTCGCGGATGCTGTCCCACGTGACGGCCCCGACGCTGTGGCGCTGTCCGCAGCAGGGGCAGTAGTTGCCGGTGAACTCGCGTCCGCAGTTCTTGCAGACGTGCTGTTCGTCGCTCATTCGGAAGCGCCGTGCCTCCTGCTGTCGCCGCCAGAACCTCCTGTAGCTCTCACGAAAACTCATGGCTCTTTTTAAGCTAAGTGAATAGTGAACAGTGAATAGTGAACAGTTATGATTACCAAATTCCTCAATGTGGCACTATCTAAGCTCTAACAAGCTGCAAGTCTAATCATAACTATTCACTATTCACTATTCACTTTTCACTGTTAATCATCATTCCTCACCTCAGTCCCATGCGGGCCTCGACGACGTTGACGACGTAGTCGCCCAGCTTCTCGCACTCGTTGATGAGGTCCATGTAGATGGTGCCGACGGCGTAGGTGTACTCGTGGTTGTTGATGTCGACGATGTTCTGCTGCTTGAGCTGGTTGCGGAAGTTGTTGATCTCGTTCTCGATGTTGAACGTGTTGTTGACGTTGTAGCTCTCCTTGCGGCCCATCATCAGCAGGTTCATCTGCGTCAGGGCCTGGTCGGTCAGGCCCATCATCTGGTGCAGGTGGTTGTAGAGGCCTTCGGTGAAGTGGTCCTCCTTGGCGCTGTACTTGCGGTTGATGGTGCGGGCCATGTTGTAGCAGGCGTCGCCGATTGACTCGAGCTCCGAGATTTCGCGGAGCATGGCGCGGATCTTGGCTTTCGTCTCGTCAGAGAGGTGGGCGTCGGAGACCTGGTCGAGGTATTTGGCAATCTCGAGCTCCATGTTGTCCGAGATGTCCTCGTACTTCTCGATACGGGCGAAGAGCTTCTTGAACTGCTCCATCTCCTTGTCGCCGTGCTCCTTGCCGCCGATGCTGCTGGAGAAGTCGAGCAGGTCCTTGACCATGCCGAACATGCGCTGCATGCGCTCCGAGAACGACTGGATCTCCTTCTGAGCCTCGAAGACGGAGAGCTCCGGCGTCTTCATGAATCCGGCGGTGATGAAGTGGAGGCGGAAGTCCTCCTCCTCGTCGACCTTCTTCGGCTTGATGACCCAGCAGACGAAGCGCTCAATCTGCGGGATAAACCAGATGAGGATCATCGTGTTGGCCACGTTGAACGTCGTGTGGAAGGCGGCCAGCACGAAGCTCAGCTTGGCGGCGTTGGCCAGGAAGGCAGCGGCGCCCGCCGTCTCCTTGGTCATCTCGACGTCGTAGCCCACCCATCCGCAGACCATGTCGATGAAGGGTCGGAAGACGAAGAGGATCCAGACGACGCCGAAGACGTTGAAGAACATGTGGGCCAGTGCGGCGCGGCGTGCCTGCGTGTTGGCCGAGAGGGCAGCCAGGTTCGACGTGACCGTCGTTCCGATGTTCTCACCCATGACCAGCGCGATGCCTTGATAGATGGGCAGTGCGCCGCTGGAGCAGAGGATCATCGTGATGGCCATGACGGCAGCCGACGACTGCACGCAGAAGGTCAGTATGCCGCCCAGGACGAGGAAGACGATCGTGGTGAGGAACGAGTCGGGGTTGAACGATGCGAAGAAGTCGAGCAGCATCTGGTTCTCGCCCAGGTGCATCTCGGTGCCCGTGGCGCGCAGCGTGCCCAGTCCGAGTAGCAGGAAGGAGAGTCCGAAGAGGAAGTCGCCGATGTATCGGTAGCGCTTCTGATAGATGAGCACGATGCCGATGAGGAAGGCGGGGTAGACCGCCATCGTGATGTCGAACGACATACCTGCCGACATGATCCATGCGGTCAGCGTCGTGCCGATGTTGGCACCCATGATGACCGAGATGGCCTGCGCCAGCGTCAGCAGTCCGGCGTTGACGAACGAGACGGTCATCACCGTGGTGGCCGTCGACGACTGCACGGATGCCGTCACCAGCATACCCGTCAGCATTCCCGTAAAGCGATTTGTGGTCATGGCTCCCAGCACATGTCGAAGCTGCGAGCCGGCCATCTTCTGTAGGGCGTCGCTCATGGACTTCATACCAAACATGAGAAGTGCGAGCGATCCGAGAAGTTTTAGAATGATCAGCATGTCTTAAAACTATAAGATGAATGTTTGCGGTTGCAAAATTACTAAAAAAAATCTAAATCACATACTATTTTGAAAGATTATTTGTAATTTTGCGCTCAAGGACAATCTATGAACCTATGAACCAGACAGTCAGAATACGTATCAAGAACCTCGGAACGAGCATGGACGTGCCCATGGGCACAAAGCTCGACGAGGTCTATCAGATGGCGGGGCTGCGTCTGCCCCACGGGCCCATCGTGGCCAAAGTGAACAACAAGGTGGAGGGCTTGCACTTCCGCCTGTATAAGCCCAAGGACATCGAATTCCTCGACATCACGTCGGCGACGGCCCTGCGCACCTACACCCGCACCCTCTTCTTCATCCTCTCGAAGGCGGCCCACGACCTCTTCCCCCAGTGCCGCGTGTCGATCGACATCCCCGTCTCCAACGGCTACTACGTCGACCTGCAGCTCGGCCGCCCGCTGACGCTCGACGACGTCGGGCAGCTGCGCCGCCGCATGCAGGAGATCATCGACCAGGACCTGCCCATCCACCGCCATGAGACGACTACCGACGAGGCCATCGAGCTGTTCCGCCAGAACGGCGCCACGTCGAAGGTGAAGCTGCTGCGCTCGCAGGGCAACCTCTACACGACCTACTACGACCTCGACGGCTACGAGGACTACTACTACGGCGCCCTGCTCACCCGCACCTCGCAGATCTACCTCTTCGGCCTCGAGAAATACTTCGACGGCGTGCTCCTGCGCATCCCCTCGACCGAACACCCCGAGGAGCTGGGCGAGCTGGTGCATCAGGACAAGATGTTCGGCATCTTCAAGGAGCACCACCGCTGGCAGGACCTGCTCGGACTGCGCACCATCGGCGACCTCAACGAGGTCATCGACCAGGGACGCTCCAGCCTCCTCATCATGGTCAGCGAGGCCCTGCAGGAGAAGAAGATAGCCAAGATTGCCGACGAGATAGCCAAGCGCCGCGGCGAAGTGCGCATGGTGCTCATCGCCGGACCCTCCTCGAGCGGCAAGACGACCACCTGCAAGCGCCTCTCCGTACAGCTGCTCACCAACGGCATCAAGCCCGTCCCGCTGTCGCTCGACGACTGGTTCCTCGACCGCGACAAGACGCCCCGCGACGCCCACGGCGACTACGACTTTGAGAGCCTCTACGCCCTCAACCTGCCCCTGCTCAACGAGCAGCTCGCCGCCCTCTTCCGCGGCGACGAGGTGGAGCTGCCCCGCTACGACTTCCCCACGGGCCGCAGCGTCAGCAGCGGCCGCCGTCTGCGCCTCAAGGACGACGAAGTGCTCGTCGTCGAGGGCATCCACGCGCTCAACCCCGAACTGACGGCTCAGATTCCCGACGAGCTGAAGTATCGCGTCTACGCCTCGGCCCTGACCACCATCCTGCTTGACAACCACAACTACGTGCCGACGACCGACAACCGGCTGCTGCGCCGCATCATCCGCGACCACAAGTATCGCGCCGTCTCGGCCCAGGAGACCATCCGCCGCTGGCCCTCCGTGCGGCGGGGCGAGAACAAGTGGATCTTCCCCTTCCAGGAACAGGCCGACCAGATGTTCAACACGGCCATGCTCTTCGAGCTCGCCGCCATCAAGAGCCAGGCCGAGCCGCTCCTCGAGCAGGTGCCCGAGAGCTGCGAAGAGTATGCCGAGGCCTACCGTCTGCGCAAGTTCCTGAGCTACATCCACCCCATGCCCATGGACCAGGTTCCGCCCACCAGCCTCCTGCGCGAGTTCATCGGCGGCTCGTCGTTTACGTATTAGGGCTTACCCCCGAAAGAGGGCATGCAGGTCTGACCTTACTCCCCTCCTTGCAAGTGGGAGCCCCCTCCCGGCCTCCCCGGAGGGGAGGAGTTGGCTGGCGCACGGCCCGACGGGGATGACGGCGCAGCTACTCCCCTCCTTGGAAAGGAGGGGTAGGGGTGGTTGACAACTGCGCACTAACAATCTGATAGTCATGATCTCGCGGCGTATCAACCACCCCTAACCCCTCCTTTCCAAGGAGGGGAGTAGCTGCGCCGTCATCCGCAGCGAGCAGTGCGCCAGCCAACTCCTCTACACGGGGAGGCAGGGAGGGGGCTCTCCCCCTTTCTTGCGTCCCTACGATGGCAAGCGAGCGGAGCTCGAGCGCCAAGGAGGGGTCGTCAGGTCAGCTATCGGGCGTCATTTCTTAATACCTGATTGTAAATATTATTGACAGTATTTAGATGCAATTTTATAATTCGTTGATTTTAAGACATTTGGCCAAAACGAATAAAAGAAGGGCCGCTTTTCGATGCGAGAAGCGGTCCTTTTTGAGTCGAAAAGCGGCACTTCTTGAAGCGAGAAGCGGTGCTTTTCGTAAACCGGATGCCGGAATGTAAAATAAATTCAGACCTCGTAGTTGGCTTTAGCGTCGGCGTCGCCGTGGAGTGCATCCTGGAACGAGTCCCAGTCCTGGAAACCGGCCAGCAGCGACAGGCGGTCGAGCGTCTTGCGGTTGGGCTTCTTCAGGAGTTCCTTCTCGACGGCCTCGAGGAGTTTCTTCAGTGCGAAATGTTTCTTTTCCATTATTCTGTGATGTTGGCGGATAGCTCGTGGTATAGGTCGGCAAAGCGGCTGGCGGCGCCCGTGTTGTCGAAGCGGCGCACATACTGGCGGCTCAGCTCGATGCGGCGCTCGCGGCCGGGGGCACCGTAGAGCACCTGGCTGATGGCGTGGGCCATGGCCTCAGGGTCGTCGGGCGAGACGTAGAGGCTGTCCGGTCCGCCGGCCTCCTCCAGACAGGAGCCCGTGGCAGCCACGACGGGCAGCCCCATGCGGATGGCCTCGATGACGGGAATGCCGAAGCCCTCGTAGCGCGAGGGATAGACGAAGGCGTCGGCCATGCGATAGAGGGCCGGCAGGTGCTCGTCGGGCACGCCGTGGAGCATCATCACTCGCGGGTGGAGCCGATGGCTGTCGATGTAGTCCTGCACGCGGTCGGCATAGGCCGTCGGGCGGCCCACGATGACGAGCGACACGTCGTCGGGCAGCCTGTCGAGCGCCTCGACGGCCAGCAGCACGTTCTTGCGCTCCTCGATGGTGCCGACGGAGAGCACATAGCGGTCGGGCAGGTTATACTGCTCGCGCACCTGCCACAGCAGCCTCGGCTCAGGTCCCTCGGTGAAGCGCATGGCGCAGCTCTGATAGATCAGGTCGACGCGGCTGCGGTCAATCTCGCCCAGCTCGCAGATGTCGCGGCGGGTGCACTCCGAGATGGCCACGATGCGGTCGGCCTCGCGCAGCGTCTGGCGAAACTTGCGGGTGTAGAGCCTGACATCGACCGGCTTATAGAATTCGGGATGGCGCATGAAGATGAGGTCGTGGATCGTCACCACCGAGGGGATGCCCGCCCGGCTGATGCCGGCCGGCAGCTCGCCCGAGAGTCCGTGGTAGACCTCGACGCCGTCGCCCAGGAGCTGCTTCACCATGCCCCGCGACCGCCAGAGGGCGCGCCCCAGGGCGGTGTGGCAGTGTCTGGGATAGCAGAACGTGACGTTCTCGCGGCCCACGATCTGCGCCCTCAGCTCTTGGCGCCCCTCGTCGGGGGCATAGAGCCGCAGCGACAAGTCGTCCATCCCGGCTAGGTCGTTCACCAGTGTGCGGCCATAGCTGCCCAGCCCCGTGGCGTTGCGCACGATGCGCTTGGCATCGAATCCGATAATCATGCTTACTTTAATTTTGGGCGCAAAGGTACAAAAAAAACGGCAAACGTGAATAGAAAAGCATTATTTTTCGTACCTTTGCACATACGAATATGTAGATTATGAACGGATATATTGTTGATGTGACTCTTTTTTATAACAGGCTTTATGTCGTTGCAGGGTTTCTGCTGACGGTGGCCGCGAGCTTTGGCATCTATTTCGGCTTTAACAAGGGCATGGCCCGGAAGGCCCGCGGGCAGCAGACGCGCCGGTTCGCCATCGCTGCGCTGCTGGCGTGGGCGCCGCTGGCCATGGTGGGCGCCTCGCCGCTGCAGCTGCCCATTGCGTTGGCGTGGGTGGTCGGCATGATTTGGGCGGCCACCTATCCGGCTCTCTTCCATCTGACCAACCGTCGGCTGTCGCCCGACTATGAGAATTATGGCGAAATCGCGTGCGGCATCTATTTCTTCGGACTCTTCTCTGCCTTGTGGCTGGCCGGGGGCGGCGTCGTCGCTGCCCAGATGGAGTGGCTGGTGCTGATGGTCAGTATAGTGCTGGTGGGCTACTATCTGCTTTATGGCTCGTGCATCAATGCCAACGGCATGAAGATTGTCCAGGACACCCACTATAATGAGATCCTGGAGTTCGGACGCTCCTACAAATGGTATATGGTCGTGCTGGTTGTCGGCCTGGTCGTGGGGTTGCTGGCTGTCTGCGTAGCTGTCAACACGTTTCACGTGCCTGGCTTGTGGCCGACCGTCTTCCTCGTAGCCGTGGCCTTGTTCTTTGCATGGTATGTCTTCAAGCCGCACCGGGGCATGTTCGTCCGCTCGGGCATCGTCGCCTTGTGGCTGACCATCCGCGACTATCGCCGTGGCAATATGCGCTATAGGGAGGAGATGGTACAGCGAATCAGCCGGCTGACAGTCAGACAGCGGGGGGAGGCGATGGGCGAACCCCACACCGTAGTGATGGTCATCGGGGAGTCGGCCTCGCGCGACCACATGAGCGCCTTCACGCCGATGGACCACGACACGACCCCCTGGCTCCGCGAGTTGATGCTCGACGACCGTCATGCCGTTGGCTTCCCCCATGCCTATAGCTGCGCGATGCATACGGTGCAGGTGCTGGAGAAGTCGTTGACGGAATATAATCAGTACAACGGCCGCCAGTTCTATGACTCCTGCTCCATCGTCGACATTGCCCACCGGCTGGGCTATCGTGTCCACTGGTACAGCAATCAGGGGCACCTGGGGGCAGCCGACACACCCGTCACGCTCGTTGCCGAGACGGCCGACGTGGCGAAATGGACTAAGCAAGACTTGGGCAAGGTGCAATATGATGAGGAGCTGCTGGGCTATCTCGACGAGCTGGACCCCACGTGCAACAACCTGCTGGTGCTCCACCTGAAGGGCAGCCACTTCAACTTCCTGAACCGCTATCCCGCCGACCGCACGGTGTGGGGTGAGCCAGAGCGCGAGGACCACCTGCTGAACTATCATAACTCGCTGCGCTATACCGACGGAGTGCTGCAAAGGGCCTTCGACTACTGTCGCGAGCGGCTCAACCTGCAGGCGTGGGTCTACTGCAGCGACCATGCGACGGTGCCCGACCGCCATCGCTCGCCTAACTTCAGCGATTTCGGCGACACGCGCATCCCGCTGGTCTGCTGGATGAGCGATGCGTGGCAGCAGCACCATCCCGGACGCTTCGAGGCGCTGCGGCAGAACCGCGACCGCTACTGGACCAACGACCTGCTCTACGAGCTGATGTGCGGCGTGCTCGACGTGGAGAGCGAGCATTACGACGAGACGGCCTCGCTGGCCTCGCCACGATACCGATTCACGCGCGACGAGCTGCTCACCTTTGAGGGGCAGCTGCATATCAGCGACGACAAGAAAGCATAAGGATTATTTGCCTCGCAGGCGGCACATGAGCCACGTGAAGCAGAGACGTGGCAACAGTCGGAGCTGCTCGCCGAGGCTGTCGACCTCGCGCACAATGCGGATGTTGTCCATCAGCCCGGCCGAGCGCTGGGTGTTGGAGATGCCCGTGGTGTCGAAGTCGGCAATGGGGAAGTGGAGCTGACAGAAGTGACGGCCCGCCAGCCACAGCTGCTTCATCTGCTTGAAGTCGGCCGACTGGCGGTGGCTGACGTCGAAGGGGAAGACTTCGAAGACGCTTCTCCGGACGAGCGAGCTCTGGTGGCAGAAGTACATACGATGGCCGTTGCGGGGCGATTCGGCCGGCTTGACTTGCCCGCCCTTCACCACGTCGCCATATATGACGTCAGCCTGCCGACGGTCCTCGGCAAAGACACGGCTGAGCACGTCGGGCGCAGCAAAGACGTCGCCGGCGTTCATGAAGATGAGCCATTCGCCCGTGGCCATCGCGGCACCCTTATTCATGGCGTCGTAGATGCCGCCGTCGGGTTCTGAGACATAGCGCGCCAGCCGCCCGGCATAGCCGGCCAGCATCTCGGGCGTACCATCTGTTGATGCGCCGTCAACGACCAGATATTCCAGGTTCTCATACGTTTGCCCGCCGACACTCTCCATGGTCTTCCGGAGCGGGTCGATGGCATTGCGGCAGACGGTAATCACCGTCACCAAGGGTCTTCGGGTTGTTGTCATCGTGGGGCAAAGGTAGTCAAAAAAGCGGATAAACACAAAAATATAGCCCGATAATTTGCAAAATCGGGCGGAAATCGTTACTTTTGTGGGCATGAAACTGATGTACTACGTAGTCTACGGCCTCTGGTATGCCGTCTCGCTGCTCCCGCTGCGCGTGCTTTACGTGCTGAGCGACGTGCTGTTCTTCTTTGTCTTCTACGTCATGCACTATCGTCGGCGCACGGTGTGGGTCAACCTCGTGACGTCGTTCCCCGAGAAGGCTGAGGAGGACAAGGAGGACATCGAGCGGCGCTTCTACCGCTGGTTCTGCGACTATCTGGTCGAGAGCATCAAGCTGATGAGCATGAGTCCCGACGAGCTGAAGCGACGGATGACGTTCCGGGGCACGGAGCTCCTCGACGAGTGCGTGCGCGACGGGCAGTCGTGTGCCGTCTATCTGGGGCATTACTGCAACTGGGAGTGGATCACGTCGCTGCCGCTGTGGTTCGACAACGAGGCACAGTGCGGCCAGATCTATCATCCGCTCGAGAACGCTGGGATGGACCGCCTCTTCCTGAAGGTGCGCCAGCGCATGGGGGCCGTCTGCATCCCCATGGCTGAGACGCTGCGCCGCCTCGTTGACTATAAGCGCGAGGGGCGTCCGGTGGTCATCGGCTACATCGCTGACCAGACGCCTTTCTGGAACAACATTCACCACTGGTGTCCTTTTCTTCACCATGACACACCTGTGCTGACGGGCACTGAGCGCATCGCGAAGAAAATGAACCATGCTGTTTTCTATATGGAGGTCAGTCGTCCTCGCCGGGGCTACTATGAGGCTGAGCTGAAGCTCATGACGCGTGAGCCTAAGAAGTATGAGGACTTTGAACTGACCGATATCTACTTCCAAAACTTAGAGCAGACCATCTGCCGGCATCCCGAGTTCTGGCTCTGGACCCACAACCGATGGAAGCGCACCCGCGAGAAGTTCAACCTGCGCTTCGAGGTGGTCGACGGAAAGGTGCGTGAGCGGCCGACGAGTGCTTAAGGCTTGCTCAGGCGGTCCTGCGTCATGCGCTCCATATACTGCTGGATGATGGCCTTCA
The DNA here is from genome assembly GCA_902779455.1 of uncultured Prevotellaceae bacterium. Classification (GTDB taxonomy): domain Bacteria; phylum Bacteroidota; class Bacteroidia; order Bacteroidales; family Bacteroidaceae; genus Prevotella. The sequence continues at coordinate 10,584 of CACZBS010000037.1, forward strand.
GCTCGCGCTCCATCTGCGCCTGCTGGGGGACACTGCCCAGCAGGTTCTTCTGCATCAGACTGTCGCTGAGGGCATAGACGGCGGTCGGCTGCCGGCCGTCGAACTGCATGACGCAGCCATTCTTCACATATTGGTAGGTGCCGTTCAGGTAGTTGACGGCCCAGGTCTCGTCGGCCGGCGTCGAGAACAGGTCGAGGCCGAAGGCGACGTAGGGCTCGTCGTAGCCCAGATGGCCCAGCACGGTGGGCATGATGTCGGTCTGCTGGGCGATGGCGTCGTGCATGCCGGGGGCGATGCCGCCCGAGGGGTCGAAGAAGATGATGGGCGACGAGAATCCGCCCAGGTCGGTCTGGTATTCGGGGTGGTTGCTCTGGTTGGTGTGGTCGCTGGTCAGGACGAACAGCGTATGTTCGTACCACGGCTCCTTCCGGGCCTGCCCGAAGAACTGTGCGAGGGCATGGTCGGTGTAGCGTATCACCTTGTGAATGGGCAGCTCCTCCTCGCGGTAGACGTCGCGGTAGGGCTCCGGCACCTCGAAGGGGTGATGGCTCGACAGGGTGAAGAGGGCCGTCATGAAGGGCTCCTGCATGGCCGACATCGTGCGGCAGAAGTATTGCAGGAAAGGCTCGTCGTCGATGCCCCACACGCCGTGGTCGCCGGCCGCGTCGGGCGTTGCGGCCTCGAAGTCCTCACGACCGTAATAGTCGGCAAAGCCTGTGGCACGTGCGAAGGCCAGGAAGCCCATCGACCCGCGGGCCGCTCCGTGGAAGAAGGCCGTCGCGTAGCCCTTGCGGCCGAGGCAGTCGGCCAGTCCGGAGACGTGGTTGACGCTGTAGGGCGAGAGGAAGAACGGCTCGACGAACATGGGAATCGACGAGAGGATGCTTGGCATGCCGTCGATCGACTTGCGGCCGTTGCAGTAGCTGCGGGTGAACGTGGCGCTGTGCTGGATGAGCGAGTCGGTGAAGGGCGTGTAGCCTTTGTATCGGCCGTGCTCCAGGGTTCGGTTGAGCGCGCCGATATATTCGCGGCCGAAGCTCTCGACGATCAGTACGACCACATTCTTCTTGGTCATGACTACGGAGTCGGGCGGCAGGTGCAGGGGCGAATAGATGGCGTCGAGCTCCTCGGATGCGAAGTAGGCCGGCACCTCGAAGTGGCTCTTGCCGATGGTTCGGATGAGCGAGAAGGGCGTGTTGAGCACGATGCCGACCTCGGCAGGCCGCTTGCAGTAGGCATTGGCATTCGACAGCGTGATGGGACGCACCTGGCGGGTCCATCCGCCGCGCATGCCGGCGATGCAGAAGGGGGCGAAAATCAGAAGCGACAGCAGCATGACCGCCGCGTAGGCCAGTCCGCCCATGCGCCTGGCATTGAGCCGCGGCACGCGGTAGAGCCGCCAGAGCGCGATGGCCACGACGATGGTCAGGAGCACCAGATACCAGTGGGTAACCAGTTCGTGGCTGATGATGGCCGCGAGGTTGCCTTCGTTGGCAAACTCATTGAACACGGTGGTCGTCGTGCGCCGCATGGTGAAGGGAAAGTAGACTACGTCGCACAGGTTGACGGCCAGCGCCAGCGTGTTGACCGCAACGAATAGCGTGCGGCAGATGCGCTCGTAGACGTGGTTCTCCTTTTGCGGCAAAGGCAGGAGCACCATGACAACCCACAGGACATTGGTATAGAGGATGGCCGTCGTGTCGAAGGCGAGACCGCCACGCAGCAGCTCCAGCAGGTGGCCGCCCGTCATGCCTTCGGCGAAGAGGCTCCAGTTCTCCCACAGGAAGACAAAGCGGGCCAGCATATAGACCGCATAGACCAAGAGCAAGTCGGCCAGCACAGCGGTGAGCGGGCGAAGTATCGACAGCTTGTGGGTGTTATTTCTTGATGAGATCATGTGATGTTAATTGTAATAAGGCCTTGGCCTGAGGCAGCAGCGAGTCGGGGGGCGTCGGCCCCTCATGAGCCAGGCAGGCGTCGGCATCCAGGTCGTAGGCCATGAAGCTGTCGGCATCGATGAGGGTCATGCCATTGACAAACGTATGATAGGCCATGGGACGGCGGTAGTTGCGGCTGACGACGTCGCGACTGAAGGTGAATTCGTCGTGGGGCAGACCCAGCTGTCCCAGCAGTGTGGCCGGCAGGTCGCTCTGGTTGCACACCTGGCTGATGCGTCTGGCGGACTTGACGGCACCGCCCAGCCAGAGCATGGGGATGTGGTTGTAGAGCCGGGTCGTCTCGCCGATGTCCTTATAGCGCACGCCGTGGTCGGGCAATATGACGACGAGCAGATCGCTCCATTGCGGGGTCTGGCGCAGGCTGTCGATGAACGTGCCGAGGCAGCGGTCGAGATAGTGGAAGGCATTGTAGACCTTGTCGTCGAGCACCTGCTCGGGCACGTCCCACGGCTCATGGCTCGAGAGTGTCAGCATGGTCTTCATCCAGCGGCCGGAAGACGGCGCCTCGGCCTTGATGTCGCGAAGCAACCGGCTGAAGACGAGGTCGTCGCGCACGCCCCACTGGGCTGTGGACTGCTGCTCGCGCGGATAGTCGGCCTTCCAGTTGAGATGCTCGTAGCCGGAGCTGACGACATAGCTGCGCATGTTGGTGAAGTTGATGTCGCCACCGTGATAGAAGGCCGTGGCGTAGCCCTCTGCCTTCAGACTCTTGGCGATGCTGGGCAGCTTGCGGCTCTTCTCCGGAATCTTCATGACCGAGACGGTCGGGAACGACGGATAGCCGCTCAGCGTGCTGATGACGCCGCGGTCGGTGCGCCATGAGTTGGCGTAGCACTCGGTGAAGTAGATGCCCTCGTGGCAGAGCTGGTTCAGCCGGGGGGTGATCTCGAGATGGCCGCCCAGTTCGGTGAACTGGCCGCCGCAGCTCTCCATCAGGATGATGAGAATGTTAGGCCGCCGGGTGTTGAGCAGCGTGTCGGGGCTGATGCTACGGGTGTCGTAGAGCCCTTCGGTCAGCCGGGCCAGCTCATCGTCGTCATAATAATCGTAGCTGACGATGTAGTCGCCCGACTTCGACAGTGAGGAGAGGAACGAGAAGACGGGATTTACGGCCGAGTGGTTGAGGAATTGGTTCTGGGAGAAATAGACCTGCCCGATGTTGGTGGTCGACTCGCTCACGCCGCCGCGGATGCCGACGACGATGAGGGGAATGCAAAGGAAATAAAGGAGCGTTTCAGCGAGGCGAAACTTCTCATTATGACGAAATTTCGAGTTAACGTTATTCCGGCGTTTCGTTATAACGCTATAACGGAATGACGGAATATGGGAATATCGAAAAAGCCCGAAGATCACCCCCGCCACAATGACGACGGCTGCGAGGCGCACGAGCAGATAGCCCGTCGTGACGCTGGCCATGGCCTCGGTGGGGTTTGAAAGATAGCCCAGACAGGAGGCGTCGAGCTTGAACTGCCAGAAGGGGTAGAGGCTCGTGTCGGCCACGAAGGCCAGGGCCAGGGCGATGGCCGCAACCCAATAGTAAGCGCTGTACAGCCATCGGGGCACGCGCAGCCAGACGGACACGGCCGTCAGCAGGAACGGCACGATGAGAAAATAGAGCGCCGTCGAGAGGTCGAGCGACAGGCCGTGGCGCACGGCCTGCCACATGTCGCTGGCGGTCAGCACGGGCGTGGCTTCATGACAGGCGAGCATGAAGACCACCTTGGCTGCGACGAACAGTAAGACCGTCAGCAGGTAGAACCTTATGAGATATGACAACCGTTGTATCAATTTCCTTGGTATTTGATTTTCCTCACACTTGTTGCATGTCGTTGAGCCGCTTGTAGTAGCCGTCGAGGGCTATGAGCTCGGCGTGGGAGCCGCGCTCGACGATGCGGCCCTCGTGGAGCACGCAGATCTCGTCGGCATTATGGATGGTCGAGAGACGGTGGGCGATGGCGATGGTCGTCCGTGTCTTCATGAGTCGCTCCAGCGCCTGCTGCACCAGTCGCTCGCTCTCCGTGTCGAGGGCCGACGTGGCCTCGTCGAGGATCAGGATGGGCGGGTTCTTCAGGATGGCGCGGGCGATGGAGACGCGCTGGCGCTGTCCGCCGGAGAGTCGCGATCCGCGGTCGCCGATGTTGGTGTCGAATCCGTGCTCCGACGCCATGATGAAGTCGTAGGCATTGGCGATGCGTGCGGCGTCGGCTATCTGCTGGTCAGTGGCATTGTCCACGCCGAAGGCGATGTTGTTGCGGAACGAGTCGTTGAAGAGGATGGCCTCCTGGTTGACGTTGCCGATGAGGCTGCGCAGGTCGTGGAGCCCCAGGTCGCGCACGTTGATGCCGTCGATGAGCACCTCGCCCTCCTGCACGTCGTAGTAGCGGGGAATGAGGTCGACGAGCGTCGACTTGCCGGAGCCCGACTGTCCGACGAGCGCGATGGTCTTTCCGCGCGGAATCGTGAGGTTGATGTCGCGCAGCACCCACTGCTCGCCATACTTGAAGCTGACGCCTCGCAGCTCAATCTGATACTCGAAGGCCGTGATGTGCTGCGGGCTCTCTGCTTCGCGGATATTGTTCTCGGCCATCAGGATCTTGTCGATGCGCTCCATCGAGGCCAGACCCTTGGGGATGTTGTAGCCGGCTTTCGAGAAGTCCTTCAGCGGCTGGATGATTGAGTAGAGGATCACCATGTAATAGATGAAGGTGGGGCCCGTGATGGCGCGGTTGTTGAGCACCAGGATGCCGCCGAACCACAAGACGATGATGATCATCACCGTGCCGAGAAATTCCGACATGGGGTGGGCCGACGTCTGCCGGATGTTGACGCGCATGATGTCCGTGCGGTATTGCGTGTTGATGCGGTCGAAGCGCTCGTTCATCTTCTCCTCGGCGCAGAAGGCCTTGATGATGCGCAGTCCGCCGAGCGTCTCCTCCACCTGGCTCATCGTGTCGCTCCAAAGGGCCTGCGCCTTGATGCTCTTCTGCTTCAGGCGGCGCCCCACCATGCCCATGAACCACCCGAAGAGGGGGACGAAGATGATGGTGAAGAGCGTCAGCTGCCATGAGACGAAGAGGAGCGTGGTGAAGTAGACGACGATGAGGATGGGATTCTTGAAGAGCATCTCGAGCGACGCCATGATCGACGACTCCACCTCCTGCACGTCGCCGCTCATGCGGGCGATGATGTCGCCCTTGCGCTCTTCGGTGAAGAAGCCCAGTGGCAGCGACGTGATCTTCTGGTAGAGCTGGTTGCGGATGTCGCGCACGACGCCCGTCCGGATGGGCACGATGGTGGCGGCCGAGGCGAAGTAGGCGCTGGTCTTCAGTGCGGTGGTCACGGCCAGGAAGAGCCCGATGAAGAGCAGCGTCGTCGTCTGTCCGTAGTGGTCGATGAGCAGGTTGACGCCGTAGTTCAGGTTGTTCATCAGCACCGTCTGCACGTTAGCCCAGTCCCACGCCATCCATGCTGTGGCGGCCTCGGCGTCGCCCGTCTGGAAGAGGATCTGCAGGATGGGAATGAGTGCGGCAAACGAGAAGATATTGAGCACGGCCGACAGCAGGTTGAACACCACCGACAGCACCAGGTATTTCTTATAGGGCGGCACAAACCGCCTGAGCACTCTGAGGAATTCTTTCATTCTGTTTCTAAGGATATTGGGATTATCTTTATTCTAAGGATTATTTTATTCTACGGATTTTTTTTATTCTAAGGATTTTGGGATTTTGGGAATTATTTCAGGTCTTTTTTATTAATGGGATTCTCTTGTATCGGGTGTTTACGACAGGGTGAATGCTGTTGCGGATGTTGTCGGTGTTGAAGTTGATGACATAACCCAATTCGCAGTTCATGAGGCGCAGATAAGTGAACAGCTGCTTTTCAAAAAGTTTGCGATAATCAACGACGGATTTCAGTTCCAGTATCAGTCTGCCGTCAATAATCAAGTCCAGACGTAGGTCGTGGTTGATGAGCTCACCTTTATAATAGACAGGCACTTGGACCTGATTCCTGACTTCAAATCCATTACTGCGCAGTTCGTGAATCATAGCAGATTCGTAGATGCTTTCCAAGAGTCCGGGCCCCAACTGATTGTAGACCTCATAGACACATCCCAGAATCCTATATGTGTAATCCCTGTCCATCGTGTTCTAAATCCTTTGATTCCATGAGCCTATATGTGTAATTCCTGTCCATCGTGTTTTAAATCCTTTAATCCCATAATCCTTAGAATATAAGAATGATTCTTAGAAAAAAAGAATAATCCTCAGACGACTTCGGTCCCCAGGAGCGTGGCGCTGGTCGACCCCGTGATGCGCACGCGGACGGTCTCGCCGATGTGATGGGCGCCCTTGTCGAAGACGACCATCTTGTTCTGCTCCGTGCGGCCGCAGAGCTGTTCGCGCGAGCGCTTCGAGAAGCCCTCGACGAGCACGTCGAACTCCTTGCCCTCGTCCTTGCGGTTCTGCTGGGCTGAGATCTCGGTCTGCAGCTGGATGAGCTCGTTCAGGCGGCGCAGCTTCACCTCCTCGGGCACGTCGTCGGGCAGGTGCTTCGACGCATAGGTGCCGGGCCGCTCGGAGTATTTGAACATGAAGGCCGAGTCGTAGCCTACCTCGCGCATCAGCGAGAGCGACAGCTGGTGGTCCTCCTCCGTCTCCGAGTGGTAGCCGACGAAGATGTCGGTCGACAGGCCGCAGTCGGGGATGATGCGTCGGATGGCCCGGACGCGGTCCATGTACCACTCACGCGTATATTTGCGGTTCATCAGCTTCAGGATGCGGTCTGAGCCCGACTGCACGGGCAGGTGGATGTGGCGGCAGACGTTGGGCATCTCGGCGATGACGCGTAGCGTCTCGTCCGACATGTCCTTGGGGTGGCTTGTGGTGAAGCGGATGCGCATCTCGGGCGCGGCCTCGGCCACGGCCCTCAATAGTTGAGGGAACTGAGAGTTGAGAGTTGAGAACTGAGAGGTATGGTCAGACTTGTCGCCCTGAAGGTTATCATACCTCTCAGTTCTCAGTTCTAAGTTCTCAGCTCGATAGCTGTTGACATTCTGCCCCAGCAGTGTCACCTCCTTGAATCCGCGGTCGCGGAGGTCGCGCACCTCGCGCAGGATGCTCTCCACGTCGCGTGAGCGCTCCCGGCCCCGGGTGTAGGGCACGATGCAGTAGTGGCAGAAGTTGTTGCAGCCGCGCATGATGCTCACGAAGCCGCCGATCTTGTGGCCCAGGCCGATGCGCTGGGGCACGACGTCGCGATAGGTCTCCGTCGTCGACAGCTCCACGTTGATGGCCTTATGGCCCAGCTCGCACTGCGCCACGAGGTCGGGCAGCGCGAGGTAGGCGTCAGGACCCGCCACGAGGTCGGCATCCCATCGGTTGAGCAGTTCGTCGCGGACGCGCTCGGCCATGCATCCCAGCACGCCGACGATGAGTCTGCCGTCGCGCTGCCGCCGCATGGCGCCCAGGGCTTCCAGCCGGTGATAGATCTTCTGCTCGGCATTGTCGCGCACGGAGCACGTGTTGAGCAGCACGCAGTCGGCCTCGTCGATGGCGTCGGTCGTCTCGTAGCCGGCCATCTTCATCACCGAGGCCACCACCTCCGAGTCGGCCACGTTCATCTGGCAGCCGTAGGTCTCGATATATAGTTTCTTCATGATTCTCTTTATAAAGTGGAGATAACGGTTATGGAGTGCAAAAGTACGAAAAAAAATCGAATAAAGACCTATGAATTAGGAATTATTTAGTACCTTTGCACACTGGTTACGAAAAAAACGACGAAGAATATATGCAAAGACCAACGAAGAAATCACTCTGGCATGCCTCACGCGACTATGTGATGATTGCCATCGCCATGATGAGCTATTGCATCGGCTGGAACGTCTTCCTGCTGCCTAACAATATCACTACGGGCGGACTGGCCGGTCTGACCTCTATCCTCTACTGGGCCACGGGATTCCCCATCCAGATATCCTATTTCGGCATCAATGCCGTCCTGCTGCTCTTCGCCCTCTGCATCCTGGGGTGGAAGTTCTGCGTGAAGACCATCTATGCCGTCTCCGTGCTCACCGTGGCCCTCTCGCTGACGGCCTCCTACGCTGACGCCCACCTGCTGGCCGACCAGCCCTTCATGGCCGCCATCATCGGCGGCGTCTTCTGCGGCGGCGGCGTGGGCCTGGGGCTGGCCAGCAACGGCTCCACGGGCGGCACCGACATCCTGGCCGCCATCATCAACAAGTATCGCGACGTGTCGCTCGGACGCGTCATCATGATCTGCGACATCATCATCATCTCGTGCAGCTACTTCGTGCTGCGCGACTTCGAGAAGGTGCTCTATGGCTACGTCGTGCTCTACGTCACCGCCTTCTGCATCGACCAGGTGGTCAACTCGATGCGCCGCTCCGTGCAGTTCTTCATCATCAGCGACCGCTGGCAGGAGATAGGCCACCGCATCAACGAGGAGGGCCATCGCGGCTGCACCGTCATCGACGCCACCGGCTTCTACTCCGGCCACGACGTGAAGATGCTCTTCGTGCTCTGCAAGCGCCGCCAGAGCAACCTCATCTTCCAGCTCATCAACGAGGTGGATCCTCACGCCTTCGTCTCGCAGAGCGCCGTCATCGGCGTCTACGGCAAGGGCTTCGACCACTTCAAGGTGCGCAACCGGGCTAAGAAGGCGGAATAAATCTGGTCTTATTGTAATAAAATTTCGCAACATTTCTTCACCGTTTGCTAACCATCTGTCAATCAGTGCGTTTGCGGAATGGCATCAGAGAAGCGGTGCTTTTCGATGAAAGAAGCGGTGCTTTTTGAGTCGAAAAGCACCGCTTCTCCACCCGAAAAGCACCGCTTCTTTGAACGGGAAATTGTGATTGTAAATATTTCTGACACTGAACAGGGACTTGTCACCACATGAAATAAACTTAACCATCGTTTCATGGGGTTAAATCCTCCTAACGTGTCTAAAAAGATTTGTGGGTTCTGCTGATTATCGCTATTTTTGCAGCGATGAATCGCAGAGCCCACATTCTTGTCTTGCTAATCACGGCCAGCCTTCAGCTGAGTGCACAGCGGCGTGGCGTCGTGGTGAATATGGAGACCGGCGTCCCCCAGTGCGACATCATTGTCTACACGGATCAGGGCGAGTCGGTCGTCACCGCATGGGACGGCTCCTTCACCCTCTGCGACAGCTTCGCCGTGGTCAGTTTTGCCCACCCCGGCTTTGAGAAGCACTCCGTCAGTCGCGACGAACTCACCGACACCATCGCGCTTCTCCCTTCCCAGAATATGCTCGGCGAGGTGGAGGTGTGGGGCAAGCGCAAGGACATCAACCAGAACTTCCGCCTCGACAAGACGGAGCTGCAGCTGCAGCAGCCCGTCCAGCAGGGCTTCAACCTGCTCGGCTTCTTAGGCTATCTGTTCAAGAAGGACCGCCCCAGCCGCAAGGAGCGGCGCCGCCAGCGTCATCAGGAGTTGCTCGACAACTACTGACGGCGTCAGAGTTGCACCTCGGGCACCACCTGACCGTCGAACAGGTTGATGATGCGCTGGGCGTAGCCGGCATCGCGCTCCGAGTGGGTCACCATCACGACGGTGGTGCCGTCCTGGTTCAGCTGGGTGAGCAGGTGCATCACCTCCAGACCGTTCTTCGAGTCGAGGTTACCCGTCGGCTCGTCCGCCAGGATCAGCTTCGGGTTCATCACCACGGCACGTGCGATGGCCACGCGCTGCTGCTGTCCGCCGCTTAGCTGCTGGGGGAAGTGGTGGGCGCGGTGCGAGATGGCCATGCGGCGCAGCACCTCCTCCACCCTCGCGCGGCGCTCCTTCTTAGGCACGCCCAGATAGGTCAGCGGCAGCTCCACATTCTCCTCGACATTGAGCTCGTCGATGAGGTTGAAGCTCTGGAACACGAAGCCGATCTGGCCCTTGCGCACTGCCGTGCGCTGGCTCTCCTTCAGCGTGCCAACCTCCTGGCCGTCGAGCCAGTATTGGCCGCTGGTGGGATTGTCGAGCAGGCCCAGAATGTTCAGCAGCGTCGACTTGCCACAGCCCGACGGCCCCATGATGGCCACGAACTCTCCTTTGTTCACTTCGAGCGACACGCCGCCCAGTGCCACGGTCTCCACCTCCTCCGTGCGGAACACCTTCTGAATGTTTTCAAGTTTAATCATACGATTTATTATTTGAACAACGAATTTAACTAATTAAACGAATTTTATTCTGACAACGATTGTTTTTTGCACAACATATTAAGCGAATTTACTCTGTCTTGAGATAATTCACGGGATTGCTGGTGGCCACCCGATAGGTCTGCATCAGCACGATGGCGGCAATGATGAGCAGCACGAAGAGCGCACAGACGGCGAAGACGGGCCATGAGAGCTGCACCTTCTCGGCAAACTGCTCCATGAGCAGTGTGCTGAAGTACCAGCCTAAGGCCACACCGACGACAACCGACGGCAGGGCTATCAGCGCTATGCTCCGCAGGAAGAGCCCCTGTAGCTCGCTGACGCCGGCCCCCATCACCTTGCGGATGGCCAGCTCGCGCGAGCGGCGCTGCACCTCGTCGCGCACGTAGCCGATGAGTCCGATGAGCGTGATCAGCAGCGATGCCAGACAGCCAATCATGATCAGGTCGCGGGTGTGCTTGGCCTCCAGATAGCTGTCAGCCAGCTCGTTGCCGTACAATTTCACTAGTAGCTCGGCGTCGGGATAGAGCCGGTCGCATACTTGCTGCACGGCCTGCAGGTTATCTGGCGTGATGCTTTGAAGCTTTATCATGATATAATGCGTAAAGACATTGCCGTTGGCAACCATC
>CACZBS010000038.1 GCA_902779455.1 uncultured Prevotellaceae bacterium
ATCTCTGTCATGATTGCTACAGATTATCTTTTGGGGGCAAAGGTACAATATTTCCTTGAATGATGAGCAGGAAGTCTGCTGCCAAGGCTACCACTGAAGGTGGCGGAAGTTAATGATGCCATTATCCGTCTGGGTACTCTCTTGCGTGCCATCGTAAACAACCGTCGTCTTTAGCAGCCGTTCCTTCAGCAGAGGTCGCAGGTAGTTGAGGTTGGCAAAGAAGTCAGCATTCCACGTCTGAGCAGACTTGATCTCGTATGCCTCCACAAGATTGGGTGGCAGAATGCGCAGCACGTCCACCTCTCGCTGGCTCTTGTCGCGATAGAAGAACAGTTGCTGCATGTTGTTGCCTCGGTTCAGGTCGAGCTTCATCATGTCGTTGATCACCATGTTCTCGAACAGTGCGCCTCGCAGCGGATGGACATCCATCTGCTGCTCCGTACTGATGCCTAACAGGAAAGCAGCAAGTCCCGTGTCGTAGAAATAGAGTTTTGGCGTCTTCGTCAGTCGTTTGCCGATGTTGGTATAATATGGATGCAGCAGATAGACCACATAGGAAGCAGCAAGGATGCTGAGCCAATGTTTAATGGTTGGTACACTGACGCCAACCTCATTTGACACAGCTGAAGCGTTAAACTCTTGGCCTACACGGCTGGCACACAAGCGGATAAATATCTGGAATGCCTGCAGGTCTTTCACGTTGATGAGTGTACGCACATCGCGCTCTATATAAGTAGTATAGTAGTTGCTTAGCAGTTGCTGCCGAAGCAACTCGTTATCAGCTGTCCACACAGCGGGGAACCCACCATAGAGCAGCATCTTCGACGTGCTGGCCCCTGGTTGATATGTCATAATCTCCGTTGTGCTGAGTGGAAGGAGCGAATAGACGGCAGTACGTCCGGCCATCGATTGCGTAATTCTCTCCATCATGGCGAAATTGCTGCTGCCAGTAACAATATAGTGATGCTGGTCGGTACCCTGGAAACGGTCTTCATCAACAATGACCTGAATATACGAGAAAACGTTGGGGAAATGGTGTGCCTCGTCGATGATAACTCCTTTAGGATGGCGGTTAAAGAATGCTTTAGGGTCAGCCTGAACCTCGGCCAGTGTATCGGAGTCCTCTAAACTGACGTATGGGAGGTCTGGGAACAGCTCGCGGCACAGCGTTGTCTTGCCCGATTGGCGCGGTCCTGTCAGCGTAATGACAGGAAGAATACTGAATACGCCAGAAAACGACGATGCTAACGTTCTGTTTATTAATACCTTACTCATGTAGTGGACAAATTTAAAGTTGGACTTAAAATTTGGCCAAAGGTACTACTTTTCTGTCAAACCAGCAAATATTTCGGGCAAAATCTATCTTAACGTAGATAGATTTTACCCGATTTTACCCGATTCTACCCAATCTGTTACTCCGTCTTGATGCTGTTGATGGGGTTCTCGTTGGCATTCTTCCAGCTCTGGTAAGTCACCGTCAGCATGGTGATGAGGGCGATGAGCAGGAAAGACATGACGAACAGCAGGGGCGAGATGGCGGCGCGGACGGCGAACCCTTCGAGCCAGTGCTGCCCCACCAGGTAGCCGATGGGAGCCGCCACCACGAAGCAGCCCAACAGGATGTAGAGGTATCGCCGCCAGAACATCATCAGGATCTCCTTCGTAGAGCTGCCGAACACCTTGCGGATGCCAATCTCCTTGCGGCGATACTCGCTCTCGAACATTGTCAGGCCAAACACACCGATGATGCTGATGAGGATGGACAGCAGCGAGAACAACAGAATCTGCTTGGTGAAGAGCCTTTCCTGATGGTACGATTTCTCCAGCACATCGTCCACGTAGCGCAGGTCACCGACTTCAAGCTCGTTGTCGTGCTCGTATTTCAGCACCACGTCCAGCACTTTCTCTTTGGCCTCGCGCTTGTCCACACCCTTTGCCACACGCACTAAGAGGTAGTTGCGCCAGAAACCTTCCTTCGAGTAATAGCCGTCACGGCTGGGCACTAAGAAAGCTATGGGCTGCTGGCTGTCGTCCACGCGCAGGGTGGTATACTTGATGTCCTCGCAGAAGCCGACGACGGGCATGTCTTCGTCGTTGATAGGCTTATCGACGGCAAGCCAGGGATATTTCTTCTTGGCCGACTCATTGAAGATATACACGTCGCCGTCGGTCTGGCGGAAGTTGCGGCCCTCCACGATGTCAATGCCCATCACGCTGAGGAAACGCCAGTCGACAAAGATGCAGGTAAACGTCATGTGCTTGTCGCCCTCACCTCTGCCCCACGTCTGGTAGCGGTCGTTGCTGCCCAAGACGCTCTCAGCCAGACTAGCTCCCTCAATGCCGGGAATCTTGCGCAGGTCGGCATCGATGGCATCGGCATGATTGCGCGTGTCGGGCGCTGTCGGCACCACCATCACTTCGTCCTTGTCGAAGCCGTAGTCGGTGTGGAAGATGAGGTAGCTCTGCAGATACATGATACCCACGCCGATGACCAGCATGAACGACACGACGAACTGCATGCAAATCAGCGAGGTGCGCAGAATGCGACCCTTGGGCGACAGGCCGAACGAGCCTTTCAGCACCAAGGCTGGCGGGAAGGACGTGACGTAGTACGACGGATAGGCCCCGGCCAACAGTCCCACCACGATGCTGATGAGCAGGGTGATGCCTACCAGCCACAGGTTATCCTGCAACAGGATGCTGCCCTGTACCAGCTTCTGCAAGCCTAAGTCGTGAGCCAGATAGACCATCGCCATCGCCCCCGCGAATGCCAGCAGACTGATGATGACGGCCTCGGCCAGCAGACTGCCGCGCAGACTGGCCGTCGATGCGCCCAATACTTTCTGCGTGTTAATACTGCGGATGCGCAGTGGTGTCTCGGCCAGCGTGAAGTTCATGAAGTTGACGGCGGCAATCAACACGATCAGCAGCGAGAAGCAGATGAGCAGATAGACGGAACTCCTGCTGACCGACTTGATGTCGGGCGAATCCTTGCTGAGATCTTTCGCGAAATGGGTATCAGCTATCGGCGTCAACACCACTTGCAGGGCATCCTCCTCTTGCTTGGTCTTCATATTAAAATCATTCTTGAACAGCTCAATGGCTTTCTGGCGCATGGCGGTAATCACATTCGGCAGGTTGGCTACATCGTCCACACGGATATACGCCTGATAGTTCCAGTTATTGTAGTTGCCTTCGTTTTCATTAGTGCCTCTGAAACTGACGCCGTGCAGGAAGTTGTTTTCCGGATAGTCTTCTATCACGGCACACACATTGAATATCCAACTTTCCACCCATTTGTATTTCAAGGTTTTGCCCACTGCATTGGCAGTGCCAAAGATGCGCATGGCCTCCGAACGCGGCAGCACGATATTGGGCAACTGGTTCAATCCCTTCAAGTCACCGCAAATGACTTTCGGTTCGAATACGCTCATAAAGTCGTTGATGCCATACACCAGATTGAGCGAATACTCCTGATCGTCCACCATATACTGGTCGAAGAGGGTCCAGCCCTGCTCGATGCCATAGCCCTTGATATGCGGCGACGCTGCCGCCAACTGCTCCACCAGTGGGCGGGGCAGCGTCACACCATAGTCCTCCATGCCAGGCCCTAACTTCAATGTCAGGCGGAACAGCTTTTCGTGCTCCGTAAAACTCTTATTGTAGCCCAGGTCGTAGCTGACCTGCGTCATGATGACGAAGAACGAGGCGAAAGCCAGGCTCAGGCCCAGCAGATTCAGCAGGTTTGCCGACACAAACTTGCGGAACATGGATGTAAAGTTTCTAACAATAGTCTTCATGCGATTCTTACTTTTCTGCTGCAAAAGTACGGCAATAAAACGAATCCGCCAAGGCTCAAGGCCCCGGCGGTAGCGGATTGTCTAAAAATTAGACAGTCGGGCGTATGATTTTTAGACGCCCTCACCAGAGAATCGCGGCGAGAGGCTGCGATACAGGTCATAGCCGCCAGTATCGGAGGGATAGATGATGGTATCGATGAAATAGTAATTGCCGTCGCCGCCTACCAATACGTTGCCGGCAACAGCGTCGAAGATGTCGTGCTGGCCGTTGGTATAGTATTCGCCGTTGTCTTCTGGATGGAAACCTAAACGGAGGAACTCGTCGTGGATTTCCGCTTTCGTGGCCAGTCGGGCATCATCAATATATGGCTGAACCAGTACGGCACACACCTTCCCGTCTCTGTTCTCGGCAAAACCAATCATATTATAAGCACAATCAGGGAAGTATTGATTGTGTGCCTTGATACGCTCAAAGAAAGGTGTTAAATTGTCGTCTGAATAACGGAAATCATTTAGTTTTATGATTTCATTGCCGTCGGCAGTCAAATACGTCTCATTCTCTGACCCGCGGTCAAAGAAACTGCCGAAAAGGCTACGGCCTTCAAACCAGCAGCCTTGTTCCTGAGCCCATTGGCGCAGTCTTACCAGTTGGACAGACTTGCAAGCCGTTGTTCCCGCAAGAGCTTCAATCTCTTCAAGGACTCTTCGCGCGGTTTCGGATGCTGCATCCAATACGCTACACTTGCCTTTTTCTCGGCATTCACCTTCTTGTGATAATCGTTCAGCTTGATCTCCATTCATTCTTCCTTTTATATGTTCGTGGTGCAAAGATAAAAAAAATGTTTGACATTACCAAGCAATTCGGGCGAAATCTATCCATACGCAGGTAGATTTCGCCCAACGGTGTTACTCCGTCTTGATGTTATTGACAGGATTCTCGGTAGCGGCGAGCCAGCTCTGGAAAAATGCTGTCAGCAGATTGACGGCGAGTACAATGACAAGGGACAACAGCAATGGCATGAACTCCATACGGATGGTGAGGCCCGAGATGCTGCTCACCATCGGAGCCAGCCAGTAGGATAGGGGAATGGCTATGACCATAGCAACGACCGACTGGATGACGACCGTGAGGAGTAGGCGCAGGGTGATGCTGCTGACTTCGGCCCCAAAGACGCGGCGGATGGCAATCTCGCGCCGACGCTGACTGATGAAATAGCTGTTCATCGCCATCAGGCCGAGGACGGCTATCAGCAGGGCAACAGCCGTAAAGACCATCAGCACGCCGAGGAACCGCCGGTAGTCCTTGTACCACTCCTCGTGACTCTGGATGAGTGAGTGAACATCGCCTGCCTCTTGGCCTGTGATCGCGCTGATTTGTCGCTTGATGGCATCCTCCACTTTCTGGCGATTGCCATGATATTTAACCAATGCTTGGCGGGGCTTGCCGTATCTGCTGCTCACATAGTCTTCTGCATTATCGTGGAACTCGTCGACCTTTATAAATAAGAAAGGCGTGGGATGCTCCTCCTCGCGCATCACGTTCTGATAGACCATATCGGGATAGACGGCAGCGATGTCAAAGTTGACGAACCCGTTAGCCGTTACAATCTTCCGCTCGTCGTCCTTCTTGCCGAACTGCTTCAGTAGCTGGTGGTTGACGCCCCATCCACTGTCTGCGTAAGTCTTCTCAGGGTGGATATTCAGGATGTTATAGAAGCAACTGTCGCCCATCAGGAGCCGCTGGCTCACCACCGTTCCGTCATCGGCAGAAACCGTCTGGTTCTCCAGTCCTTCTAATGGTGTGCCATAGCAGTAGCCTACCGCCTCTACCTCGGGCAGTGCCATCAACTTGCTACGGAACGTCTGCCGCTGACTCTCGCTGAAGCCGGCCACGCCCCATGTTTTGAGTATATTCTCGATATCGTAGCCCAGCGGGCGGCTCATGAGTTCACGGATGCCGCTGCCCAGCAAGAGCGTGATGGTCAGCATGACAATGGCAAAGACGGCCTGAACAACCATCAGCGCGTGGCTCCACCGCTGGCGCACACGACGGCGGAAGGTGCCGCGCACGATGTCGATAGGCTGGTAGCCGCTGAGTATCGTGGCTGGCACGAAGCCTGCCAATGAGCCAACGAGGATGATGCCCGACAGGAAGACAACGGTAGTGCCGAGGCCCGTGTCCTTCAGCAAATCCAGCGGACAGTTGGCCATCTCCATCGCCTTGTCCTGCAGGGCGAGTGCTATCACATAACCAACGACAAAGGCAATGGCAGTAAAGAGAATGCTCTCGCCCATCAGCTTGCCAAAGACCTGCAGGCGCGACAGGCCCAACAACCGCCGGGTGGCCATCTCTTTCGACCGCTCAGTGGTGAGCGACACGCTCAGGTTCACGTAGTTGAAGATGGCGAACACCAGTACCAGTAGGGCAACAACTACATAGAGGTGTGCCATCTCCCGACTACCGTGATTGATATCTTCCTGACCCAGCGAGCACTCCATCGCGTCGTAGTAGATGGTGGAGAAAGGTGTGAGTGTCAGTTCCTTTGCGGCTTCCATCCGGTAAAGCCAGAAGAAAGTCTTCAGATAGTTGCGCATATCGCCAATTTTGCTCCGCAGGTCGCAGCCCTCGCGCTGCATCAAAAAGAGCACGCAGCACGATGCGTTGTTCATCTCTTCGCTCCAGGCTGAATAGTGAATGCTGCGCAGGTTCTCAACGTTGAACACGCATTCATAGCCATCGGGGATGATGCTTCGGTCGAAGTCGTCCATGATGCCGCTGACGGTGTAGGTGATGTGTCCATTCTCGTCATTTGCATCGCCCAGCACCATCTCCTTACCGATAGGACTCTCGTCGGGCCAGTAGCGCTGTGCGAACGACTTGCTCACCACGATCTGGTTGGGCGCACTGAGCACCTTCCGACGGTCGCCCGTCAGCAGCGGATAGTCGAAGAACGTAAAGAAGTTCTGGCCCGTCACCAGCACCTTGGTGTCGGCCTTCTGCCCACCAATGCTGAACGTCATGCCGTAACCAGCCATCGAGCACCAGTCCTCCACCTCGGGGAAACGCTCCTTCAGCCGCTCGCCCACACGGAAGTGCGACATCATGCACATCTCGTTGCCTACGACGAACGTCCGGTCGGCCCGCGTCTGATAGTTCTCCACCGTCGTCTGTCGGTAGATCAGGTCGCCCAACAGCAGCAGGAAGGCCATCGAGAGGCATAGTCCCACGATATTGATCAGTGTAAACAGCCTGTGACGGCTCAGGAATCTGAAAAAGCTTTTCATACGTGTTATTGATATAGACGATGCAAAGTTACGCCTAAAACGCGAATCCGCCAAGGCCCGAGGCCCTGGCGGATGCAGATTGTCTAAAAATTAGACAGTCGGGCGTATGATTATTAGACACTCCTGACCTTACTCCTTGGTCAGATCATAGTCGGGACTGACAAACTGGCTTCCTACTACGGTCTGCCACTCCAGCTCCATGGGCGCCTCCCTGTGGTGGCGGTAATAGCAGGCGACGCTGTAGACCGACTCGTCGGGAAGCAGGCTGTAAGTCATCATGCCGAGCGGCTGGTCGTAGGCGCCAGCCTTGCGGTTCCATCGGCTGTAGGTCACTGTGTAGGTCCCCTCGGCGAGCGCGAAGTCATGGCGTCCAGCGAGCCGCCATTCGTCGCTGCGCCAAACGTACATCACGCGGCTGCTGAGCAGCCCGTCAGCGGCGTAGGCATACTCGTAGCGGCAGGTGGGGACGAGGCGGACGTCGCCTTTGCGCAGCGGGCGCTTCCTGTAGACGTCCGTCGCGACGATGCGGCCCTCGTCGTCGTACTCCGCATTGTAGGCGAACTCGCCGGCGCAGGCCGTCGTTGCCTTCTCATACACCTTGGTCACTGTTTCTGAGGTCATCACCTGGGCCTCCGTGGCGAGTGCCGTGAGGCACATCGTCATCATCAGAATCATCATCTTTTTCATCATCGTAATGTTTTTAAATTGTTTGACATGTTTTGTTCATTTTCGATGATGCAAAGTTACGACGATTCGCCTCAGCCTCCAAGCATTTCAGCCTGCCGCCAGGCCGTTTGTCTAAAGATTAGACACTAAAGCGTATGATTCTTTGACATAATTTATTCTCACTCGGATGTTTTGAACGCAAAGCGTCTTACAAAAACAAATCAAAACCAATAAAACAAATCAAAACAGGTATTATGAAATTTGAAATGTTTTATTATGTTTTATTGGTTTTGATTTGTTTTTGTAAGACCGCGAAGCGGTATAGACCAAACTCCATGTGACTATTTTCGCTGTACCAAGTCATTGCTTAACGCTCACTACACGGACTGCGTTTTCAGAACCGGTAGCCGAGGGAGAGGTCGGCCATGATGTTCTTGGGGTGGGCGCCCAGGAGGACGGCCGTGGCGGCGTTGCCTACGGGGTTGCCCATGAAGCCCGCATCCGAGACGCTCGTCAGCCCGACGCAGACGTCGTAGCCGATGATGAAGTGGCCCAGCGTCAGGTCGATGCCCCCGATGGCGCCGGCATCCCAGCGGTTGAAGGCGGGATAGCTGACCCGGCGGCTCTCACGGTCGTAGGCGCACGAGTGGAAATCGAAGGCGTGGCGGAAGTGGTCCACATCGAAGGTCTCGCAGCGGTCGGTGTTCACGATGTCCAGGCGGGTCTTGCCGCTGAGTCCGCAGGCCACGTAGGCGCCGCTGCGGAAGGTGAGGAAGCAGCCCTCGCCCAGTCTGAGGCGGGCCGCCAGCTGCAGCGGCAGCTGAAGGTAGTCGAGGCGCGTGCCGAAGCGGGCCTCCATGATTTGCTCGCTGCCGTAGTAGCCCTTAAACTTCCAGCCTTTCCTCACAAACTGGAGCGAAGGCTGGAGGCGCCAGACGCCGTTCTTCGACAGTCCGATGTCGGCCCCTCCGCCGACGTGGAAGCCCGTGCGGTCCTCGATGTTCGTCACGCCGGCAAAGAGCGTCGAGCGGCCGATGCCGCCGCGCGCCTGCCAATGGATGTCCTGGCTGTTCATCACTGCGGGGAGTGCCGCGAGCCACAGCCCCATGATCGCTTTTCCAATTCTGTTCATGTCTTTTTAGATTGATTGTTTCTATTAAACAAAACAGCCCGTCGGGAAAACCTTGCGCCCTGCGACGTTAAGTGATGTTAAATGAAGCGGGGGCGGGGGAGGTTAGACCTGCAGGCAGGACCGAATAGGGGAGTAAGATAAAACTTTCGTCACGCCGTGGCGGCATGCCGTCACGTCGTGATTTCATGCCGTCACGACGTGACGTCATGGCGTCACGACGTGACGAAAGATTTCCGGACTGGTTATTCCGTCTTGATGTTCCGGACGGGATTCTCTGACGCAGCGCGCCAGCTCTGGATGACGACAGTGAGCAGGGAAATGATGAAGCAAGTAAACCCGGCAGCGGCGAATATCCAGGGGCTGAGCGCGATGCGATAGGAGAAGTTCTGGAGCCAGTCGCTCATGATATAATAGGAGACGGGCACGGCGATGACGAACGACACCAGCAGCGGGGCGGCGAACGTGCGGAGCATCAGTGCTAAGACCTCGCCGGACGTGGAGCCCATCACCTTGCGGATGGCTATCTCCTTCTGCCGTTGGCGGATGAAGAAGAGCGACAGGCCCACGTAGCCCAGTACGGAGATGACGATGGCAATGAGGGTGAAGAGGGAGATGATGCGCAGCGTGTTCTGCTGGTCCTCGAAAGTTTCGGAGATACCCTCTTCCAAACTGCTGACATACCAAACCAATTCTTCTTCAGAGACACCCAGTCCTCTCAGCATTTCGTCGAAAGCGGTCTTCGCCTGCTTATTTCCATTTGTCTTGACGAGGAAGTTGGGATTTTCTACATGCTCCTGCAGGCGGATGGCGAAAGGTTCTGCTTCGTGTAGCACGTTGATGCGATGAAAATCCTTGATAATACCGCTGATAGGTGCCGTCTCGTCTTTGCCCCAAACCATCTCGCGGTCATCATCCGACAACTCCAACCTACGCTTGGCATCCTCATTCAGATAGTAGCCATCGCTGGTGTTACCATAGTCTTGGAGAATATCCAGTCCATAGAGGCTGAAGGCCGTCGAGTCCAGATCGGTCAGGAACAGGCTCGTCAGTTTGTCGCCGTTCGTAATACTTCTGATGCTACTGTTGTAGGTGACAAAAGTCGTTCCACTATATTCTCCGATTCGCTCTACGAAAGGCATCTTCTCCAGCAGACTCCTGACGGTCTGGCTTTTATCCTCAGGTGTATTCACATAATAGAGTCGTTCCGTATTGAATCCTAATGGTGCATGAATAAGGTGATGTAGTTGTAACCAGATGACAAGGGCAGAAGTCAGCATCGTGATGGTGACGACGTTCTGCAGGATGATGAACACCTTGCCCAGCACCATCTTGGAGCGATAGCGGAACGAGCCCTTCACGATGTCGATGGGTTGGAAGCGGGAAATCTGCCACGAAGGCATGATGCCTGAAATGATGCCAGTCAGCAATACGAACCCCATGCTGACACCTACAGTGTCCAAACGAATATCATTCATCAGGTCAATCTTACCCTTAAACAGTTCGGCTGCTTCGTCTTGGAAACAGCAGGCTAAGACGAAACCTGCGACGAAGCAGAAAGCCACCATCAGCGTGGACTCGACGATCAATTTCAGGGAAATGCTGCGCTGACTGCTGCCAAAGAGGCGTCGCGTGGCCATCTCCTTGGCGCGGAAGCCGGTATTGGCAACGGTCAGGTTGATATAGTTACTCACGGCGAAGAATAGGATGGCCAGCACGGCTGCAAGCAGTATCTGGAGCCTCGTCTTGTCACCTTTCTGCATGCCTGCACCGTTGTTTTGCGGTGCAAACATAATGTCGGTCAGTGGTGTTGCGAAGAACTCTTGGTTTTCCATGTGTGCCCACATATAGTTCTTGGCCAGATGGGCTTCTATCACTTTTTTCTTGGCATCAAGTGTCGCGCCTGGACGCAACATGAGAAATGCTTTGCAGGCACCTGTGCTGCTATATGCGAAAGAACGTGGTCTAAGCGTATAGCCCATCACTTGAGGAAAACGCTCCATGTTGGCAATGATTTGTGTCTCATTGGGCAGCACCGTACGGTCGAAATCCTTCACGATGCCGCTGACAGTATAGACCAACGTCGAGTCGTACGGATCTTCGTGGTTCATGAAGACAGATCGCTTGCCAACAATCTGCAACGATTCGCCGATGGGATCCTTCTCACCAAAGAGACGCTGAGCCAGTCTTTCTGTGATAACGCACTTGTCTGGCGCATCGAGAACTGTCCGTTTGTCTCCCTTCGTTAATTCAAAATCGAAGAAGTTGAAGAATGTCGAGTCTGTCAGCATAATGATGCCATTCTCCTTATCTCCATCCTTCACCTCTCGCTGACCATATTTAATCCGTCCGTTCTGGCTCATCACGCAGCAGGTCTGCTCTATTTCCGGGCACATCTCTTGAATCTCTTGTGCAGCCTGCGGCCACATAAAGAAGTCCTCGCCACTACCCGTCAGGTAGATGCGGTCGGCATTCTTGTGCCACGAGTCGATGCTATATTGCCGCCACGTGTAGTCGCCCATGAGGATGATGAACATCAGCGACACCACCAGCCCGGCTATATTAATAAAGGTATATAGCTTGTTGCGCGACAGGAATCTGAAATAACTCTTCATATCATTAACGTTTTGTTGCTGCAAAGTTAAGGCAATAAAATGAATCCGCCAAGGCCCGAGGCCCTGGCGGATGCAGATTGTCTAAAAATTAGACAGCGAGGTGTATGATTCTTTTACAGTCCGAAGCGGAAGACGGCCAGAAACACGGGGCGCTCCTCCCAGGCGTCGTTGAACGACTGCAAGAGTCGGTCGCCTTCGTAGATGTCGGTGAGCTCCAGCGACAGCTGACGGTCCTGCCCGAAGGCCGTGCCGCCCTGTATCTGACCCTTGGCGAGCGTGATGGAGGTGTAGAGGCTGCCGAAATGCAGCACGATGTTGTGCTGCTGCCCGCCGTAGGTCAGCGACAGCGCCACGGGGTGCATCTCGAGCGTCCACCCCACCTGGCCGGCCTCCGTCTCCTTCACGAACGCATAGCTGCCCGTCAGCCCCATGTCGGGCAGGGCGCTGAGGGCCTGGCTCAGCTCGGGGTCGTCGACCACGCGGGCGAGCAGACGGAGGGGGAAGCCGTTGAAGATGACGGTGTGAGCGGTCAGGTTGCTGACGCTGAACGTGACGTCGTCGATGTCCTCGCGGTTCGTTTGCTTAGTCTGGCGGTCGGTGTAGATAATGCTGTAGCGGCCCGGATATTCGCCCATGATGCCTTGGGCATAGTCCTCTTTATCCTGCTCGGTCAGTCCGTGGAACGTGGGGCCACGGTCGCAGGCGGCCAGCATGGCCACGGCCAGCACTGAAAACAATAGATTCTTCATAATCATTCCTTTTTTTACTCTAAAACGACGCCGCCGATGGTTTATTGCATGGTCGACCGCATTATTTTTCATTCCGTCTTGATGCTGTTCACGGGATTCTCGCTGGCCGTGCGCCAGCTCTGAGTGACGACGGTGGCCAGCGTGACGAAGCCGACGGCGAGCAGCGCCAGGGGGAAGATCCACCAGGGGATGGCGATGCGCTCGGCGAAGCCCTGGAGCCACTGCCGGCCGATGTAGTAGGCGAGGGGAGCGCTGACGACAAAGCTGACGGCGAGCAGCAGGCCGTAGTGGCGGCAGAGCATCCGCAGGATTTCCTGCGTCGACGAGCCGAAGACCTTGCGGATGCCGATCTCCTTGCGGCGATACTCCGTCTCGAACATCGTCAGGCAGAAGACGCCGATGAGCGTGATGACGAGGCAGAGCACGGCGAACCAGCCCACCTGGCGGATGAAGCGGAACTCCTCCTGATAGAGCCGCTCCAGCTGCTGGTCGAGGAACTTCGGCTCCACGCGTTCGCCGCTGCCCATCGCCGTGAGCACGTCGCCCAGCTTGCGGCGCGTGTCCACCTTGTCGACGCCGGCCGCCACGCGGATGTTGGCAATGCCCAGCTGGTCGCCCCAGTCGATGTGGTCCTTGCCGAAGATGATGAAGGCGAGGGGCTCCTGCTGGCGGTCCTTGCGGGTGGACATGAAGCGGATGTTCTCGCAGACGCCGACGACGGGGAAGTCGTTCGACAGCAGCTTCTTGTCCATCTCCACCCAGGGCCACTGCCGGCGGGCCGCCTCGTTGATGATGTAGCAGTCGCCGTCGTGCTCGTTGAAGTCGCGCCCCTCGGTGACCTTGATGCCCATGGTGCGCAGGTAGTGATGGTCGACGGGCATGCAGGTGAAGGTGATGTGGTGGTCGTCGTCGCCGCGCCCCCAGCCCATGTAGCTGTCGGCATTGCCCAGTACGAAGCGCGAGAAGCTCACGTCACTGACGCCGCCCTGCTGCATCAGCTCGGCGCGGATGGCGTCCTTCTTGCCCCACAGCTCCGAGGTGAGCTGCACGTAGAGCACCTCGTCCTTCTGGAAACCGTAGTCGCTGTCGTAGATGTAGCGGCTCTGGAGGAGCAGGATGCCGATGTAGGTGACCACGAGCAGGGCGATGCCGAGCTGCAGGCCGACAAGCACGGAGCGCAGCCGGCGCCCCTTGGGTGTCAGTCCGAACGATCCCTTCAGTGCCAGCGCGGGCTGGAACGAGGTGGCGAAGAAGGCGGGATAGACGCCTGCGGCCACGCCCACCGCCACGGCCAGGAGCAGCATCAGCCCGACCAGCCATACGTGGTCGGCCACGGCGAGCGAGCCCAGCAGCAGTTCGGTAGGCTGCGATGCCATCGCAGCACACAGGCCGAGGCCCGCGCCACAGGCCAGCAGCGCCCACAGCACGCTCTCGGCAATGAGGCGCAGGCGCAGCGCCGTGGCTGATTCGCCCAGCACCCGCCGCGTGTTGATGCTCTTGATGCGCATGGGGCTCTGCGCCAGCGTGAAGTTGAGGAAGTTGACGGCGCTGGTGACGATGATGAGCACGCAGGCCAGCTCCAGGATGAAGAGCATGGCGGGGTTGCCCTTGTCGTCGCCGGCCACGCCTGAGAAATAGGTCTGGCGCACGGGCGTCAGACGGTAGTCGTAGTGCTTGTAATACTTGTCGAAGCTGGCGCGCATCTCCTGCTCCTGGTCGGCACTGACTGCACCGGCAGCCAGCGCGCCGCCCCACTGCGTCCGCCACATCTGCTCCTTGAGCTGCTGGGCCAGACCGCTCAGCATCGTCGCCGGGTCGACGCCCTCGCGCAGCTTCACGTAGGCCACGTAGCTCCATTCGCTCCAGCTGTCGAGGTCCTGCTGCGAGGCCCAATAGACATGGTTCTTCATCGAACAGTTATCGGGAAAGTCCTCATAGACGCCCTGCACGGTCAGGGTGTCGCTCTTCGAGTAGAGCGGCTCGCCGGCCACGTCGACCCGCCCGAACAGCTTCCGCGCCAGCGAGGCGGGGATGATGAGCGTGTGGTCGCTGTAGGCCTCCCACGACAGCTTGCCGCTGAGGCAGCGGGCGGCGACGGCCCCGAAGGGCGTCAGGTTGGTGCCGAGGCAGCTGTGCTCCACCACGCTGCCGTCCTTGATGAACTCGCGTGTGGGCGACCAGCCGCCCTGCTCGCTCATGGCCTCCACCTGCGGCAGCTGGGCTATCTGCGTCAGGGTGGGGCGGTTGCAGTTGGTGCCCCACGGATAGTCGTCGCCCATCTTCGACTCCACGCGGAAGACGCGGTCGGCATCCTTGATGCAGTCGTTGTACGAGCGGGCGTAGTCCACCTGCGTCATCAGCAGATAGAAGGCGGCGAAGGCCACCGTCAGCCCCAAGAAGTTGAGCACTGTCGCCGTCTTGAAGCGGCGCGCCATATACCAGATGTTTCTTAATAATTCTTTCATCACTGATCACTTAATCACTAATACCTCATTGTCCTTGAACGCCTCGTAGCCGCTGGTGACGACGCGCTCGCCGGGTTCCAGGCCTTCGAGCACCTCGTAGTGCTGGGGGTTCTGGCGGCCGATGCGTATGGGTCGGCGATAGGCCTTGCTGCCATCTGCAGAGAGCACGAAGATCCACTGGCCGCCGGTGGTCTGGAAGAAGGTGCCGCGAGGGATGAGGACAGCCTGCTCTGGCTGGCCCAATTCGAGATCGATATAGTAAGTCTGGCCCGTGCGGATGTTCTCCGGGCGCTCGCCGCGGAAGATGAAGTCGCAGCGGAACTTGCCCTGCCGCACCTCGGGATAGACCTTGCGCACCTGCAGCCCGTAGGTCTTGCCGCCGCGCTGGAAGGTGGCGGCGAGGCCCTGGCGCACGCGGTCGATGTAGTGCTCGTCGATCTCGGCCTGCACCTTATAGTCGGAGAGGTCGTTCAGCTGGCCTATCATCTGACCGGGCGAGATGCTCTGGCCCAGCTCCACGTCGAGCAGTCCCAGCTCACCGTCGATGGCGGAGCGTACCTCGAGCTTATCCTTGCGCTGGCGGACGAGGACGACGTTGCGCCGCATGTTCTCCAGGTTGTCCTCCATCTGGTCCATCTGCACCGTGCGGTAGACGCTGTCCTGCTTCAGTCGCTGGCTGACGAGCCGCCGCTTCTTCGCTGACAGGCGGTAGTCCTCCTCCGACTGGATGAACTCCTCGCGGCTGATGAGCTTCTGCTCGTAGAGGCGGCGACACTGGTCGTAGGCGCGCTGCTTGCGCTCGGTGTCCATGTCGAGCTGTGCCTGCTCCGTCTGGTTGTTGAGGCGGTCCTGCTGCATCGCCACCTGCGTGTTGCGCAGCAGGTTCTGCTTCTCGGCCAGCTCAGCCTCGGCGTTGAGGATCTGCAGGTCGAGCGCGGAGTTCGACAGGCGGATGATGACGTCGCCCTTGCGGACGTGCGACCCCTCCTCGGCCACTTTCTCCACGACGATGCCGCCCTCCTCGGGCGAGATCTGCACCACCTGGATGGGCATCACCTGCCCGTTGGTGCGCACGTAGTCCTTAAACTCGGCCTGCTGCACCTCGCTGACGGTCAGCTCGTCGCGGCTCACCCGCAGCGTCGCCGCATGGCTGCCGAAGATAATCCAGCCGACGACGACGAGCAGCAGCGCGGCGCCCGCCGCGTAGGGCCACCGGCTCATCAGCCGCTGCATTCTGGTCTTCTCTATTCGTCTGTCCATGATCTATCGTTGATTTCTGACGGCAAAGTTACATCATTTATCCCGTGGGGCCAAGCTTTTCCGGGCCGCCAAGTGCAAATCGTCTAAAAATTAGACAGTCCGGCGTATGATTTTTAGACAGATTCTTCGTAACTTTGCAGAAAAATTGTGTATGAACAAATATGGAACCATACTGGTCGTCGACGACAACGCCTCGATCCTCACGGCGATGCGCTATCTGCTCGACGCCACCTTCGAGCGCATCCTGACACTGGAGCGCCCTGACGACATCCTGAAGACGATGGCGCAGGAGACCGTCGACATCGTGCTCTTGGATATGAATTTCTCCTTGGGAGTGAACTCTGGGCAGGAGGGACTCTTCTGGCTGCGCACCATCCGCAAACAGCACCCGCAGACGCCCGTCGTGCTGCTGACGGCCTATGCCGACGTGGCGCTGGCCGTGAAGGGGCTGAAGAGCGGCGCCGCCGACTTCATCACCAAGCCGTGGGACAACGACGAGCTGGTGCGCAAGCTGAAGGACGTGCTCGACATGCAGCAGGAGGTCGTCAGCCTCGACGAGGTGGAGAAGGACCACATCCGCCGCACCATCGACCGCTGCCACGGCAACCTCACGCAGGCGGCCGAGCTGCTGGGCATCACGCGGCAGACGCTATACAACAAGATGAAACGGCTCACTTGAAGTGAGAAGTGAGAGGTGAGAAGTGAGAAGTATGATGAGTCTTTTTATTATAATAGGTGTTGGACTATTGTTGTTTGTCTGGTGGTTTGTGCGCCATCAGCGGCGGCTGCGGCTGCGGGCGCGGCTGATGCAGGAGGCGATGCGCAACCGCGACTTCACCTTCCGGCTGCCTACCGACGGGCTGCTGTCTGGCGAGCGGGCCATGCAGGAGACGCTCAACCAGCTGGGCGAGACCATCCGGCGGCAGGTCTGCCAGAACGAGGTAGAGTCGTGGGAGAGGCTGACGCGCGTGCTGACCCACGAGATGATGAACGCCACGGCTCCCATCACCAGCATCAGCCAGTCGATGCTTGGCCGCCCGGACGTGAAGGGCACGCCGCTGGAGGACGGCGTGCGGGCCATCTACGACACGAGCCGCCACCTGAGCGAGTTCGTCAGCAACTATCGCAAGATGTCGCAGCTGGAGCCGCCCGTTATGGCCGACGTGCTGCTGCGCCCGATGCTCGACGACGTCGGCAAGGCTTACCCTGAGCTGGAGTGGATGATCGACGTGCCGGCCGAAGTCACCGTCCGCGCTGACGGCGGCATGCTGCGCCAGGTGCTGATCAACCTGACGAAGAACGCCATCGAGGCGCAGGCCAAGAGGATGGTCATAACCTCGCAGGCGGAAGCCAACTATTCGCTAATCACTGATCACTATTCACTCTACATCGGCAACGACGGACTGCCCGTGCCGGCCGAGAACCGGCAGTCGCTCTTCGTTCCCTTCTTCACCACCAAGCGCAGGGGTAGCGGCATCGGTCTGTCGCTCAGCCGCCGCATGATGGTGCAGCAGGGCGGCATGCTCGACCTGGCCGAAAAGCAGCTCGACGGCTGTCGCGCCGGTTTCGTCCTCACCATGCCCGTATAGTCCGCCCCGCCGGTCGGCAAAGCGTCGACGGCCGGCAAAACTTATTCTGCGGGGCGCTCCACTTGATACGATTTAGGAGGTCACGTGTCCTCACGTGACGCTTGCGGTAAGTGCGACGTGGGGACACGTCGCCTCCTGCAGGGACAGCCAAATCGTACCAATTTATTCTTTTTGCATATTTCTAAACTTACGACACGACGTGACGCCATGCCGTCACGTCGTGATTTCATGCCGTCACGTCGTGACGTCATGCGGTCACGACGTGACGAGAGTTTTCTTTTAAGTGATAATAAATAACTTGGTACGATTTAGGAGCGTGACACCTGCGGCATGTGCGACGTGGGGACACGTC
Source organism: uncultured Prevotellaceae bacterium (assembly GCA_902779455.1). Classification (GTDB taxonomy): domain Bacteria; phylum Bacteroidota; class Bacteroidia; order Bacteroidales; family Bacteroidaceae; genus Prevotella. Next base: position 17,911 of record CACZBS010000038.1, read on the forward strand.
GCCTCCTACAGGGACAGTCAAATTGTACCAATTTATTTTTTGCATATTACTAAACATCAGCTGGCTTTCGGGCAGGAGACCTCACAGCGCTGCGGTGTAGCTGAGCATGACGGTGCGGCCCTGGGCGATGGAGGCCTGGACGTCGATGATGCGCTGGTTGCGCGAGCCTCGGAAGATGAGGGTCTCGTCGCGCTGGGCCTTGAGGAAGGGGCCGTCGACGAGCACGTCGACGAGGTCGAGGAGCTGGCGCTGGCGGGGCATGTGGAGGAGGGCTTCGAAGGTGAAGCCCGTGTAGCACCAGATGTCCTTCTGCGTGCGCTTGCGGATGGCGCGGGCCAGCTCGGCGAATCCCTCGGGCTGATACATCGGGTCGCCGCCGGAGAAGGTGACGTTGGCGTAGGGGTCGGCCTCGATGATGCGCATGATGTCGTCGGTGGTCATGGGGTGGCCGCCCTCGAAGTCCCACGACTGCGGGTTGTGGCATCCCTCGCAGCCGTGGCGGCATCCGGCACAATAGATGGAGGTCCGGAATCCCGGACCGTCCACCATGGTGTCTTCGATGATGTTGAGTATTTGTAGCATGTGTGTGTGTCGCTTTTTATTGTGCATGCAAAGTTACAAATAAAAAGCGACACGGCCGCAACGTTGGGCTATCTTTTTTTTCGTCAGAACCGGATCTTGCCGTCGTAGTTGAAGATGGGCTGACTGGTGGGCACCTCCTCGTCGTAGAACTGCACGGCCGAGTCGTTCATCTTGGGGTGCTGACGGGCGAGCAGACGGATGATCTCGGCGCCGGCCCAGATGGCGGGCCCGTAGCCGTGGGCGGCCATGACGTGGACGGGACGGTAGGCATAGAACGCGGGGTCGAAGCCCATGCCGGTGCCGACGCAGACGCCCTCGACCTGGCCGCGGTCGTTGACGGCCGAGGCGACGGCATGCCAGCCCAGCAGGGCGACGGGGCCGTAGACCTTGGCGTCGAGCCATCCCTGGCTGACGGCGTGGGCCAGACAGGCGGTGTAGATGGCGGTGGCCGACGTCTCGAGATAGGTGTCGGGGCGGTCGAGCAGCTGGTGCCAGAAGCCGTCGTGGTGCTGCAGGGCGGCGAGTCCCTGGGCGTGGCTGCGCAGCAGCTGCATGATCTCGGGCCGCTGGGGATGGTCGGCGGGCAGCACGTCGAGCACCTCGCAGAGGGTCAGGATGGCCCATCCGTTGGCGCGTCCCCAGAAGAAGGCGGGGTGGGGCTCCATGGCCTCGACCCATCCGTGGCGGAAGAGCTTGCGCTCCGGCACCCACATGCGCTGGGCAAACTGGACGACCTGTCGGGCGGCCTCGTCGTAGTATTTCGCGTCGCCCGTCAGCCGGCCCATGTAGGCCACGGCGGGTATGCCCATGAACATGTCGTCGAGCCAGACGGTGTTCTTCTGCGGGCGAAGTCGGGCGAAGGTGCCGTCGGCCAGGCGGTACTCGCGGTTCATGATGTAGTCGATGTAGTTGTCAATGAGTGATTTTTCATTTTTCACTTTTCCTTTTTCACTCAGAACGCTCTTGATCATCGAGCAACAGACGGCACCGGCATCGTCGAGGGCGTGCGGATCGATGACGCGGCGGATGTTGCCGTCGATCTTCTTGCCCTGCTCGTGGAGCCGTCGGAAGGCGGGGGCGATGTTGGCCAGCAGCTGATGGCGCCTGACGGCGTAGTCGACATAGGCCTGGTCGCCCGTGGCCTCATAGGCAGCCAGGACGGCCGAGTAGGTGACGCCCCACTCATAGCTGGTCAGCCGGAATCCGCCCTGCTTCAGCTGGGTCTTCTCGTCGATCTTCTTCAGGTCGGTCACTCTCTGGCCCGTGCGGCTGTCGACAAGTTCGGCGGGCGTCTCCGCATCGAAATAGCGCAGCACGCGGTCCATCACCTGCTTCACCTCGTCCTTCGTCGGGATGCCGTAGCCCACGCGGTAGCTGGGTTTCATCAGGTGGAGCGGCGTGTTGTTGTCGTTGACGGCCGTCTGGGCTTTCAGCCCCACGGCGCAGCAAATCATGCAAACAGTTAAAGCTATTCGTCTCATTATTATTGATAGATTCGTGAAATTTGTCTTATTTCGTGGTAGGAACAATTCGTTTAATTCGTGGTAGAAAAACGTGGTGTCAGTCGTACGGCGTCAGCGACGGTTTGTGGAGGTCGCGGACGCACACCTCCCACACCTTGCACGAGCGTGCGGAGCCGGCGGGGCCCTCGACGGTGAGCGTGACGACGTAGTGGGCGAAGTCGCGGTTGTAGGTATGGACGGGGTGCTGTTCGTCGCTGGTGGTGCCGTCGCCGAAGTCCCAGTGCCAGCGGGTGATGTGGCCGTAGCTCTGGTCGCGGAAGGCGACGGTGCGCGTGTCGGGCACGACGGTGAAGGTCCAGTCGCACTCCACCGCCTTCCGGAACTGCTTCTCCAGAGGCATAAGCGTGAAGAGCCGCTGCATGGAGGCGTTGCCATACATCTGGTGGTGGCGCGAGAGATTCCAGAAGCCGTTGCTCTCACGCTGGCCGTCGTAGTCGATGACGGCCCAGCAGAGCCCGATTTTCTTGTTCTCGTAGAGGCGGCTCTCGGTCGACTTCTCCGGCCCGTCGGGGCTGGCGTAGTCGAAGGGCGTGATGTAGAACTCCATGCGTAGTCGTCCGCTCTGTCCGTGGCTGAAGCTGTAGTCGTAGGCATAGTTGGCGTAGGGCAGATACTTGAGCCACTGCTGCGGCCCCCACACCATGGTCCACGACTTGCCCTCGGTGGGCGGCGTCATGATGTGGTAGTTCTGGGCGTGCTGGTTCTGCATCTCGAAGAAGGCGTCCATGCGCGTCACCACCTTGGGGTTGAGCCGGAACTCGTCGGTGTGGGGCCCGCCCGAGAGGTCGGCATCGACGACCACCTCGTAGGTGTCGTTGTGTAGGCTGAGCTGGTTGAAGTCCCAGAAGTCGTCGTAGGCCTCGTAGAAGAAGTAGAGGCGGTTGAGCCCCTTGACCCATCCCACCTTCACCCGCACGTCGAGCGTCTGGCGGTCGGCGGACGGGTGGCGGCCGGTGTCGTCCTGCATGTCGTCGATGCTGACGGCATAGGCGTCGGGCACGATGTCCCAGTCAGAGAACTCGCCGTCGATGCGCGGTATCTGGGTGCGCGGAAACTGGAAGACGCGGAAGCCCGGCTCTTCGACCTGTATGGCGTTCGGCTGTGCCGGCAGCGTCATGGCGGCGAGCATGGCCATCGTCAGCGTTGCTAGTCTTTTCATGCTATTCGTATTTAAACAGTTCGACGCGCTGCAGCGACGGCTCGGCCTTGCCGAAGTTGAGACCCTGACCCGAGTAGCCCTCGCTGACGGCATAAAGCAGGTCGTAGCGCAGCTGGATCTCGTCGCCGTTGAGCCATCGGCCCTCTGTCCATCGGCCCTGACAGTCGAAGCTGCCCTCGGTGACCTTGGCCAGTCCGATGATGCCCTGGCCGTCGTGCGGCAGGAAGGTGATGCGCACGTTGGAGCCCAGCAGCAGGTAGCTGTCGTCGGTCTCGCGGATGGCGATGGCATAGCCGATGGCCGCCGGGTCGTAGGTGCCGCCCGTCAGCTGCGGTGCGCCGCCGTTGCGCATGCCACTCGAGATGAGTTCGCAGACGATGTCGACGTCGCCCAGCCGGATGGTGTCCTTCACCCGCAGGGGCTCTGAGCCCTTCAGCCAGGCGGCGCCGATGCGCCCTTCGGCCTGTGCGGCCAGCAGCTGGGGCGCCATGCGTGCGACCGTGCGGTAGAAGCTGCGGAAGGTGGCGTTCTCGTCGGCCGAGCAATTGCGCTCGAACCCGAAGGGCGAATAGCCGATGGCCCCCATGGCGCCGATGGCATAGGCGGCGTTGGCGGCGCCGTTCTGACCAGAGCGCGACTCGGGGATGAAGACGGGGTTCTCCGAACGGGCATACATCTGCAGGATGGCGGGGAAGTCGTTTAGATAGATGTCGGGCGAGAGGATGTCTATGTGCGGGGCGGCGGCGCGCCAGATGTCGTGGTTCTGGGCCTGCGGACCGCCCGAGGGGTAGTTGCCCGGGCGGGTGTCCTCGGGCTGCACGATCCATGCGTTGACAAATATGGGCAGGTCGTACTCCTGCTTGCCTGCCTCGGTAATGCGGTCCATGTAGGCGGCGTAGTGCCAGGCCATGAAGATCTCGGCGGCGCGGTCGGCGGGGCTGAACACCTCTTCCCATGTGCCTTCGGTCTTGCAGCCGCCCTGCTCCCACGCCTGACGCGTCTCGGGCAGCAGGGTCTTCCGGTGGGCCGTGAGCCAGTCGGTCAGCGCCTTGGGCACCTGGCCCTTATAGGCCTCCTCGGCCAGGTCGCAGTAGTCGCGGGGATGACCGTGCAGGCCCACCTCGTTCTCCATCTGTATCATCACGACGGTCTGCTCGCGGGCGTCGACCTCCTTCAGGTGGCGCATCATGGCGGCGAAGGCCCGCGCGTCGGCATGGCAGGTCTCCAGGCCCAGCGTGGTGAGGATGGGCAGCGGCTTGCCCTCGGGCGTGCGGGCCAGGGGGAAGCGTCCGGTGTCGCGCTTCACCCACGTCGGCGTGTAGCTCGTGATGCCGTTCTTCCATGAGCCGAACCACAGCAGGGCCAGCTTCATCCCGTTGGTACGGGAGTCGGCCAGCAGATGGTCGACGACGGTGAAGTCGAACTGCCCCTCCTCGGGCTCCGTCTGTTCCCACGAGACGACGGCCAGCACCGTGTTGACGCCGGCGTCCTTCAGCTGTTGCCAGTAGGGCGCCAGATACTCGCGGCTCGACGACGTCGAGTTGCCCAGTTCGCAGCCCAGCACCAGCCATGGCTCGCCCTTGACGATGAGTTGCGTCACGTCGCCGCGGCGCTCCAGGTGGGGCGGCGTCGGCTGTTCTTTATTATCCGAATTGTTCTGATGGCAACCGCATATTGCCATCAGGACCAGCAGTGATATGATAATCCTGTTCTTCATATTCGTTTCCCTCTTTTTTATTATTTCTTGTAGCGGTCGATGAGGTGCTGCGGCAGACGGACGATGCAGATGTTCATCGAGCGGCCGTCGTCGGAGAGCATCGCCGACTGAATCTCGATCTCCGTGCCGTCGGGCTTGAACGTCGGGTGGACGTGGTCGCGCGCCGTCGTCTTATGTCCGGCCGAGAGCAGGATGCGCTCGCCCGTGTGGCGGTCGATGAGCCACAGCTCGCGGGCAAAGTCGTCGCCGGCCACCCAGTGACCGTCGCTCGAGCCTGCCACATGCCAGAAGTTGTCGCCCGGCACCTGTCCCTCCAGCGTCAGCTCACGTGTGCGCAGGTTGACCACGGCGATGCCCGTGGCATACTCCTTCGTGCCCGAGGGTCCCCAGTCGTTCGACGTGGCAAAGTCCTCCAGCCCGTCAATCTTCTTCTGCTCACCCTTGGCGATGGGGCGGTGGCCGATGATGGCCATGACCACCTCGTCCTCGCTGATGACCGCCTCGTGGGTCACCCAGTCGTGCTCCGTCTCGCGATAGACAGGACGGAGCCCCGTGCCGTCGGCATTGCAGACCCATGCTCGGATGGGGGCCTTGCCGCCCGTCTCCCAGCAGAAGACGACCTCGCCCGGATGCCAGGGGTTGCCCTGGATGTGGCCCACCTTGAAGTGGACGGCCACGACGGGCTCGCTCTTGCCCGTACGGAGGTCCATCTTGCCGATGCCGCCGGGTCCGGCGCCCATCTTCCGCGGTCCGAAGTTGGGGGCGATCTGCTCGGCAATGGGATACTTGCGGGCGAACTCCTTGTCGAGTCGGAAGTAGACGAACTCCTCGCTGCCGTCGAGCGCCATGTCGCCCTCGGAGCACATCTCGGCGGGGATGGTGCCGCAGAGCCGCTCGTAGGCCTTCTTCTTCTTCACCGTGCCGGCCATGGCGTCGCTGAGCAGCGAGCCTAGGTTGATCTCGACCACCTCCATGCCCGTGCGCCGGCCGTCCTTGTCCTTGGCCGTGCGCATGATGTAGAGGTTCATCGACTTGCGGGCCACGCAGAGCATGCCCGTGAATCCGCCCTCCGTCACCTGCACGATGTCGCCCGTCTCCTCGTTGACGGCCATGGCTTCGCCTTTGACGCGGTTGGAGCGGAAGATGACCCACTGGCCGTCGGCCGTCCACTGGTTGTGGGTCTGATAGATCTTCGAGTCGCCCGTGCCGCTCTTGCTGGTGAGGAATACGAGTTCTACGCCCGTCTTCGGGTCGTTGATCACTTTCCGCTCCGAAGGGAAGCGGGTGCCCATCTGGGCAATGGCCGCTGCAGCCCACAAGATGGTCATGCCTAAGAATAATAATCTTTTCATCATGTCTTTGTCTTGATTAGTTTTTATTCGTTTTACGCTTGATCACTTCTGACGGCAGTATGCCGAACTCTTTCTTAAAGGTCTCGCGGAAGTGGGCCATCTGCACGAAGCCCGTCATCATGGCCGCCTCGCTGACGTTGTAGTCACCGCTCTCCAGCAGCCGATAGCAGTGGAGCAGGCGGAACTTGCGGATATACTCGACGGCCGTCATGCCCGTCAGCGCCTTCACCTTGCGATAGAACGTGCTGTGGCTCATGGCCATCTTGTCCGTGACGAAGGGCAGGTCGATGTCCTGGCTCATGATGTTCTCCTGGATGATGCTGTTCAGCTTGTCAAGGAACTCCTGGTCCAGCCGGCTCAGCCGTGGCGCCGTCGCGGCGTCGGCGGGCACAGGGGCGTCTGCCGCGGGATGACGGGTGACACTCTCCATCAGCCGGCGGCGTGCGGTCAGCAGGTTCTGGATGCGGCTGGCCAGCAGCTTGGCCGTGAAGGGCTTCGTCAGGTATGAGTCGGCCCCGCTGTCGTATCCCTCCTCCTTGTCGTCGTCGCTCACCTTGGCCGTCAGCAGGATGATGGGAATGTGGCTGGTGCGGATGTCGTTCTTGAGCTGTCGGGTGAGCTGTATGCCGTTCAGTCGCGGCATCATGATGTCGCTGACGATGATGTCGGGCGTGTGCTTCGTGGCCAACTCGACGCCCTCCTGTCCGTCGGCAGCCTGAAGGATGCGGAAGTCGTCAGAGAACGACTCGGCGATGTATTCACGGATGTCGGCGTTGTCCTCGACGACGAGCAGCGTCGGCGGCTGGTCGGAGCCCTCGGCCGTCTCCTTCGCCACCTCCTGCTGCCCGGCCGTCAGCGGCGGGGCGACGTCCTCCTTGTGGAGCGCCTGCGGATAGGTGTTGCCGATGGTCAGCGCAAACGAGAAGCAGCTGCCTTGGCCCTCCTTGCTGTCGACGCTCAACTCCGCCTCATGCAGGTCGGCCAGCGACTTGACCAGTGCCAGTCCGATGCCGGTGCCCGAAGCCTGGTGCGAGCCCTTCGCCTGATAGTAGCGGTCGAAGATGTGCGGCAGTGCGTCAGCGGCGATGCCGTAGCCCGTGTCGCTGACGCTCAGTGTCAGCCGCCCGCCATCCTGCCTCAGCGTCACGTTGATGCTGCCCTCCTGGGTGTACTTGATGGCATTCGAGATGAAGTTGTTCATCACGGTGGTGACGATCTCCGAGTCGAAGTAGACGTCAGGCAGGTCGTCGGCGATGTCGTAGCCGAACTGCACCCGCGGGTTGCGGTAGAGCTCCTTGTAGTTCATGCATATCTCGCGGACGAAGCGCCCCAGGTCGCCGCGGGCCACGGTGAGGCGGCGGTTCTGCGTCTCCGTCTTGCGGAATTCCAGGATCTCGCTGATGAGGCTGCGCAGCTGCTCGGCACTCTTCTGGATCATCGTCACGCGGCGGCGCGTCTGTGGCGTCAGCTGCTGGTCGGCGGCAAGGTCCTCCAGCGGTCCGAGGATGAGGGTCAGGGGGGTGCGCAGCTCGTGGGTGATGTTGGTGAAAAACCGCAGTCGCTCCTCGTTCATGGCTTGCTTCTGCACGCTCTCGCGGCGCTCCAGCTCGAGCGAGTTGCGCAGTGCCAGCTTGCGTTTGTAGGAGCGTGAGAGCCACAGGGCCCATGCGATGAGAGCGAGGGCGTAGATGACGAAGGCCCACCACGTCTGCCAGAAAGGCGGCGCGATGGTGATGCTGAGCTGCGTCTGCTGCGCCTCGTCCCAGTCCTGGCTCTTCAGTTTGGCCCTGAGAATGAAGGTGTAGTGGCCGGGCTGCAGTGCGCGGAAGACGACGTCGTGGTCGTTGCCGATGTCATACCACTTGCTGTCCATGCCCTTCATCATATACGAATATTCCACATGGTCAATCTGGGCATAGTCGCGCACGGTGAAGGCCAGCCGCAGCGTGTTCTGGCGGTAGGTCGTCCTGACCTGGCCCCGGGCGTCGGGCGTCAGCTGGCGGATGACGGTGTTGCGCCCGACGGGGTTGTAGGCCTCGCACGTGAAGATCTGCACGGCCGACACCTGCTCCTTGTTGTCCATCTCGCGGGGGTTGAATCGGCAGACGCCCGATGCCGACCCGAAGTAGAGGGTGCCGTCGTCGTCGGTGATGGCGGCTCCGCTGGCGAATCCGTTGGGCTGCTGGGTGTCCAGGTGGTTATAGTTATAGAAGCGGCCCGTGTTCTCGACGAAGCATGAGATGCCGGCGTAGGTGCTGACCCACACGCGGCCGCCGGCGTCGGGCTGCAGTGCCAGCACGTGGCTGTCGGCCAGTCCCGCCTCGCGTCCGTAGATGCTGATGCCGGTCAGCGTGGCGGGGTCGTCCAGACCGACCAGCCCGCCGTCAGTGCCCATCCACAGCCCCCGGTCGTGGCGGCGCACGACGTGGTTGATCTTGCCCGACGGCAGTCCGTCGCTCATGCTGACGTGCCGGCTCTTGCCCGTGCGCAGGTCGTAGGCGTAGATGCCGTCGCCCAGGGTGGCGATGAAGAGCTGGTCGGGTCCGGTGTGGATGAGGCTCGTGGCCGGTGCGTGGATGGTCTGGCTGATGCCTTCATGGCGCGTGATGCGGCCTTTGTCGTAGACGTAGACGCCGAACTCGCTGCCTATCCAGACGCGCCCGTCGTCGTCCTGTGCAAACGAGTGGATGTCGGAGCCCTCGGGCTGCAGGTCGAGCATCGTGAAGCGCTCGGTGCGACGGTCGAAGCGGTAGACGCCCTGGTCGTCGACGCCGATCCAGACGCCCTGGTCGGCGTCGGCCATGAGGCTGCGTGGCAGCGAGTATTCGCGGCTTGAGACGTCGCGCGCCGACCAGCAGCCCACCATCTGGCCGTCCTGCCATAGCGACAGCTCGTTCTCGGAGGCCATCCAGAAGCCGCGGTCCCTGTCGCGGGCGATGGCGTAGATGGGGTGGCGCTCGTTCTCGTGGTCGGTGAAGTTGAGCAGGCTGAACTCGCTGCGTCGTGCGCTGATGAAGTCGACGCCCGTGCTGTGGTTGCCCACCCAGATGTTGCCGAACTGATCTTGGACAACGGCGCGGGCGTTGCGCGACGAGAGCCTCACGCGCGTGTCCTCATAACTCATCGACGCGTCGTCAGGGCTGAGGATGCGGATGCCGCCGATGTCGGTGGCCACCCACAGACGGCCGTCGGCCATCTGCAGGATGTCGTAGACGTTGTCGTCGTGGCGGTCGCCCTGTCGGCGCACCTCGCTGAAGGTGCCCGTGGCGGGGTCGAAGCGGGCCAGCCCGTGGTCGGTGCCCACCCAGATGCGCTGCTGGCGGTCCTGACAGATCTTGCGCACGTTGTCGCCCGGCAGACTCTGGCTGTCGCCGGCCTGGTGCCTGTAGTTGCGCGACGAGCCGTCGGCCAGGTTGACCACCGTCATGCCGTCGTGGCTGTGGCCTAGATAGAGGTGGCCGGCGCCGTCGTCGAGGGCGCAGCGGTTCTTGCGGAGCTGGCTCAGCGGCAGGTCGGTGACAGTGCGGCTCTGGCAGTCGAAGCGCTGCACCTGTCCGTTGCCGTAGACCAGCCACACGTCGGCTTCGGTGGCGTCGGCGCGGCGGTCGGCCGACGTGGCTACGCTGACGATGGCGTCGATGCTCGACGGTGCCAGCCCGTCGGCCGACGTCATCTCGCGCGTCTGGCCCGTGGCAGCGTCGTGGATGGTCAGTCCTTTCTCCGTGCCGATGAGCATCAGGCTGGTCGGCTCGTGCCAACAGAGGGCGGTGATGCGGTGGCCCGCCACCTGCTCGGTCGTGGGGAAGGGCTGGCAGGTCTTGCCTGCGATGCGGTTGACACCGGCCTCGGTGGCCACCCAGACGTAGCCCTGTCCGTCGACGGCGAGCGCGATGACGAAGTCGTTCGACAGTCCGTCGGCCGAGTTGATGTGGGTGCTCACGGCGGTGCTGCCTGTCGGCCCGTCGGCCTTTGCCGTTGCGTGGAGGCACAGGGCGGTGAGCAATATGAATAACGACTTTCGGAGCATAGGCTTGGATGATTAGTTTTCTTGGTGCAAATATATGAAAAAAAATCAGACGGCCATCGGCCTATGGCTTCTTTTTTTATTTTTGACGAAAAACTGTATGGCGAATGACGACAGAGAGGGCTATTCCCGGACCCAGACGGCGGGCGGCATGAAACTTACGTCACGTCGTGACGCCATGCCGTCACGACGTGATTTCATGCCGTCACGACGTGACCGCATGCCGCCACGGCGTGACGAGAGTTAGTTACTGAGCTTTTGCAGGAGTGAAGGGGGACGCCTCAGCGGACGATGCGGATCTTGCGGCCGCGGCTGACGTAGATGCCGCTGGCGAGGGGGCGGCCGGAGGCGGACTGGGCGACGCGACGGCCCTGCAGGTCGTAGAGGGTCGGGGGCGTGGGCCGCGCTTGCTGCTGTGCGATGCCCGACGAGGTCCATCCCATGGCGCGTATGTCGCTGAGCAGCTGTGCGCTGCGATGAGGGAAGTAGTCGTCGAGGAGGCGCTGGCGCTCGGTGGCGAAGGGGCCGTCGACGGTGTAGAACTGTCCGCGGGTGGAGTAGGGGTGGACGTCGCGCCGATAGTCGCCCCATCGTGCCGACTCGGCGTAGAGGCTGTTGTGGATAGTGGCGTAGAGGCTGTCCCATAGGGCTACGACGTGCGGCTCGGTCAGCTGTCCGTCGCCAGTGAGCAACTCTGAGGCGCGGTCGACGTAGCGGTCCTGAAAGTGGCGGTTGTTCATCAGACAGGTGAAGATCTCCGAGGGGCAGCCCGCATTGTTGAGTTTCAGGCGGTTGTCGGTGAGGCTCTCGAAGATGCTCTCCGTGTCCCAGCAGATGAACTGGAAACCGCGGTCGGCCCGGGTGCGACCCCGGAAGGCATACCAGTTGTGGATGTCCCAGTCGGTGTTGCCGCCGTAGTGGTTGATGAGCATGTAGTCGATGAAGGCGTCGACGTCGAGCAGGGGCTCCAGCGTCGGGTCGGGCTGTCCTTGGGCGTCGAGGCCCTGCAGGCGGTAGTAGCTGTCGTCGTCGGTGGCGGCACGGCGGACGAGGCTGAGCATCTCGTCCCACTTGTCCATCGTGCCGTCGGCCGCCTCGACGACCTGGCGGCCGCTGAGCTCCTCCACTTTGACGACGTCGTAGTCGTCCTTGCGGCCGCCGAAGTGCTCCTTGCAGTAGCTGTCGTCGATGCGCTCGGCGAGGTTGTAGAGGCCCCAGTAGAGGCCGTCGATGAAGAGGTGGACGTAGATGCCGTCGGCAAAGGGATGGCCCAGTCGGCGCTGCATCTGGCGGGCCCAGAGGTCGCGGGTGTACTGTGCGCGGGTGCGGCTGTCCTCCTTCCAGTGTTGCCACGAGTTGCCGAAGAAGGTGCGCACGATGAGCTTGTTGAACTCCGCCACGCCCTCAGGGCCGAAGACGGGATAGTTGAGCTTCGATGGCCCGTATTCGTCCTTAAAACTGAGGCGGAAGGAGTGCTTGGGGTTCTTCTCGGGCACGCGGCCGTGGCCGCCGTGCAGGGTGATGGCGCACGTCGTGGTCAGGTCGTGCTGCTGCGGTCCGCCCATGAGCTCGACGGAGCAGGGGCGCACCCAGTCGCGTCCGTCGCCGTTGCCGATGGGCGCACCGGTGTAGATGTAGATGCCGCCGCGGTCGGGATCTTTGTCGAGACCGAAGAAGTAGTCACGGTCGCTGACGAGCGACAGCAGGGGCAGCTCGCTGAGGGCGTCGGCGATGTGGGCGCGGACGTCGGCGTCGGCCGTCAGCTCCGGGTCCATCTCGTAGTCGGCGGGGGCCGTGCCGCGCGTCTGGATGAAGCGACCCCATCGGGTGGGGAATCCCTCGGGCTCGGCCGGCTGCTCGATGACCGACTTGGCGAAGACGTAGGTCTGCGTCACGGAGCGCCCCAGCGGCTGGCCGTCCTTCACCTCGACGGCCCTGACGACGGTCGTCTTGCTGAGCACGATGGGCGACGTGTAGGGCAGACTCTCGGCCGTCGGCTCTGAGCAGTCGAGCGTGTAGTAGACCTGTGCATCGGGGTCGTTGGGCGTCAGCCGCAGCGTGGTCAGCTGATGGTAGAGGCCGTGCGGCAGGCTGAACTGCTGGGCCCGCAGCGGCATGGCCGTCGTCAGCAGTGCCGCGAGGAGCATGGTTGCTGTTCTCTTCATCGTCATATATTTAAATAAGGTGTCCGTGCTGGTGAACATGATGCAAAACTAAAGAAAAAAGACGAGAAACCGCCGCCGTGAGGTCACTTTTTTCGTGCATGACGAAAAAGAGTATGCTTTTTGGCGTTTTATAGCACCTACCTTCTCGCGCAAACCGGCTATCTTTGCCGCAGAATCACGAACTACTGATCAAGATAAGAACAATTAATTAACAAAAAACGACATGAGTATGAAGAAAAGTTTGACCCTTATCATCATCGCCTTGCTCAGCATGGCCGTCGAGGCCAACGCGCAAGGCTACAGACACTGGGACTTCACCAACTGGAGCCCGCAGACCGTCGCTAACCTGCAGGCCGAGGCCGCGCAGACACGACCCGCCAAGGGATGGAGCGACATCGAGAAACGTGCTGACGACAAGGAAGGGGCCGTCGCCCCGGAGGCCACCAAAGGCAAGTGCTTCTGGTATGACGCTGACGAGGGCGGCTACGGCACGCTGATGGCCAACGGCGAGCCCATCGTGGAGCTGGAGGGCCTCGACTTCGGCGAGAGCTACAGCAAGAACCGCTCGCTGGCCATCGCCGTCGACTATCCGTCGACGTCGCTTGGCACCTACGACGGTCCGCAGTATCTGTGGCTGGGCGGCGGCGGCAAGAACATGGTGTGCTTCACGATCCACAACGTGGCCATCGGCGAGAAGATGACCTTCGTCGTCGAGTCGCACAAGCCCAGCGACGCCCGCGGCATCGGCCTCTACGTCGGCTCGATCAGCGACGCCACGCGCATCGGCGACAACTTCACCCCGACGACGAAGGAGACCAACACCTGGGAGAACTGGGAGATGCCTGAGGGCGCCACCGACGACGACGGCGACGGGCTGGTCGACATCATCGTCTATAACACCAGCGGCTGCCACCTTTATAGTATAGAGGTGGGCGTAGAGGACAAGGACAAGAAGCGCCCGACGGCTCTGCTCTACAGCGGCAGCCTGGACAGCGACCTGACCTACGCGACGATGCTGGGCAACGAGTCGCTCGACGTGACGCCCATCGAGGCCACGGCATCGCTCACCCGCGACGACCTGGCCGCCTATGACGCCGTGGTCATCAGCTCGACGGTGACGGGCGACGACGTCGTCAGCAACCTGAAGGCGCTGCGGCCCTTCTTGCCGATGCTTAACCTCAATCCCAATCTCTATGCCGCCTGGGGATGCGGCGAGGCCACAATGGGCGACATCCAGTTTGCCACCGTCTCCAATGCGTCGCATCCGCTCTTCCGCGACATCGAGCTCATCGAGGACCCCGATGCCGAGACGCCCGTCTTCGTGCTGCAGGTGACCAATGACGTGACGTATCCCGTGCTCACGCTGGCTGGCGACTTCGCCGCCGACGCTGTCCTGGCACGGCCTTACGGCAGCGAGGACTACGTGGCTATCCATGCGCACAACATGGGCCACAACGGATTCCTCTATCTGCCCTACACGCAGGAGGTGCTGCCCGATGCCCCGACGGCTGCCCAGGTCATCGGCAACGCCGTGGCCCTGCTGGGTGCCTCGAAGGCTGCCGTCACGCAGGCTCCGAAGCCCACGATCACGCTGAGCTATAAGAAGATGATGACCGAGGTGACCATCGCGAGCGGCGTCCCCGGCGCACAGGTGTTCTACACCCTCGATGGCTCGGAGCCCACCGAGCTGAGCACACGCTACACCGAGCCGTTCACCATCACGGCTGAAGGCGTCACGGTCAAGGCCGTGGCCCGTGGCGACGGCTATCTGATGAGCGACGTGGCCGAGATGGCCGTCGACCTGAAGGATCAGGCTGATGCGCCTGTCATTGCCCTCAGCACGGATGCCGACGGACAGACCGTCGTCAGCCTCAGTGGCAGCAGTGAGACGGATCAGATCTACTTCAACCTCATCGGCAGCAGCGACCCGAACCGCTCGCAGCTCTATACCGAGCCCTTCGTGCTGAACGACAACGCCCTCGTCGGCGCCTTCGTCGAGGCCGACAGCGTCAAGCTGCGCTCGGAGCTGACCACGCGCCAGGTCTACGTCACCGATGTGGTCTACACCGACGTGCTGACCAAGTTTGAGGGTGCCAGTTATAACAACGTGACCAACAAGGTGGCCGACGGCGGCTACAACTTCTATACTGACGAGGTCATCCGCGAGGAGATCCTGCAGGACGTCTATGGCGAGGACAGCATTGTCCACTACTATGCTCCGCGCGACTCGATGATCCTCATGACGCTCTCCGACGACTGGCAGGTGCGCACCCGCGGACAGGGCCTCTACTACACCAAGGCCACGCCCACGCATAACGTAGGCAAGGCCAACGGATACAACCCGGAGACGGTCTTCGACGACATGTATTCCGACGGCGAGATCACCAACAACGCCATGCAGTTCCAGGTCGTCAAGAAGACTGACGGCGACGGACGCCTCGACCCCGTCTCGCTCTCGCTTGAGTGCAAGCGGCCGCTCGTCGGACCCTTCGAGGTGTCGGTCTACTTCTCTGGCAAGAACTTCGACTCGGCCAATGTGCTCGACATCGCGGTCAACACCGATACGCTCCGCGCCGACGGATGGCAGAAGATAGGTGGCATCACCAGCCTCTCGAAGGCCTACTACGACGGCTCGAGCGAGAAGTCGTTCCGCGTCTGGAAGCGTGGCGTCGTGCGCTACGACGGCACTGACCCCGTCTTCGTCAGGATTAACTCGGTCGAGAAAGCCAAGGACGTCAACATCTTCACTGTCCTGGTCAAGGCCAAGGGCGAGTTCGACGCCATCAAGGACGTCGAGAGGGATGATGCTCTGTTCCCTGTCGACGGCAAGGTCTACGACCTGCAGGGCCGCCGCGTCAGCGGTGCACCGCAGCGAGGCATCTATATCACGAACGGAAAGAAGCATTATGTCAGATAGAAAACGATTCATGCGCCGTCTCTTGATGGCATGCTGCACGACACTGGCATCGACGGGGGTGTGGGCTCAGTCCACCCCCGTCAGCCAGATGGAGCGCCTCGACCGCGGGCTCATCGCCCTGCCGGCCGCCGGCTCGGGCATCTTCGTCAGCTGGCGCTCGCTCGGCTATGACGACCCCGCCACGACGTTCGAGCTGCTGCGCGACGGCCAGAGCATAGCCAAGGACCTCTATGCCACCAACTACAGCGACGCCGCCGGCCGCACCACGAGCCGCTATCAGGTCGTCACTGTGGTCGACGGTTCAGCCGTCGACACCACCGAGGCCGTCGCCCCCTGGACCCAGCGCTACCTCAAGCTGGTGCTCCAGCGGCCGGCACGCGGCACCCAAGGCGGCACCTACGACCCCAACGACTGCTCCGTGGGCGATGTTGACGGCGACGGCGAGTACGAGATCTTCGTCAAGTGGAACCCCTCGAACGCCAAGGACAACTCGCAGGGCGGCATGACCGACAACGTCTTCATTGACTGCTACAAGCTCAACGGCAAGCGGCTCTGGCGCATCGATCTCGGACCCAACATCCGCGCCGGCGCCCACTACACGCAGTTCATGGTCTACGACTTCGACGGCGACGGACTGGCCGAGATGATGCTCAAGACGGGCCCCGGCTCGAAGGACAGCAAGGGCCAGTACGTCAGCACCGTGGCCACGGAGACCGCCATCCAGAATGTCGACAACACTGTCGACCACCGCAACGGCGACGGTAAGGTCGTCGGCGGACAGGAGTGGCTCACCGTCTTCAACGGACTGACGGGCGAGGCTGTGCACACCATCTTCTACAATCCCAACCGCGATACCGGTTACGGCGGTGCCGCCACCGGCTCGTTCAACTGGGACGACCGCAGCGGCCGCACCGACTATGCCAGCTACGGCAACCGCGGCGAGCGCTTCCTGGCCGGCGTGGCACAGCTCGACGGCCCCGACAAGCCGGCCTGCGGCATCTTCTGCCGCGGCTACTACACCTATGCCTACATCTGGGCTGTCAGCTTCGACGGACAGCAGCTGCACCAGAAGTGGTTCAGTGCACACGCCTCGAAGACCAGCTATAAGCTCACAACCTACGACGCTGACGGCAAGGGCACGACGAAGACCTACTCGGGCTGTACGCCCACCAGCGGTGGCGGCAGCGGCACGATGTACGGTAACGGCAACCACAACATGTCGATAGCCGACGTCGACGGCGACGGACGCGACGAGATCATCTGGGGCGCCGGAGCCCTCGACGACGACGGCACGCTGCTCTACGGCACCGGCTTCGGCCATGGCGACGCGCTCCACCTGAGCGACCTCAACCCTGACCGCCCGGGTCTGGAGATGTTTCAGGTGCACGAGGAGAAGGGCACCTACGCATGGGACGTCCACGACGCCCGCACTGGCGAGATCCTGCTCAAGGGCGGTCCCGCCGGCGTGGACAACGGTCGCGGCATAGCCGGCACCTTCGGCACCGACGTGCGTGGAGCCGTCTTCTGGAGCAAGGAGGCCGAGGTGCGCAGCGCCATCAACGGCGAGGCCGTGTCGACGAAGAAAGGCTCGTCCAACTTCCGCGTCTACTGGGACGGCGACCTGCAGGAGGAGCTGCTCGACGGCAGCAAGATCGACAAGTGGAGCCGCGGGGGCGGCGCCTCGCGCATCATGACCTTCGGCGACTACGGGCCCAGCTCGACCTGCAACGGCTCGAAGAACACGCCGTGCCTCTCGGCCGACATCCTGGGCGACTGGCGCGAGGAGGTCGTCCTCTACAGGGCCAGCGACGCCGAGACCTGTCTGGCCATCTACTCGACCAACACGCCCACGACCTACCGCGTGCCGACGCTGATGCACGACCACACCTACCGCATGGGCGTCTGCTGGCAGAACGTGGCCTACAACCAGCCGCCCCACCTGGGCTACTACCTGCCCGACCAGAACATGCCGACGATGAGCGATGCCGGCCGGCGCTTCGTGGTGCCGATGGACGAGGAGGTCAGCTGGACCTTCACCACCAGCAACACGGCGTCGATGGCCTACGACGGCTACACCCTCAACGGCGAGAGCCGCGAGGGACAGCCTGAGGGCATCGCACTCAGCATCGAGGGCGAGGAGAACCCCACGCTCAGCGTCAGCGGCACCTTCCATGAGGCCGGCAGCTACACGTTCAACCTGACCCTGACCGGCACCAAGGGCAACCGCGTGCCCGTCAGCTTCAGCGTCGTCTGCCGTAGCAACGAGCAGGTCGATGGCGAGCTGCGCCGCTGGGACTTCTCGAAGTGGAGCCAGCAGACCGTCGACAACCTCAAGGCCGACGCCGCGCTTGGCGACGAGACGGGATGGAGCGACGTGGAATACCTCAACAAGATGGTGGCCGTCGACGACCGCTGCTTCTGGCTGCAGGACCAGCAGGCCGGCGAGGTCACGGCCAACGGCCAGCCCATCGCCGAGCTGCAGGGACTGATGTTCGGCGACGCCTACTGTCAGGGCCGCTCGCTGGCCATCGCAGTCGACTACGCCTCGACCGACATCGGCACCTATGCCGGGGCTCAGTATCTATGGCTCGGCATCGGCAACAACCCGCCCTACTGCTTCTACATCCCTGACGTCATTGTCGGCTCGGACATCACCATGAGCGTCGAGTCGCACCGCAACGGCCAGGGCCGCGGCGTGGGCATCTACGCCATGGCCGACAACGGCAGCCTGGTGCGCATCGGCGACAACTTCACCCCGGACGCCAAGTCGACCTACACCTGGAGCGAATGGACACTGCCCGACGGCGTCACCAGCATCGGCGGCACGACCGACATCTACGTCAAGAACACCAGCGGATGCCACATCTACGACATCGAGGCCACCGTGGCCACTGCCGCCCCCGACGCCATCCGCCCTGTCGGGCTCGCCCGGCCTGCCGACAACGTCATCTATAACCTCAACGGTCAGAGGGTCGTCCGACCCTCAAGAGGTCTCTACATCATCGACGGACGAAAGTTTATCAAATAATTACCAATCCCTAAAAACACTTATGAGTCTATGAAAAAGAAAATGTTTACACTCGTGGCCCTCATGATGGGCGCAACGGCCGCTATGGCCCAAATCGACGCACTGCCCTACAGCGCTGACTTCGAGGAGACGACAGCTCCCTTCGACGGCGGCAAGGTCCTGGCTGCCAAGGAGGTGGGCAACGTGCTCTGCGTGAGCAACACCACCGCCACGGCCCCCTTTGCCATCGACGACAAGGAGGTCTATGTCATCGGCGATGATGAGGAGATCACCGTCCAGTTCGACGGACTGCAAGGCTGGGCCGGCGACGAGTCGACGTCGAGCATCCAGCTGATCAACTCGGAGGGCGTCGTCCTCGTCGGCTACACCTACACGCGCAAGGCCTGCCAGGTCACTGACGTCCAGCTCGGCGGCAAGACGCCCGCCGGCTTCGCCGCCTTCACCGGTCAGGCCAACTGGAACAACAACAAGAGCTCGAATGGCTTCAACCACAACCAGTGCTACACCACCACGGCCAACTACACCCCGAAGGTGACCTTCAAGGTGCACGGACTGGGCGCCGTCACCTTCAACATGGTCTATCAGCCGGCCAAGAAGTCGCTGCAGGACATCACCTACTCGGCCAACCTCACTGGCGTGAAGATGGATCTGGCCAAGATCGTCATCACGGACAACTGCACCAATGAGGACCGCTCCATCGGCATCGACAACCTCTCGGTCACAACCCAGAAGAAGGTGCTCTACAAGTATGTCGTCAACTATGTCGATGAGGACGACATCATCGTCAAGACCGTCGAGGGCGCCGACGAGGAGGGCGCACAGGTCGAGATTGACAACAGCCAGCCCGTCTGGGCCGACGGCGTGAAGTACTACATCGTGAGCGACGACAGCGACGACATGCTCGTCAACAGTTCGAACAGCACGGTCGTCACCGTCAGATGCAAGCGCGCCGCCACCTATAAGTACACCGTCATCGCCACCGACGGCACCACGACGCTGGCCACCCTGGCCGACAAGTCCTACTTCGAGGGCGAGACCGTCGGCTATGCCTATCCGCGCTACTTCTGCGTCGATGGCACGCTCTACAAGAAGGATCCCACGGACCAGGTCTACAACGGCACCTTCCTGCTCGACGAGGATGGCAAGCAGGTAGAGGCCGTCTATGCCGCCACGGAGACGACGGGCGTCGTCTTCTTCAAGGAGGCTGAGGACTTCGACGTGCTGACTGTCTGCAACACCGGCACCGTGGCCGACCGCTGTTCCTATCGTGCCGGCGGCTTTGCCAAGGAACAGGTGAAGCTGCTGAAGCTCTCGGCTGGCACCTACAAGCTGACGGCTGCTGCCTACGGCGGCGCCTACACGTTCACGGCTGGCGAGCAGACCGTGCTCGACATCGCCTCGCAGGGCTCATGGCGCGAAACCGCCAGTGAGGAGTTCACCCTCGAAGAGCCTGCCGAACTGTTCTTCGTCGGTGGTTCGGGCGAGGCTGGCTCGCTCGACTATGTCTTCATCCAGAGTGAGGACGGCGCCGTCGTGCCCGAAATCACCCGCTGGGACTTCACCAAGTGGAGCGAGGCCACGATTGCCAACCTGAAGGCTGACGCTGCCGAGAGCTCTGTCGTCGGATGGAGCGACATCGAGAAGAAGGCCGATGCCGGCGAGGGTGCCGTGGCTCCTGAGGCAACGGCCGACAAGTGCTTCTGGCTGACCGATGCCGAGGGCGGCGAGCTCAAGGCCAACGGCGAGGTCATCGAGGAACTCCGCGGGCTCGACTTCGGCGCTACCTACACCAACAACCGCTCGCTGGCCATCGCCGTCGACTATCCCTCGACGTCGCTCGGCACCTACAACGGTCCGCAGTATCTCTGGCTGGGCGGTGGCGGCAAGAACATGGTCTGCTTCGTCATCCCCAACGTGAAGGGCGGCACGGAGATCAAGATGGGCGTCGAGTCGCATAAGTCCACCGATGCCCGCGGCGTGCGCCTCTATGTGAAGGCTGTCGACGAGAGCGGCAAGCCCGTCATCAGCGGCGATCCCCTGAAGGATGCCGAGGGTGCCGAGGTGGCCGTGCCCAAGACCTACACCGAGCAGTCGTGGTATGTGCCTGAGACGAGCGACATCATCGTCTACAACACCGCCGGCTGCCACCTCTACTACATCGAGGCCATGCAGACCGACGAGGACGTGCCCACGGCCGTCACTGAGGTCAAGGCCCAGGCTCCCGTCAGCGACGCCATCTTCAACCTCAGCGGCCAGCGTGTCAGCAAGCCCGCCAAGGGCCTCTACATCATCGGCGGCAAGAAGATGATCGTCAGATAAGCGCGTCTGCCGCGACGACAACTCTGTCGCGCCTTTAGTTTCAGCCCCCACTCCTGGCTTAGGAGCGGGGGCTGTTTTTTTAAAAAACAACGAATTAAGACGAATTTCACGAATTGACACGAATTAATTCTCATTTCACGAATTGTTTTTCTATTTCACGAATTGTGGTTGATTACACGAATTGTTTTCTATTTCACGAATTGTGTTTGATTTCACGAATTGGCTGCGCATAGGTATTATAATTCGCGATTTTTTTCTTCGCATGAAATGCAATTATTAAAGTTAGAGACCCCACCCCCAACCCCTCCCCTTGAAGGGAGGGGAGCGGCTGCGCCGTCATTCCCGTCGGACAATGCGCCAGCCAACTCCCC
>CACZBS010000039.1 GCA_902779455.1 uncultured Prevotellaceae bacterium
GTGACGACCACCTCAGTAGCGCTCAGCGGCCTGAATGGCCAGACCACCTACGACTTCCAGGTGCAGGCCGTCTATGCCGATGGTGCGAGTACATTCATAGCCACCACCTTCACCACCCTCGAGGCAGCTCCCGCTCCCACCGGCTTAAGCGCAACGCCGCTTGTTACTACAGCCGAAGTGAGCTGGAACGGCTTTGCCGAGAGCTATGAACTGGAGTATGCCGAAGGTGCTTTTGGCGGCGACTGGCTGCAATATGATGACGGCAGTTACGCATCAGAAATTGGTGGCAGCACTGCAACAGAGTGGACTTGGGGCGTGATGTGTCCCGGCAGCATGGTAACAGCAGACGAGCTGACTAAAGTCTCCATTTATGAAACAGCCGGATACAATACAGAAGACATCACCATCAACATCTACTCTGGCGGTGACGATGCTCCTGGCGAACTGCTCTATACAGAAACGGTAACTCCCGAGGCAGCCGATGCCTTCCATGAGATTACGTTAGCTTCGCCTGTAACGATAACTCCCGGAGAAAACTTGTGGATTACACTGACAGAGACAGGCACCTATGTTTTGACAGTTTGTGCTTCTGACGAACCGAACAACAACTGGGTTAATGACGGAGGTACATGGGCTCACCTGAGCGATGTGAATAGTAGTCTGGCTGGTTATGGATGGATGATTCGTGCAGAATTGAGCGGCAATGATCCTTCAACAGCCACCTGGATAGCTGTGGAGAATCCCAGCAGTCCTTGCACGCTGGAAGGCCTGAACCCAGAGACAACTTACACATTTAGAGTGAGAGGTGACTTTGGTGATGAAGGTATGAGCGATTGGGCAATGAGTACCTTCACAACAAGTGCCGGCACCGAAGATCCTATCGATCTGGCTGCTACCAATATTACCGCTACATCTGCCACGCTGGACTGGACGGGCTATCAGGACAGCTACAATGTACAGTACAGAGCTACAGCAGCCGACCAGAATGCTCCTGCCACCATCATCCTGACCGCTGGCGATGTATGGGGCGACGATTCTGGCTATCAGATGCTGCTTGATGCCAATGCTACTGCTTACGGCACCATCATTCCCATAGAAGGTGGATTGACCCAAAGCGATGATGCCTCAGCCGAGACCTACGCTGAGTTTGAGTATAAGATTCCTGGCAACGCCGATGGTGCTTTGACTACTGAGAATATCGTGTTCAACAACAGCGTCAGCATTGAAATTCCTGCTGGCACCTACGACTGGTGCATCACCAACCCATCTCCCGGCGACCGTGTGTGGATTGCTGCAAGCAATGGCAATGTGGGTGGCCGTCAAGATGACTTCGAGTTTAAGCCGGGTGTGACTTATGAATTTACTGTTTCAATAAAAGGCAATAACGATGGTGTTGACCTTACCGTAACTCAACCTACGGGCGACTGGATAACAGTAGACAACGTCACCAGACCTTATAAATTAACGGGTCTCACTCCTGACACTTACTACGAATGGCAGGTGCAGGGTATCTTAGATGACGGTACCACCGAATGGTCAGTCAGCAGCAGCTTCACCACCCTCGAAAAATCTCCCTGTGTGCAGCCCACCGACCTGGCCACCACCTATGTGGGCGACCGCACCGCCACGCTGGGCTGGACGGGCTACAGCGACAGCTACCACGTGGAGTATAGGAAGCCAGAGCCTGCAAGCGTGCTGCTGAGTGAGGACTTCGAATACGCATCGGACTTCGAAGCCAGATGGAACGTGGTGAACAACAGCGTGAACTACAGCGAAACAAACGATGGCAAGATAGAGCGCCGATACAGGGAATCTCGTCATGGAGGCGACTATTCATTCTGCTTCTCTTCCTGCTCCTACGGCGACAGCTTCGAGGAGTACATCATCAGCAAGGACGCGCTGACGGGCGTCACCAACGAAACGGTGATGGAGTTCTATTATAGTTGGACTGATTACGGAGATTACATCCAGGTGGGCTATTCGAGCACCACGAACGACATCGCCAGCTTCACCTTCGGCGAGCCGTTCAGTTCCTCGGGCGGCTGGGGGCAGTTCCATGAGGCCGTGCCGGTGGGCACCAAGTATGTGGCCATCAAGTACACGGCTGCCGAGCGTTACCGTTCGAACATCTACATCGACGACATCGTCATTGGCAATCCCGCCGACTGGCAGACGGCAGACACCAACGAAACGACCGTCACCCTGACAGGGCTCGAGCCCGCCACCACCTACGACGTGAGGGTGCAGGGCGACTGCGGCAACGGCGACGTGAGCCCCGTGAGCGAGACCATCACCTTCACCACCCTCGAGTATCTGCCGGGTGATGTCAACAGCGACGGTAGCGTGACCATCGCCGATGTGCTGGCCGTGGTGGAATACATCCTCAACGACGGCTACACAACCGGCATTTTCAATTACCAAGCCGCGAATGTGGACACCAGCGACTACAACATCACCATCGCCGACGCGGTGAAGATTCTGGAAATCATCCTGAAAGGGGGGCCCCAACACGAATGACCCCTGCTCAGACGACGGTCACGACTACGTAGACCTGGGCCTGCCCTCCGGCACGCTCTGGGCCACCTGCAACGTGGGCGCCGACACCCCCGAGGAATATGGCTACTTAGTAACAGTAAAAAAATAACTTGGTACGATGTAGGAGGTCACGTGTCCTCACGTGACACCTGTAGATAGGCGCGACGTGAGACACGTCGCCTCCTACGGTACAAGATGCAAATCGTACCAAGTTATTTTTTATCGCTTACTTGACATAGATTTTTCATGCGAGTCGTTTGCAAAGTGAAAAAAGTTTCGTAACTTTGCAAGCGACATTTCATCGTAAGACAAAAATGGAAGACTTCATACACCTGCACGTACACACGTACTATTCTATACTCGACGGCCAGTCGAAGATCAAGAACCTCGTCAACAAGGCCATCGGTGACGGCATGCGCGGCATGGCCATCACCGACCACGGCGACATGTTCGGCATCAAGGAGTTTCACGACATCTGCATGGATGTCAACAAGAAGCGCAAGAAGGAGGGCCTGGAGCCCTTCAAGCCCATCTTCGGCTGCGAGATGTACGTGGCCAAGTACGGCCCGAAGGAGCAGAAGAACGGCAAGCAGGACCAGAGCGGCTATCACCTCATCGTGCTGGCAAAGAACTACCAGGGCTACAAGAACCTGATCAAGCTAGTCAGCAACTCGTGGGTCGACGGCTACTACATGCGTCCGCGCACCGACCGGGCCGACCTGGAGCGCTATCACGAGGGCCTCATCGTCTGCTCGGCCTGCATCGCGGGCGAGGTGCCCAGGAAGATCCTGAACGGCGACATCCAAGGGGCGCGCGAGGCCGTCGAGTGGTATCACAACCTCTTCGGCGACGACTACTACCTGGAGCTGCAGCGCCACGAGGTGAAGAACCCCACGCAGCGCGCCAACCGCGAGACGTTCCCCCTGCAGCAGCAGGCCAACAAGGTGCTCATCGAGCTGGCCCGCGAATATGGCATCAAGCTCATCTGCACCAACGACGTCCACTTCGTCGACGAGGAGAACGCCGAGGCTCACGACCACCTGCTCTGCCTCTCCACCGGCAAGGACCTCGACGACCCGACGCGCATGCTCTATTCGAAGCAGGAGTGGTTTAAGACGCGGGCCGAGATGAACGAGATCTTCCAGGACGTGCCCGAGGCGCTGTCGAACACGCTCGAGATCCTCGACAAGGTGGAGATCTACTCGCTCGACCACGACCCCATCATGCCCTTCTTCCCCATTCCCGAAAGCTTCGGCACGGAGGATGCCTGGCGCCAGCGCATCACTGAGCAGCAGCTCTACGAGGAGTTCACGCGCGACGAGAATGGCCAGAACCCCATGTCGGCTGAGGACGGCGAGAAGAAGATCAAGAAGCTGGGCGGCTACGACAAGCTCTATCGCATCAAGTTTGAGGCCGACTATCTGGCCGAACTGGCCTATAAGGGCGCCAAGATGCGCTATTCGCCCGACGAGGAACTGAAGCTGGAGCAGGTGGCGGTGGAAACGGGCGACCCGGCCACGAGCTACACCATCCTGCACTCGTCGCTGCCACAGGAGGTCGACGACCGCATCCGCTTCGAGCTCCACATCATGAAGACGATGGGCTTCCCGGGCTACTTCCTCATCGTGCAGGACTTCATCAACTCGGCCCGCGACGAGCTCGACGTGTGGGTGGGCCCCGGACGTGGATCGGCCGCCGGCAGCGTCGTGGCCTACTGCCTGGGCATCACGAAGATCGACCCGCTGAAGTACGACCTGCTGTTCGAGCGTTTCCTCAACCCCGACCGTATCTCCCTGCCCGATATCGACACCGACTTCGACGACGACGGCCGCGGCAAGGTGCTCAAGTGGGTGATGGACAAGTACGGACATGAGAACTGCGCCCACATCATCACCTACGCCTCGATGGCCACGAAGAACTCCATCAAGGACGTGGCCCGCGTGGAGAAGCTGCCGCTGGCCATCTCGAACGCGCTCTGCAAGGCCATCCCCGACCGGCTGCCCGACGGCATGAAGATGAACCTGGCCAACGCCATCAAGTGCACGCCCGAGCTGCGCGACGCCGAGGCCTCG
The DNA here is from genome assembly GCA_902779455.1 of uncultured Prevotellaceae bacterium. Classification (GTDB taxonomy): domain Bacteria; phylum Bacteroidota; class Bacteroidia; order Bacteroidales; family Bacteroidaceae; genus Prevotella. The sequence goes on from CACZBS010000039.1 coordinate 4,608, forward strand.
CCCGACCCCGTGCTGGCCAACACGATCAAGTATGCCAAGATGCTCGAGGGCACCGTCCGCGGCACGGGCATCCATGCCTGCGGCTTCATCATCTGTCGCGACCCGATCTCGGACTGGGTGCCCGTCTCGACGGCCGACGACCCCGACTTCAAGGACACGAAGACCAACTGCACGCAGTATGACGGCCACGTCATCGAGTCGACAGGACTCATCAAGATGGACTTCCTCGGACTGAAGACCCTCTCGGAGCTGAAGGAGGCCTGCGCCAACATCAAGCAGCACCGCGGCATCGACGTCGACCTCGACCACATTCCCATCGACGACCCCAAGACCTACGAGCTCTACCAGCAGGGCCGCACCATCGGCACCTTCCAGTTTGAGTCCAGCGGCATGCAGAAATACCTGCGCGAGCTCCACCCGACGGTCTTCGAGGACCTGATAGCCATGAACGCCCTCTACCGTCCGGGACCTATGGACTACATCCCGCAGTTCATTGCCCGCAAGAACGGCCGCGAGGAGATCACCTATCCCATCCCCTGCATGGAGAAATACCTCAAGGACACCTACGGCATCACCGTCTATCAGGAGCAGGTCATGCTCTTGAGCCGACAGCTGGCCGACTTCACCCGCGGCGAGAGCGACGCCCTGCGTAAGGCCATGGGTAAGAAGAAGATTGAGATCGTCAACGCCATGAAGCCCAAGTTCATCGAGGGCGGCAAGAAGAATGGTCACGACCCGAAGATCCTGGAGCAGATCTGGGCCGACTGGGAGAAGTTCGCCTCCTACGCCTTCAACAAGTCGCACGCCGCCTGCTATTCGTGGGTGGCCTACCAGACGGCCTACCTCAAGGCCAACTATCCGGCCGAGTTCATGGCCGCCATCATGACGCGCCGCCGCGACCAGATCACGGAGATCACCAAGCTCATGGACGAGTGCAAGCAGATGGGCATCGCCACGCTGGGACCCGACGTCAACGAGTCGTACCTCAAGTTCGGTGTCAACCACCACGGCGAGATACGCTTCGGACTGGCTGCCATCAAGGGCATGGGCGACGGCGCCGCACAGGCCATCATCGACGAGCGCGAGAAGAACGGCCCCTACAAGGACATCTTCGACTTCGCTCAGCGCGTCTCCTTCCAGAACGTCAACCGCAAGGCCTACGAGTCGCTCGCGCTGAGCGGTGGCTTCGACGGCTTCGGCATCCGCCGCGAGAACTTCTTCGCCGAGAACGCCCGCGGCGAGATGTTCCTCGACACGCTCGTGCGCTACGGACAGATGTATCAGCAGGCCAAGGCCGAGGCGCAGAACTCGCTCTTCGGCGGATTCGACAGCGTCGAGATTGCCACGCCCCCCATTCCCAAGACCGACGAGCGATGGAGCGACATCGAGCGGCTCAACAAGGAGCGCGACCTCGTCGGCATCTATCTCTCGGCCCATCCGCTCGACGAGTATAAGATTGTGCTCGACAACCTCTGCAACACCCGCTGCGACGAGCTCGGTGACAACGGCGCCAAGCTGGCCGACCGCGACGACGTCACGCTGGGCGGCATCGTCACCGCCGTACGCTCGAAGTTCACCAAGAACAACAAGCCCTGCGGCTTCGTCACCCTCGAGGACTTCAACGGCTCGGGCGAGCTGGCCCTCTTCGGCGAAGACTGGGTCAACATGAACGGCAAGTTCATCGAGGGCGCGGCCCTCTACGTCACGGGCAAGATGAAGCCCCGCTTCTACAACGCCGATCTGAAGGAGCTCAAGGTGACGGGCGTCGAGCTGCTACAGACGGTCAAGGAGAAGGCCATCGACCGCATCACCATCTCGCTCAACTCCGACCTGCTCGACGACCAGATCGTGGCCGACCTCAGCGAGATCATCCGCGAGGCGCCCGGCAAGACGAAGCTCTTCTTCCAGCTGCGCGACTCCACCGGTCGCCACCACGTGCTGCTCCGCTCGACGCTGGCCACGGTCGACGTGCGCCATCAGCTGCTCGACTTCATCGACCGCCACGAGGCGATCGACTATAAGATCAATTGATTCGCATGGGATATGGGGGAGTTTAGGAGTTAGGGAGTTTAGGAGTTTAGACGATAGTTTGTCATGGGTCAAAACTGACGTCTAAACTCCCAGACTCCTAAACTCCTAGACTCCCAGAAACAAAAGCACTCGGAATGTGGCATGATATTTGCTCGACTATATCCGTAGATTTAGTATTAACCCTATAAAAAAGACAAAGAACAATGGAAGTAAAAGTAACTAATGAGAACTTCGAGAGCTTGAAGAACGGCTCGCTGCCGCTGGTCATTGATTTCTGGGCAACATGGTGCGGCCCCTGCCGCATGGTGGCTCCCATCATCTCCGAACTGGCCGAGAAGTACGACGGCAAGATCGTCGTCGGCAAGTGCGACGTCGAGGAGGCTGAGGACGTGGCCATGGAGTTCCGCATCCGCAACATCCCGACGGTGGTGTTCATGAAGAACGGCGAGGTCGTCGACAAGCTCGTCGGCGCCGTCTCGAAGGATAAGTTCGACGAGAAGTTCCAGGCACTGCTCTGAGTGAATTGAGAACTGAGAGTTGAGAGTTATGGCAAGCATTGACGACGAACTCTTGATGGACGAGCAGGAGAACCAGCGCGAGCTGGCTTTCCTGCGCCGTCAGTTGCCGTCGGAACTGAAGCAGCGCTTCTCCGACGACGACCTGCTATGGATGCTCGACGCCATCGTCGACTACTACTACACCAGTGGCATACTGGAGCAGCAGGGCGACGAGATCGACATCGACCTTGAGCTGGTGGCCCAGCACGTCTGCCGTCAGGCTGAGGCTGAGCATCGCTCCCCACTTGATCCCCAGGATGTGTTCTTCGTCGTCGAGGCCGACCTCGACTTCCAGGAGCAGAATCTCTGAGCGACAATGAGCTTTTTGCGACGACTGGGGCTTGCCGTGGCCCTCATGATGACGCTCGCCATGCAGGCCCGTGGCGAGCGTGCCGCTGTGTCCGACAGTGAGATGCAGCAGGGCCTGCTCGAGATGCTGGCCCGCTTCAGCGAGTACATGGTGGGCATCTGGCAGCCGTGCCAGGAGCCTAATGGGGTGGGGGAGACGTGCGGCGCCTTCCGGGCCAACTCGGCCCTGCAGAGCAATGAGGACGGCGTGCGCACCAATGCCGACCTGTCGATGGTCTGCGCCTTCCTCGTCCGCTATGCGCAAGGCCGTGTCGGGCTGCCCGCCGGCATCACGTGGGCACAGCTCGACTCGATGGCTATCCGCTCGCTCCGCTTTGCCTACAGCACCCACAAGGCCGTGCGCCTCAAGCGCTGTGCCGACGGCCGCTACTGGGGCTCCATGTCGGCCAAGGACCGGCAGTGGGAGAGCTCGCTCTGGGCCATGTCGGTCGCCTATTCCGCTTTCTTCCAGTGGCAGCGCCTGACGCCTGACGAGCGCGACTGCGTCCACCGCTTGCTGCGCGCCGAATGTCAGTATGAGCTGGAGCGCGACGTGCCCACAGGCTATGAGGGTGACACGAAGGCCGAGGAGAACGGCTGGGAGGCTTGCGTGCTGGCCGCCGCCCTGGGCCTCTTCCCTGACGACGAGCAGGCACCGCAGTGGTTTGAGCGGCTGCGCCTCTTCGCCATCAACAGCTATTCGCATCCCGCCGACGCCACGGACACGACCGTCGTTGACCCCGACTACGACGGCCAGCGCGTCTGCGACCTCTATCGTGGAGCCAACCTCTACGACGACTACACCCTCCAGAACCACAACTATTTCCACACTTCCTATCAGAACGTCGTCATCCAGGAGCTCGGCGAGGCCGCTCTGGCCCTGGCCCTGATGCAGCAGAACCCGCAACAGCGTCAGCCGATTCTGTCGGCAGAGCTCCCCTCACCTCGCTGGCACACCCGTGCCCTGACGCACAACTGCCAGCCTGTCATGGACCACGTCCTGAAATGGCTCGCACAGCCTGACGGCGAGCTGGCCATGCCCAACGGCAACGACTGGAGTATGTGGCTCTACGACCAGCTGACCAGCTACACGACGATGGCCTGTCTCCTTGGCGACCGCGACGCCCTGATGCTCGAGCGGCAGGCCTATGCCCAGATTCGCCACCGGCAACTGACAACCCCCGACGGCTCATGGCTCCTGCGCAGCGACATCGGACCGCGCCGCATGGGTGTCCAGGCCCACCGCGTCATGATGACGTGGCTCATGCACGAGCAGTGGCCCACCGCGCAGCTGCGACCCACGTCGTGGCGCCGCTTTGCCCGCCGTCACTGCGAGGCCCGCACGATCGTCCGCCAGCACATCGTCCGCTCGCTGACGAAGCGTGCCTTCAGCTGCTTTAGCTTCAGTCATGGGCTGCGCAGCTACACGGGCTACATCGCCCCCAACAGCGACCCGAACCTCGTCGTGCCTTATAAGGCCCACAACACGGGCAACATCATCGGATTCTACGAAATCGAGGGGCGCCGCACCAATGCCCGCCTTGTGCGACAGGACGATTTCCGCGTCGAGGGCAGCGAGTGGACGGCCTCAGGTCTGCTCATCGAGAACGACTCAGCCCTCGAGCGCCGCTTCTGTATTCACGCCACGGCCGACGGCACCCTCGTCTACACCGACACCGTGAGGGCCCTCACCGACCTGACCGTCGTCAGCGACAAGACCGGTCTGCTCGCTATCAGCACCGACCCCTTCACCGCCACTGAGCGCACCCTCCGCCATGCCGACGGCGCCGTCAGCGTCAGCGGCGACACGCTGACCACCCTCCGCACGCCGCATCTGAGCATCGACGGCCACCTCACCGTCACTGTCCGCGAAGGCGGCGGCACGATGGCCTTCGCCGACCGCCGCAACGTCAACTCCGTGATGACCTCCCTCCTCTATCCCTGCTATGACGCCCGTCCCCGCCCATACAAGAATGGCGAGCTCGTCGCCCGCCATCACATTGTATATTCCGCCAATTAGCGTAAAGGAGGAATAGGCTTCCAAATGCCGACTTTGAGGGCGTCGACGGCAAGGGAAATTGAGTCTCGGTGAGTTCATGCCGCCGCTCTTTTTCTCTTAGGCGGCAAGTTGCAAAAAGAAGTTAAATGACATAAAAAAAAGAAAACGACATGTCTTTTGTTAGGATCAGACATCCCGATTTCAAATATTTTTCCCTATCTTTGCAGCGTTCACGTACATGTGGCTAAACCCGTCAGAGACAATTATTTATCAATACAGAAACTATATGAACACTAAGTACTTTTTCATCGCATTGCTGCTTGCAATCTTTATGCCAGCGCCCACGTTGCAGGCAGCGGCCACACTGAAGATCGGCGGTCAGACCGTCACGTCAACGAACCCGATAGAAGGAGTGACCGTTTCCTCCAATTCTGAAAGAACCACTCTCACGCTCACCAACTGCCATGTCAAGGGCTCAGCCGTCGGCATCGAATATAGCTACAGCCAGGACGGAGTCAGCGGCCCTGCCGCTTTGCCGCTCCTCATCATCGTCAACGGCATCTGCACCGTCGAGAGCACGGCGGGCTACGGTTTTTCCAGCAATCAGGAGGTTCTCGTCATGGGTGGCGGTTCACTCTATGTCAAGGGCACCGTCGGCGTCAACCTCATTGGTGCCGCCACAGGGGCGATGATGGTTGCCGATGGTGTGGAGCTCACCTGCGAGGGTACCAATGGTGCGGGCATCAAGGGACTGACGTATCAGAAGACCAAGGTGACTGTAGGCTACTACAAGAGCTTGGCTGTCAGGGGCAGTGCCACCTCGCTCATCGCCAAGGGTGTGGGCAAGGCCATAGAAGACATCTCCGACCTGACACTCTATGACGGAGCAGCCGTGAAGCACCCCAGCGACATTGAATTTGCCGACCATGCCCTCGTCACCACCGACTGGGTGCACATCACCGCAACCGGCCTGCCCATCGACGCCGAGCGCTTCCCCGACGCGACGTTACGCGGCATCGTCACCTCGCGCTACGACATCCATGCCGACGGCTACCTCTCGCGCTACGAGCGCTCGCAGGTGACCGTGATGGACGTGGCACACACAATCTCTGCGCAGCCGGAAATCTTCGACATGACGGGCGTCAACTACTTCACCAACCTCACCAGCCTCAACATCAACCTCAACCACCTGACCACTCCACTTGACATCCGTGCGCTGACGAAGCTTGAGAACCTGGAGTGCTATGCCTGCCTGCTCACCACGACCATCGACCTGTCGCACTGCCCACAGCTCAAGACGCTGGACGTGTGCTCTAACCGCTTCACCGAGCTCGACCTCTCGGCCAACACCAAGCTCACCAGCCTGAAGGCCAACCGTTCGTATATCAAGAACCTCGACGTCAGCACGTGTCCCGACCTGGAAGTGCTGGAATACCAGGACGACAACCTTCGCTCTCCCCTGGAGTCGGTCAACGTGACGGGATGCACCAAGCTGATACGGCTGCTCTGCAAGAACAGCAGGCTTACCGCCCTCGACGTCAGCAGCTGCACCGCCCTGCAATATCTTAACTGCAGCGATGCCAGCATCACCTCGCTCAACGTCTCCAATTGCAAGGAACTGATACAGATAGCTTGTAATAAAAACAGCATCAGCGGGGAATTGGACCTGACAGGTTTTTCAAAACTACATTATCTCTATTGCCAAGACAACAGCCTCACCTCGCTGAAGCTCGGCGGATGCACCAGTCTCGACATTCTTTTCTGCGAGAACAACCGGCTGACGGCGCTCGAAATCGACCCAGACAACACGCAGCTGTCACGACTCACCTGCTCCGGCAACCCCCTGACGGCGCTCGATGTCAGTGGAAAGGAGCTTAAGGTACTCCGTTGCGAATATTGTACCTCTTTGAAAACCCTCGACATCAGCAATAATAAGCTCTACGATGACGGCACCTATTTTGTGGGCGGAGCATTCAGTATAGCCGGCTGTACCGCCCTGGAAGAGATACGCTGCCAGCAGAACACCTTCTCGGGCGAGGAGCTCGACAAGCTGATTGCCGACCTGCCCACCGCCGCCACTCAGCCGGCACCGCTCTACCTCGTCAGCGACGCCGACGGCGAGCAGAACGCCTGCACCGCCGGGCAGGCCCTCGCCATCTTCCTCAAAGGATGGCAACCCTTGCGGTTGGTTGGCGGCGAATGGCAGCTCATCCCCTTCGAGCGCGACGTCAACGGCGACGGCGTGTTCGACAGCGCCGACGCCGTCGAGGTGGTGAACCACCTTCTGGGCCAGCCCACCTCGGATGACTTCAATAGCCGGCTGGCCGACGCCGACGGCGACGGACGCATCAGCATCGCCGACGTCGCCACCATCGTCAGCGCCCTGCTGCCAGCCGCCACAGAGTAGTCGCCGCCTACCGGCGCGGGATTTTTCCCTATACACTTTTAGGGAAATTCCCCATTGCCGTTTCGGGAAAAATGCGTAACTTTGCAGCGCACAAGTAGGAGGCGACGTGTCTCACGTCGCAATAGAGCAACTTGATGCGACGTGAGACACGTCGCCTCCTAACTGCAAAACGGTGTAATAACCATTAGTTATATAGAAGCTGACGTTAAACTAAAACAATAGAACGACGATGAAGAAAGTAGTGATGATGATTGTCGGAGCAGGACTGCTCATGAGCAGCTGCGGCTCCTATACGGCTACCGGCGCCTACACCGGCGGACAGTTTGGCCACGTGATCGGTTCGGCCGTCGGCGGCATCGGTGGCGGCTGGCGCGGCCATGAGGTGGGCTCCATCGTGGGCACCATCGGCGGCGTGGCTGCCGGCGCAGCCATCGGATCGGCCATCGAGCGCGGTCAGCAGCGTAAATATGAGAAGGGGCAGCAGCAACAGTCGACTGTCACCCGCAACAACCGCAACCGTGGCGGCTACGACCAGGGCGGCTATTACGACCCGCAGGGGCGCGGCGACGACCGCATCGACTTCATGGGTCAGGGCTTCGCCTCGTCGGGCATTGAGATCCGTAACATCGAGATCATCGAGAGCCGTCGCGACGGCGTGCTCACGCGTGGCGAGGAGCTGACGGTCGTCTTCGAGGTGATGAACCACGGCGACCATGCGGTGCGCAACCTGACGCCGCTGGTAGAGGAGGCTACGGGCAACAAGCATATCCACATCTCGCCGGCCAAGGTGATCGGCAGTATCGATGCCCACCGCGGTGTGCGCTATACGGCTCACGTGATGGCCGACCAGGGTCTGCGTCGCGGCCAGATTGTGGTGCGCATCGGCGTGGCAGAGGGCCGTCGTGTCGTCGACTCGCAGATCTATGAGTATCAGGTGCCTACGGACAAGGGCCAGCGCATCCGATAGATCTTAGACATCAGCAAGTAAGGTTTATTTCACCGGCGCTGAATACTATTTCGCCGGCGCCGAATACTATTTCACCGGCGCTGAAATAGTATTCGGCGCCGGTGAATTGTGTTTGGAGTTTAGTAGTTTAGTAGATTGGGAGTTTAGGAGTTTGGGAGTCTAGGAGTTTAGACGATAGACAAATGTCCGCTTGTCAAACGGCAAGACTATCGTCTAAACTCCCAAACTCCCAAACTCCTAAACTCCTAAAATTCTGAGATAAGGATAACGGGCTATGGCCTGGCCAGTGTCTTCACCACGCGACCGTCGGCCTGACGGACGATGCGCAGGGCCCCAGAGGCCTGGCGGCCCGTGACAGGACGCCCCTGCAGATCGTAGATGCGGGCTTGGCCCTCGTGGCCGGCCACGTCGGCGGGCACGGACTCGATGCCGTCGGTCTCGCTGTGGACGTCAGCCACGGCGGCGTTGACCACGCGGCCGCTCCTGCGGTCGATGATGAAGGCGACGACGCGCAACCGGCTCTTGTCCTGGATGAGGTTGTTGAGGCCCACGGAGATGGTATAGCTGTGAGTCTTCTCCTCGCCGATGGCAAGGGGCGCCTTGACGGAGTTGGCCAGACCCTCAGTGATGCCATAGGCGGCTACGGCCACGTCGTTGTAGACGACGCCCTGCATGTACTCCGTGCTGACGTTGAGGTAGTCCTTGAAGTCGTCGCCCATCTGGGTGCCGGGCTTGTAGTCGTCCTGATCCTTGAAGTAGTAGTAGAAGTTGCGCTGCTCCCAGCCTGTCGTGTCGCACTGCAGGCCATCCTCGACCAGGACGTAGGCCAGGCCATAAGGCGCCTTCGCGCTCTCATACTGGAAACGCATGCGCGAGGTCACGGCGATGCGCGTCTGCTGGTCGTTGCTCCAGCGGGCCTCAACGTCGAGCGAGGCCTCGGTGGGCTGCGACTGCTGCCAGAGAACGTCGTAGCGCGAGCCGCGGGCCTCCCGCAGGGTGCCGGCGTAGGGGTCGACGCCATATTCGCGGTTGAAGTAGGCCGAGGGATAGTCGCGCACGTTCTCGTACATCGGCTGGTAGCCCGGGATGGTCATCGGGTCGTCGGTATGGATGGAGACAATGGCGATGTCGTCGCCGAACTCCTCGCTGAGCAGTTCCAGTCCGACGGTGCCGCGGGGACAGTAGCCGCACCACGTGCCGGTGTACTCCTCGATGAGGGTGCGGCGGGGCGAGGCCTGGGCCAGGGTGATGAGCGTACCGTCGGCGACGGCCTCGTCCAGCTGCTCGTTGGGCAGACCGTTGACGCGAGTGATGACCAGCTGCTTGTCGGCCCGGGCATAGTCGGCGTCGGCCTGCAGGGTGACGGTGGCCTCGGTCTTACCGCCCAGGATGCTGAACGGCTCAGTGAGCTCCACGTGCTGCTCGTCGGTCGAGGCCTCGCCGGTGCGCACCACGTAGTCGAAGCTGCTGATGCCGGCGTTGCCGTTGTTGGTCACCTCGACCGTCACGTCGACACTGCCGCCGGCCACGACGATATGGTCGCCCAGCGGACCCACCGTGGCGGCATTCTCATGGAACGTGCCCTCGAGGAGCACCTGGATGCAGAGCTTGCCCATCTGTCCGCCGGGATACCACTGCCAGCCGGACATGAAGGCCTCCTCCCAGTCGTACATGCAGCCCTCGGGGGCGATGCGGTCGTTGGTGGTCATGACGGGATAGGTGGACTGGCGCGTGGTGGCCGCCGTGTAGAACGAGTAGCCCACGTAGACGCCCGTGTCAGGGACGACGTAGCCCCCGTCGGGCAGGAGCACCTCGTTCCAGAGCGTGTCGCGCAGCTCCTTGGTGTCGACCTCGATGGTCACGATGTGGCCTTCGCTGGCAGGGTAGGGCATCTGCGGTGCCAGCCAGACGGAGAAATCGCTCAGGTCGGACGTGCCCTGTACGCGGAATCGCACGGCCTTGATGGTCTTGCCCTTGATGATGGGGTCGGCGGCGTTGATATAGATCATCTCGTTGATGATGCCGGGTGAGGGCACGCCCATGCCGACGATGGGCTCGGTGCCCTTGTAGTAGCCGTACCACATCTGGTTGCTGGTCAGTTCCATCTCCTTGGCCGGGGCCTTGTGGCGGGCAGGAGCCGTGGCTGACGTCACGTCGAGCTGTGGCTCCACCTGCTGGGCCACGGTGACGGTGGGCACTGCAGCCATGAGGGCCAGCAGTGCGATGCTGCCTTGTAGAATCTTTCTCATCATTGTAATGTTTTTATTGTTTTACGATTATTTTCTTGGTGGTGCCGTCAGACAGGCGCACGATCTGCAGGGCGGGGCGGCCGGCGGACGTGTCGCTCAGTCGGCGACCCGTCAGGTCGTAGCGCTGGGGGGTGCACGAGGCTTTGCTAATGGGCGAGGCGATGGCGTCGGTGCTGCTGGCGCCGATGCGCGTGTCGGCAGCGTTGACGATGTGGCCGTCGTCAGTGTTGAGCAAGAGGACGACGAGGCGCAGGTTGCGCTTGTTCTGGATGATGGTGTTGGCACTGATGTCCATGACGTACTCCGACGTGTTGGGCACCCCCTGGACGAAGGGTCCGGCAACGCTGCCCGTCAGTCCGCGGCGCAAGCCTGCCGTAGCCACGGCCACGTCGTTGTAGGTCATGTTCTTGATGCGCTGGTCGAGGTGGGTCAGGTAGCCCAGATAGGGGTCGCTGGCGTAGGCCTGGGCCATGATGAGGGTGAAGTCATTGTTCTGGTTCCAGTCGTTGCCCTCGCCGCGCAGGCTGTCGGCCAGCAGGACATAGGCCAGGGCGTAAGGGGGCGTGTCGTCGCGGTCGTACTGCAGGGTGATGGTGGCCGTGGCGTGGATGCGGGTGCTGTCGGTGTCGGTCCAGTCGGCCTTGAGCTGGACGGTGGCCTCGGTGAGCTCGGCCAGATGGCGCTCGACGTCGTCGCGTATGCCGTAGGAGGGCTCAGAGCCGAGTCCGTAGAAGAATCCGAAGAAGGGGTCGCCGCTCTCCTGACGGTCCAGATTCTCCGAGGGGTAGCCGCTTGGCAGCAGCGGGTCGTAGTCAGGGATGGCCATGGGGTCGTTGTTGTGGACGGAGATGCCGATGAACCGGTCGGCGAAGTCTTTCTCGAGATGCTCCAGCCCGACGAGTCCGCGGGGGCACCATCCGCACCACGTACCGGTGAACTCCTCCATGACGACGCGGCGCGGGGCCGACTCGCTGATGGTGACGACGGCGCCGTGGGCGCTGGCCTCCTGAGCTGAGTACTCGTTAGCGACGCCGTTGACGCGGGTGATGGTGACGGTCTTGTGGGAGATGCCCGGCAGGGCCGGACTCGTGAAGGGCAGCTCGATGGTGGCTGTGCCGCGCACCATGGTGACAGGCTCAGCGAAGTCGTAGTGCTGCTCGGGCTGAGCGATGCCGTCGGAAGTGAGCACATAGTCGATGCTGCGCATGCCCTGGGAGCCCCAGTTGACGATGGTCAGGGGCAGCGTGGCGGGGGTGCTGGCGGTGGTCACCTGCTCGCCGAAGTGGCTCACCTTGGCGGCATTCTCATGGAACTCGCCGTCGAGGAGCACCTGGAGGGCCAGGTTGCCGTAGTTGAAGCGGGTGAGGTCCTGCCACGTGGGGTAGCTGTCGGAGGTCTTCAGGAAGAAGCTGTTGGCTTGGGTGGGGACGCCCGTCGTGGCTATGACGGGGAAGGGGTCGTCGCTCCAGAACGAGTAGCCCACGTAGACGCCGCCGTCGGGCACGGCGTAGGGGGCGTCGAGGGCCACGTCGAAGGGCGTGAGGTCGGACACAGCTGACATATTCACGCGATGTTGCTCGATGTCGACGTCGTCCATCGTGCCGGGCAGCGTCGTGGACAGCCATACGTCCACGTCGCTCAGGTCGGCCACGCCCTGAACGACGAAGCGCAGGGCGCGGATGGTCTTGCCGTAGGCCTGCCCCTGATTGCCGGGCAGGTAGATGGCGCACATGTAGTGCTCGGGCTGTCCGGTTCCGAACTCCGCCAGCTGTTCGCTGCCGCTGTAGTAGCCATACCACTGCTGTCCGTCGGCTGCCTCGATGGCCGCTGCGGGGATGGCTGTGATGGCGAATAAGATGTAGAGTAGAAGTCTGTTCATCGTCATATTGTTTTTGCTTGCAAATATACAAAAATGGCCTCTAAGGCCGACGGATGAGACTTTCCGGCATGTCTTTTTGTGGAAATTAAGACACTGGTCGGCACGATAAAGACATCGGAGGTCAGCTTTCGAGAGCCATCTTCTGATAGGCCGAGGGGGTGAGGCCGGTGATCTTCTTGAAGAGCGCGACAAAGCTGGTGCGGCTCTTGAAGCCCACGCTCTGCGAGATGGCCTCGATGGTGTAGTCGCCATAGTGCTGGGAGTCGCCCAGCCGTCGGCAGGCCTCGTTGATGCGCCGCTCGCTGATGAGGGCGGTGAACGTCTTGCCGTAGGTGGTGTTGATGACCTGCGAGACGTAGGCTTGGTTGGAGCCGGTCAGGTCGGCCAGCCGCTTGATGGAGAAGTCCTCGGCGTAGATCTCGTCGGAATCTTCCAGCACATGGGTGATGCGGCGCTGGAGCACGGCCATGGTGTCGTCGTCGAGATGGCTGCCGCTGTACTTGGCTTTCTCCTGCTGCTCCGTCTCATACCTCTGTTGCAGCTGGCGGGTGCGCTCCATTTCGGCGATCATGGCCTCGTGCTTCTCGTAGAGCTGGCGGTTCTTGATGCGCAGCTGGCGGTAGCTGCGGGCCAGGACGATGAGGATGGCGATGATGAGTGCGGTGAAGGCGATGACGCCGGTGAGGATGTAGCCCTGCATGCGGCGCTTATAGGACAGTGTGCGCACCTGCTCGCCGGCACGGTTGAGTTGCGTCTGGAAGTTGAGCTCGGTGATGTCGGTCAGCTTGTCGTAGGTCAGCAGCGAGTCCTTGTTCGCCAGGTAGAGCTGGAAGTAGCGGTTGGCCTCGTCGGCATGATGCTGGTCGCGGTGGTACTGGTAGTAGACCCAGTAGGAGTCGACGATGACGTCGCGGGCCCTGAAGTGCTTGGCCATGGTGAGGAGGGAGTCGAGCTGTGTGAGCGCGCCGTCGATGTCGCCCATGTTGAAGTAGGCCTGCATCTTCTTGCTGACAGCCATCATGCGGTAGCGGCCGGCCATGCCCTCGATGGGCGTGTCGACGCTCTGCTCCATGAGGCGGAACCACTGCAGCGCCTTCTGTGGCTCGCGGTGCTCGATGCACTGGGCCCCTTCATAGAGGGCGGTGGCGAAGTCGTACATCTCGACCTGACGGTCCTGTGGGATGCGCATGAAGCGCGCGAAGGCCTTGCTGATGTGCTTCAGCGAGTCGGTGCCGTCGGAGAAGTTGACCAGGTTGATGAAGATGGAGGTCATGGCCTTATAGTCGTTGAGCGAGGCGGCCTCGTCGAAGGCCTGCCGATAGCAGTCCATCATGTCCTGATGGCCCTCGCTGTCGTGCTCGCGGCTGCCACCCAGCTGATAGTAGGGGGCGAGGTTCTGTCGGATGTAGGGCAGGTAGCGCTGCAGGTGGTGCTTGTCGCTGATATCAAGGGCGGTGACGAGGAATCCGTAGCTCTTCTCGTAGTCGAAGTGGCTATATTTGAAAAGGTAGCCCAGCATGTTCATGGCCCAGACGCTCTTCTCTATCTCCTCGGTGGTGAGGTTGTGCTGGTAGTAGCGGTTGGCCACGACGGAGAAGCAGACGAGTGCGCTGTCGGCGTATTCCTGCTCGTGCATGTAGCGGTTGCCCATGGCCATGAGGGTGTCGGTGGGCAGTTTGGCGCAATGGTCATAGAATGGCAGATGGTATCTTTGCCGGGATGCTGTAGCCGGCAAAGATACCATCCATAGGAATGTCAAAATCCATAATATAGGACGTCCCATACTTTTTCTTCTTGCATTGACGCTGCAAAATTACGAAGAAATTTCCGTAATCACGTCATTTTATGCAGAAAAAGCATCAGAACGGTCTAAACTGGCTCGCTGCGACTTTACTTGACGAGCACCTTGCGGGCTGATCCGTCAGCCATGCGCACGATGTTGAGACCATGGCGGGGCGAGGTGAGGCGCTAACCGTCAATCGTGTAGCGGGCAACGGCAGACTGGCCCTGCAGCTCGCTGGCGCTGACAGAGGTGGCCGTCGGGTCTTCATTGACGAAGCGGATGGTGACGGAGGGACCGTCCTCCACCTTGTTATACTTGAACGGGGGGAAGAAGCCGGAGCGCTCATAGACGTCGAACTTCACCTTCACCGTGACCTCGCAGGCGCCGTAGGCGTCGGCAGCAGCGGGCGTCCAGCGCAGGTCGATGGGGCGCAGCTCGGAGTAGTTGTCGCTATAGCCGGTGCTGTAGGTCGTGGGCTCGGTCAACTCTTTGGCGACGCCGCCGACCGCCTCGTAGAGAGTGCCGTTGTCGATGGTGGTCAGCGTGATGGTGGCAGCCATGGAGACGCCGTTCTCAACGTTCTTGCGCAGCTGCAGTCCGCTGGCCATGTAGGCAGCCTGGACGAGTTCGCCGGTCTCGGCGTCAGCCTCCTGTGCCCATGTGTTGACGGTGACGGTCGAACCGTTCTTCACCACGTTGCCCTCAGCGTCGACGATGCTGAAGGTGCCCTGCGGCTCCTCATTGACGAAGCGGATGGTGACGGAGGGACCGTCCTCCACCTTGTTATACTTGAACGGGGGGAAGAAGCCGGAGCGCTCATAGACGTCGAACTTCACC
>CACZBS010000040.1 GCA_902779455.1 uncultured Prevotellaceae bacterium
ACAAAATTGCATTTCGCGAACACCAATATAATCTTTCTGCAATAATTGATTCTCTCATTTTGTTCGCAAATCTCATTATTTTTGTTCGCAAACCATTTTTCGGAATATTATTCAGTAATATGTAACAATAAAGGGGGCATGTGACTGTGCCAATGTGGAGGTCTACTCTTTGCAGTTGCCAGCGGACCAAATCCGCGAAATTTTCCAACGACCTCAACGCCATGCACCTGAGCCGATGGGCAAAGACGCACAGCCCCAAACAGGTGGTAGTATTTCTCTCGATGTTTCAGTCAACGCTCATCGTTTCTGGAAGAACTCCTGAGGACCAGTGGTGTAAAGGTTGTCGAAGTGGGCGGAATTCACGATATGGACGTGCGAGCCCAGGGTGCGGTGGGCGCAGTAGAGGTAGAGGTCACGATAGGTGGTCGATGGCGATGCCGTGAGGTGTGTGATGAGGTTGTGGCTGAAGCGGTCGCAGCGCCACACGCCGAGTGAAGAACTCCAGTTGTCGGCAAAGGACTGCTCGTAGGAGCCGGCGCTCGACATAGCCAGTACCCCCGTGATACCAATCAACGGCGTGATGACAGCCTCAGAGAAGCATGGCTCTGTGAGGATGAGCATCTTGCGATAGAGGCGTTGCTGCTGCATCTGGCTGATGGTCTGTTGCAGAAGATCGGCAGTCATGCCTTGTCCGATGTCGGCATGGCACCAAGCCAGTTCGTCAGCCCCGTTGGAGGCACGGTTGTGGCCGTGTCCACTCCAGAAGAGTAATACGTTCTGTCCTGCATCCTTTGGCAGTACGACAGGTGTGGCAGCTGTCTTATTGCCCAGCAAGATGTTGCTGATATCAGCAGGGCTGAGTGCGACATTGTCATAGTCGATGACGGTGTTTGCCAGTAGGTCGGGGCCGTCGTCGGCAGCGCGGATGATGCCTGCCTCGGTGTTCTTCTTGTCGTTGGCCAGTGCCTTGTCTATGATGATGATGATGTGGTCGTCGTCATATCCGTTCTTGCGCAGCAGCTGATACATGCTGAGCACATCAGCCTGATGGCGGTAGTTGTTCCAGCCGTTGCTACCCTGAACCAACAGGGCATACTGGTCGGTGAGAGCAGGATAGGTGATGCCAGTCTCCTTGTCCTCTACCTCGCTGGCAAAGGCTTCCTCCGCGTTCTCTACCAGCCAGTTCCAGGCGGCCATCGTCGAACTGGTTCGGTGGGAGCCGTCGCTGCTCAGATAGTTGCGATGCTCTATCCTGCCGTTCTGGATCTGCCAGTGTACGTAGGTGGTGCTGACTGCCGAAGTGTAGTTTTCGCTGTCGAAGCAGATGTCGCCAGAGGCACCCTTGAAGCTCATCAGCTGCCCTTGCTCCAGAGCTTTTAGGTAGAGCTGCATGGATGTGGCACTCCATGCAGCACCGCCCAATTGCTGGGCTTGCGGAGTAGTGATTTCAATGATGGCGTCGTTAAGTGAAGAGTGAAGAGTGAAGAGTGAAGAATCTGCTTCCGTTGTGGGGTTGTGCTCCACATAGCTGGCGGCGAAGGCGGCCAGCATTAGGGCATCGTAGAACTTGCACTCGGCAAAGGTGGGCTTGGTGCCGAACATCACCTCGTAGCTCTTCTCAAAGCCCGTTGTGGGGTCGGCGTAGGGCGAGAATCCCTGATAATACTGGATGATGTCGGCACCTTCCGTGCCAAGGGCATCGATGCTCTCCTGCATCAGGTTGGTGAAGGCGAAGTATATGCGTCCCCAGCCCTCTAGTAGTTCCTGGATATCCTCTTTGCTTTCTTGAAAGAACTGACTACTGGGGTCTATCTCCCACCAGTCCAAGCGCAACCGAGCCATGTCGTAAAGCTGCTGTATGGTTTCGATGATACAAAAATTGCCAATGCTGAAACTGCCGAAGGTGGGCAATTGGTTCAGCTCGTCATAATAGTCCTTCATACGGCGCCGCAGGTCGGCATCATCGGTGTACTGTTCGTTGTGTGAGAAAGGTATGCCCATCTCTTCTGCCTGATATGGTCCCCAGTCGAAGAACGTACGTCCATAACTGTCCCTGGGCGAGAACATGGCAGCAGGAGTGCTGGTTTCAGGTTGATAGTCAAGAGTCCTCACAAACGAGGCATACATATTCATGAGCACTTCGCAAAAGGTGACATCTGTCTCGGTGAGTGCCCAGAGGAACGGTCGTTTGTTCTTCACGCCTGCCGTGCCTACGGCGAAGCGGCGTATGACCTCCTCGCTGGTGGCTGTGGGTGCGATGACGGGCTTCTGCGTTTCCTGACATGCAGGTGCCAGCAGGGCTACGCCGTCATTGCTGAATGGCCCGATGACAGCCATTACATCCTCCCGATCGGCCAAGGTCTGGCCAAGCAGCTGAAGGTCTTCGGTCAGCTCATCGTGCCATTCCAGCTTCAGGCTGATACAAAGTGTGTCGTGCAGCTGTGCCTGGTGCAGGTTGTCGAGAAACCACTGAACCGTGCGCTCAAACCGAGCCTTCGTGGCTGCGTCGGCACTGGTGGGTGCCACCACTGCCACCGTCTTCTCCACCCATCGGCGCGACTGCTGATAGACGATAGTATCGGCTTCCTGACGGCATGCCGTCAGGAAGGATGTAAAAATTATAAAATTAAAAAATGTAAGGATGCCCTTCGGAATTCTCAAATCTTTTAATCTTCTAATCTTTAAATCTTTTAATTTTATAATTTTTAAATCTTTCAATTTTTCACCTCCCCTCATGCTCTTCCTCCTTTCTCACGGCCTCTTCGTGAATAGCCTGCTTCATTTCCTCTGTCAGTGTAGGCACCGTGGTGCCCTGATAGCCCTTGGGAATCCTGATGATGATCGGGCGGTTGATGATGACCTCTGTATAGCCAGAAGCCAAGCCCAACGACTGATGCTTGGGAATGCCTTTGCCCGAAAGCCACTGGCGTATGCAGGTGTCCATAGTGCGCCTGATGTGCTTTACAACAGAGTAAACAGAATGATAGCTGTCGTAGAAATAGTCGATGCCCACCAGAGCGAACGATACCAGATTGTTCAGGCGGGCAAAGGTATTGAAAGCACCGCCACACACAGGCACGATTTCATCATATTTCTCTGCTTTCCATTGCCACATCAGGCGGAGAGCCGTGCTGTCGGCAATGCTAAAGCCGCCCTGACCTGTCTCGTCGAGCCATGTAATGCCCAGCTTCGTATACTTCTTCTGTTTTTCACTCAACAGTCGCATCCCGGCCTCAAAACCATCCTGAAAGCCTTGCAGTGCTTCGACTACGGCCTCCGTCTGCCGGTTGGCGCCCACAAGCATCACATATGGATACTCAGTCTCGGCCTCGATTCTGCCCGCTTCGTACATAGCCCCGTAGTAGGGCATGAAGAGCGTCGAGCCTTTGCCTTCTAAAGGCACACGTGTCTCCAGATAGAGCAGGTCGGCATAGGGATTACTCTCCAGTCGCTTGTTGTTGCTGCGTATGAACTCGTCGTAACTCGTGCCGGCGACGATGAACAACCGCCTGACGGAGTCGCGGGCCGACTCCATCTGGCTGAACATCATCTCCAGATACTGCAGTCCCTCGTCGTGTGAACGTGGTGAATGCTGCATGGTGCGTAGCCCCAGCTCCAAGGCCGTGCGCTCCACACCTTCATAGATGAGGTCGTTGTAGGAGCGGTCGCCCAGGGCATTGGCATCATAGATGACCGTCACCAGGGGTGCCGTACTTGCCTTCTCCTCGTTGGGATCGGGCAAGTAGATGGTGTCGCCCTCCTTCGTACAGGAGAACAACAGCAGCATTGCCGCGATCCACGATAAGAACTTCTCCGTGCACATATCAACAAGCGTGCCTGCCCATGTCACCTGGCATTGAACATAGCCTCGGTGGTCTCCTCCGGGTCGTTATTCAGGTCAAAGCCCTGTGGGTAGAAGTATTTGTTGAAAACATATACATCGGTGCAACCCGCCAGTGCTGTCTTAAAATGGTAGTTGCCGCCTTCGCAAAGCTCCGAACCCAGTGCACAGCGTATCACGTAGGCCTTGGATGGCGTGTGGCTGCCCTGGCCCTTCATCGAATATTCCTCGAGGAAGTCGATGCCAGTGGACATGGCACTTTTCTTGGTTGTCTCATAGCTGGCTTTTTTCCAGTTCTCGCCGCTGAACTTTGCATAGTAGAATGTGTAGTCGAGCGGGATATTCACGGAGAGTTTCCACGTGTTGTAGAAGAGGTTGAGCCCGTTCTCCTCCTGGATGCCATTGGCGCTATGGAACAGCTTCTCGTAGAGGCCTAAGCGTTTCCAGGCCTTGTCGACACATGCAAAGAACCACCGGTTGTTGAGTTTCGTATTATTTACATTGAAATCGTGGAAGAACTTCAACGACGGCTTGCGGCTAAGGTTGGTGAAGAATTGCTCGCTGTGCTCCATGGCATAGATCAGCTCGGCAAAGTTCTCCATCTCTTCCTTATGTTTGCCCAGGTTCTGGAACAGACGCCAATAATAGCCGTGGTAGTTCACCTCC
The DNA here is from genome assembly GCA_902779455.1 of uncultured Prevotellaceae bacterium. Taxonomy (GTDB): domain Bacteria; phylum Bacteroidota; class Bacteroidia; order Bacteroidales; family Bacteroidaceae; genus Prevotella. Next base: position 4,508 of record CACZBS010000040.1, read on the forward strand.
TTCAGATAGCGGTTGGGCAGCTGGCTCACGGTCACCCACTGGCTTTCCTCCTGTCCTTCTGGTCCGAAGGGCGGGCGCACGCAAATCCAGAGGTCGGAACCTTTCTGCACCACATCGCCGAAGCGGTAATAGGCGGTGCCCGAAAACTCGGCATTCATACCGTTCTGTGCCATCGTGCGGTAGATGATTTTCTTCAGCGTGGGCATTTGCTTGATATCGACGTCAACGATGGCGATATAGTAGTTGGAGTCGTCGCCGGCATGATACTTCATCGTTCCCACAAGGTCATTGCTCCACTCATAGTCGGTGGTTGTCTCGTCGACAGGAGCATCAGTAAGATTGGCGAAACGCTCGGCTGCCGTGGCACGGTCGCTGGTGATGACCACGCGGGTATAGGGGTCAACTTCGTCGGCAATGCCTATGGAGGGATTGAATCGTGCCGTGCGCCAGTCGTCGGGCATCTCTTCGGTGGAGGTCAGCTGGCTGATGACACTCCAGAAGAGCACACCCTCTTCGCTTGCCTTCCCGTAGGGGTCGAGCTCGAGCATTTCCTGGCGGGCTTTCTCTTCATCGCTTTCACCATCCTCTTTACAAGAGGAGACAGTAACACTGATTGCTGCACAGACGGTCAGCAACATGAGGTTTAAAAATGCATTCTTTTTCATATTCTAAAATTCATTTTTTGTTGGCATTATCGGGGGAAAAAGTCTCTGGCTGTCAGTTCATAGACAGAGCCATAGTTGGCTTCGTTGTAGAGCGTCACATGGCTTCCGGTGGTGCTGCGTGCCAGGTTGTAGTAGAGGTCACGGAGCACGATATCGGAATTCTCGTTCACGGTATTACGGAACGATCGTGAGAAAGCATTCGAAAGGAAAACTCCCAGCGTGCGGTCGTGGACATCGGCCTTCGACGGTTCTATGGTATTGGCAGCAGTGATGGCCACCACGTCGGGCAGTCCGACGATGGCTTGTCCGATGAGTCCGCTAAAGCAGGTTTCTATGGCGAGCATCACGCGCCGATAGCCATCACGGTCATTCAGTTCGCTGAGGATGTCATGCATACGCTCGCCTGTGAAGATCTGGCTGCCCAGACCATCGCTCCAGCACATGCCCCTTCCGTCGGCACCATGACCGCTCCAGAAGATCAGCAGGTCGCTCGATGCCGTCGTGCGGATGACCTTTGGCAGCCGTTCGCTCTGTTCACCCAGCACGATGCTTCGGATGTCGTCCATCTTCAGGTCGGTGAAGTGATAGTCGACCACTGCTCCCTGTCGCACATCTTCGCCACCGCTCTCCACGAACACCTTTCCCGGGTACTTGTTCTCCATGGCCGTTGCCAGATTGTCCTCGCACACCAGGATGATGTGATCATCGTCGTAGCCGTGGCGGCGCAACAGCTGGTACATGGCCAGCACGTCGGCCTGGTGACGATAGTTGCTCCATGTGGTGGAGGGGCTCAACAGCAGTGCCCAGTGGTCGGTCACGGAGGGAAGGTTATGGTTCACCTCTATCTGCGTGTCGAAGTCCTGGGTGAAGAGTTTCTCCATGTCCCATGCATTCAGTGCACCGGCGCCTGAGTCGCTGGATGTCGAGAGGGTGGTCAGCGTATAGTTGGAGCCGTCGCCCTTCGTACGCCAGAAGCGATAGGTGGTGTGGAGGATGGTGGTGTGCATCTTTCCGTCAAACTCCATGCGGCCGGTACATCCGCGCACACTGGGATTCCGGCCTTCGGACAGCAGCGAGAAGGCTGTGCGCAGACCTTCCTTCGTCCAGGATGAGGGTGTGCCCGACTTGTCGGCCACCAGGGCCCGCATCCAGTCGGCCAGATTAGGACCGAAAGGCTGTTCGCGATATTCCACTTTTACTCCGTCGATGGTCAGATCGTCGGGCCCTGTCGGGCTGCTCAAGCGCTTGGCGGCTCCCAGGGCTATCGTGGTGATGGCATCATAGACTTGTGCAGCACCATAGGGTGCCTCCGTGCCGAAGTTTTCCTTGTACCACACGTCAAAGCCCGATACGGGACTGCCGCAAGGGCTGATGCCATACAAGGGCAGTCCGGCCTGCTGCACGGTCTTGTTGTCGCCGGTATCGCTCACGACATACATGACGTTGGAGGAGGAAGCATCGAGTCCCAGGCTCTGTCGCACCGACTTGATCTGCCTGATCACCCGCAGATAGTCATCGTTGCTGCTCAGCGCCATCAGTAGTGCCGTGGCTTCGCCTGACGTCTGGGCACGCTGCTCGATTCGCTTGAAGAAAGCCGTCAGGTCGGAGGTGAAGTCATAAACCTGGATGTCGTCGGCTGCCACATCCACCTGGAACTCCGTTGCCATGAAGCCGAACCAGTTGCGGAACGACTGTCCGTACTTGTCATCCTGGTAGAGCAGGGCAGCATGGGGGATATGGCTGGTGCCGAAGATGCCCAGCAGCACTTCACACTGCGTCACGTCGCTTTCGGTAAAGAACCACGAATAGGGTCGCTCGGCCTGTATGCGCTGTATCTCGTCGCTCGTAGCCGTAGGCATCAGCACAGGCACACGGTACTGTGCAGCATTGCCCAGCACCATCTGGCATTTGGTGGAACGGGTCGGTCCCAGGATGACATCGCAGGTGTCGTCGCCCTCTTCCGGGTAACAGAGACTATACACGGTCAGGCCCAGGTCTTCGGCGTCCTCATCGTGGTAGCGCATGTTCAGTTCCACGCGCTTCGACAGTCCCTGTTGGGCCTGCTCGATGTTCTGCAGGGCGAGGTCGATGACCGGTTGCCACAGCGTGCGACGTGCATCGGGAAGAATCACGTCCACATTCACTTTCTCAATAGTGATGCGCTCGGCAGGCGTATCATCGTCATCGTTCTTGCAGCCAGTCACGAATAACATGACGAACAAGACAGCGGCAACAACCCTGCCCAACGTGACGCTTTCAGAAAGCGTAGTGCCTAAAAGGAAATGATGTCTTTTCATTTTGCGTTCCTCCCTTCTAATTTTGCATTGTATGATGTTGATCTCTCACTGGCAGGGCTGAACTGCGTGCAACGGTCCCATGCGCCATGCCACTGCTCTTCAGGCTGTTCTTCGGGATGTGTGAGCCAGCCCTGGAGCCACTCCTTGAGGGGAATATGGACGATGGCATAGTCTAGCCGGCTGTCCACGTTCAGCACATTGCCCACGAGCAACGTGCGTGTGCTCGACTCAGAATGAGTGAAATAGTAGTATTCGAACCCCACATTGCCCATACCCAGGTCTACGACGCCGATGTGCTGGTGCAGCTCATCATCGAAGTCGTCACTCTCTGCCTCGTCGAAGAGGACGGCCAGCGAGTAGGCCAGTTCCTGGGCATAGCCGGCGTTGTCCTTAGTGCCGTCGGTGATGCCTGATTGCCAGATGCCCTCATCGGGGTCGTCGCTCAGGGGCTGGTCGGGGAAGCGTTCCTGGAAAGCCTCCACGATGCTGTCGGCGTAGGTCACCGTGGCATTGTTGCGGATGATGCGGAAGGGCCCTTCGTAGATTTCATCCGGGTCATAATCGTCGTGGAGTGTTGCATAGTAGGCCATCTCACGATCGATGAACGTTTGGATGACACTCTTCAGCGAGACGTTCATCACGTGAGTACGTCCTGCCGGTCCCACGGTCTTGGCATCCGACAATGGCGTCCGTAGCAGAAGCAGACGGTCGGTCTCTTTCAGGTTGATGTTGGCCAGCAATGGGGCCAGCGACGGAGCTGCCAGCACCAGCAGACGCTCATTCCGTTGCGGCCTGCCATGTGCCGATTCAGTCCACAGCCTGAGTGCCTGCTGTGTCTCGGCAAAAGAAGAATAACTAATGAACGACGTGGCCACAGAGTCCTTGTTGGCTGCGCCAAAAGCATACAGGTCCGTCAGGAGCTGGTCGTTCATACTGCGGTCGCCCAGCTGGCCAGGTTCAAACACAAGGGTTACCTCCAGCGGTTCGACTGTCGTTGTTGTCGTCTCTGGGCTGACTGGCTCGTCATCATCGTTGTTGCACGCGGCGATGAAAGGCAGGCAGAGCATGCAGAGCATACAGATTTTTTTCATTCTCACCATAGTTCCTCAGGATTAGGGGTGTATAGTACGGAGATTCCGCTCACGGGATTATCGCCGAAGCGGATAACATTCATCGTGTAGATGTAATGATTATTGGCAAAGCTTTTCCATTCATTGTCTTTCCAATAATAGAGAGTATGGTCATCGCCCATGTCGCTCACGCTCCAATTGACGATTTCCCAGTAGTTCACTTCACGCATGGTGCCAAAGAACAGCCAGCCCGACTGCGAGCCGTAGCGTGAATCAATGATGATGGCTGCCGGGTGGTTGTCCCTGCCATAGAGGTGGCCCTCCCATTCCCGGAAGCCTATTGGCAGCACATTACCCCTAAAGTCAAAGATCTCTTTCGGCATATCCTCCTGCGAGAAGTACCGGATCAGGGCGTTGCGGTAGTTGCGCTTATAGGTCTTGGTACGTTTCACGTATGTGCCCAACAGCATCTTCACATAGTTCTTCACATCACTTGCGGTGCCGGGGTGATAGGGTCTCCAGCAGCCGTCGTTGTCGCCGTCCAGATTGTAGGAGCAGCCGTCACCGCCTTCGTTATCCTCTAAGTGCAGGAGCGTGCCGCTGTTTTTCTGGCCAGACGTGTTCTCTTCTATACATACGTAGAGTCCCTCGGGGTAGTCCTTACCCACATACCGGCAGAGCTCACCGTAGTGGTAGGTGGCGTCGGCACTTCCGTTGTTGCCCCAGTTCTCCTCGTCGATGTACTCGATGCGGCGCAGCGAGGGCATGCAAGCAATGCTCACATCGGCCCAGGCCACGCGTGCACTGCCGTCGTGGGCAAGGTGCAGTGTCAGTCGGCCGAAGTTCTGCACGCGGCCATCGGCACGCAGATGCAGGTCGGTCAGGTCGACGGCCAGTCCGTCGGCAGTATTGACGATGAGCGATTCACATCCCACCAGCGCACGGAACGCGGCGACGGCCTCGCCTACCTCTGCCACCGCGACGGCCCGCACAAAGGGCTCTGCCTCATCGCGCACGATGCCGTAGACGGGCTGATAAGTGCGGCTGTCGAAGTCGTCGGCACCTTCCGTCACGCCTGCCAGCTGCAACAACAGGCTTCGCACGGCTGTCTGCTGGTTGAGCGTCGTCCACTCTTGGTCCGTCGTAGGCATTTCCTTTTCCTCCACGGGCTCCGTCTTCTCCTGATCGTCGGAGCACGAGACGAGGCCGGGTAGCCAGATGGCTAAGAGGACAAGGCTGCTGGTTATGATTCTATTTATTCTTTTCATCTTTCTGTTCTTTTAATACTCCGGAAACCGCTGCTGTATCGTGCTGAGGTTCGGATATTCATAGAGTGCCCCCCGGCACAGGCGCACAGGATAATAGTTGCTTCGCCAGCGCGCGGCCGTACTGGCAGGAGCGTATGTCTGGTCGTCGAGCAGCGTCAGCCGGTAGTGGTTGTCGAGGAGCATCAGGCACGCATCGCCGAGAGCATTGGTAGCCTTCGAGGCGATGACATTCAGCTCTTCCTCTTTCAGGTGCCTCGTTCTGCCGCCCAAGGATGCATTGCCGTCGAGAATGTCGACGGTGCCATAATAGCCGTTGAACTGAGCCTCGAAGCCGCTCATCTGCCCTCGGAACAGCGCCTTCGGGTTCTGGCCGATGAAGGTAAACAGATTGCGCACTTGGCTGGGCTGGGGCAGATACCAGAGCTGGTTGTTGTCGGTCTTGAAATAGGGGTTCACCTTGTAGCCATAGTTCCAGCCGTTGATGACTGATGCCGTGTACGTCAGGTCGAACTGGAAGCTGGTAAACAGGGTGCCCGTTCGGTAGTCGATCAAGTCCTGGTTGTCGTCATCCTCGGGGTAGGGTGTGAAGCCCATGTCGTGGGCGATGTCGCGACGGGTCCAGAATGTCGAACCCACCTTCACCACGGGTGTCCAGAAATGCTCGCCGCCATAGTTGTAGAGGAACACATCGTCGTGCACCTCCACTTCGATACCTTTGAACGTCAGACCGTGACGGTCGGGGTAGAGATTACCACCGACGTAGGCCACCTCCTTCAAGATGGTGGATGGCGACAGCGAGTCGATAGGCTGCACATAACAACCGTCGGCACTGAACATCAGATAGGCAGGACGGTGGATACCGTCGCCCAGGAACAGGCCCTGCCCCAGCTGGATGTTATGCTGCCAGATGGGATAGGCCACGCGCACGCGCTTGTCACTGCGAATCTGCGGCACATACTCCGAGCAGACATTCATCACTGGCTCGTCGTTGACATAGACGATGCGTGAGAGCGATGTTAACTGTCGACTATCGTCAGGCACACTGGGTACTATCAACCAGTAAAGGTCGGTCTTCAGTGTAGCATCGTCGATGGCACAGCTGCTCAGGTTGGCACGGCGGATGGCGGCAGCGAGCAGCTCTGTTCGCAGGTCGCCCGTGAAGAGATCCCAAAGCGGCATGAGGTCGAAATGGATGATGTCCAGATTCTCGTCGCTGCCGGGGTGGTCGCTGTAGTTGATGCTGCTCAGCCATTCCATCAGGTGGTTGGGTTCGAGCTGGTCGTCATCGCCCATTCTGCTGATGTCGGCCTGCAGCTGGCGACGGGTGGCAGGACTGCCGCCCGTGACATTGATGGCGCCCTCAGCCCGTTTCGAGCTGCTCAGCACCGTCCCTTGCTGATGGCTCCACTCAGCCTGCGGCAGACGGCCCAGGGTGAACTCAGCCTGGCAGCGCACCTCCTCATCATAGCGCACACTGCCCAGCTTCGACATGGTGAAGGTATAGTCGATCTTGCCGCCGTAGTCGGCTTGCACCACGATGTGCGTGCCGTATTTTTCAAGCAGCCATTCGGCGGCTTGGGCACGGCTCTCGCCCGTCTGTCCCTTGACTCTCAGCAGGTCGCGACTGAAGGCAGCAGTGAAGAAGTCTTTGTCGCGGTCGCGCAGGTTCTGCAAGGCACCACGGTCGATGGTGCGACTCCAGACGGCCTTTTCCATCACGCCGTAGCCAATGTTGTTCTGCATCAAGCTGTTCAGCCGGGTGACGTATTCGGCCCGGTCGCAGTTTTGCTTGCATCCTGCCAGCCGCTCGCTGGTGTTGCTGCCCGATGCGGTGAGTATGGTCGAGAATTCCGAGGCCGTGCGGGCAGAATAGACGTTGAGGTCGGTGCGCGACAGGCGGCAGTCGTGAATCACCTCGTAGGTGGTCTGCGAGCTGAAGCGTCGCAGTGCCGAGAGATCGATCACGGCAGCAGTCTTGCGCACGCTCATGGGATTGTCGAAGCTTTGGTAAATGTCGTATCCGTAGCCCAGGTAGCCATCCGAGCGTGGGTCGCCGTTCGCGTCATCGTCCGACGGGCTGAGCTGGCTGATGCTGAGTGTGGCCATGCGACCGTCGGCAGCTGCAAAGGTCAGCGTGGCCGTGCGGCGCTGCTGGCCAGTATTGTCGGTGGTGGCAAGGCTGACGATGCCGTCGGCAGGCAGGATCGTTGTCGTCAGGCTAAGCCAGTCGGCATCGCACGATACTGCGATGACACTATCGGCTTCGGTGCGTCCGCCAAGACTGACGGTCACACGCTCATACGATGCGAACCTCGGCAGGGTCACATCGTCGGCAGTAGTTACCGTCAGTTCTGTCGGCATGGGCTTCGGCTCCACCTCCTCATCGTCGTGGCAGCCCGTCAGCACCAGTGCGCAACAACCTATCAGCCATTTGACATTCATCATCACTCAAATTCTTTCAATTACCCACAGGTCTCATCTCTGTAGGATTATAGTATCCCACGTAGTCTTCATTGCGACGAAATATAGGTGTATAATCGTCTTCGTAACCCAGTAGATGCCATCCCACGAAATCGCAAGGATCGCCTTCTCTGCCCATGATAATGAACTCTGTTCCCAGCTTGTATACAGGCACGGGCTTGACATTGATCGACCCATCCGGCCTCACGCTCTTGCCTGCCTCGCAGTAGAGCATGGGCTGGGCATCATCATAGTCGATGCCTTCGACGGGATAGAGGCAGAGTTCTCCGTTGTTGAAATAGAAACAGTCGGTCTGCGGATAAAGGTCCACGGGCAATGGCTCGGCCACCATCTCCGACAGACTGTCGACAAGCAGATAAGAGCTATAAGTCCACAGCTCGTCAGTTTTCAGCGTGTAGTCGGGATAGACCCGGTAGGCCTGGCCCGAGTTGTCGACACCCAGACCGCAGTAGAGCTTCGTCACGCCGTCATACACAGGATAGGCCACCCACATCTCCACGCCGCCGATGTACTCATGGCAGACCACAGCCACATAGCGACCTCCGCTGACGATGTGTACGCAGTAGAAGGTCGAGCAGTTGTCGTATTTGTAGTCGTCCATGTTCATCACTTCTTCTTCGGTGGCGGAGGTGTACAGGCATTCCGGATTGTCATAACGCACGGGGAAGGAGCAAGAGAAGAAGTTCTTCGAGCCCAGTTGCTGCGTGGCCTTGGTGGCATCGCTTTGTATGCGCTGTTTCACCTTGGCAATGGCATCACCGTCGAACATAAACTCCCAGATAGGCCTTACCTCCATGTCGATCATCTCGGCATTCGACGCATATTCGTCGTCGGGAACGAAGGTGATGCCCTGCCGCCACTGCGCCACCACTGAGGGGTCGAAGTTGCGGCTGCCATCATACTGCTGCTCTCCGATGAGCCCCTGCAACACACTCTGGTCGCCGCCATAGGCGCTGATGTTCATGCTCGAGTGCTCGATCCAGGCATACTGCTCCGATAGTTCACGGTTCTCGTTGCGGTCGCGGAAGGCATTGAACAGATCGCTGCTGCTGAACTCCTCTTCCTGCATCTTGCGGCCATAGCGTTTCATGTCGTTCTTCAGGTCGATGTGGAGGCGTCCGCCGATGGCTGTGCGCACCACGACATGTGTGCCATAGACTTGCAGGAACGAATCCACGGCCGCCGGTTCGGTGCTCTCGCCCAGGTGTTCCACGGCATCGGCAAACGAGCGTGTAAGGATCTGGTAGGGATCCAGCCCTGCCGACATGGCGTCGATGGTGTTGCCCACGTCGAGCCATTGAGTGGCCACCTGCTCGTAGTCGTCGGTCGAGAAGTAGAAGCTCTGGCGCAGTCCGTCCTCCAGGATGTTTTGCCGATAGGTCTGCTCCTCCTTATATATAATATAGTTGAAGCTTGACTCGCGGCCCAGGTTGAACGTGGCCACATAGTCGTGCTCGTTGTAGGCCACCTGGCTGGTGCTGTAGCTGCGACTGGTGTAGTCGGTGTGCCATAGCGTCATGCCGCTGGCCTGAGCAGCCTTCTCCAGCTGTCGGCGGTTCAGTATCTGGCAGCGTATGTCGGCATAGTTGCAATAGCGTCCGCTCACTGCATTGTAGCCGTAGCCGACGCCCAGATTGCGGAGAAAGGCGATGCGTGTTTCCTCCACGGCGCCGCGCGTCCATGAAAACGACTCGGGGCCGACGGCATTTCCGTCGGCCTCCCAATCGTCGTCCGTGGCACAGCCCACAGCCAGCAAGGCAGTGAGCAGCAAAGCCAAATACTCCAAAATCTTCAATTTAAACCGTTGAGTTTTAGACCTTTACTTCGTTGGTTCTTACTGCGTGACGTCGATCATCAGGTCGACATAGCGCTGCAGGTCGTAATCCTTGTATTTGTCAAGGAAGAACTGCTTCACGATGTTCTGCACGTCGGGGTCGTCGAAGAGTGTCCAGATGCCGGTCAGCGAGATGGCAATCAGTGCCGAGTTGCTGGTCTCGTCGCCCTCCACGCCATAGAGGCTCATCACCCAGTCGTTCATGGCATCGTTCAGCAGCTCGCTGTCGCGCGGGTTCTCGCTCTCCATCACGGCCTCAATGGCATTCATCAGATCGCTGGCACGTCCACCATAGATGTCGTAGGTGCGGCGTGAACTGCGCACATAGTCGACACCGTTCTGGCTCCAGTTCAGGTCACCGTTGATGCTGCCTATGCCGTCACCCTCGAGGGCGGCCTTCACCTCGAGCACACCGTGGGTGCTCAGATAGGTGTTGTCCAGCCAGCAGTTGATGTTGAGCGAGCCTCCCAATACAGTACGACCGATGATGAACGGACCGTATTCGGCGTCAATCTGTTCCAGAATGTCGTTCACCTGATTGGTCTTCCCGTTGCGGTAGGCCGAGAGCAGACGCTGGTAGAGCTTGGCGAAGGCACCCGAGAACACACCGCCGTAGGTGTGCTTCTCCACTGCATCGTACAGGGCATCGATGGTGGCCTGCTGGTCGGCCGTCAGACCCGTGATACCCTTGCGGGCGTTGCGCTTCTCATAGTCTTCAATCTTGGCATCGATGCGGTCGTACTGCTCGTCTATCCAGTCGTCGTCCATGTTGAGCTGGTCCAGGGCATCCTGCTCCACGGCATAGTTGCGCACCACTGTGGGCGACACGTATGCGTTGTAGAGTGCCAGGTCGCGGCAGATGGCATAGTCGAGTCCCACGCCAAGGATGCTGTCGGAAGCCACGTAGTGTCCACCGACCTCCATGTTGAAGAAGCCGAAGGAAATCTCGAGGTTGAGCGTGGCATCGAGCGTACGGTCCTTCGACACGAGGGAGTCCCACTTGACGATGGTGGCCTGGGCGCGCTCGTTGATGTCCTCGACGTAGGGCTGTTCGCCCACAAAGCTGCCCTTTGCCATGAGGGCATTGATCTTGGCCAGGTTATACACGCTGCTCAGCTTGGGGATGGAGATGGGGTTGTACTCCACCTTCGACCCCGTGTTGTGAATGTTGGGGAACACCTGGTTGATGTTGACGCCGCAGCCAAGGCCTTTGGCTCCGAAGGTCATGATGTTGGAATTGTTGGGCACCTCGCCTTTGTAGAGTGATGTCTGGCGGATGGTCACGATGTGAACCTCGTCGGCATCGTCGGTCACGAAGAGTTTAGCCGTGCGGTCCATGCCCGTGCGGTTTTCGTCGAACAGCAGGTCTATGGTTTTGCTGCCTTTGTGGAACACTTCGTTATCGGCGACGGTGACCCATGCCGCATCCTTCTCGATGGCGGCGCTCCATTCGCCTTGGCAATTCACGGTCACAGGCACAACGGCCGACGCCATGTCGGTCTCTACGCCGAAGCGGGTCGTCTTCTCGTCGAAGCTAAGTGTGCTCTTTCCTTCTGGTTCGTCCTTGTCGTCGTCGCTACAGGAAGCGAAGTTCATGCCCAGCCCTGTGACGATGACGGCTGCAAGCACAATGTTGAAATACTTTTTCATGTTCATTTATTATTTTTTCTTAATGATTTAACTTTCATGGCTCTACTTTGTACTCCACGTCGTCCATCCAGCAGTGAATATTGATAATATCAAGATTCTGGTAAGTCATCGATAGCACACCTAGCTGCATATTTCTGTTGGGACTATTTACCATGGTGTATGTGTGACCGTCATATTCGCCGATAAACTTTTCTTCGACATCTTTGAACTCCCTGAAACGCACAAAGAGGACGGGCTCCCAATAAGGCGAGACATAGACGGGCCGCTTGTAGCCATTCTCCTCGGTTTCCGATGGCCACTGGGCCGATTCCAGGTCGTAGAGGAAATTGTTGACATCGAATGTGCCATTATAGAGGTCGCTTTCTTCGAATGCACGGTCGCGGTAGTTCGTGCCACGGCGTATGCCATTGCTCCATTGGTCGGGCATGACTGGCAGGGTGATTTTGCAAGTTCTATTGAACAAATCGACCAAGTCGAGTGTTTTGCCATTCTTGGTGTGATAACGCTTGAAGAACCAGTGACGCCAGTAATTGTCCTTATCGCCCACGCGATTGGAGCCCACATGCGTGCCATCATTGACGTAGCGCATATAGGGCTGCGTGCCTCTCTCACGCCCGCCAGTGGGGTTGTATGCATAGTTGGTGGCATAGTTGCTCCCTTTGCTATCACCCCATGCGAACTTGGCCGTAGTGTCGCGGGCAGCATAGAAGTCGTTAACGTTAATATCCATCATCTCCTTAAATTCCTTCCTGATGTTATCATAATATTCCTGTTTGTTGGCTATGGCGAAGCCGTAGAAAAACCACGCCATGAGGGGCACCTCACGCTCAGGGATGAGGTCGTCGTTGATGACAAATTGTCCGAGGATAGACGATTCGCCATGTGGAATCTGCTCTACGCCGATCTTGATATTGTCGAAACTGATGAACTTGGCCGTCTTCTTTTCCACATTACCCTGTTCGAGCAGGTCGCTCCACGTATAATAGCAAAACCATCTGGAGCCCTCTTCATCACGTAAGATGGTGCCTGGCATGATGTAGCCATAGATGGGGTCCTTTGGGGTCACTTCTGGCGGGTCATTGAGATTGAAGAAATGATTAGGCGTATCCTGATAGTAGTAGCGGTTAAAGACATAGACATCTTTGCATCCGCTGATGAAGTTCTTTACGTTGTAGGCGCCGCCACCCAGTTCACTGCCCTTCTTGTAGCGGGCATACCAGCGCAGTTTGTTGTCGTTTCCGAAGAAG
>CACZBS010000041.1 GCA_902779455.1 uncultured Prevotellaceae bacterium
CGAGCGGCCGTTCCCCTTCAATATGTACGGCCTGGAGGGCGGCTACCTGAAATGGCTGCTTTACTTCAACTTCATGCTCCTGGGCGCCAAAGTTGGCTCGATGACGGCGCCGGCTGGCGGACATTCATCAGCACGAAGTCTCGTCTGCGCGCTGCTGGGCATCGCCGGCTTCTATGCCTTCTATATCGCCGGCGTGAAGGTGGAACGGGCCGAATCCGTGGAAATCCTCAACTTCGTTCCCCTCCTGTTTGCCGTCTATTTCCTGTACCGGTGGGCAAACGGCGAAGCGGCCAGGAGACTGTACACCAGCAAGGCCGGGCACTTCGTCGTCCGCTTCATCGGCGGGCTCTGCCTGGAAGTCTACCTCATCCAGGACTGCCTGTTCACCGACCGCCTGAACGCCCTGTTCCCCCTCAATCTGCTGATCGTCTTCCTGGCCATCGTTGTGACGGCCTACCTGGCCCGATGCCTGCTTATGACTGGCCGAAGATGGTCGACAAATACTGATTCACGTTCTTTTTCAGATTATAATGACTGGAATGACGAATAATACTTAGCTTTTTCTTTCAAAAAAGTTTGGCGAATAGAATACTATTTCGTATCTTTGTAGCGGATTAAGGATTATTATGTATTACTAAACGATAACAAACGCGTATGAAAAAGTTTATTGGACTATTTGTTTTGATGATCTTGCCAGCAATAGGGCTTTGGGCTGATGATACTTATTACCGCAACACTCTGATAGATGGCATCTATTACAAACTGAACAGCGAGGAAGGGAGGGACTACGCTCTGGTGGCTCCCGAGTATTATGTGGAGGGAAAAGGTGGCGTAGGTTATTCCAGCGGGCACTACACGGGTTCTCTTGTCATCCCGAAGAGCGTGGAATATGGTGGCTTGACTTACCAGGTGACGGGCATCGATGCGGCTGCTTTCAATGGGTGCAAGTTGGATAAGTTGGTGATTCCGGAGACAGTCGGACAGATAAACCGTTATGTCGGAGGCGTCAGCATTGAAAATTTGTACATCAGCAGTTGGAAGTGGTGGTGTGGCCTCACTGTGACGTCTTCCATCGCTCGTGGCGTTAGCAGTTATGAATATCCGTATTACGAGAAGAATCCACTGGGCATAGCCCAAAACGTCTTCGTGGGCGAAGAGTTGTGCGACTTGACCAATTTTACACTTCCCGACGGCATCACCGACATCCGGCCGCTCGCCTTCAAGGGATGCAAGCAGATGAAGAGCCTGACGCTCCCTGACGACGTCAAAATCGTCGGCGACTATGCCTTCGACAGCACTGGACTGACATCGGTCATCCTGACAGATAACGTCGAAGTGATTGGCGAAAGTTCATTCGGCAATAACAGCCTGACGGAAATCCGCTTGGGCCGTAGCCTGCGGGAGATGGGAGAGAATTGTTTTTACAGCGAGTCGTTGGCACCGTTGAAGGTCATCATCCCCAATCTGGCTACATGGTGTGAGAATTTTTCGGCGTCATGCTTCAGCAGTATGGAACTGTCACTGTACAACGATGCTGAAGAAGAACTGACAGAATTAGTGGTGCCCGAGGGGGTGACGTCTGTACACAACAAATGTTTCTATCGCGTTAAATCGCTTAAATCCGTGGTGATTCCAAACAGCGTAGAGACCATTGGCGAAAGTGCATTTTCTGGATGTGAGAATCTTCAGGATATCACATTGGGTGACGGTGTAAAGTCAATCGGACAGTTTAGCTTTAGCTATATGGGAGAATTGACGCAGGTGGCTATCCCTAACAGCGTGGAGACTATAGGACTGGCGGCTTTTTATGGCTGCGATAAGCTCAAGAAGGTGACAGTGGGTGACGGCGTTAAGACGATTGGTGCAATTGCTTTCTCAACTTATGGGACGAGCGCCCTTGAGGAGGTCGTGCTCAGCAAGGCGCTGGAGTCGATAGGAGAAGGAGCCTTTGAGAATTGCAATGCGTTGCAGACGATTGAGGCACGCAATGAGGAGCCCTGGCCCTTCGATGAGAATTCGAATGTCTTCCCTGCCTCGATATACAGGACGGCAACACTCTATGTACCTAAGGGATGCAAGGACGTCTATGCCCGCTTTGACGGCTGGCGGCATTTCCTGAAGATTTATGAACGGGGAGAAGGCGTCGTGACGGCTGTTTCCACGGTTGATGGATCTCTGTCATCGTTGAAGCCTGACAGGAGATTCGATCTCCAAGGGCGTTGCGCAGCCGACCATCCCCATCGTGGCATCTATGTGAAGGACGGCCGCAAGTACATGGTGAAGTGACTTCTCGATGGTCGGAACACCGCTTTTGGGGGGGATTATTTGTGGATGTGAATAATTTTGCGTATCTTTGCCGACGTAATTGTGAGTACAAAAAATGAAAGATATGTATACACCCGACGAACTTCTTAAGCGAGTCAATCAGGCGCTGGCTGCACTGCCTTATGAGCGCCAGCCGCAGTCGCTCTACGAACCTATCCGATATGTGTTGTCGCTCGGCGGCAAGCGCATCCGGCCTGTGCTGATGCTCATGGCCTATAATCTCTTTAAGGAAGACCCTGACAGCATCATGATGCAAGCCTTGGGGCTGGAAACCTATCATAACTTCACACTGCTGCACGACGACCTGATGGACCGGGCCGATGTGAGGCGAGGACAACCGACCGTGCATCGCCGATGGAATGCCAACAAGGCAATCCTCTCGGGCGACTCGATGCTCGTGCTGGCCTATCAGCGCATGGCGCAGTGTGATGCGGCTCATCTGCCTGCTGTGCTTGACCTCTTCACTGAGACAGCCCTGCAGATTCATGAAGGGCAGGAGATGGACATGGCTTTCGAGACACGCAATGATGTCAGCGAGGCCGAGTATATCGAGATGATCCGCCTGAAGACCAGCGTCCTGCTGGCGTGCGCCCTGAAGATGGGGGCCCTGCTGGCCGATGCTTCGCAGGCTGATGCCGACAACCTCTATCGGTGTGGCGAGCAGATGGGACTGGCTTTCCAGCTGCAGGACGACCTGCTCGACGTCTATGGCGACCCGAAGGTCTTCGGCAAGGCTATTGGTGGCGACATCACGGAGAATAAGAAGACCTACATGCTCATCAATGCCATCAACCGTGCCGACAGCCAGCAGCGAGCGGAGTTGATGAGATGGGCGGCGTCGACCGACTTTGACCGCGAAGAGAAGGTGGCTGCCGTCACGCGGCTCTATGATGCCATCGGCATCCGCCAGCTGTGCGAGGAGCGCATCAACTATTATTTCGATGAGGCCCGCAGGTGTCTCGACAAGGTCAGCGTCGATGCAGAGCGGAAACAGAATCTGCTGAAGTACATGAACCAGATGATGAAGCGCGAATCATGAGGTTCATCGACACGCATGCTCATCTGGATGGCGAGGAATACGCTGAGGACCGCAGCGAGGTCATCGCAAGGGCCCGTGAGGCTGGCCTCGGCGCTATCTTCGTGCCAGCCATCGACCTGACGTCGTCGGAGCGCATCCTGACGTTGTGTAGTGATTATCCCGGATTCCTCTATCCCATGGTGGGACTTCATCCTGAAGAGGTGAGGGCTGACTACCGTGAGATTCTGGCCCGCATCCGGGCATTGATTCCCGACGGACAGGAGTGGGGTGGGGGACGCCCTGTCCTTGCCATAGGCGAAGTGGGACTCGACTTCTATTGGAGCCGTGAGTTTGAAACGGAACAGATGGAGGCTTTCGAGTTGCAGGTGCAGTGGTCGGTCGAGACGCGCCTGCCGTTGATGATCCACTGCCGCAAGGCCCAGAACGAGATGGTGCGCATCCTGCGACGATATGCAGACAAACTGCCTGGCGGCGTGTTCCATTGCTTCACCGGCAATGAGATCGAAGCCGCCGAGCTGTTGCAGTTTGACAGGTTCGTGCTTGGCGTAGGCGGTGTGCTGACATTCAAGAAGTCTCACTTGCCCGAGGTGTTGCCTGCTGCCGTGCCCCTCGATCGTATCGTCCTTGAGACCGACGCACCCTACATGGCCCCGGTGCCTCAGCGAGGGCAGCGCAATGAGCCCGCCTACGTGCGACTGGTGCTCAGCCGCATGGCCCAGGCATACGGCATCAGCGACGAGGAGATGGCCCGTCGGACCAACGAGAATGTTGCCCGCGTCTTTGGCGTGAAAATATAAAGAACATTAAAAAAAGAGGCTTTTTAGCGGGATTTTCGCAAAAAAGATGTAATTTTGCACCCGCTTAAAGCAAGGAGAGATGCTCGAGTGGCTGAAGAGGCACGCCTGGAAAGCGTGTAAACGTCAAAAGCGTTTCCCGGGTTCGAATCCCGGTCTCTCCGCTTCTAAAATGCTGTAAGCCAGTGTTTTGTAATTAAAATCTTTTTTTTGCAGGACATTAAAAAAAAACGTCGGCAGTGCACAATTTGGCACAATTTGCAACATTTTTGCACATTTCGGCACAAAAAATCCTGCAAATTTCCTGCAAATTTTTTGCCCCTAATATATTGCGCCAAGGTGCTGCCTATCACAAACTAATTTTTAATGTAGCAACATGGCAACACTAGTTTATAGGTCGACTTGGTAGAATCAGAAAGCCTATGTGGCAATGACTTCCACAAAAAGAAAATTTCAGAATTATTTGGTAGAAGGCTTAGAATTTAGTATCTTTGCACCTGTCAAGAAATAAGGGCTACTACCGAAAAGTCCTAACATAGATGCGTCCAAAAACCATTCGACCTATGAAACTGCCGAAGTCTACATTATATATTATGTGCAGCATCATAACCATGTTGCTGACCTGCTGCCAGCAGTCGGCTGACAACAACGACCAACGTGCTGATGGTCTCGACACCGTCTACACCGAGGCCAAAGCCATGAGCATCCACCTCACTGACCCCGACCGCGCTATGGTTTTGATTGACTCTGCCGTCGCCATAGGCAACATCACTTGGCTGAGGGGACAGTACTTGAAGGGTATCATACAGTACGGCGGTTTCTGTAACTATGCACAGGCCCGCCAGACATGCCTCGACCTGCTGAACCTCCCTGACGCCGAATTGAGCACCGACTCCTTTACGCTGGAGAATATCTACAAGCTGCTCGTCTCCATCGAATATACTACAGCCAACAATGCCACCCTCATCCGCTATGCCACCGAGACTGCACGGCTGGCACGTGCCGTAGGCCTGTCCTCAGACGTCGGGCAAATGGAAGGCTATATCGCTTCTGTCATGGCAAGCGAAGGAAAAACCGACGAAAGCATCGGCCGCCTGCAGAAGACCATCGACGAGCTGTGGCAGATGAATACGTTCAACAGCATGATAGCCAGCTACAACACTGCGGGGCACCTTCAGCACATTCTGCTCGACCACAAGCGTTACGGCGAAATGGTGGAACTGTGTGAGCAAACACTGAAGAACATCGATGAGTTTGTCCAGCACACCGACCGCTTCGACGGCATGCCCGAAGGCTTCGACCCAAAGGAGTTCGAGGACTTTGCCCGCGGTCAGACGCTGGCCTTCAAAACCACAGCCTACGCCCGTCAATACACGTCGGCAGAAGCAGGAGAGTTAAAACCGGCTGCACGTGCCGAACTACTCATGAAGGCCCGTGAGGCCGAGGCCGAGATGTTCAAGACCAAGTGGAGTGAGACCATCGACTGCGACCGCATGATGATCTCTGCCTACCACCACCTTGGGGAGTTCCAACGTTTCGACGAGGCGATGGACCGCCTTGATGCCAGCATGGCCGACGACGACACCATCAGTTACAACTTTCTTATCCGTCTCGGCCTTCGCAGCACCGCCGCCCAGATGCGCGGCCGTCTGGCCGAAGCCATCGGCTACATGAACCGAGTTCACATCATTCGCGACAGCCTCGACCAGCGCAACCAGCGTGAGCAGCTCAACGAGCTAGCCACCGTCTACCACCTGCAGGAGGAACAACAGGCTCGACAGCAGGCTGAGACCGAAGCGCACATCATGACCATCTATGCATGGTTCATCAGTGCAGGCCTTCTCGCTGCCATCGCCTTCGCTGCATACTTCTTTTACAAGCGGCGCGAGACATCCAGAAAAAACCGCGTGTTGGCACGTGAGATTGCAGAGGCTATCGACTACAAGGACAAGTATGAAGCATTGAAGCATCTGATGACTACAGTGGACGGCGGAGAAGAAAGCGAACCGTCTTTGCCGACGGGTAATGCCTCCCTAGCCAACCTCTCCGACAAGGATCTGTTCGCGTATCTTTATCAAATCATTATGCGCGACAAACTCTTTCTTGACCCGCAGCTCGACCGTCAGGCTCTTGTCGATCGTTTCTCCCTGCCGAAAGAGCGCATAGGAGCAGCCTTCGCTAAGGGAAGTTCCTACAAGTCGCTCATCGAGTTCCTCACCGACTGTCGTCTGCTTTATGCTGCCAAGCTGCTCACAAAGCGTAGCGACCTCTCCATTGCCGAGGTGGCACGTAATAGCGGATTCCCCAGTCTCAACACTTTCGGCCGCAACTTCAAGCAGAAGTACGCCATCACTCCTACTCAATTCCGGGAGCAAGAGCAGAGTTAAGCTTGCTTAAACTCTGCCGAGTGGCGTCCGTTGACAGCGGTCGCTGCTAATGAGCTTTCAGCCCATCAGCCACGTCCTCTTCGAGGCTATTCCTGCTTTTCTATATGTCTCATAAGCTCGATCTTCTGTTTTTCCGTACGTCTCATAGCCTGGATGGATTCACACGAATTCGTCTTAAACCAATCACCAATTCGTCTGAGCTATTGCATGGTAAAAAAATAACACCTATCTTTGCGCCATCAAACAACAATTCATCATGTATTTCAAGACGCTCATATTGCTCATTGGCATCATCGCCGTGCTCGTTGTCACCAACGTCGTGCTGCTATGGCGCTTTCTGCATGGCCAACAGGAGCTGCGACAAAAGAACGATGTCATCGTCCGTGAGATACGCAAGAACATTGAGCTTCACAACTTGCTGAGTCAAAAACTGGGAGCGAAGGAAAAGGGCATGCGCTAGATACAAACATCAACATATTTCAGTCAAATCCCTTTTAAACCTTTATTGATATGAAAAAGGAATTACACAGAATGAAACAATGGTGGCGAGTGCTGCTGTTGCTTCTCGCATGCCTCCTCGGAGGTAGCAGTCCTACATGGGCCGATGTCTGGCACTTCAACACCAGCACCGAGCATGTGATTCGTAATCACCCCGCACTTGCCAATCCGTTCATGGGATTCGTGGTCATGTATTACGACAAGACCTACGGCGACAACGGCTTCTTCACCAACCAGAAGCCAACGAGCTGGGCCTCGAAGATTCCCAGCAGTGCCCCCGACGGCCCCGCCCTGTTCATCAACGGCGAGTACGTATGCTCGCCCAAGCAACTGCGTCTGAACAGCGAGGGCATCAATCCCGACAACCAGTGTTCCACCGACACTTGGTGGATGGACTACTACACAAAGACTATCAACGGCATTACCTACACCGTCATGTTCCACAACCCCTACCACTCGGGCAGCAGCAAGCGCGACCTGTGCGACGTGGCCATCTTTGCCGACAAGCTGGTGGCGGGTACACAATATAATGTGACCATCGTCGGTATGTGGCGGTCGGAGAAATCGTTCAAGACACCCGCTGAGGAGGAGTACACGTGGAAGTTCAATGCCGTGCCATCGTTGGGCGTAAGCAACCCAACAGCCGAGATGGTGAACTACACCAAGATGAAGATCAGCGGCAACCTGCTCTCTGCCTATGGTCCCACTAAGGTGGGCTCCTACAAGGGTGCCACCAGCTCGGGCCTGGCGTGGACCGACAACCTGCTGTCGCCAGCAACCTATCCCAAAGGCAATGTGTCGTTTACGAATCAAGAAGTAGACTTCTCTGAGCGTTCCAACTACTTCAACAACGCGACGAAGTACATCGAGTACATTGTTGCCATCAACGACTTCTCGCCCAGCATCTACTCCGAGCTGGGCACGGGGAAGGCGTCGGACTATCCCAAGCAGAACGTCGGCTACTACCAGTGGTACAGCACTAGTGTGCCCGGCTTCGTCCGTGCAAAGAACCTGCAAGCCACTACCAACGACCTGTGGAAGAAAGAAGTGAAACTGACGTGGGACTACGAGGGCACCAACTCCAACGGCACGTGGACCATTTACCGCTCCGACGGCACCACGCTGAAGGACGGTATTGCCTTCGGCACGCGCAACTGGGTGGTCACTGCTCCGGCCTACGCCACGAAATATACATATAAAGTGGTGTTCATACCCACGGGCGGCGAGCGGCGCGACGAACTGACCGACAGCATCGACCACACGCTGACGCGCCAATGGGCCTTCACCAAGGACGCCTTCAAGGCTGTGGTCGGCAGCGACTCGGCTTCGATTGACCTCAGCTGGGCGCACACACCCATCGGCGATGCCTCGGGCAACAAGGTTTATTCGCTCATCATCCAGCGTTCTACCGACGGCAATAATTGGACTGACCTGCACACCATCAGCATTAGCAGCAGCCAGACCAACGACGGCACCTACAACGACAGGCAGGGGCTGGTGGCCAACCGCACCTACTACTACCGCCTGAAGATCAACGTCCTTGAGACCGACATCTACAGCTCCACAGTGTCAACGAAGCTCGGCGGCTCGAAGATTCTCACCTTCAACGCCTCGCGCGGCAGCTACTCGGGCATGGTGAAGCTGCAGTGGACGGTGAAGCAGGTGGGCACGAACATCACCAACTTCATCATCCAGCGCCGACCGCTGAACAGCGTCGACGAGCGTGCCTGGGCCGACATCTACACCACCTCGGGCACGGCCAGCGGCTACAGCTACGACGACACCGAGGCCAAGCCTGGCAGCTTCTATGAGTACAAGGTCATCATCTGGAGTCAGGACGGTGAGACACGCACAGTCGACGATGCCCGCACCATCGATGGCTTCAGCATCTCGACAGGTATCCTCAGCGGACGCATCTCCTACGGCACCGGCACGGCTGTTGAGGGCGCCAAGGTGACCCTGAAGCGGCAGAGCGAGGACGGCAGCGTGTCTTCCAGCATGCACTCCGTGAAGCTAAGCGGCTACGGCGCCGGCATGCGGTATGTTGCCGACAACAAAGAGCTGAAGTCGCTGCTCACGGGCAACTTCTCCATCCAGATGTACCTCAACCCCAACAGCGAGGTGATGAACGTAGAGGAAGACAAGACAGACTACCGCGTGCTTGACGTGGAGTGGGCGCTCACCATCAGTGCACACTACGAACAGGCCGGCGACCGCTACAAGCTGAGCGGCTACTTCGGCGGCGACGGCTTCAACACCAACGACCTTTACATTCCGGCCGGAGAGTGGAGCCACCTGACCGTAGTTCACGACACAATTGCCAAGACCCTCACCGTCTACCTGATAGGTCCCGACGGCAAGCTAAAGTCGGAAGTAGTGGCCATGGGCCGCGTCACCGACTGGAGTATGTCGGGTAATGCCAACTGTCTGGCCATCGGCAACGTGGGACAGTTCGTTTCCCCGACCTGGTTCGAGGGCTACATCGACGAGTTCCGCTTCTTCACCCGTCCGCTCAGCGAGGCCGACATCCTGAAGAACTACAACCACCCGCTGGCTGGCAACGAGGCCGGCCTGGCCATCTACTATCCCTTCGACGAGGGCCTGACCGTCCAGAACCTGGCCTACGACTTCTCGAAGACCAACGACGTCTCCAACGGTCGCCACGCCCAGACGAAGGTGCCTGCCGCCAGCTCTAACTATATCCCCAGCGAAGCCCAGCTGAGCCTGATGGCCTACACCGACACCGTGGGCAACTACGTCATCCGCGGCGTGCCGTTCTCAGGCGAGGGCACCAACTACAGCATCATCCCAACGTTGGGCATACACGAGTTCTCGCCGTCGGTGCAGTCGCGCTTTGTCAGCCAGTCGTCGCTCAACCATTCGGGCGTTGACTTCGAGGACATCTCATCGTTCCCCGTCAGTGGAAAGGTGTTCTACGCTGACACCGACTATCCCGTCGAGGGCGTCAGCCTGCTGGTCGACGGCGTGGTCTGTGCCAAGGACGGCAAGCCCATCACCACCAACGCGGATGGTGAGTTCGAGATCAGCGTGCCCATCGGCGACCACTTCATCACCGTGGACAAGACGAAGCACGTTTTCACCGACGCCGGCCGCTATCCTGCCGACCCGGGCAACGTTGGTGTCAGACACACCTTCAACCAACCCATCAAGAACCTCGATTTCTACGACAAGACGCTTGTCAACTTCGCTGGCCGCGTGGTCGGTGGCGACACCGAGGGCGAAAAGACCATCGGCTTCGGCCTGAGCCAGAACAACATCGGTATGGCCAAGCTGGTGCTCATTCCCACCAATGGCGCGCGCATGAACGTGGAGAGGGTACGGCACGAGACTACCTACAGTTACGAAACTCGCGACAGTACCCTTACCGTGTCGTCGGCATCGGCCAAGGTCAAGAGCACGTCGTGTCGCGGTGCAGGAAACGACAACTGTCAAAAGATATTCATCCTTACCGACCCGGCAACGGGTGAGTTCTCGGCCATGCTACCGCCGGTAATGTACCAGATGGATAGCCTGTACGTACCTATGAACGACGACGTGCGGTTCGAGAACCTGCCCGCAGTGGATCTCAGCAACCCGGCCATCGCTTACTCCGACACGCTCTATGCCGACGACGGCAAGGCCCAGGTGTTCACCTACAATACCCTGCTGCGGCAGACCTTCCACTCCAAGCCCACTTTCAACGTCACGCAGACGGGCCACACCGACGGTGCCTTCGGCCTGAGCAGCTACAAGCTGCTCGACGAGATGGGCGGTATCGACATCCAGGACATCTACACCATCGATGCCAGCGGCAAGCCTATATATAAATATGGTGGTGCCGTGTTTGAGCAGAGCGAGCCATACACCTTCGAGATCGAAGCCTACGAGAAGTACACCAATAAGGACGGCACCAAGGACGTGGTCTACACCGTTCCCCTGAAGGACCTCGTGGTGGACATCGACAACGCGCTGTCCGACGAACAGCCCGTCTACATCGAGGACGGCACGGTCGACGGTGACGAAGTCACCGCCGGACAGGTGGCCGATCTGAAGCCCAACCAACTGCAGTTAGACAGCCTCGGCAAGGCCACCTACACATGGAAGGCCGGTCTGCCCAACATCTCGGATCCCTACACGCGTACCATCTCCATGAGCTACGCCATCGGTGGCCGCACCCAAACGTGGAGCGGCAACGGCATAAAGGGCATCATCCTCGGCTCCATGCCCACGGGCAACAACTTCATCACCAGCGGCCCCGACATGGTGGACATGATTCTGCGCGACCCGCCCGGAACGGGTTCATCGGCAGAGTGGAGCTCGGGCACCGTCGTCAGCCATTCGACGGCCAACATGGGCACGTGGAGCAGCGAGAATCACCTCACCACGACCTCGAAACTGGGTGTCGACGCTACGACCATCACAGGTGTGCTGCCCGGCGTGGCCACAGTGAACGACATCCACTCGACCTCTGACGTCGAAGTGGGCGTCATGATTAACATCGAGGGTGAGGCTGGCGACACCTGGAGCCGCACCGTGACAGCCACCAAGACCATCTCAACCAGCGACGCAATGGAGTATGTCGGCGCACAGGGCGACGTATTCGTTGGCACCGCCACCAACATCATCTTCGGCAAGGCCCGCAACATCGGCTTCCAGCGTATAGGCACCAGCGACGAGGTGGAGCTCAGACTGACCGACATCGTCACCACGGGCATGAACTTCGGCACGGAGTTTGTCTACACACAGAATTATATCGAGAATGTGCTGATACCCAATCTGGAGGCCCTGCGCAACACGCTGCTCACCACCGTCGACGACGTCGAGGGCCACACCTGCGACGGCGACCGTCCCAAGTACCTGACCACACGCTCGCCCGGCGACGAGGGCTACGGCGAGAACAACCCGCCAGAGGTCTATGAGTGCCATACTGCCTGGCTCGACTGCCGCATCGAGACACCCAGCAGCGATGGACCGTCGTACAAAATGATTGTTCCCAACGAGAACGAGAACTATCAGGACAGCGTGATGTGGTGCAACAACCAAATCGCAGCCTGGCAGAAGTACCTGTATATCAATGAAGAGCAGAAGGTGCGCGCCTACGAGCTGCGCACCGAAAAGGACAGCGTCGACTACAAGAACTTCTCGTTCGACTCAGGCGCCAGCATCACCAACAGCGTCGAGATTGAGGAAACCACGGGCTACAAGTACGACGTACAGGTGGCCGTCGGCGTCCACCTCAACCGCACATGGGGTGTAGAGATTAAGAAGACAGGCGTCATATTCGACGTTGGTACCGAGACCACGGCGGGCTACCACCGCGAAGATGAGACCAGCACCACAACGAAGACCTCGTTCGCCTACACGCTGAAGGAGGAGGGCGACGACGATGCCCTGACGGTCGATGTCTACAAGTATGGTGCCTACGGCCCCATCTTCCGCACCCGCGGCGGCCAGACCAGCGGCCCCTACGAGGGCAAGGTGGTGACGAAGTACTACAAACCCGGCACCGTCATCCAGGAGGCCACGATGCAGATCGAGGTACCCCAGATTGACGTCGACGTGCCCGTAGTGAGCGACATTCCCACCGGCGGCACGGCCAACTACACGCTGCGCCTAAGTAACGCCTCGGAAATCGACGAGGACGTCTACTACCGCCTGCTCGTCGACGACGAGTCGAACCCCGACGGTGCTGCGCTGAGCATCGACGGCAAGGTGGTGACCGACAGCCGCATCATAAAGATTCCTGCCGGGCAGACCGTCACCAAGCAGCTGCAGCTGAAGCAAACGAATACCAGCATCCTCGAGTACGAGGACATCGCCATCATACTGGCCTCGCAGAGTCAGTTCGACCCGACGAGCACGTGGGACGTCATTGCCGACACGGTGCTCATCTCGGCCCACTTCATTCCATCGTCATCGCCCGTGGAGCTGGCCTTGAGCAACACGTTGATGAACACACAGACGGGCACTAACCTCAACCTGACCTTCTCGGGCTTCGACCGCAACTACCGCGGACTGAAGGCCTTCCGCCTGCAGTACAAGAGGCAGGGCTCGGCCAGCTGGACACAGCTCCATGAATATGTGACCGACTCCACGGCCGTTACCCAGAACAACGAGCTGCTGCCCAAGACAGGTGCCAAGGTGACCTACACGATGCCCATGGCCTCGTTCGCCGACGGCGACTACTTGTTCCGCATCGCCTCCGTCAGCACTTACGGCACGGGCGAGGTTTACCGCTACAGCGACGAACTGCCCCTGGTGAAGGACATGCAGCGGCCCACGCCGCTTGGACTACCTGAACCCACCGACGGCATCCTCAGTGCTGGCGACGAGATTAGCGTCACCTTTAACGATGCCATACTCAAAGGTGAGCTCACCAAGGAGCAGAACTTCCGTGTGACTGGCGTACTCAACGGAGCAGAAATAGCCCATGAGACGGCACTCTCTATGCAAGACACTGAGACAGCTGCACAGACCGAGGCCAACATCACCCTCGCCGGCAAGGACTTCTCGGCCGACATGTGGGTGAACATTCAGGGCGCAGGCACCATCCTCAGCCACGGATCGGGAGCATCGAAGATGGCCGTCGCCACCGACGCCGACGGCAAGCTGGTCGTCACACTGGGCAGCAACACCTATACATCTGACAAGAAGGTGCCAACTGGCAAGTGGGCATTCCTCACCCTGAGCTACCTGAACACCGACACTGGCGGTGAGCTGAGCGCCACCGTCGCTACCGATGCCGAGACCACATCACTCTTCAGCGGACAGGTTGTCGCCGCCTATGAGGGCAACGGACCGCTCGCCGTGGGCAAGAGCCTCAAGGGTGCCATACACGAGCTGCTGCTCTGGGACGAGGCCCACGACATGACCACGGCTCTGCTCAACCGCTCGAAGACCAAGAACCCGTCGACACGCCACCTCATAGGCTACTGGAAGATGGACGAGGGCGAAGGTAAGACCATCCGCGACTACGCTCGCAATCGTCACATGACCATGCCACAGGAGACGTGGTATCTGAACAATTCAAACAAGGCCGTCAGCCTCGACGGCAACCACTACATGGCCATCAACACCTCGCAGCTGCAGACCTTCGAGGGCGATGACTATGCGCTGGAATTCTGGATGCGCGGCGACAAGCAGAACGCCGAGGCACAACTCGTGCAGGTGGGCGACGTAGCCCTCTGGACCAATGCCGACGGCACGCTGCAACTCACCGGCAAGGAGGCCTACATGCCTGCCGAACAGACCACGGCCCTGGCCACCACCAGCGGCAACATCCTCGACAACGCCTGGCATCACGTTGCGCTGAACATCTTGCGACAGGGCAGTGCAGCCGTCTATGTCGACGGCAAGCGCGTGCTAACCACCAGCGCCGCCGGCGTGGGCAGCATCGCCTCCGACAAGATGCTCGTGGGAGCCAAACGCACCACCTTCTCGGCTGAGACTGCCGAATACACCTTCGACCGCGCCTTCAAAGGACAGGTCGACGAACTGCGCGTATGGAGCGCCACGATGAATGCCGACCTGCTGGCCAAGCAGCGCAAGGTGCGTCTCACGGGCAGCGAGCCAGGCCTGGCAGCCTACTATCCCTTCGAGACCAAGACGCTCGACAGCGGCAACCAGGTGGTCACCGTCGGCACCAACGACGACCTCACTGGCAGCGGATTCTCGGCAGAGCTCTCAACGCTCAACTCCGGGCTCTCAACGCTCAGCTACACCGACGAGGCACCCGCCCTGCGCACCAAGCCAACGGAGACCAACGTCAGCTTCACCTACACCGCCAGCGACACCAAGGTGGTGATCAGCATCGACGAGGATCCCGCCACTATCGAAGGCTGCACGCTCAACTTCACCGTCCGCGACGTCCGCGACGTGAACGGCAACTACTCTTTGCCCGCCGTCTGGAGCGCCTTCGTCAACCAGAAACGACTCGTATGGGAGACCGACGAGCTGACCGTCGACCAGCCGGCCAACAGCTCCACCACCGTCACCGCCACCATCCAGAACAACGGCGGCACGATGCAGTCGTGGACGCTCAACGGCATACCCGCATGGATGAAGGCCAGCCTCACCAGCGGCGACACCAACCCGCTGGCTAAGACCAACGTCACCTTCACCATCACCGAGGCCACGCCCGTCGGCAAGTACGAGGAGACCATCTACCTCACCGGCACCGACGGCATCGAAGTGCCGCTCACCATCCATGTCACCGTGCGTGGCGAGGAGCCCCTGTGGGCAGTGGAAAAGAGCGACTATGAGAGCTCGATGAACCTCATCGGAAACCTCGACATTTTGGGCGTACCCAGCGAGGACTGCGACGACATCGTGGCTGCCTTCATCGACGGAAAGTGCCGAGGAGTGGCACACCCCGTCTATGACGAGGACTACGACGCCTACTTCGTGATGATGATCATCTATGGAGATGCCGACAATGCCAACGACGCAGGCAAGGAGGTGACCTTCAAGGCTTACGACGCATCGACCGGCGAGACCTATTCCGTGGTGCAGACGAGCAGCACCGTAGCGTTCCAGTCCTATGCTATCTTAGGCGATTTCGACAATCCGCTGATGCTCTCCACTGTCGACGTGCAGGAGCAGATGCTCGCGCTGGGCAAGGGGTGGACATGGTTCTCGCTCTTCGTCGAGCCAGATGACATGACGATACCCGTCGTCTTCAACACAGTGAAAGATGCCGTCAGCATCGTGAAGAGCCAGCAACGCTACCTGAGCTACTCCGGCGGAGAGTGGATGGGCAAGACATTCGAGCTGGGCAACCAGTCGATGTATCAGGTCAAGATGAACGAGGCACGCGCCATTGCCCTCACCGGACGAAAGGTCAACCCGCAGGAGAAGCCCATCACACTGAACAAGGGATGGAACTGGGTGGCATACAACGCCTCGCAGACCATGAGCGTCACCGACGCGCTGGCCGACATGGAGCCCCAGGAAGGCGACTACGTGAAGAGCCAGAGTGCCTTTGCCACCTACAAGAACGGCAAGTGGAAGGGACTGCTGACATCGCTCACACCCGGACAGGGCTACATGATCCAGGTGGCTGCTGCGCGCACGTTCCGCTATCCGAAGGCAACGGCTGCCGCTGCAGGGGCACGCATGCTCCAGCAGTATGACGAGGAGCACTCCGGCTTCTTCACGCCCGTTGACTATCACGGCTTTGCCGACAACATGACTGTCATCGCGCAGGTCATCAGTGGCGGAATGCCCGCCGCAGGAGTGGAAGTGGGCGTGTTCGCAGGTGAGGAGTGCCGCACGACCGCCATCTGCGATG
The DNA here is from genome assembly GCA_902779455.1 of uncultured Prevotellaceae bacterium. Classification (GTDB taxonomy): domain Bacteria; phylum Bacteroidota; class Bacteroidia; order Bacteroidales; family Bacteroidaceae; genus Prevotella. The sequence continues at coordinate 16,333 of CACZBS010000041.1, forward strand.
ATGAGGGACTGATCTTCCTTACCATACCGGGAGATGGACACACACAGCTGGCGTTCCGCATGCATGACGGATACACACTTAACGACTGCGACGCGACGCTCGAGTATGTCAGCAATGCCACCGTCGGCACCATCGACGCACCCTTCGTGCTCAATGCCGTCACCACCGGTATTACCGACGCCAGTGCCGGCAGGACTGACGGCCGACTCTACGACCTGCAGGGACGACGCGTCTATCGTCAGACCGAAGGCGTGCAGCGCTCCACCCTGAAGAAGGGAGTGTACATTGAGAACGGACAGAAGAGAGTCAAGAAGTAAAAACATGCACAATATGAAAAAAGCAATCAAATGGACGCTCGTGCTGATGGCAGGCCTGATAATATGGCCTGCCGCAGCAAGTGCTCAGGAAGAGACCGACGAGCAGATAAACCAGCGAGTAGACCCTAATGGCATCTTCGACTTTGTGGACAGCCACAAGTACAGCAACAACATGAGTCTCACGGCAGTGGTGGAGAACAAGAATGGACAGACCGTCACCAATGCCCTTGTGGCCGTGTATGCCAGCGATGGCATCAGGGGAAAGGACGTCGTAGACCCCACCCAGAAGAACATGGCATTCATCACCGTCTTTGGCGAGGGTTCAACGCCCATCTTCTTCAAGGTCTATACAGGCGGAAAAATATATGTCGTTGACCAGGGACTCAACTTCGAGGCAAACGCCATCGTAGGTTTGGACACCCCCTATGTCATCAAACTGAAGGATCCAGTTATTCTCGGTGATGTCAATGGTGATGGCAAGGTGGACGCCGCCGATGCGGTAGCCATTGCAAACTACATC
>CACZBS010000042.1 GCA_902779455.1 uncultured Prevotellaceae bacterium
CACGGACCCCATCTGGTAGGTGAGCTTGCCCATGCCTTCCTGGTTGTAGGTGAAGCTGGTGGTCGTCTCGCTGATGAGGTCGGGCAGTCCAACGAGTCCGCTGAAGCGTTCGGCGGCGGCAGCCACATCGTTGGTGGCGACGACACGGGTGTAGGGGTCGGCCTCCGAGGCCTTGCCGATGGTGGGCTCGAAGGTCATGCTCTCCCAGCCCTCGGGAGCCGTGCGCTCGGCCGTGAGCTGGGTGATGATGTCCCATCCCATCCCGGCCTCTTCAGACTCGGCTTCGTTGGTCGGAGCACCACCATTGTTGTCGTCGTCGTCGTCATCGCTGCAGGCGACGAATCCCATGCTCAGGCTCACAGTCAGCAGGGCCGTCAGCATCCAGTTTGTTGCTTTATTCATGAATATAATGATCTTTTTGTTTTATTTTTAATACGTAATTCCGCCTTTTTCGGTGTGGCGCCCGCCTTTCCATTTCCCTTTGAGGATGTCGTTCACTTTTGACCCACAGTAGCTGACGTAGAAAGCGGAGCCTGTGGCAACGTGGTAGTAGGTTCGTTTGTTATCGTACTTATAATAGGCGAAGGGCAGGTCGGAGGCACCGGCTGACCACGCAGCATCGACAGCTTCAGCATTGCACACGGGCACCACCTCGTCCTTGGTGGAATGGAAGAAGGTGAAGCCTGAATCCTTCGAGGGTTTCCATGAGTAGTACAGCTGGTTTTCCTTGAGGCACTGTTCCAGGGCCTTCAGTTTCTCAGTGGGCACATCGCCGCCCACCTTGCCTTCTTTGAAGTAGTCGATGACTCCCTGTTTGAAACATTGGCCCACTTTGCAGAAGCTCAAGGCCTTGTCGCTGGAGCGGTCGAAGTCATACTCCGTCTTGCTAACGTCCTTCGTGAACGGGTAGAAACCTTCCTTGGCTTTCGACCAGACGTACATGAAGAAGTTGCCGCGATATTCATAGAAATCAAGTGGGTCGCACCCGATTTGTATCAGTCGCTGTTGGATGTCTTCGGTTGTCATTTCCTTATCTTTCAGCCATGTGAAAATGCCAGTATCGACATAGTCCTTCGTGCAGAAATCCTCGTAGCGGCAGCCCAGCTCTCTCATGCGGGGATTGGTGTCGACAGCACCCTTGAGCAGAAGGGCTGCTGCCACCGGCATGTAGAGGCGGTCGTCCTGGATATACTGCTTGAGGGTGGCCACAGGGTCGTAGGGACCGTCGCCACAGACGGCTCCGGCCAAGCACAGATCGCTGAGGCCGTGCTCCTGGGCGTAACGCAGCACGCCTGCCGCTACGGCACCGCCCTGCGAATAGCCCACAGCCACCGACTTCCAGTTTTTCTCGAGTTTCTTCTCGTACTTTTCAAAATAGGTAATACCGGCCTTGACTCCGTCGATGACCTGGCGGGCCGTCACCTCACGGTTGCAATAAGGATGGGAGTCGCCGTGGGTGGCACCGTAGCCCTGATAGTCGGGTACGATGACCAGTGCCTCCTGACTGACGGGGTTGGCAAAGCAGGCCAGCATGTTCACGTCGTTCTTATGGCCGAGGTTGCTGAAGTTCGAGGGCCGCTCGAAGTTCGACGTGATGGTGCAGTGACAGCCTATAACGACGTGGTCGGGATTGGGGTTGCACACAGCATTATAGGGCCAGACCAGCAGTTCGGAACACTCGATGTTGTTGCCGTCGACGTCGGTGGTCGTGTAGCGGATGGTGGTCCACTCGTAGCTATAGGTCATGCTTTTGCCGTCGGTGTCGGCACCCTCAGAGCCGTTGGCACCCGACACGTTGGCCAGTGAGTCTCTAAGATATTGCTCGTAAGCCTTGATGCCGGCCAGTTGCTGCTGATAGAACTCAGTCAGCATCTCGTCCTCGTCGGCGTTGCCTTCAGTGGCGCTCTGTATCAAGCGCTGGTAGAAGTCGGTGACCGATATTCGGCCCGATTCTATCACCTTGATGTTCGCCACGTCGTAGAGGGGCTGTCCTTCATGCGCGTCATTATTGTCATCATCGTCCGAGCACGCCGTCAGCGTCATAGTTGCCAGTCCACAGGTTAAGGCAGCAGCAATCATCCACAAGAGATTCTTTCTTTTCATAACTGTATTTTTCTTTGTTTTACTGTTGTCGTTCGTGAATTATCTGCGAAATTACATCTTTCCCGTAATATAATATGTGTTTTTGTCAAAAACTCGTCGAACTTGTTGCGCAGGAAAGGCTGTTATGCGCAAAATTGCCGATTTGGGGGATTTTATTCTCTTTTCGGAGGGTATGTGTTGGGATATTTAAAAAAAAAGTTGTACCTTTGCCGAACATTTGAATATATGAGTGAGAAAGAACTAAAAAATGCTACCATAGAAGTGGCAGAAAGCATTGAGAGTAAGTATCGCGTAGATCATGTGGACAGCGGACTGCCCCGCTGGCTGATTGAGGTCGCATTCGTATGCTATCTTCTGCAGGCAGTCATCAACTGGGCGCCGCTGATGCACTGGGTTGAGGACCATTCGCCGTTGGCTTTGGCCGTCATCCAGACCTTCGGGGCGCTGGTGATGTACTTCGGACTGATGCGTGGCATGAAGCCACTCTACAGGCCTATGACCGTCGCATGGTGGATAGTGATTGCGCTGAACATTGCGGGATTCGTGCCGCTGCTGTTCCCTGCCTTGATGGAAACCGTGGGACTGCCTATTGCCGTATCGCTGATGCTGGTCTATCTGCCCTTAGGTTGCGCCATCGCCTTCTGCTATCGCGGGCGCTTGTGTCAGGTAGGTATATGGATGGCTCTCTATATCCTTATTTCCAGCATCATCCCTGTCGTCTCTTACCTGCTGGTCGGTCCTGAGTCGGGTCTGGCCAACCTCCCGATGGAGATTCCCACCATCGCCGTCATCGTCATCTATGGCTGGGTGCAAAGGAGAGTTCTTGTTAAGTGAAGAATGAAGAGTGAAGAGTGAAGAATTTGCTTCCGCGCCACCATTATGCGGTAGGAAATTCTTCACTCTTCACTCTTCACTTGTTTTGTGATTGTCGGTATTGTGAGGGGGTGATGCCTAGACGGCGCTTCACCTCGGTCTGGAAAGTGCGGCGACCGCCGAAGCCGGCCTCTGCACCTATGGCCTCGATGGTCCAATGGGTCTCTTCGCGCAACAGGTGACAGGCATAAAGAAAGCGTTTCTCGTTGATGTAATCGCCAAGACTGGCATATTTCGCATTGTTCTTGAACAGGTTGCTTAGCCGCTTCTGAGTCAGCCCGAGTGACTTGGCCATCGTTTTCAGTGTCAGGTTGGCGTCGGTGAAGAGATGGGTCTCGTCCATTTTCTGGTCTAACCACTGCATCAGTTCCTCATCGGTCATATCGGCCATCAATTCTATATGTTCACGGTGCTGGTCGGCCTGCTTGCGCATGATTGTCACCTCGTCGAAGGTGGCATGCTTCAGCTGCTCGTCGAGCTCCTCCTGCTGCCGCTGCAACATTTCAATCAATTCCTTCTGCTTTTCCAAACCATTCTCCCGCTCCTCCAGTTTTTGGTTCTTTTCCTCCAGCTCGCTCATCCGCTTCTCCAGTTCGCTACCCAGTGTCTTGTTCTGTTCGAGCAACAGATTTTGATTCTCCACCAGTTTTGCATTGGTAGAGATGAACTTCTTGGTACTGGCATTCAACACTAGCATCGTGACGATGAATGCCATCACGACTGAGATAATGATGCCAATTATCAGGCCATCGGGTGTCATAGGGTCTGGCTATTTTGAATTAGATTCGCCGGCATTTTGTGTACAAAATTACCTCATTTTGTACAAAAAGCCAAATATCCTCCTTAAAAATCCTCATAAATATTGCGCAGAAAAGTTGATTTTGCGCAAAAAGACGCATTTGGCTGGTTGCTAGGGGGTGCGTGCGTAGCAATCCTCCTTCGTTTCTTGGACAAGCCAAGCGAGCCTGTTCGAGACCTGAGCGGAGTCGTTTTCAGCCCCTTGTCCAAGAACACCACTGGCTTTTTACCATATAGTTCCAGATGGGCCTCAAGCAGACTGTTGAAGTCCTCCGTCTGGAATTCTGCCAGACGCTCATCCTCAAAGTCCACAAACAGAATCTCGTCCCACCCCTTTCCAGCAGCCTGCAGCTGACGCACGTGCTGATACAGCAGGTACGACTTTCCCGCATGCCTCACGCCAACTATCACATAGTTGCCGTTCTCCTCGAATTCTACGGGACGGTTCACAATCACCGCCTCGTCCACCTCGCGTTGCTTACTAATCAGGCACTGTTTGATGACATCCTTACTGATACTCATATAAATTATATTTTATAAGAATCATGTAATTTTATTAAGTTTGGTTTACAAAGTTAAGCATTTTCTATAAAACAGAATTACTTAAGTTTCGGGAGCTCTTAACTGGCCATTTTACATTATTTCCCATGACGTGTTCCTGTGGACTTTATCACGTGTGATAAACTCTTTTATCACGCGTGATAAAGCGCTGCGCGGCACGCCATGTAACTCGACAGAGTGTAGTTTAACGATTTTAGTTGACTACTTTTGGTCTTACTCACGATAAGGGTTGACCCTGATTAAACTACAAGTGAGTGGCTTGAACATACTTGTGGAATATACCAATGTAAAAAGGGGAGGAACTCCCGAAACTTAAATCAGATACTTACGAGTTTCTCGCAAGTGCTTTTTCATGTCTGCGTAAACATACGGCTTGAGTCGGCTATTCTGCGTCATATAGATTCACAGACTATCACTGATGCGTAAACGTCTCCTTCGGCTTTTTTACTCCCTGTATACATAGTATTTCAGCCACCAGAATAATCCAATGAATGCATAAAATTGAGATTTTCGGCTCTTTACGTTTAAAAAGCGTTATATTTCAATCATGAATCCGTTCTCTTTAAAAGAAAAAGTGTAACTTTGTCGCAGAATGTGCAAATGTAAACGTAGGGAACGAAGACGTTTAAACCGCCTGAAAGTGGTACTAGCAGGAAAGGACATGACAAATAAACGTCTGGCAGATGTGGACGATTTGTTATGGACGGAATAGAAGAGGGTATGGACTGGAGACCGACTTTCTATCGTTCTGCATAAAGAAGTACCGACAAGAACAACATTATGATTGCCTTCATTGATACAGAGGTCAGTCCGCAGACGAAAAGAGTGGCGGATTACGGAGCGGTGAGAGGGGATGGTGCTGTGATTCACACTCACTCCAAGGCCGACTTCGATGCCTTTATATCGGGATGCGACACCATCTGCGGGCACAACATCATCCGACATGACTTAATATATACAGCACTGCGAGGGAATCCCACAATCGTTGACACGCTGTTCCTGTCGCCTCTATTGTTCCCCAAGCGACCGTATCATAGTCTGGTAAAGGACGACAAGCTGCAGGTGGACGAGCTGAACAACCCTGTGAACGACTCGATGAAGGCTCGCGACCTTCTGAATGATGAGATTGCGGCCTGGAATGGATTGGCTCCCGACAGGCAGGAAATATACTATCAGCTGCTGCGTCATACCACGGAGTTTGGAGGATTCTTCGATTACATCAAGTATGTTTCCACCGCAAAGCATTCATTTCTCGGAAGGATACTGAATACACAACCAGACTGGCCGCGGCTTATACTAAAGGAATTTGAAGGCAAGCTCTGCAGCCATGCAGACTTCGGGATCCTTGCAAAGCTATACCCTATAGAGATGGCCTATTGCCTGGCTGTGATCGGTGCCGACGATGTCTTTTCTATCACGCCTGCATGGGTGATCCGCAACTATCCGCAGGTGGTCAACGTGATGAATCTTCTGTGCAACACGCCATGTGGTGATTGCGACTACTGCCATCAGCGATTGGATGCCCATTATGGGTTGAAGGAGTTTTTCGGTTACGACGAGTTCCGCACGTTCGATGGGGTTCCCATGCAGCAACAGGCCGTGGAGTCTGCCATCCGCGGTGAGTCGCTGCTGACGATATTCCCCACTGGCGGCGGCAAATCATTGACCTTCCAGTTGCCGGCGCTGATGGCCGGACGAAACACTCACGGGCTGACCGTGGTCATCTCGCCGCTGCAGTCGCTGATGAAAGACCAGGTGGACAATCTCGCCGCACGTGGCATCAGCGAAGCCGTGACCATCAACGGGCTGCTTGACCCCATAGAACGGGCCACAGCCATCGAGCAGGTGGCCGACGGCAGAGCAAACCTACTGTATATCGCCCCTGAGATGTTGCGGTCGAAAACCATCGAGCGATTGCTCTTAGGCAGAAATGTGGCGCGCTTCGTGATTGACGAAGCCCACTGTTTCTCCGCCTGGGGCCACGATTTCCGCGTCGACTACCTGTACATCGGCGATTTCATCCGGCAGTTGCATAATAAGAAACAGCTGCAGAAGTCTATCGCCGTCTCCTGCTTTACAGCCACCGCCAAGCAGAAGGTGATCAGCGACATCTGCGACTATTTCCGGGCGAAGCTCGGTCTGGAGCTGAAGGTCTTCGCTGCTAATGCCGAGCGCAAGAATCTTCGCTATTCCGTTCTCCATGCCGACACCTCGGATGAGAAATACAACCTGCTGCGCTCGCTCATACTTGGCCACGACTGTCCGACGATTGTCTACGTGTCGCGAACCAAACGTACCCGCCAGCTGGCCGACCACTTGGTCAGCGACGGCATACGGGCGCTACCCTTCAACGGCAGGATGGAAGCCGCCGAGAAGGTGAAGAACCAAGACGCCTTCATGAACGGTAAGGCACAAGTCATCGTGGCCACCTCAGCGTTCGGCATGGGCGTTGACAAGAAGGATGTAGGCCTGGTGGTGCACTATAACATCAGCGACTCGCTGGAGAACTACATACAAGAAGCAGGTCGTGCAGGACGCGACCCGCAAACAGAGGCTGAATGTTTTGTGCTCTATGCCGACAACGACCTTGACAAGCACTTCATCCTGCTCAACCAGACCAAGCTCAGCATCAGCGAGATTCAGCAGGTGTGGAAAGCCATCAAGACGCTCACTGCCAAAAGAGACAGCGTCAGTTGTTCGCCCTTGGAGATAGCCCGCCAAGCCGGATGGGGCGACGAGATCGAGGATATTGAAACTCGCGTGAAAGCTGCCATAGCCGCTTTGGAGGACGCAGGCTTCATCCAGCGAGGCAGCAACTCGCCGCACGTCTTTGCCACAGGCATAGCAGTGAAAACAATGGACGAGGCCCGGCGGAAACTGACCGTTTCGACGCTCTTTGACGACCAGTCGCGTGAAGAGGCTGCTCGCATCATCAAGTCGCTCATCAGTGCACGGGCAACAGCCGAAGGGCGTGGAGAAGAAGCAGAAAGCCGGGTCGACTATCTGGCCGACATCCTCGGCATGAGCAAATCCACCGTCATCCGCAACATCAACCTGATGCGGCAGGACGGACTGTTAGCCGACACCCGAGATATGCAGGCATGGGTGTCGAAGAGCACGTCCATCCGCAATCTCGACATCATTCTGAAACTGGAGCATTTCCTCTTGCTGCGTTTCAAGGAGGAAGCCCAGCGGATCAACTACAAAGAGCTGAACGAGGAGGCGCAGAAGGCTAACCTCACTTACTCCTCCGTCAAGCGCTTGCGGATGCTGCTCCATTTCTTGTCATTAAAAGGATATATCCATAAACGTGAGCACGGGTCCTGCGACAGTGTCAGCGTCCGCTTGCAGAACCCTGCCGATGTGACGATGGCCCGCTTTGAAAGACGAAGAGAGCTCAGCCGGTTCATTGTCGAACATCTTAGCAGCCAACGCGACGTCTCTAAGGAAATGACGCTCGTCAACTTTTCCGAGGTTGAATTGCTGCAACAGTTCGTGGCCAGTCGACAGGAACAAATGTTTGCTGACAAGGGTAAGGCCACGCTTGCAGACATGGAGGAAGCCCTGCTCTACCTCACGAAAACCGAGCTGATGAAAATCGAAGGCGGTTTCATCGTCATCTACAACACCATGCAGATTGGCCGTTTAGCCGACCGCCGCACCCGCTATGGCAGGGAGCAGTATCGGCTGCTGGACGAATTTTACAAGCAGCGCATACGCCAGATCCATATCGTGGGCGAATATGCCAACCTGATGGTTCGCGACTACGATGCGGCGCTGCGATTTGTCAACGACTACTTCACGATGGACTTCCGCCGTTTCATCAACCACTATTTCAAGGAAGAGCGACGGACACAGATCGACCAGAACATCACGCCGGCCAAATACGACCGGCTCTTTGGCGAGCTCTCCCGACGCCAGCTTGAGATCATCAACGACCGGCAGTCGCACTACATCGTGGTGGCGGCAGGACCGGGCAGCGGCAAGACGCGCGTGTTAGTGCATAAGCTGGCCTCGCTGTTGCTGCTGGAGGATGTGAAGCACGAACAGCTGCTGATGCTCACCTTCTCGCGGGCAGCGGCAACAGAATTCAAGAAACGGCTCATCGACCTGGTGGGCAGTGCGGCGCATTACGTGGACATCAAGACCTTCCATTCCTACAGTTTTGATCTCATTGGCAAGCAAGGCAGCCTGGACGAGGCAAAAGACGTGGTGGGCCGTGCTGCCGGGATGATAGAGCGAGGCGAGGTGGAACCGGCGAAGACAGCCAAGAGCGTGCTGGTCATTGACGAGGCACAGGACATGGGCGCTGACGACTTCCGGCTGGTGCAGGCACTGATGCAGAGGAACGAGGAGATGCGCGTCGTCGCCGTGGGTGACGACGACCAGAACATCTACGCCTTCCGTGGCTCCGACTCGCGCTATATGCAGTCGCTCGTCAGCGAGGCGGGAGCCCAGCTCTACGAGATGACCGACAACTATCGTTCTGCCCGTGCCATCGTCAGTTGCACCAGCCGTTTTGTACAGCGCATACCCGGCCGTCTGAAGCATACGCCCATCCAATCTGTCACAGGCACGGAAGGCACGGTGACGATGTTGCCGTCACTCATTGATGCAGACATCAAGATTGAGGGCAAGACAGCCATCCTGACCCGCACCAACGAGGAGATGATGCAAGTGGCCTACGAGCTGGAGCGTCGCGGGCTGCGTGCCACGGTAGCCCAGTCGATGGGCGGCTTCCGCTTCGGCAATCTGGCTGAAGTCAGATACTTCCTCAAGCAACTTGGGAGTAAAGAAGAAGCCGCCATTTCCGCAGAGCAATGGCAAGAGGCGAAACGACGTACCCTCGAGACCTACGCCACGAGCACGTGTCTGAGCATCATGAAACAATTCTTTGCCGACTTCGAAGCGACTCACCGCACTTATTATCACAGCGACCTGCGGGAATGCATCTTTGAGTCGAACATCGAGGACTTCATTGCCGCTGATGAAAAATCGGTGTTTGTAAGTACCATCCACAAGGCCAAGGGCCGCGAGTTCGAGACGGTCTACCTGCTGTCGCCCGTGCCCGACGGCCGTGAGGCCAGCGATATGCGGGCCTACTACGTAGGGCTCACGCGTGCCAAGCAGAATCTCTATCTTGTAACGACCCCGCCTGCCGCCTATGCCGCCATCTCGATAGCCCTGAACATGCACGACGTCATTCTCGATTTCTTCAAAGGTCGCAAGGCGATCGTGCTCAGGCTCCGCAGCGGTGACAGTCTCCATTATCAAGAAGGCTACCTGCTTAACGAGCAGGGTGTCAATATCGCAGCCCTCTCATCAAAAGGCATGGATAAGCTGAAGGCATGGACGGACAGGGGCTATGTCGTCACGGGGGCAAGGGTCAGTTTCACGTTGGCCTGGAAGCCTGTGGACTCTCAAATGGAATATGCTGTCTGTCTGGCAAATATTGTTCTGTCAAAGTAGTATGACGGAAGAAAAGGGCCACGCTTAATCTTTCTTGCTGATGACGGTTGGGGGGGATTTCCCACTCAACTTTAGGGAAACGCTCCCTCCAAATAGGAATATTCTTTTTGAGAGCTCGGGAAATCGCCTTATCTTTGCATCGTGATCAAGAACAATTGTCTAACTTTTAACGAATAGGAGATAGCGATATGAAGACGATGATGAACAAGGTGATCGCAGTCGCCATGATGATGGCCGTCACAACCGCAATGCCCGCAATGGCAGGTAATAGGAATCATAAGAACCACGACAAGAAGACAACGGTCGTCGTAGTGACCAACAACCGCAGCGGTTCACATTCCGACTGGGTGGACCACAGGACTTCCCGCTTCGACAACCACCGGCATCATGCCTACCGTCCGGTCGTCAAGACCTGCACGTTCAGGATCAGCCGCCAGGCCGCCCGTCACCATGCAGTGGCCAAGGCAGAGCGCATCCACGGCGTGATGGGAGCCTACTGGAACCCTCGCACTCGCGAATTGACCGTCCGCTACGACGCCCGGGTGACGTCAGCCCGTCGCATCATGCACTTAGTGGCTTAGATGCCATACTACATAAATCCAAGAAGTCCCGGCTTGCAAATGATTGCAGGTCGGGACTTCAACTTATGCGGTTAATCAATGTCTGTTACGAGACCTCAATGGCCTTGGTCGTCTTCTCCTTCTGCTCGGTCTTCGGCATCGTGATGGTCAGGATGCCGTCCTCCACCTTGGCAGAGATCTTGTCGCGAACCACGTCGTCAGGCAGCACGTAGTTCTGCTCGTAGTTCGAATAGCTGAACTCGCGGCGCAGGTAGTGGCGGTGGCTGTCCTCATGCTTGTGTTCCTGTTTGTTCTCGATGGCGATGGTGAGGTTGCCGTCGTCATTGATGCCTACACGGCAATATTCCTTCTTGATGCCAGGGGCTGCAAGCTCCATCGTATAGGCTTTGTCACTCTCCTTGACATTGACTGCGGGTGCTGTATTGTTGGCACGAGGCATGAAATCAGTGTCAAAGAAATCATCAAACATCGTTGGGAACCAAGCGTTGCTTTTCATCAATCCGTTCAACATAATCATTACCTCCAATTATACTTTTAGTTTAACTTATTGTTTTTTTGATTGCCTCGGCTCATTCCCCTGGCAAGCTTGCCTGCCCGTGGCCTTTCGCTTCGGCTTTCACTGAAGGTGAAGCAAAGTGCGTGCCTACAGACCGACGCCGTGCCACAATGACAATCGCAAAAGTCAATCTGGCACGGAATTTAAACTCGCTTAAACTATGCTGACAATTCTTTAAACTCGATTAAACTTTGACCCTGATAACGGCTGCCTCATCCCGACAGTTGGCTTCCGGAGGACTTTTCTCCGCTATGTGCGACTGACGCAGCGCTTGCTTATGTAAAATAAATTCGCAATTCTTTTCTCAGATTTAACAACTGACTGAAAATCAGCGAGTTTACAAAATACGAGGAAAGAAGCGGTGCTTTTCGATGAGAGAAGCGGTGCTTTTTGACTCGAAAAGCACCGCTTCTTGAGCGAAAAAGCGCCGTTTCTTGCCAGAAGAAATTTGAATTGTAAAGATAATTCACAATAGGTCGGTACATGATGCGCGACATGGGAGGCCATGCGGTCAGACGGAGGGGGCTGAGTAACTTATTCATCAAAAAATGTGAAATAACAGCGGGCGACAGGGCTAATTCAGAAGAAAATGAGTATCTTTGCGAAGGAATGTGGCCATAGCGGCCATCTCCGACGGAACAAGACAAGAGGAACTGATGGACATATATCGCCTGCTATGCGCCCTCACCATGGGGGGACTGGCCTGCCTGGCCATGCTGCTGATATTCCTGCGGGTGCCGATGCAGCGTGAGTGGGACTCGTTTCGCAAAGCGAAGCTGTTCACTGCGCTGGCCTGCGTCGTGCTGAGCGCCGCCTACGGCTCGTCGGCCATGATGGGCTGGACGTTCGGCGTGCCCGTGCTGCTCGTCTGGTTCGTGGTGGCAGCCCTGCAGGCCCTCCTCCTGACGTTCACCTGCGTGGTGTTCGTGGCCCCGCAGACGCCGATGCGACGGCTTATCCTATGGAACCTCATCCCGATAGCGGCGCTCACGCTGTTGCTGAGCAGCGCCTATCTCGTCGCCTCGCGATGGAGTCAGACGCTGCTGATGGTCGGCGTCGCCTGCTATCTGCTGCAGCTGGCGTTCTACACGCGCTATTTCATCAACATCTATCGCGCCAACGTCTATCGTCTCGAGGAGGTCTTCGACGACGACCTCGCCCCGCGACTGCGCTGGGTGAAGCAGCTGTTTTTCTCTGCACTGGCGGTGGGACTGCTGGCCGTGGCCGTCATCCTGCTCACCGACCAGACGCTCGACACGGCCTTCGCGCTCGTCGTCGCCGCCTACTACACCTACGTGACCATCAGCTTCATCAACTACATGCCGCGGGCCGCCTTTGTCGTCAAGGCTGCGATTGAGGAAGCGAAGGCCCAAGCCAGTCTTGAGCCATCCGAGCGCGGGCAGGGCCGGCCACAGGTCCGGGAGGCCTGTCTGACTGAGGAGCCGGATGAGGGCACGACTACTGCCGACGGCCTCGACCACGTCCGTGAGGCCGTCGACCGCTGGGTGGCTGACAAGCGCTATCTGGAGTCCGACGTCTCGATAGACGAGATAGCCCGACAGATGGGCATCAGCCGGCAAGAACTCAACGACTATTTCGCCAAGGTCCTGCAGTTGCCCTTCCGCTCATGGCGCATCGAGCAGCGCATCCGTGAGGCCGAGCGCATCCTCGCTGCCGACCCCGCCATCACCACCAGCGAGCTCTACGCCCGCTGCGGCTACAACGACCGCTCGAATTTCCACAAACACTTCACGAAAGTCACTGGCCGCTCGCTCGCCGACTATCGGGAGGAGGCATAGTCGAGAGCGGCCATTGACAGTGTGGAAGTATTTACATTCTGACCAGTATTTTCCGAAAAAAGTTACAAAAAATACGAAAAACACCCGTTTTGCGCGTGGTATTTTCGTGTTTTGCGAAAATACCACGCACCATTTCTTGCACTGAACTCTTTTTTTTCATATCTTTGCACGGATAACTTGCCACGCAAAAATAGAAATTCAATAATACTAAACGATTGAACTATGGGAACAAAGACTTTATCGCCCTCCACTTCGCGAAGAGTGGACAGACAATTCAGCCGGTGGCTGTTGCTCCTGACGCTGCTCTGCCAGGCAGCGATGCCCCTGCTTGCCGACGGCCGACAGGCCACGACCAAGATCAGCGTCGCGGCAGCTGAGGGCTCCAACGGCAGCAAGGACGCCGCCGCCCCCGACATCTTCACCATCCCGTGCGGAACGTACCAGGCCGGACAGCAGGCGCAGTTCTGCCTCACGCTGAACGAGGCTGCCAGCTATCCCGTCAGCGTCGAGCTGCGCTATGTGGGTTTGGAGCAGTACGCCGGAATTCCCGACGCCTTCGCGGTCGACGGCGAGGAGACGGACCAGATGCTCGTCACCTTCGCGCCCGGCGAGACGAGGAAGGTCGTCAGTTTCATGCCCGAATTCGATCTGGAGTATATGCCGCGCGTGGTGGGCCGAAAGCCCGTCTACTTCGAGCTGCTCTATCCCAGCCGCGCCACTCTCGACGTGCGGCTGGTGGAACTGACGTTCGACTTCGACTGTCCGCCCGACGCCGACTGGACGTTTAGCGAGAACTACAACTCCGTCCGCGGCAACTACGACGTGCCGCTCTTCTCGCAGGACGGCTACGCCTTCCTCTTCATGGCTCCGCAAAACGACGAGACGGGCGAGGAGGCCTACGTGCGACTGAGCAGCGCCACGCGCTATAACTTCACCGTGGGCAACGTCGACTTCGACGCCCTCACGGAGGAGTTCCCCACGTCGCTGCCGCAGACCACCCACGACGCCGCCTTCGTGCCCCGCCAGCAGGAGGGCACCCGCTCGAGCATTTTCACCGCCCTCCACCGCTTCAGCGAGGCGGAGTGCGTCAGGGACAACAGCAATTACTCCAACCAAACCGGAGGCGGCAGCACCTATGAGTTCACGCTGATGAGCACCATCGGCAGTGCCGGCCCGTTCTTCAGCGCTGCCTCCACCGACGACACGGCCCCCACCACCCTCTCGGCTGAGGACATCACGGCCTACGAGGGCGAGAACACCCAGTTTGAGCTCATCCACGCCGTGCCTTATATAAACTGAGCTCATCCACGCCGTGCCTTATATAAACAATGTGTCAACCGCGCAGCAGAGCTACACCGCCGGGGCGCAGGTGGACCTGACGTTCACGATCAGCAACTGGCGCTTCTGCTATACCTTCTATCGCGAGACACTGCTGCAGCAGCTCTTCGTCACCTTCGACGGCGGCCAGACGCGCCAGCCCCTGACGAGTGCCACGATGAAGGACGGCCGCGTCAAGGCCAGCGTCAAGGCGCCGGCCGAGGCTGGCAGCTACTGCCTGGAGATCGGCGTCGTAGTCAGCGATTACACGGACGTCAACCCCATAGCCACCGAGGAGTACTATCCCGCTGCGGCCTTCACCGACGTCACCATCGCCGAGGGCACACCCGACGTCGTGCCCATCAGCAAGATGACGATAGAGGGCGTGCCCGACGTCATCCGCTACACCACTGAGGACACCCACCGCCAGTATCAGGCCTACGTGGCCGTAGACCCCGTCACGGCCACCTGCCCTGCCGGCACATGGAGCATCAGCCGCAAAGACGGCACTCCTGACGACATCCTCAGCATCGACGACGAGGGCCGCATCACCTTCCGCGCCGAGGACATCGACCGCTGGGGCTTCGAGTACGGCTATGCCAAGTCGGGACAGGTCGTCATCACCTTCACCGGCCCTGACATCACGCTCTCCAAGGAGGTGACGCTGCTGCCCGCCGTGCCCACCGGCATCACCTTCTACAACGTCGACCAGCGGCAGGACGTCTACGGCACGCCGCGCGACGTCGTCGTCGACTACCAGCTCAAGGCCGACGACGCCTGGACCCTGGCCACCACGGGCACCGCCACCATGACCGTCACAGCCAAGGACGGAGTGAAGCGCACCGTCAGCGGCATCGATGTCAGCACCCTGCGCAGCGAGCGCATCGGCGACGTGCTGCATGTCTACGTGCCGCTGACGCTCAACGACCACGAGTTCAGCCTCAAGGAGCGCCACGGCCGCACGTTCCAGCTGGTATGGACGGTGAAGACCGACATCAGCCTGCCCTTCACCAACAGCATCAGCGGCGACACCTACACCGTCGACACTTACCGATACATCAACTACGCCTACGACCCCGTCTATGCCGACGAGTGGCCCAAGGCCGCCTTCCCCCTCAGTCGCGATGTCACCAGGGGCAAGACTGACTGTGTCGTCACCCATGCCTACAACCTGGCCAAGGACTACTTCTACATCAGCTGGGCCGTGGCCTCCGACGATAACTGCGAATGGGGAAGCGGCGGCTACAACTTCACCCGAAAGCAATACCAGGAGTGGTCGTCGACCGAGGGCATGGAGAACAAGCCCGACTGGCTGCAGCTGACCGACTGCGGCGACTACTACAACGCGAAGATCGTGGTGCCCGTAGAGACCGGCACGTTCAACGCCCAGTATGTGCCCGTCATCGTCTATATAGGAGCCAGCTGTGAGCCGGGCGAGTACAACTACTTCGTGCCCACCAGCTACATCCACTACGCATCCTTCAGCAAGGAGGACCTGCACATCTACTTGCAGTGCCGCTACAGCGCCACCGACAACGACGTCGTTGAGCTGGCCGAGGGCGAGCACCTCGACCTGAATGACCAGGACGACATCGACGCCTTCAACCAGTTCTTAGCTTCCTACAATCAAGGCGACGACATCTTCGGACAGATTGCCGCGCTGCGCAAGTCACACATCCTGTCCATCAGCCCGCAGTACAATGGCCCCGTCACCAACGGCGCATGGGCAGCCCGCGACAATACGAAGATCAAGATCACGGGCGGACTCTTAGGTCAGAAAGAGCTCACCGCCACCGCCGGCTATGGGCAGTTCATCTACTTCCCCATGGCCGACGCCACCTACACCATCGAGATCAGCAACGAGCTATTCGAGACCAGCCGCACCTTCACCTACACCACCCACGCCCTGCCCCACGCCGACGACATCTATGCCTTCAAGAGCTATCCCGGCTTCTACAAGGTGGGCGGCGGCGACGCCCACTCGGGATATTCGATGACCGACCAGATCAACCTGAGCTACCTGACCAAGAACGGCACTCAGGGCTATGTGGAAGACTGCCGCCACGGGCGGAGCAACAGCTGGTTCTATGAGCCCGACGACATCGTAAGCTATAACGCCATCGACCTGAACGGCCGGATGAACTTCGGCTCGATGGGCTTCGTACGCGGCTTCCGCGAGCCCTACGCCGTGCCGCAGTTCACCGCGGCCGACACCGGCATGGGCAGTGGCGGCGGCCTCATCTCCTTCTCGAAGTTTACGAGCATGATTCTCGGCGAGCTGGAGAACGACAACGCCATCCAGGCAGGCACCAACTTCGACAACGACGGACTGCTGCACCTGACCATTCACGACCTCATGGGCGAGCCCGTCAGCGAGGCCCACGTCAACTACGTGGCCGTCGGCGCCGACGGACAGCCCTCGGGCAAGGGCAGCGGACGCATCGCCGCTTCGGCCGACGGACGGGCCACCCTGCCCCTGCAGGACCTCATCACGGACCAGACCAACGAGAGCGTCTACCTCGAGGTGGTGGCCACGGGCTACGAGCCCAAGTTCTATAAGTTCAACCAGCTGGAGGAGAGCTATCGCAACGGATTCAACTCCGTGCCCAGCAACGAGCTCGACCTCGTGCTCGAGATGGCCGGCGAGACCACCACGCAGCTCTCGCGCGCCGACCTCATGTCCATCGTCGAGGCCAATGCCGACACGACGGCCGTCACCTTCGCCATCACCGACATGACCGCCTTCAACCTCGTCGACAAGATCAGCTACAAGGAGGACGGCCCCCTGGGCGGCACCAAGACCATCCACACGCTGACCGTCGTCAACGGCACGTATAAGTACGCCAAGCGCTGGGAGGGCGAGAAGTTGGTCCAGCTCAACCTCACCTTCCAGCCGAAGAGCAGCGCCCTCAACTACAGCCAGATGCGGCTCACCGGCTTAGGCAACCTGAAGGACGCCATGCCGACCCGCGTGGCGACCATCGACAAGAACGTCTTCACCGGCTTCGAGCACGACTACATCGACGCCTCCTTCGACCTCGTCGGCTTCGTGGCCAACGAGAAGATGGCCATACCCGTGCTGAAGATCGGCGACGTCGACCTGGCCCAGCTGCCCAAGCTGCACAACGAGGAGATCGACATGGACTCCATCGCCCGCAACACGAAGATCAACATCACGCCCAACCCCGACTTCAACCCCGGCGACATCGGACGCGAGAGCGCCAAGCGCGGCGCTGACTTGGGTGATGACAACCAGGCGCTCTTCGATCAGATCGACTTCGACTTCCCTGACGTCATGGGCTTCCAGTTCCAGGTCCGGAAGGTGGGCAACCACTTCCAGGTGCGCGGCGTCTACTCGAAGAACTTCCTGCCCGGCGGCGACGAGGCCGACATGGTGGACTCCTTCGCCGAGGAGATGGTGGGCTATGCCAACCAGTTCGACAAGGTGTTCAAGGACTGCGTCGACGCCTGCACAGGCGGCTCGGGCGGCGACGATGACTTCGACTTCCTCTACGGCAACGACCCGCTCTTCGCCACCAACGATGCCTTCATCGGCATCCGCGCCTTCATCTCCGGCGTGGCCTACCTCGGCCCCAAGGGCGAGTTCATGATGAACTTCCACGAGGGCGGCATCAAGCTCGAGATGTCGGGCGAGTACACCCACAAGTGCTCCTTCGGCATCGGCTCCTTCGGCGCCAAGCTCTCGGGCGAACTGTCCACCCAGCTGAAGCTCATCAACCACAAGGCAGCCGCCGGCGACGTCTACAACTTCAGCCTCAACGTCATGATCGAGAACGAGGTGCGCGCCGAGATCGTCGCATGGGCCACCGCCGGCCTCAACATCCTCAACCTGGTGAAGGCTGAGGTGGGCGTGCGCGGCGGCGTGTCGGCCAGCTACAAGTCGGGCATCTCCTATCCCCTCTATGGCAATCCCGGCTCCAACGGCGTCTATGCCGGCCACAAGCTGTCGCTGCGCTCCGGCATGTTCATCTATGCCGACGCCCGCTTCCTCTGGTGGCGCAAGCACTGGGAGAAGTGGCTCTTCAAGTTCTCCGAGGACTTCTGCTGGCCCGACGACGCATCCAACCCCTACAGCAGCAGCTTCGCCTACGGTGAGCCCATCTTCAGCTCGCGCGCCATGGGCGGCCGCAGCTGGAAGAAGGTGAAGGCGCGCCGCGTCGTGGGCTTAGGCGAGACGCTGATGAACGACGTCAGCGGCATGGCCAGCCCCCGACTCTTCAACGGCGGCCAGAGCATTATCTACAACAAGCTCAACAGCCCCATCGACTACAACGACGACCGCCTGATGATGCGCTCGCTGGCCGCCGGCACCGACACCGACGTCAACCCCGATGCCACCGGCGCCGCCTTCGCCTTCGACGTGGCCGAGCGTGGCGACAAGGGCGCCATGGCCTTCGAGCAATATCGCACCGATAACCTCAGCGCCAACGCCGTCGAGCAGAGCACCTCGATGGACGACATGAACCAGCTGAGCGCCGGCGTCGACGTCGTCGCCTCCCTCTGGGACGGCTCGTCCTGGCAGACCACCAACATCTCTGCCCTCATCTCATCCCTCAATCCTTCATCCGTTGCCGGGGATTTAGAATCCCCGACCACCGCCAACCTCAGCCCCCGCGTCGCCGTCCAGGACGACGGCCATGCCGCCGTCGTATGGCTCAGCGGCACCCCCATGGCCACTGAGGCCGCCGATGAGGCCGACCGCCAGCAGTACCTCGACGGCCGCTACCTCCTCTCCCGCTACGACGGCACCAGCTGGAGCCAGCCCATAGAGCTGGCCAAGCTCAACCGCAGCTTCGTCGTCAGCGACCATCGCATGGTCATGTACGACGACTCGCTGCTCATCGTCATGGAGCACCACGACGACCTCACGTCGAAGGACAACCCCTACATCGACTACATCACCGTCACGCCGAAGAACACCGTCAGCATCAGCATGGGCGTGGAGCGCGGACGCGGCCCGCAGGTGGTGCGCCTGGATGAGATGAACATCGTGGCCTACCTCACCGAACGGCCTGACTCCACACAGGACATCCGCCTGCGCACCGTCGACATGGCCGGCAGCCACGTCGCCAACACCGACAGCTACGCCCGACTGGGCAAGCGCAGCGTAGGCGCCTTCAAGCTCGCCGCCACCGCCGACGCCGCCTCGCTCGACGACCTGGCGCTCATCTGGACGCAGTCGGTGCTCAACCCCGAGTCCGACGAGGCCGAGTCGTGGCTCTGCGCCGGACGCTTCGGCAAGAGCGGGCAGCAGCTCTACGTCTCCTATCCCGAGCAGGTCGTCCAGATTCCCGACGACTTCACGCCGTCGGCCTTCGACGGCTACATCGACCAGAACAACCTGCACGTCATCTATGCCCTGAGCGACATACAGAACGACGGCACGGCAGTGATTCAGAAGGACGTCACGTTCACCAACAGCATCCGCGTGAAGCAGTGCAACGTCGTGGCCGCCAACGCCACCACCAGCACCCAGATTCCCTTCCAGCTCAGCGTGCAGAACACCGGCTACACACCCGTCACCACCGTCACCGCCGACATCGGCGCCAGCAGCGTGGAGTTCTCCGACCTCTGTCTGCTGCCCGGCCAGACGGCCGACCTCGCGGGCTACTTCGCCATCGACCCCGACCACTACACCGGACTGGAGCAGGTGGACGTCACGGCTGACTTTGGCGGCATGGACGTCGCCCTGGCCCGCCGGCGGACGTCGCGCAACGCTGCGGCCACAGCTCTCAACAACATTGAGATGCCGCGCCTCGTGCAGCGCACCGTCACCCCACGCACCGCCACTCCCCTCCCTCGGAGGGGTCGGGGGAGGCTCCTCGGCGCCCGACGTGCGGCCTCCGACCCCTCGATGACCGCCACGACCTCCGTCGAATGCGCCGTCGAGGCCACCGACCTCAGCTGCACCGTCCTCTCCAACCGCATCAAGGGCAAGCAGAACACCGTCATCGCCAAGGTCACCAACTGCTCGCCGCTGCCCCTACTCGCAGGGCAGACCGTCACCGCAGGCCTCTACGCCTCGGCCGCCGACACGGAGACCATCGAGGGCACCACGCCCGTCACCATCCCCATCAGCGACCTCTATGCCGACGGACGGCCCCTCTCGAAGGTCATCCGCCTGCAGGCAGCCAACCTGCCCGCAGACCAGCAAGCCTTCATCAAGGTCGTCGTCGGCGGCACCGACAAAGTCGTCGCCGACGTGCGTCCCGAGAACAACCACGTCCCCGTGTCCCTCTATGCCACTGACGGCAACGTCATGACCATCCTGGGCGACGCCAACGGCGACGGCGTGGTGAACTTCGCCGACGTCCTGACCGTGACGAGCTACATCCTCGGCCACCAGCCGCAAACGTTCCTGTTCAATGCTGCCGATGTCAACTTCGACGGCACCATCAGCGTCGCCGACGCTGCCGGCATCGTGGACATCTGCCTGAAGAAATAGGAGACACCGAAAAAAAAACGACATTAGCAGCCACGCGAAACGCTCCCGGAAAACTATTTCAGCGTCGGTGAACACTATTTCACCGGCGCTGAAATAGTATTCGGCGGCGCTGAACGATCGTCCCGCGGCGACGAAAAAAGCCCTAAAATCACCTCCAAAGCGTGTTTTTATACGAAAAAAGCCCTATCGGCGCGTGGTATTTTCGTGTCTTGCGAAAATACCACGCGCCATTTCATACGTAAGCCACTTTTTTTTCGTATCTTTGCCCAGAAATATGCGACTAAATTAGAAAAGTAAAAATAAGACAAAAGCGACATGACCATGACAGAGAGAAGATTTTCATCGCCGACCATGACAGAGAGAAGATTTTCATCGCCGCCCGCCGACGCAGGGCGCGCGCCGAGGCAAGGCAGCCGATGGCTGATGCTGCTCGTATTAGTGTTAATAAATGTTACGGGGATAATTTCTCCTGCCTCAGCACAGACGAAAGACGTCATCACCTTCACGGGCGGACAGCCCGACCCGAACCATCCGGGCGTCTATGTGATCAACATGGGCGACTTTCCCGCCACCACTCTTGACCCGGAGACCTACGAGTGGTCGAACGTTGATGATGCTTTTACGGTGACCCTCCGACGCAGCAATGCTGCGCACAAGGCTTCCATCACGCTGAAGGATCCTATTATGCAGGGGGAATTCCCGGTGGAGTTCGAAGCCGGTGAAACCGAGAAGACGATCACACTGGGGCAGGCCGTAGAATATGTTTCAGGAAATCCAAGTGCCTGGAGCGGCCATGTGCCTACTATCTATTTTGTCAGCTACACATCCTACGCCGAGAGCCAGTATCAGGTGCTGATCCTGAATACGAACCGCACAGGTGCTGACGAACCGAGGGAGTGCATCTTCGAGACGCATCTGGAGTGTCTGCAGAACCTGCAAGGGTTTGACCGCGCTTTTGCTCAGTTCAGTCGTTACGGCGAATATTGCCTGATTCGCTTCAAGATGTCCACCGAGGTGAAGGTGACAGCCGACAGCCGCTTGGTGATGGACGTCCGCTATACCGACCACGACGGACTTTCAGCCGATGCCGACGACTACGGCATGTCGAAGACGCGCGAGGTGTCGCTGACGCCTATCAACGCCGGCTCCGT
>CACZBS010000043.1 GCA_902779455.1 uncultured Prevotellaceae bacterium
TGGGGGCGGGGTCTGTAATAATATTTGTGTAATTCGTCTTAATTCGTGGTATTAAGAAGAAAGGTGTAAAAAAAGAAAGGAGGAAAAGGCTGACTATAAAATGAAATCACGACGTGGCGCCATGCCGTCACGCCGTGATTTCATGCCGTCACGTCGTGGCGTCATGCCGTCACGACGTGACGAGAGTTTTCTGCGTCCCGTCAGAAGTCGACATTGACGCCGACCATGAAGGTGGCGCGGGGCATGGGGTAGCCGACCAGGATCTCATACTTCTGCCGCATGAGGTTCTCGCCGCGCAGCCACAGCTTTGTGGTGGGCAGGAGGCTGTAGCTGGCCGTGGCGTTCACCAGGGTGAAGGTCTGCAGGTCGCTGCCCGTGTAGAGGTTGCTGACGTGCTGCGTGCCGGCATTGAGGCCGAAGCGGCCCAGCTGCCAGCGTATGCCCAGATAGTCGACATATTCGGGCGTGCCCGTCTGCTCGCGACCCTCCTGCTGGTGGATGTAGCTGCGGTTGGCGTGGATGCTGAAGTTGGGTGTGACGCGATAGCTGGCTTGCAGCTCATAGCCGGCATTCTCGAAGGCGCCGGTGTTGATGCGCCCTATGTTGCCGTCGGGCTTCAGGCCCGTGCCGACGAGGTTGTCGGCCTTGAGGTAGAAGACGTTGGCCTTATATGAGAAGCGCCCGATACGGTGCTGCCACGACAGCTCGTAGTTCCACAGACGCTCGGCCTGGAGCTCCACGTTGCCGTTGGTGCCGTAGAAGTAGAGCTCCATCATCGAGGGGTTGCGGAATCCCTTGGCAGCCGTCAGCTTCAGCACGCCGCCATTCGTCGGACGGGCCACGATGCCGAACTGCGGCACGAGCTCGCCGCCCGACAGGTTCTGCCAGTCGTAGCGCAGGCCGGCGTTGACGGTGAGCCATTCCAGGAGGTCCTGGCGGAAGTCGACGTAGGCGGCCCACTCGTTGCGGTAGCTCTTGCCCGTGCCGGCCTTGAAGTTGGTGGGGACGACGGAGCCGTCCTGCCGGCTGGTGTTGTAGGCATAGCCGTAGATGTGCTGATAGTCGGCGCCGACGGTCGTGTGGTTGCCCTCGAAGAGCTGGGCCGTCTCATAGAACGACACGCCCGTCAGCGCATCCTTCGAGCGGAAGAGGTTGGCACGGGGCTGGTTGCCGTTGGCGTTGGGGCCGTAGCCGTCGTTGATCTTGTGGCGGCCGAAGTTGGAGTAGACCATCAGCGCACCGTCGAGACGGTCGAAGTGGTTGCTCAGGGAGGCGTTCACCACGCCGCGCGTGATCCACTGGTCGGCCTCGAGCAGGGGGCTGCTGACCGTGCCGGGGTGGGAGGCATTGAAGTGGGTCACGTCGGCCGAGAGGCGGGCCGTCCAGTTCGGGTTGATGTCGTAGCCCAGGTTGAGGTAGCCGCCGTACTGCTCGAAGCCCATGTGGGGCCGATGGTTGTCGGAGCGGCTGTACTGGGCAGCGACGGTGCTCGAGAAGCGGCCCTGGCGCACCTGGTTGCTCACCTCGGTCTGCACGGAGCCGTAGCTGCCGGCGCCGACGTTCACCGAGGTGCGCACGCCGTCCTCGTGCATCTTGCGCGTGACGATGTTGATGACGCCGCCCATGGCGTTCGAGCCGTAGAGCACCGAGGCCGGGCCGCTGGCCACCTCGACGCGCTCAGCCATCATCGTCTGGTAGGCGTCGCCGATGGGATGGTCGAAGATGTTGGCATACTGCGGATGGCCGTCGATGAGCACCAGCACGCGCGAGCCGCCCGAGAGGCCTCGCAGATTGAACGAGCCCGAGCCGCCGCCGCTGATGCCGTAGCCCATGACGCCTCGGCTGGAAATAAAGAGTCCAGGAACTTCCTGCGTCAATGTCGGCAGGATGGAGGATTGGAAGTTTTCGGTCAGCTGTTCGCGGCTGACCACGGTGACGTTCATCGGCACGTGGCTCAGGCTCGCGGCCTGGCGCGTGCCCGTGACGACGACGTCGTTGATGCTGCCACCACTGATGATGGTCGAGTCGGCCTCCGCAGCATTCATGCCAGCAGAGGCCAGCAGTGCTGAAGTGAGCACTGCCGTCAGTTTGGTTTTACCTTGCATTTTTTGTGTTTAGTTTTTTGTATCACACACAACGCAGCCGGACTCTTCGCCTTAAGCCTCCTCACGCTTGGGAGGGCATGACTGCGAACGTGAGCGATGAGATTAGAGAGTATAGTGTATATATCGCGATGTTATAATAACGCGCAGGGGCCGTTTTTATTGCATGCGGCCGCCGCCAAACCCGCCACTGCGACCGCCACGGCCGCCGCCGAAGCCTCCACCGCGGCCACCGCGTCCGCCGCCGTCGAAGCCCTCGCCGCGCTCACCGCGCTCACCTCGCGGGCCGCCGTCGCCGCCGCGTCCGCCGAAGAAGTTGAGCCGGTAGCTGACGTGCATCATGGCGTAGCTGGTGATGCTGTTCACCTCGCGGTCGGTCCATCCGTTGGCCGTGACGGTGCGGCTGAAGTTCGACTGCTGATTGAGGATGTCATACCACTGCAGCATGACAGTCAGCTTCTTGCCGCGCAGGAATCCGTGGGAGAGCTGGGCGTTCCAGATGAACTCGTTGGTGTTGAGCGACTGGTCGCTGTAGCCGCGCTTTGAGAACATGTGCATGTCGGTGTTGAGCGTCGTCCCCCAGGAGAACTTGATCTGCGTGTTGCCGCCGTAGGAGAAGTTCCAGGTCGAGAGGTTGCGCGAGGCCTGCAGCTCGTTCTCGGTGCGGGCGTAGGTCACGTTGCCGTTGATGGAGAAGTGGAACCACGAGTTGCGATAGCTGAGCGACGTCGACGGCGTCACGTTGTAGGTGTGGGTCGTGTTGCGGTCGGGCACGGCCGTGCGGTTCAGGTTGACGTAGCCTATCTGGTGGCGATAGGAGCCGCGCACGCTGCCGCTGACGTCCCATCGGTTGAGCGTGTCGAGATTGAGGTTGAACGTCACGCCGCCGCTGGTCGACCAGTTGCCGTTGATGTTCTCGGGGCGCGAGATGCGGCCGCCCGTCGTCTCGTTGTAGGTGACGACGTTGCCGATGGCGTTGCTGGTGCGCTGGAGCGACGTGTTGGCATTGAAACTCCAGTGGCGCTGCGCCTTGGGAATCATCTGGCCGAGGGAGTCCTCGATGAGCGTCGGCTGGCGCTGCATCTGGAAGTTGGTCGACAGGTCGGTCGTGAACGAGGGCTTCAGTCCCGGGTTGCCCATCGAGATGGAGAGCGGGTTGGTGTCGTCGTAGATGTCGAGCAGCTGCGTGATGTTTGGCTGCTGGGTGTTGCCGCGCAGGTTGACCTGCAGGTTGGTCTGCTGGTTGAAGCGGTAGCGCATGTTGAGCGTGGGCGACATGTTGGTCACCGTGCGCACCGTGTCGACCGGGCGCCCGAGGTATTGCTGGATGTAGTGGGAATGTTGGGGTTGCAACTGCAAACCGAGGTTCATGTTGAGCTTCTCGCGGACGAGCCGCAGCTGGAGGTCGATGTTCTGATTGTCCTCAGTGCGCTCGGAGTAGCGGCTTAGGCGGTTGCTGAGGTATTGTTCGTAGGGGTTGTCGAGGAATCCGAAGAGCAGCGTCCAGTCGCGATAGCCCTGCAGCATTTGGTCGAACTCGAGGTCGTCGTAGTCGGGGAAGTCGTAGGTCGAGGGATCGTTCTTCTGATAGCTGTGGTTGTAGCGGTAGCTCAGTTGCAGGAACAGTCCCTGCGTGCCACCGCTGCGGCCGCCGCCACGTCCTCGTGAGGCCGTCTGGCGGCTCTGCTCGAGCGAGTCGACGGGCTTTGGGGGGAAGATGAAGATGGGTTCGCTGTAGGTGGCTCCGAGCGAATAGCTGAAGCTGTGGGAGGCAGAATTGGTGTAGCGGTTGGTCTGATAGGTGGAGTCGTCGCCCAGGATGTTCTGTTCCTGATAGAGATGGACGGCCGAAAGGTTGGCGCTGCGGTTGTCGCCGTCGCTGTAGTTGATGTTCGACGTAAGGGCAATGTTGCGCCCCTTGCGGCTCAGCCTCCTGAACAGCTGGAGCTGTGCGCTGGCGTTATGGTTCGTGCCGTAGCTCAGCGAGCGGTTGCGACGGCTGTTCTGCACCAGCCCCAGGTTGTTCATCGTCGTGAGCCCGTCCGCCTCGAGCGGGTTGACGACATGCTCGAAGGGGTCCTCGTTGAAGGAGGCCGAGCGGCTGAATCCGCGGCCGTCGCTGGTCGAGAAACTCAGGTTGGGGCGGAAGGAAAAGATGCTGAGCGTGTCGACGTTCCATTGCAGGTTCATGTTGGCCGTCCAGTTGTTCTGGCGGGAGTAGTTCTGGCTGATGCTGTTCGAGAAGGCACCGCCGCGGGTGGCCCGGACGAAGTTTTCAGAGCCCGTGCGGTTCCAGTTGTCGGCATCGCTGCGGTTCCACGTCACGCGGCCGCTCATCTTCAGGTTGCGGTTGTTCTCGTAGCTGGCGTCCAGTGCGGCCGTCTTCGTCTCGCGCTGGCCGTTGCCGTTGCCTCGGCCTCGACCGCCACGGCCGGTGAAGTTGCGGTCGTTGACGTTGTTGGCGTTGCCCATGAAGGTGTAGCGGATGCCGCCGAAGGGCTTCATCGCCGTCAGCCGGATGCCGTAGCGGTCGTCGGTGCCGTAGCCCACGTCGGGGTTCATCTGCAGACCGCGGCGGGCGCTGCGCTTGGTGACGAACTCGAGCACGAAGTCCTCCTGGCCATCGTCGACGCCCGTCAGTTTCGCCAGGTCGCTCTTCTCGTCGTAGGCCTTCACCTTGTCGATGACGTAAGAGGGCAGATTCTTCATCACGGCGTCGTTGTTGCCCGTCATGAAGTCGCGACCGTCCATCTTGAAGCGCTTCACGTTCTTGCCGTTGATGCTGATCGACCCGTTGTCGTCGATCTTAGCGCCGGGCAGCGCCTCCACCAGCGCCTCGATGACCGACCCCTCGGGCACGCGGAAGGCGTCGGCATTGTAGACGACGGTGTCGTCCTTGATGACCATCTTGGGCAGGTTGGCCGTGACGACGGCTTCGCTCAGCTGGACCACGTCGGGCGACATGGCTATCTGGCCCAGATCGGTCGTCCGGTTGCCTTGTTTGTTGAAATCATGACGTAGTGGTTTGTAGCCTAAGAAGGTGGTCTTCAAGACGTAAAGACCGGTGCCGATGCTGCTGAAGCCGAACGAGCCGCTGGCATCAGTGAGGGTGCCGCCGACGAAGATGGTGTCGGCTGCCGTCTGGTTGCGCTTCTGTTCGATTCTGAACAACTGCAGTGTTGCCTTAGGCAGTGGCTCGCGAGTGTCGCTGTCGACGATGGTGCCCGTGAGATTGGGCTTCTGGCCCATCGCCGTGGCGATGCCAAGGCCCCACAACATGACGGCTGTTGCTGCAAGTCGGGATGGTCTCATGCGAAGAAAAGTCTGTTTCTGTCTAAATAGACGTTTCTTTTGAGAGATGGTTTATTCCCCCCTTCTTCCTTTTTTGTTGACTTTCAGGGTGTTGTCAGTTGCCAGTCGATGCCCAGGGGGTTGTTCTGCATCTGGAGGACGAAGGGCAGGGAGTGAGTCTTCGCGATGCGCATCGTCATACGGGTGCCCTCGGCCCGACAGGTCACGTCGGCCGCAGTCTCGGCCGTGCGGTGCCACTTGAGTCCTTCGTAGGTCATCGTGCCGAGACTTAGCAACTGCCGGAGCGCAGCGCGTGAGACGAAAAGGAACGTGCCGCGGGCATTGTGGTGGATGGCACCGTCGTTTTGAGGGTTTAACCAGCAAAAAACGTCGGTTTCATCGACATCTCGACGTGGAATCATGTAGAGCGTCTCCTTGCAGCGGACGACGAGCGTGTCGCCTTGCCATCCGTAGCTGAGGGGCCAGGTGCGGAACTGTCGGTTGAGGGTGAAGGAGACGCTGGTGCTCTCCTCCGGCCGGAAAGTTTCTTTGAGCCTCTCCGATGGGGCCGTCTTGTTGCTTTCGCTGACCCTGGGCGAACGGGCGCGCTCTTGCTTGGAGTGGTTCGGGACCGCCTTGAATGCCAGTTCGCCGCCCTCCATGATTTGCTGATGGCTGATCCGGGCGTCGTCGAGTTCCCGACCGTTGAGGGTGACGCCGCCGAAGCCGTCGCCCTTACCTTTCTTATATATACGAAGGGTGCGGCCGTTTGGCAACGTCAGGACCGACTCGTCGAGCAGCGGCAGGTTGAGCAGGTAGGCGTCGGAGCCGGCTAGGGGGTAGAGCCCCATCATGTGGAAAGCCAGCCAGCTCGACATGGCGCCTGAGTCGTCGTTGCCAGGCAGTCCGTCGGGGCGGTCGGTGTAATGGTCGCGGATAATCTGATGGATGCGCTCGGTGCTGAGGTCAGGGCGGCCGATCCAGTGGTAAAGGCAAGGCGAGAGGAATGACGGCTCGTTCTGCACGTTATAATATCCCTTCTCGAAGAACAGGTCGAGGCGACGGCGGAACTGCTGCGGTCCGCCGCAGACCTCGATGAGGCCTTCCACGTCGTGCGGGATGCTGAGCGAATATTCTTCCGACGTGGCCTCGTAGAAGAAGGTCGACCACCAGGGCACGTACCATGGCGCGACCTTGGTTGTCGGGGTGTAGGGAATCTTGTGAGGTGCGAAGTGAGAGGGGAGGGCGGAGGCGGCCGACGACCGGGGCCCCCAGTCGACGCTGTCGAGCCAGTGGCCTTCGGCATTGCGGGGCATGATGAAGCCGCGCATGCCGTCGTATTCGTAGTCAGTGCGCCACAGGTTGCGCCAGTTTTTGCTTCTTTGGGTGTAATTTTTTGCGATTTCATCGTAGCCGAGGCCTCGCGCTACCTGGGCGATGCACCAGTCGCAGAAGGCATACTCGACGGTGCGCGTACCGGCGCGGTCGATGCCGTAGGGGACGTAGCCGAGGCGTTTGTATTCGTTGAGACCGCCGCGGCCGTGGCGCTCATGGTCGGCGCCGGGGTCCTGCTCGCCGTCCTTGAGCATGGCCTCGAGGGCGAGCTCGTAGTCAATCGTTGCGGCAATGCCGCAACGCACCGGACAGGAGGCGGCGGTGTCGCAACGCACCGGACAGGAGGAGGCGGCGCTGTCATGAATCGGACAGGAGGCGGCGGTGCTGTCATGAATCGGGAGGGAGGCGGCGGCGCGACCGAGGCCTTTGGCGAAGGCGTCGGCAATGACCACCTCTGCGTTGGAACCGCCTTGGGTGCGGCCGTTAGAGTCGCCGGAGCGGGCGTCGGGCAGGTAGCCTTCGCGGCGGTAGATGTTGAGCAGCGCGTTGACGATGGCCACCTCACGGTCGGGGTCGAGCAGCGTGATGAGTGGCGTCGAGGTGCGGTAGGTGTCCCAGATGGCGTAATAGTCATCATAGTAGGGCGTGTCGGTCCATTTGGGGTTTTCACCCGTCTTGTCGACGGGCATGAGCATGGTGTGGTAGATGGCGGTATAGAACATCCGCTTCTGCTCATTAGTGCCCTTAATGTTGACCTTGGTGAGCTGTCGGTCCCAGGCTTGGCGGAGCCTTGACAGACAGGTACTGAAGTCGATGGAATCGACGTTTTTTGCTCCCTGTATCGTCGAAATGTAGCTGATGCCGACCTTGGCTGTCACGAGCGTGTCGGCAAAGGTGAGACGGCCGTCGGCGTAGCTGAACGGCTGGTCGGTCTGCAGTGAGAAATAGACGGTGTAGGCATCGCCGTTGTTCCATCCGCCGCGCACCCGGCTGAACCCGCGCACCTCATGGTTGCTGACGGCCTCCATGCCGCTGCCTACAAACTGCTGGCGTTCGCGCAGGTCGAGGACGCTGTCCTTGCCTAAGAAGTGGGTGGGGTCGACGAGGATGTGTCCTTTCCGTGGGAAGTGAAAGCGGTAGTGGGCGCAGCGCTCGCTCGTCGTGATCTCGGTGCGGATGCCGTTCTCAAAGGTCGTGGCATAATAACCCAGGGCGATGTCCTCGCTCCGTCTGCGTTGTGGGGTAGGGGTGTCGAGGTAGGGCATCAGGAGGATGTTGCCATACTTCTGGCCGCCGCCCGTGCCGCTGACGTGCGTCTGCGAGAAACCTGTGACCACCTCCGGCATCGGCGCCCACCCGGCGTTGGGCGTGACCGTGCAGTCGGGCCCGGGCTTCACCATGCCAAACGGCATCGATGGTCCGGGGAAGGTGCGTCCGACGCCGACGCTGCCGATGCGCGGGTCGACGTGCTGCCAGTTCTGGGCTGACGTGTCTATACTTAGCAAATAGAGCAGAAGAAAGATAATCGGCGAAAGGAAACGGGAGGTCATGGGCAGTAGTTTCATGGGCGAGCGATCGTTGGTTTGCAGTTTTTGATGTTGATAGGAATGGTCTTGGTGTTGACCTTGTCGGTCGTGACGTCGAGCCGAACGACGGCGGCGCGTGCGTTGACGGGCTTCGACTGGTCGAAGATGAAGTTGCCGATGCTGTAGTAGATGGGGCGGCCGCGATAGTGCTCGACGGTCTGCAGCGTGTGGGTGTGGTGGCAGATGAGGGCGTCGGCCCCGGCGTCGATCAGGCGGTGGGCCTCCATACGTTGGCTCGCCGTGGGGCGCAACGTGTGCTCGGCGCCCCAATGGAGGCTGACGACGATGACGGCCTTCGGGTCCTGGCGGCGCAGCCGGGCCACGCGGCGGAGCAGTGAGTCCAAGGGCTCCTGGCTGACGCTCGGCTTCTGTGGCAAGTAGGCAAAGTTCTCTAAGGCCAGGCGCAGCGAGGCGATGAGCCATACGCGGCGCGGCAGGCGGCAGAGCAGCACGGGCTGTGCGGCCTCGCTCATGGTCGGCCCGGCGCCGACCGCCACCATGCCAGCCTCGCGGACGTTGCGTTGGGTGTCGGTGAGCCCGCGGCGTCCTTGGTCGACAGTGTGGTTGTTGGCCAGGTTCAGATGAGTGAACCCATGGCGGCGGAGCACCTTCAGCCATTCCGGCTCGGCGCGGAAGATGAAACGCTTCTGCGTCGGGGCCTTGATGCGTGTGGCCGGGCATTCCAGGTTGCCCACCACCACCTGGGCAGAACACAGCAAGGAGTCGATGCCCCGAGTGAAGAGGGCATCGGCTCCTTGTCGTTCTATCGTGCGGCGCACCCCGCGGTCGAGCAGGATGTCGCCGGTGAAGAGGATGGAGGCCTGCTGCGGTTTGTGTATGTCGGCATGGCATGCCGACATACATGACAGGCTAACAGCCAGAGCTATAAAAAACTTTCTCATTGTCAATGGGGGCCAGCTTGACGGGGGCGATGACGGGCTTCATCCATTCGGGCACGCCCTGCCGCGGGTCGCTCTCGAGACGCTTCTGCCACTCCTCATCGTTCATGCGCTGCTCACCGTAGGGCCGCGTGAATTCCCGGTAGGAGAACACCGCACCGCGCATGAGCCACAGATAGCCCTGCACCTCGATGACGACATAGATCTCGTCGGCCGGGCCCACGCCCTCGTAGAGGATGGACTGCTGCGGGTTGTTGTCGGCATTAGCTGTATAGACGTCGGCCACGAGGGCTACCGAGCGCTCCGGGCCCTGGACGTCGTCCCACTCCCACAGCTCGTGGTCCTTGTCGCGGAGCATGTCGAGCGAGAGGTTCTCGAACGTGGCGCCGATGTGCTTCAGCTGGTCGCACTGCTCCTCGCTCAGGCTGCGTCCGGCCAGCTCGTCCTTGCTGGCCTGCAGGAGGAAGGCCAGCTGGTCGGCCATCTGCTCACTGATGCTCTTCGCGCGGTCAGTCAGCAGTCCGTAGCTCTGCAGCACGGTGTTGGTCTGCGTGAGCAGTTCCTGGGCCTTCTGCCAGAACCTGACGTTAGGCTCGACATAAGCCTGCACCACCGGGTCGGGAGGTCCGGCCCCGCCACACTCGGCGCCCATGGGCTGCTTGGCATAGAGGATGGCGTCGTGCTTCAGTTCGGTCCATGAGGCCAGGGCGGCGTTCAGTCCCTTGAGTCCCCACTCCGGCGCCAGCATGAAGTAAGGGGCGGCGCTGTCGGCCGGAGCGGCGACGGTGGTGAGGGCATCGATCCATCGGGTGGCGACTGTCTGCTGCCAGTCGATGCTGTCCATGAGCCGCTTCATGCGCTCCAGGTTCGGCTTATACTTGTCCCAGCGTTTCGGCTCCTGCAGCTCGTCGATGAGGATGCGCTCGGCCACGGTGTTGCCCATGGCGGCAAAGACGTCGAGACCGCGCGGGGTGGCCCGCTTCGTAGGCGTCGACTCGTAGTCGACCATCTCCTGCAACACCTCGGCGTCGGGCTGATAGCGCTGCGGCATCAGTCGCACCTTGTTGCGACCCGTGCGCAGGAACTTCGGGCGGATGCGCGTCTGTTTTTCCGCGATTTCATCGATTTTCTTACCCAACTCATTGGGGTCAATATCATCTGTTTCCCCATCAGCCATCATTCTTCCCATTTGCATGATGCTCACGTCGTCGGGCTGTCCCATGAGCCACGTCATGGGCTCGGTCAGTCTCTTGTAGAGGGCATTGAGCTTCTTGTTGTCATACACTTCTTGGGCGAGCAGGGAAGCCTTGAACATGTCGAACGGACTGTCGGTCCGGAAGGGAACGGTCTGCAGCCACATCATCGTGCGGAAATAGCGTTTCAGGTTATCGCTGCGGGTATAGTGGCCTCGGGGTCGGAACAGACTGTATTCAAAGGGCACCTCCGTATAGCCGAGGAATTCCGACAGGCTGTTTTCGCTCTTCATCACTCGCTCGTACTCGGCCTGTGCCACGGGGTCTTGCTTTGGTGCCTGCTCTATCAGCAGGGCCTTGGCCACGTTGAAATATGTGTTGATCCATTTGGTGGCCGCGAGGGTGTCGAACATCTCATCCTCGAATTGTCTGATGGGGAAGGCCTTTTGCGCTTCATCGCAGAAATGTCCCAGCAGAGGGTAGAACCGATGTTCTTCCACCTCGCGCAGCAGGGCGTCGAAGTAGAGGTGATAGAGCTGGAGGTAGAGGTCGGTGGTGACGAACGACGGGAACACGTGGTAGTCGTTGGCCTCGTAGACATGGAACAGCTGCAGATGCTGTGCCGGCACGATGGCGAAGCCGTTGCGGGCGAGCAGCGAGGTGAGAGCCGGGTCGACGCCCTCGAGCAGCTGCGAGGCGTTGAGCACGTTGCCCACGTTGACGCGCTGCCCCTCGGGGACCTTGAAGTTCAGCCCCCGCAGCTCGTCCTCGCGTGCCTTGACGCGGTCGATGAAGGCCTGCTCCTCGTCGGTATGCTTGAGGACGGCGGGCCGGATGGACTGGTAATACTGCTCGCGCCATGAGAGCGTGCTGTTCTCGTCGTAGTGCCAGTCGAAGTTCAGTGAGTCGTCGTCGAAGGCCCACATCAGCGAGTCATACCACGTCGTGCTCAGGTAGATACTGCGCAGGTAGGCATCGCGGAAGGGCAGTCCTCGCCGGGCGTCGAAGGCATGGCGCAGCACGTAGAGGTCGCAGAGCGGCAGTGCGGAGATGTCCATGTCGAGGTCGATGGAGTCGATAAGGCTCTCGACGTCGATGTGGCTGACGGGCAGCACGTCGGTGCCCTGTTCCGTCGCCGTTGTCATTTTCTGGTTGCAGGCAGTGGCCATGATGGCCATTGCACAGGCAAAAAGAATCTTTTTCATTGGTTC
This sequence comes from uncultured Prevotellaceae bacterium, assembly GCA_902779455.1. Taxonomy (GTDB): domain Bacteria; phylum Bacteroidota; class Bacteroidia; order Bacteroidales; family Bacteroidaceae; genus Prevotella. The sequence continues at coordinate 11,618 of CACZBS010000043.1, forward strand.
AGATATTTAATGGCTGTCGTTTTATCAGTGTTTTTGATCAGAAAGCGTTCGAAGTAGGGGCCGAAGTCGCGCCAGCGATATTCGCTGACGGCGTAGGACGAGCTGTCGGGCGTGGTCTCCATGGCCCGGATGCGGCCGTCGGCGAAGCGGAAGTCGACCAGCACGCCGCCCAGCCGCGAGCCCAGCCACATCGGCCGTGCGTGGCCGTCTACCTGCTTGAAGATGAACAGGCGGCGCCCCTGCTCGGGATGGAAGCGCGTCGACTTGACGACGCCCACCAGGGCGTCCTCGCTGCCGTCGCCGTCGACGTCGCCCGTCTGAAACCTGTAGACGGGGTAGGGCAGTGGCCAGTCGTTCAAGCAGTAAGCCGAATCGCTTTGGCGGGTGAGGGCCCCCTCCCACCTCCTGGCCCCCTCCAACCTCCCCCCACTGGGGGAGGCTTTTGCGGCGGATAATTCTGGCGCAGCAGCCTCCCCCAGTGGGGGGAGGTTGGAGGGGGCCAAGGCTGTCAGGCATGCCAAAGCCGCCCAGACCCACCACCACCGCCTCATAGCAGCGCGCGGATCTCAGCCTCGAGGTCGTCCATCTGCGACGAGCGCTTCTGCAGCTGGTTCTGGCGGTCGATGGTGAAGAATTCGGGCACGGCCTGCACATTATATTTCGCGAGCGACTCGCCCTCGGCGTCGCGCACCGTAATCCAGGGCAGCTGAGCCACCTGCTGCTTCCAGAAGTGCTCGTCGGGGTCGATGCTGACCTGATAGATCTCCAGTCCGCGGTCGTGATACTTATTATATAGTTCGCGCAGCAGGAGGATGCGGGCGGCCGACTCCGACGTGGCAAAGGCGTGGAAGTCGAGCAGCACCACGCGGCCCTTCAGCTCCGTCAGCGTGCGCATCTGCCCCTTGTTGTCAGGCAGCCGCAGGTCGACGACGCCCGACTGGATGACCTTCCCGGCGTCGATCACCTGATTCTCGCGGGCCTGCACCGTGCGGGCCTCGTTCATACTCTTCAGCGTGATGTTGCGCAGGTTCTGCGCCCGCTCCGACTCGGGGAAGAACGTGTCCCAGTAGGTGGCCACGGCGCCGAACGTGCGCATGTCGTCGCGGCTGGCGTGCGGGTTGAAGATAGGCATCTGGCCGAGCGTCTGGAACAGTGCGAAGTAGGACGACGTCTGGTCCGGGCCCGCAAAGATGTAGTTCTTGACCACGTCCTGCTTGTAGCGGTCGACGAGCGCGTCGATCGAGTCGGCCAGCTCCTGTCCTATGTAGCCCTGCTGCAGGGCTATGGCCTGCCGCTGCAGTGCCTGCTGCTTGAGGGCCAGCTGGCGGATGCGCTCGCAGTTGTCCGACCCGCTGACCGTGTAGTTGGCCGCCATGCCGGGATACTTCGCCCGGATGCTGACCGTCTCCGTGGAGTCGACGGAGAAGTTGATGATCTGGCCGTCGATGCGCAGCACGTAGAAGTCGGGCGCCTCGGGGGCATCGGCCTTGAAACTGAAGGCGCCGTCAGCCGTGAGCCGCACCGAGTCGATCACGGTGGGCCCGCTGAGGGCCATGTGGTGCAGGTAGAGCATGGAGTCCTGAGCCCCCTCGATGGTGCCCTCGACGGTGAAGTGCTCCCTTTCAGAGCAGGCACCCAGTGCCGCTACGGCCAGGATGCCCATGAAGAAATGTCTCATAGTCGTTGTCATGATTGCAATAATGCCGCAAAGTTACGCATTTTTTTCCTTACGTCAAAGGCCGACAGGGAAAAAAAAGGGTCGGAAACGAAAAAACTTGTCCGATTCTTCGTCTTATTTTGTAATAATGAGTAACTTTGCCAGCACAAACCCCCCACACCCGATCCGCCCAGATGATTTTCAGAATGAATACCTCAACGACGGCCGGCGCCCCCCGCGGGCGAGGCCAGCACCCGGGATGGCGCCGACGGGCAGCCCTGCTGGCCGCCATGGTCAGCGCGAGCCTGCCCCTGGCGGCCGCCGCCCCCGTCGACAGCGCAACGCTCGAGCGCTACCGATGGCTGATGGAGCTGCCCACGGGCGAGCTCTTCCGCCGCGCCGAGCACCATCGGCAGCAGGGCCACTACGACAGTGCCCAGGTCTACTTCAGCTTCGTCGCTGGCCGCTACTCGCCGTCGCTCGACAGCGCCGCCGTCAGCCTCTGCGCCCGCAGCCTCCTCGGCCAGGGGCTCATCAACTACAACAACTTCAACTACGCCGAGGCCATGAACCACTTCCTCCGATGCAGCGACATCGCCGAGGCACACGGCATGACCTCCATCATGGCCGAAGCCAGCAAGAACATCGGCAACATCTACAGCCAGTATGGCGACTTCGAGCGCAGCCGCTCCTTCTATGAGCTCAGCCTGGCCCAGGCCGTGCTGCCCGCCGACACGCAGACGGTGAAGAACGTGCTCTACAACCTCGCCATCGCCGCCGCCCTCAGCGGCCATGTCCGCCGCGCCGACTCGTGCCTGCAGCAGCTGGCCGCCCTGCGCCTCAACTCACCCGAATACCACTACAACGTCAACGTCGCCCGCGCCGTCATCCGTCAGCAGCAGGGCCATGACGACGAGGCCTACCGCCTCTATGCCGCGACCCTCGCCCGGGCGCTCCGCGACAGTCTGGAGCTGCCCTACATTGGGGCCTGCCGCAGCAACATGTCGCTCATCCTCAGCCGCCAGGGGCGCTACGCCGAGGCCCTCAGTCTGCTCAGGCAGAACGAGCGCGAGGCCACCGGCCACCAGCAGCAGGACCTCCTCACGGCCACCATGCGCGAGACGGCAGAGCTGTACAAGCGGATGGGCGACATGGCCAACTACTGCGCCTTCCTCTCACGTTTCTACGAGCTCTACGACGAGACCTTCAGCCTCACCTCGTTCAATCAGCTGAAGAATGTGCAGTTCATGCACGAGCTCCAGCGCAGCACACGCGAGATCAACCGGCTGACCGAGGAGCACACCCGGCTCGACGAGCGCATCCGGCGGCAGTGGCTCACGATAGGAGCCATCAGCTGCCTGCTCATCGGACTGATGCTGCTCGCCCTCGTTGTCTATCGACAGAAGCGCCACCTCTCGCGGGCCTATACCGACCTCTTCCAGCGCAACCGCGACATTCTCGACAGCGAGCAGGCCTATCGCCGACGGCTGGCTGAGACGGAGCAGCGGCTGGCCCTCAGCCTGGCCTCGCCGGCGCCGGCGCTGGCGGACGGACTGCCGTCGCGCGCGGCTCAGACTAGCCAGGAGCCGCAGGACGTGCTTCAGCGCGTGCTCCACGTCATGGAGCACAGCGACGCCTTCCTCCAGAGCGACTTCAGCGTGGAGCGCCTGGCGCAGATGGTGGGCTCCACGTCGCGCGCCGTCTCAGGCGTCATTAGCGATGAATACGGCAAAAATTTCCGTTCGTTCCTCAATGAATACCGCATCAAGGAGGCCATGCGGCGCCTCAGCGACGTGGAGCACTACGGCAACTACACCATTCGCGCCATCGCCGAAAGCGTAGGCTATAAGTCGCAGTCGAACTTCATCGCCGTCTTCACGCAGGTGTCGGGCATCAAGCCTTCCATCTACCAGAAACTGGCCAAGGAACAGCTTGGATCTTGATGCTGAAAAAACTTTACGTTTCGTTGCACCCCGTTTCGAAAAGCGGTGCTTCTCGGCCAGAGAAGCACCGCTTTTTGCCTCGAAAAGGACCGCTTCTCGAATCGAAAAGCACCGCTTCTCTTCTGTAGGTTTGTAAATCTACTGATATTCAGGAGGTTGTAAAATCCTGACAAAATGTTTGGATTTTATTTTACAAAACAGGCTATTCCGGATGCCTGTCGCCAGACTGCTTCGCTGGTCATGCAGGGTAGGGGGGGCGGCCGGCAGTCATGGCCGGTTGGGCCACGGCTCCCGGGCATTGCTATCCGCCGGCGAACGCTTTCAGAAAAAAAACTTACCTTCAAAAAACGCCGATTTCATCGAAAAAATGACCATAATTTTTTCGAATTTTGAAAAACCGAAACTGAAAAAACCTTCGGAATTTGTTTTTTTTCAATGATTATTATTATTTTTGCAAGCAAAATTAAACCTGTCATTAGTGTCCCGTTAAAATTGGGACGAGTTAAATATTAATCAAATAGCCCCGGAAAGAGGGGACAATCGAGTTCTTTGACATCGTTGAATTTAGTCTTATCGAACAAGTCTGTTAGGTGAGTTTTGTCCGTAAGTGATATGCTGAGGATTTGCAAGACTTCATAGGTCGAGCGTTCCAATTTCATATCGTGATGGACAATAGCCACAAGA
>CACZBS010000044.1 GCA_902779455.1 uncultured Prevotellaceae bacterium
GAAGATTGTTGGTAGTGTTTCCGTTGAACGAAAAGCAGATATATACAGGCTTGACGGCGAATTAGGTTACATGTTATTGAAAGACTATTGGAATCGTGGTCTGATGAGTCAAGCTGTGGGCCAAGTGTGTGAGATAGCAATAAAGGAACTTGGTCTCAATCGAATTACGGCAAATGTCTTTCAGCCAAATTTGGCATCTCAGCGTATTTTACTAAAGAATGGTTTTATACAAGAAGGTGTCATGCGCAAAGCGGTAATAAAAGGAGGCATGGTTTACGATATACTCTTATATGGTTTATTGAAGTAAATTCCAATTTACTATTGCAAGAACCTGACGTGGGCAAACCTGACAAGGAACAAGACCTTGACGACCCTCAGCAAAGCGGCTTTCTCGGCATGCAAGCAGTTGTCGGAAGTCCAGCTGCCGGCCAGCGTCACCTCGATCGGAGAAGATGCCTTCTTCAGTACGGCCCTGACGACCATCCATATCCCCGCCAACGTGAATAAGATAGGAAAGGGCGTCTTAGCCGGCTGCCCCAACCTGGAGACCATCACGGTGGATGCCGCCAACACGACCTACGACTCGCGCGAGAACTGCAACGCCATCATCCTTACGGCTGAGAACCTCCTCATACAGGCCAGCCGACAGACGCGGATCCCCTCGTCGGTGACCGCCATCTATGCTGCCTGGATGCAAAACCACTACCTGCCCGAGGAGTTCGTCGTCCCCGACGGCATCGTGTCGATAGGCGATCACTCCTTCTATCTGGCAGGCCTGAGAGGCATCACCCTGCCGGCCTCAGTCGAGCGTATAGGCTTCTACGCCATCTATGGCAGCGACGTCACGCCGATCGAATATGTCAAGGTGCTGGCTACTACGCCCCCGCAAGCCGACTACTATTCCTTCACAAGCAAGACCTACACCGACGCCACGCTCTACGTCCTGCCTGGCCTGACGGCTGTCTACAAGGCCCATTCCGTCTGGGGCCGCTTCGCCAACATCGTCGAGATCGGCCCGGGCAGCGGCGACGTCGACGCCAGCGGCAGCCTCACCACCGCCGACCTGTTGCTCGTCGTCGACTACATCCTCGGCCGCGACGTCCCCTCAACCTTCAGCACCACCGCAGCCGACGTCAACGGCGACGGCCTGGTCAACATCGCCGACGTCAGCGCGCTGGTCGACAAGCTCCTCTGAGCTACCCCCGCCCCGACGGATGTACGAGAATTATAAGACGGATGTACGGATGTACAATAATTAAGACGGATGTACGGATGTACAATAATTAAGACGGATGTACGGATGTACAATAATTAAGACGGACGTACGGATGAACAAGAATTAAGACGGATGTACGGATGGACGGGGCTGCGCCGATTTATAATTTTTTCTTTGGCGCAGCCCCGTTCATCCGTACATCCGTCTTATAATTCCCGTTCATCCGTCTTAAAATTTTTCTTTGACGCAGCCCCGTTCATCCGTACATCCGTCTTATAATTCTCGTCCATCCGTCTTAAAATTTTTCTTTGGCGCAGCCCCGTTCTTCCGTACATCCGTCTTAAAAATAGTTCTTCCGTACGTCCGTCTTAAAAAAGTTCATCCGTACATCCGTCTTAAAAATAGTCCATCCGTACATCCGTCTTTAATTCTCCGTCCCCCGTCGATAAACTTTTTTTGTCTATTCCGAAAAAAATATTGGAAAAAGCATTGCCGTATGAGATATATTTCGTAACTTTGCAACCGATTCCGGTTTGCCAAAACGGATAACTTTTTGACGAAGGAAAAAGAAAAAGTTTTCCAAAACGGAAAACTTCGACGGCAGGAAAGCAACAATAAATTAGAGATACTAAGCAATAATGGAAATCAAGAACTTTACCATCACGAAGCGGGATGGCTCGAAAGACCGCTTCTCGCTCGACAAGATCATGAACGCCATCATCAAGGCGTTCCAGAGCGTCGATGAGCCCTCCGACCTGGGCACTATCTCGAAGATTCTCAGCCACTTGGATATCCATGATGACATCACCGTCGAGGACATCCAGAACCAGGTGGAGGAGGCTCTGATGCACGAGGGCCACTACCGCGTGGCCAAGTCGTTCATCATCTATCGCCAGGAGCACACCGAGGATCGCGAGACGCTGCAGAAGATGCAGTTCCTCTCCGACTACATGGACTCCGTCAATGCGGCCACCGGTTCGAAGTACGACGCCAATGCCAACGTTGAGCACAAAAATATCGCCACGCTCATCGGCGAGTTGCCCAAGTCGAACTTCATCCGACTGAACCGCCGCCTGCTGACCGACCGCATCAAGAAGATGTTCGGCAAGCAGCTGGCCGACGAGTATATCGACAAGCTGACCCACCACTTTATATATAAGAACGACGAGACCTCGCTGGCCAACTACTGCGCCTCGATCACGATGTACCCATGGCTCATCGGCGGCACCGCCTCCATCGGCGGCAACTCGACGGCCCCGACCAACCTCAAGTCGTTCTGCGGCGGCTTCGCCAACATGGTGTTCATGGTCTCGTCGATGCTCTCCGGCGCCTGCGCCACGCCCGAGTTCCTCATGTACATGAACTACTTCCTCGGACTGGAGTACGGCAAGGACTACTTCGAGCGCGCCGACGAGGTCGTCGACCTCTCGCTCAAGCACCGCACCATCGACAAGGTCATCACCGACTGCTTCGAGCAGATCGTCTACACCCTCAATCAGCCCACAGGCGCCCGCAACTACCAGGCCGTCTTCTGGAATGTGGCCTACTATGACCGCTACTACTTCGAGTCGATCTTCGGCGAGTTCTACTTCCCCAACGGCGAGAAGCCCGACTGGAACGGACTCTCGTGGCTCCAGAAGCGCTTTATGAAGTGGTTCAACAAGGAGCGCACCAAGACGCTCCTGACCTTCCCCGTCGAGACCATGGCCCTGCTGACCGACGGCAACGGCGAGTGCCTCGACAAGGAGTGGGGCGACTTCACGGCCGAGATGTACGCCGAGGGCCACTCGTTCTTCACCTACATGAGCGACAATGCCGACTCGCTCTCCTCGTGCTGCCGCCTGCGCAACGAGATCACCGACAACGGCTTCTCCTACACGCTCGGCGCCGGCGGCGTCTCCACCGGCTCGAAGTCGGTGCTGACGATCAACCTCAACCGCTGCATCCAGTATGCCGTCAACCACGGCAAGGACTATCTGGAGTATCTCGGCGGCATCATCGACCTCTGCCACAAGGTGCAGCTGGCCTACAACGAGAACCTCAAGGAGCTGCAGGCCCACGGCATGCTGCCGCTCTTCGATGCCGGCTATATCAACATCGCCCGCCAGTACCTGACCATCGGCATCAACGGCCTCGTCGAGGCTGCCGAGTTCATGGGCCTCAAGATCACGCCCAACGACGACTACCTCCACTTCGTGCAGGGCATCCTGGGTCTGATCGAGAAGTACAACAAGCAGTACCGCACGAAGGAGGTCATGTTCAACTGCGAGATGATCCCGGCCGAGAACGTCGGCGTGAAGCACGCCAAGTGGGACCGCGAGGACGGCTACTTCGTGCCCCGCGACTGCTACAACTCCTACTTCTACGTCGTCGAGGACGACTCGCTCTCCATCATCGACAAGTTCAAGCTCCACGGCGCCCCCTACATCGAGCACCTCACGGGCGGCTCGGCCCTCCACATGAACCTCGAGGAGCACCTCTCGAAGGAGCAGTATCGCCAGCTGCTGAAGGTGGCTGCCCAGGAGGGCTGCAACTACTTCACGTTCAACATTCCCAACACCGTCTGCAACGACTGCGGCCATATCGACAAGCGCTACCTCAAGGAGTGCCCCCACTGCCACTCGAAGAACGTCGACTACATGACCCGCATCATCGGCTACCTCAAGCGCGTTTCCAACTTCTCGCAGGCCCGCCAGGAGGAGGCCTCGCGCCGATACTATGCACACGTGAGCTGATTCACGCTTGAGCGACGCAGCGTGCTGAAACCGGAAAGTGGCGCTTTTCGAAGGTAATATACCCCTATATTACTGTCGAGAAGTGCCGTTTCTTTCTGCCCGAACCGTCGCTTCGCGCCCCGCGAAGCACCGCTTCGGGCCACATGAAGCGGTCGATGAATTAAAAAGAAAGAACCATGCTGAAATATGTCAATACGGGCGTCGTCTTCCAGGAAATCCCCGACGAGACGACGCTGGCCATCAATATCTCCGGCTGCCCGTGCCGATGCCCGGGCTGCCACAGCCAGTATCTTTGGGACGACGTGGGCGAGCCGCTCACGCAGAGTGTGCTGGACGATTTCGTCGTCCAGTATGGCGCCGACATCACCTGCCTGGCCTTCATGGGCGGCGACGCCGACCCGCAGGAGGTGAACCGCCTGGCCTGCTACGTCCATGAGCGCTGGCCGCAGTTGCGCGTGGCCTGGTATAGCGGCCGCCTGCGCGTGCCCTCGGCGGTGCGCAAGCAGGACTTCGACTACATCAAGATCGGGCCCTACATCCGCCACCTCGGCCCCCTGAAGAAGCCGACGACCAACCAGCGCCTCTATCGTCGCCGTCCCGACGGCACGTTCGAGGACATCACCTCGCGCTTCTGGACCCGCTGACGCCTTTCTTGAAACAACGAATGAAGACGAATTACACGAATTGAACGAATTAATACTGATTTCACGAATTAACACTGATTCCACGGATTAGTACCGATTCTTAAAAACCGCAAAAAGCTTTGCGGTTTTATTTTTTATATGTACCTTTGCATCGCTTTTAGAAACTAATTATGGAAATCATTAAGAATCAGCATTTCGAGGGCGAGCGTCCGCTCTTCGAAACCCACAACGTGAGATTGGAACAGGTGACCATCGGCGACGGCGAGAGCGCCATCAAGGAGTGCAGCAACATCGAGGCAGAGGACTGCCGCTTCTGGGGCAAATATCCCTTCTGGCACGTCCACGGCTTCCGGATCAACCGCTGCCAGTTTGACGTCGGCGCCCGCTCGGCCCTCTGGTACAGCGACCACATGGACATGCGCAACACGCGCATCGACGGGCCGAAGATGTTCCGCGAGATGGACGACCTCTACCTGGAGAATGTCGTCATCAACGATGCCGACGAGACCTTCTGGCGCTGCCGCAACGTGCGTGCCCGCAACCTGAAGCTGCACGACGGCACCTATCCCTTCATGTTCTCGGAGAACATCGAGATCGACGGTCTGCGCAGCGACTCGAAATATGTGTTCCAGTACTGCAAGAACGTCACGCTGCGCGATGCCCACATCGTCACGAAGGACTCGTTCTGGGAGTGCGAAAACATCACCATCTACGACTCGGAGCTCGACGGCGAATACCTCGCCTGGCACTCCAAGAACGTGCGCCTCGTGCGCTGCCACCTCTCCGGCGAGCAGCTGCTCTGCTATGCCGACAACCTCGTGCTCGAGGACTGCACCTTCGACCCTCTGTGCGACCGCGTCTTCGAATACAGCGACGTGCAGGCCGACATCCGCGGACACATCGCCAACATCAAGAACCCGTCGTCAGGCCACATCGTGGCCGACTCCATCGGCTCGGTCACCATCGACGAGAACATCAAGCAGCCGGCCAACTGCGTCATCGAAACCCGTAAGTGATGAAACACGTCGTCGCCCTCCTCACCGCCCTGATCCTCTGCGTCGCCTGCGGCCGTCAGTCTGACAGTCGCAGCCGGGTGCAGCAGCTCGTCCTTGAGTCAGAACAGCGTCTCGAGGCCGACGACATCGACTCGGCATGGGTGCTCCTGGAGCATGCCTACGACTATGCTGCCGGGCTGCACGACGGCGGCGGACGCGCCGAGGCCCTGCTGGCCATGGCCCGCCATCATAACATGATGGACCGCCCCGACTCGGCCCTCAGCTGTCTGCGGCGCGGTCTCGACGCCTGGCCCCAGGCCCCTGACTCCGTCCTGGCCCAGTATTATGCCGAGCTGTCGGCCACCAGCAACGTCATGGGCGACATGGCGGCGGCGGTGGAGTGGGGACGTCTGGCCCTGCCGCTGATGCAGCGCTACGGCACGAGCGAGGACTATGCCATCATGTGCGGTAACACGGGCATTGCCTACCGCCGCCTGGGGCAGAACGACTCGGCCGCCATCTGCTACCAGCAGGGCCTCGAGGCCGCCCTCGCCGCCGGCGACCACGACAGCGAGGCCTATCTGGCCAACAACCTCAGCGTGCTCTTTGCCGAGATGGGACGTCTGGACGAGAGCCTCGGCTATGCCGACAAGGCCATCGCCGCTGCCACCGCCGGCGGCGACGACGTGGAGCGCCTCTCGGCCCAGGCCAACAAAGGCATCGCGCTGCTGATGAGCCATCGCGACGACGAGGCCGTCAGCCTGCTCACTGCCACCTTCGAGGCGGCCGACAGCACCGACAGCACGCCCCTCAAGCTCAAGACTATCAACTACCTGCTGAAGGCGCTGGCCGGGCAGCCCGCCGCGCCCGCCGTGAGCCGCTACCTGCAGCGCGGCGAGGAGATCGCCGCCCAGCTGCCGCCCGGCAACACGGCCGCCGCCGGCATCCTGGAGTCGCGCATGATCATCCTCACCGAGCAGGGCCGCTATGCTGAGGCGCTCCAGACCATCAGCCGGCTGGAGGAGCTGATGCAGCTGCAGCAGGTCATTCCTCCACATAAACTGTTAGGCAACAAGAGCCGCTGCCTGGCCGCCCTGGGCCGTTACGACGAGGCTTACCGACTGGAGCACGAGGCGGCCGTGATGGCCGACTCGCTGCACAGCGCCGAGAGCCAGCGCCGCCTCGACGAGCTCGCCACCGACTATCGCGTCATGGAGAAGGAGCTCGAGGTGGCCCGGCTCAGCGCACGCCAGGCCCGCAGCCAGCGCAGCATCGGCCTGATGGCCGCCGCCCTGGCCGTGCTCGTAGCCGCCGTGGTGGCCATGGCCGTCTGGATGCGCCAGCGCCGCCAGCAGGCCCTGATGCGCGAGACGCGCAAATACGTCGAGGGCATGGAGCAGGAGCGCTCGCGCTTCGCCCACGAGCTGCACGACGGCGCCTGCAACGATCTCCTGGCCATCGGCATGCAGCTGCGCACCGCCCAGCCCGACCATACGGCCATCGCCACCCAGGTCGGCACGCTGCGCACCCACCTGCGCCGCCTCTCCCATGAGCTCATGCCGCCCCAGTTCGTCGAGGGCGTCACCCTGCCCGACGCCTTGTCCCACTACCTCAGCCACATCGAGATGCCCGCCGTCAGCTTCCGCGCCGACGAGGGCCCCTGGCAGCAGTTGCCCGCCAACACCAGCTACCAGCTCTATCGCATCGTCCAGGAGGCCGTCGGCAACATGGCCGAGCACCAGGGCGAGCAGGCCCGCGGCAGCGTCGTGCTGCAATACAACGGCGGCCACCCCCGCCTGACCGTCACCTCCGTCGGCCAGTCCAAGGCCGGCGACGGCGGCGGCATCGGCCTGCAGTCGATGGCCGACCGTGCCGCCAGCATCGGCTGCCGCCTCACCACAGCGAGCGAGGGCGACGCGTGGGTGCTGACCGTCGCTGGCGAATAGTCCTGCGGCGACTACGGCTTGCCGTAGTTTTAAGGTGTAAGAAAACATTTTCAATACGTCCGACGACGTCACTTTGATGTTTTTTTATTACCTTTGCCACAATATGAATACCTATACACTAAAGAACAATACCACCGAGCAGACGGCTCATCCGACCCTGCTCATCATCGAGGACCACGAGATCGTGGCGCTGGGGCTCAAGACCCTCGTGGCCACCATGACGGCCTTCACCACCGTCGACTGCGTCACTACGGCCCGCAAGGCCATGGAGCTCACCGTCAGCCACCCCTACGATGTCTACATCATCGACGTGGAGCTGCCCGACATGACCGGCATCGAGCTCGTCAAGAGTCTGAAGACCCTCTCGCCCGACAGCGCCTTCATCTTCCACACCATCCACGATGAGGTGTGGACCCTCCGCCAGATGATCAACAGCGACGTCAACGCCATCGTCATGAAGACCGAGGACACCACCGAGCTGCTCACCGCCATCAGCTGCGTCCTCGAGGGCAACAACTACTTCAGCCCCCACTTCCGCGAGTGCTGTGAACAGATGGAGCGCTATCAGCCCCTCTCCGACCGCGAGCGCGAGATCCTCAAGCTCATCGCCGAGGGCCTCATGACGAAGGACATCGCCGACCGCCTCTTCGTCTCGCCCAACACCATCGAGTTCCACCGCAAGCGCATCATGCGCAAGCTCGGCGTCACCAACATGGCGCAGCTCGTCAAGGAGGGCATCGCCAAGGGATACATCAAAGTGAAACATTCATAAACCGTCACACCGTATAATTATGAAAAGAATTTTTCTCTCTTTAGCTCTTGTCGTCGCAGCCTGCCTCAACGCCGCTGCCCAGACTAACCTCATCGCATCGCTCTCCCACAACGACAAACTCACCGCCTACTACGGCGAGGAGGCCCTCAAGGAAGCCTATGCCGCCGCACAGGACGGCGACGTCATCACCCTCTCCAGCGGCACCTTTAACTGTCCCGACACCATCCGCAAGGCCATCAGCCTCAAGGGGGCAGGGATGGCGAACCACGGGCAGACCCCGTCCACAATGGTCAAGGGCGACATCGTCCTGATAGGACAACAGGGCAAGAAACAGATGGCCGTAGAGGGAATCCATTTCATGGGGATAGCGAAAGCATCTGGTAATGGTCTCAAGGACGAGGTGACGTTTCTTAAATGTCGCTTAAAGGCAATGGCATACAATGTGTTTGCAAAGTATATCAGTTGCTTGCTCCAAGGAGGCGTCGACCTTGGGAATCAATATTATGTGACTCCCACCCAAGCTTATTGCACCAACTGCATCATTAATAGTTCTATCTTGGGATCCGAGCCTGAGCGTTCCATCACCATCGACCACTGTGTAGCTAAGTGTTACACCTTCACTGATCGCCTGACGGCCATGAACTCTGTAATTATTTATTCAGGCAATTACGGCAATCCCGAGTCGAACTTCAGCCATTGCGTGGGTGTCTCCACATCGCAGGACGCCGACTATTTCGAATTCTGTCCCGACGGCGACAATCTGATGATCTATGGCTACGAGAACCTGTTCAAGACCTGGCGGGGCGATGACAATATGTTCGACTTGACTGAGCTCTTCTACCTGACCGACGAGGCCGCCGCCAAGTATCTGGGCGACGACGACTCTCAGGTGGGCATCCATGGTGGCTCGGCACCCTTCGACCCGCTGCCCTCGACGGCACAGGTGAAGAAGTACGGCGTGAAGACCGCACAGGATGCCGACGGCAACATCAAGGTAACGATCAACGTAGAATAAACGCTTCGAGGCCTATGCTGAAAACATTTCTTTCCGCACTGCTCCTCAGCGCAGCCATGACGGCAGCGGCCCAGCAGACCGCCTATCGCTACTGGACCGACAACGACGCGTCGACCCTCAGGCAGGGCCGCGCTGCTGAGGGCTCCTTCAGCGTCGGCGCCGACCTGGGGCGGCTGTCGCCCGGCGTCCATGCCCTCCACCTGCAGGTGAGCCGCGACGGCCATGCGTGGAGCGCACCGCTGACCCGCTACTTCACTGTCGCCGCGCTGCAGCCGCAGCCCACCGCCTGCCGCTACTGGTTCGACAACGACGTCAGCACCCTCCACAACCTGACGGGCCTCGAGCCGACCGTCAGCGTCGACCTCCGCGGGCTGAAGGCCGGACTGCATGCCCTCCACTTCCAGACCGTGGCCGACGGCATCGGCCCCTCTGCCGTCCTCACCCGCTACTTCTACCTGAAGGACGACCCCGCCGACGAGCTGACCCTCACCGCATGGTTCGACGCTGGCCGCTCCCAGGCCCAGACCTTCACCTACACCGGCGACGACATCACGCTCACGACCGACCATCTGCGCCGCGGCCTCCACACCGTCACGGCCGAGCTGCGCAACAGCCAGGGCGACCTCCTCGCCGCCGACTCGCTCGAGTTCGAAGTGGTGCGCTATAAGACCATCCGGCTGACGGGATTTGCCACCACCTACTGCGCCGACGACGACCTCGACTTCACCAGCGTCGAGGGTCTCAGGGCCTACATCATCGCGGGCTTCAACCGCCACAGCTATGAGGTGACGGCCCTCCGCATCGACGACGCGCCGGCTTTCGAGGGCCTCTACATCGAGGGCGAGCCCGGCGACTACCGCGTGCGCTGCAGCGACTCCTATTCCGTCTATGCCAACCTCCTGCGCGGCACCACCGAGTCGCTCCTCGTGCGGCCCGTCGAGGAGGACTACGTCAACTACGTGCTCAGCCCTGACGCCGACACGGCCACCTTCGTCCCCCTGACGCGCCCCACCTACGTCGAACCCTCGACGGCATGGCTCCACCTCCCTGCCCCCGCCGACCGCTCGCGTCCCCTGCGCATCGTCTATGGCGACGAACCTGACGCCATCCGCAACGTCACGTCCCCCGACGCCCCCGCCGCCGTCTACACCCTCAGCGGCCGCCGTCTGCCGCCCCCCTCGCGCGGCGCCATGCCCAAGGGCGTCTACATCGTGGACGGGAAGAAGGTCGTCATCGACTGAGACCGCGAAAGTCGGGAATTTCTTTTGACCACGAAGGATGGAAATTCTTTTGACCACGAAGGATGGAGTTTTTTTTCGACCACGAATTTAACGAATTAAACGAATGATATGATGTATATACTGTGCGCAGCCGCTCCCCTCCCTTCAAGGGGAGGGGTTGGGGGTGGGGTCTCTAACTATTTCCGCGTACAGAATATACAGACCCCACCCCTCACCCCTCCCCTTGAAGGGAGGGGAGTGGCTGCGCACGACCTCCCCTTCTTGCATCCCTTCAGTAGCAAACGTCACCCTTCGGGATGTTGAGCGGAAGGGAGGGGAGTGGCTGGCGCCCATTCGATTCGTCGTCGAAAATAAATAATAGACCTAATTTAAATATTTAGCCACATGAACAAGACAAAAGCACTATTGACTCTGCTGCTGGCGGTCGTCGCAATCGGCGCCACGGCACAGGTGAAGACCTTCAGGGCCCCCGCCCTCTACGGGATGAAGGCCCCGCAGGCAGGCACACCCACCGTCCTGCGCGACAGCATCGTCAGCCGCGCGGCCGACGGGTCGCTCAACTACAAGACCACCTACACCTACGACGACCACGGCTACCTGACCTCGAGGCTCACCCGCCGCGCCGACGGCACCTACGACACCACCGACCAGAACTACTTCGTCGACTACGCCTTCGACGCCCAGGGCCGCTGCACCCTCCGCTCCATGAGCCGCTGCCAGCCCAACGGCCAGCGCGGCGAGGAGACCGAGCGCACCGAGGCCCGCTACGACTACAACGGCTACCACTACTACGAGATCCGCTACGAGTGGGATGACGGCCGCCGCTATGCCGCCGAGGAGATCGGCTACGACCAGTGGATGAACCCCGTCTACGGCATCGGCCGCCAGTACGACCATGGCATCGCCGCCACTGACGACGCACCCCTCATTGTCACCTACGTCGCCCACCAGCAGTTCACCGGCCGTGCCTATGCCGTCAAGGAGGGCCGTCTTAAGTTGCTGCTGCACCACCGCCTCGTCAGCAGCGTCATCTACGACCGCATCGGCAGCGGGTCAGAGAAATACCGCGCCGAGGGCGAGCGCCGCGAGATGGTCACCGCCGGCGACAGCGTCGTCACCACCTACTACGAGCTGCAGAATGCCTACGAGGTGACCCTCGACCAGGACCTCACGCCCTACTGGGCCCCCGACCACCAGCTGGTGTGGCAGCTCAACGCCGCCCACACGCGCCCCCTCACCATGCGCTATAAGCGGGCCTCCGACTACGACGTCGTGCAGGGACCCCGCAAGGTCCTGCGCTGGGACGACTCTGCCGACCAGTCGCTCGACATGGGCTGGGACGACAAGGGCCGACTGACCCGCCTCACCTTCTTCGGCTACGGCAGCAGCAGTTTCGACGTCGACCGCTCCATCCTCTTCACCTACGCCGACGACCAGGCCTTCGACGTGCCCCTCAGCAAGCTGCTCGACGTCGAGGACAACGACTCGTGGGAGGGCGGCGGCATGGACGACTACGAGGGCGACCTCATGTTCAACTGGTTCGGGCGCCTCGCCACGATGAAATATGCCGACGTGCGCTATCCCGATGACAACTACACCATGACCGTCGACGCCTGGGACAAGGCCGGCCGCATCACCCACGCCGTGACCTCCGACCAAGAAGGCAACTACGAGTCCTGGCTCTCCTATCGCGCCGACGGCCGCATCGCCCAGCTGATCAATCAGACCGACGTGCCTGCCGACGGCTACGACCGCGCCGTCTTCACCTACGACCGCTGGGGCATCCTCACCCGCGTCACGTGGTATTTCTCCACCTCGCCCGACGGCCCCTGGGAGGAGAACTACGAAAGCAGCCACTTTGAATACAGTCCCCGCAAGCGCCTCTGGAGCAATCGCACCTACGAGGAGGGCAACTGGTATGTCGAGGAGTACGTCGAGACCGACGACGCCGACCCCACCATCATCCTCCACGGCCAAAAGACCAAGTACTGGCAGGGCCACCGCTTCTTCTTCACACTCGACACCTACCGCGATCCCCGCGGACCCCTCGAGAGCGGCTATGAAGAAGAAGATCTTGTTGTTGAAGAGGCGTCAATGGTCATCTACGACTGGAACCGTGAGCTCGGCAAGTGGGTCATGACCGACTTCTCCGGCAGCGGCGAGGCCTATGCCACCCGCACCCTCGACGACGGCACCGTCGCCAGCGAATACTACCGGTGGGACAAGACAGCCGAGGACATGGTCTTCGTCTCAGCCGAATACTTCACCCTCGACGACCTTCAGCGCGTCGTCGTCCGCGAGCGCACCCAGGGCACCGACCGCTTCACGTGGTACGCCGACACCCGCTGGCCCCAGCAGGCCCAGTGGTCCAACGGCCAGGTAGACTCCTATTACTATAGTCAGCGCAACTACGTCGACCCCGACCTTCTCGCCGTCGACGCACCCAAGGCCACGGGCCGCGACGCCGACGCCTGGTGGAGCCTCCAGGGCCAGCGCCTCCAGGGCCGTCCCGCCGTCCCCGGCGTCTATATCCGCAACGGCCGCAAGGTCGTCGTCAGGTGACGGCACGGCCCTCCGAAACGCTCCCGGAAAACTATTTCAGCGTCGGTGAACACTATTTCACCGGCGCTGAAATACTGTTCGGCGCCGCTGAACGACCGTTCGGCGGCGACGAAAAAAGCCCGAAAATCACCTCCAAAGCGTGTTTTTATACGAAAAAAGCCCTATCGGCGCGTGGTATTTTCGTGTTTTGCGAAAAATACCACGCGCCATTTCATACGTAAGCCACGTTTTTTTCGTATCTTTGCCCAGAAATATGCGACTAAATTAGAAAAGTAAAAATAAGACAAAAGCGACATGACCATGACAGAGAGAAGATTTTCATCGCC
>CACZBS010000045.1 GCA_902779455.1 uncultured Prevotellaceae bacterium
ATCACAATGAATCCACAATACGAAATACTTGCCAAATGTTTGTTGCCAACACATATGTTGGAATGGTTTGAGCTGACCAATGTTGAGGTGAAGCCCAAGGAGAAGACAGTCACATCAAGAATCGGCCAACTGCCACATTGAAAATCGGCCAACTGCCACATTGAAAATCGGCCAACTGCCACATTGAAAATCGGCCAACTGCCACATTTGTTGTTAAAAAAGTGGCTGAATTTGAAATTTAATTTGTATCTTTGCACCAAAATAGTCAAGAATATGGAATCTGCGAGATGAAGTTCACTAACAAACCCTTTGCAATTTCTGCAGAATATGCACAACGAATGTTGGAACGGCGTGATACATTCCGTGAGGTTACTGGTACTAATAAGTCCCTTCACTTGACTATGGTGACTTCTGCAGGTTTGGTGCACAATGCAGGATGGCAAAGTATAAATAATGAGGTAGATGTTGATGATCTTTTTCATGAATAGTTTTAATTGCTCTGTGCTCAAAATAGTTGTCTGTAAAATTTGGTTGTTTCGAGAAAAAGTGTTATCTTTGTCGCCGCATAAGATGCTAAATGAAACCTTTTGTGGATGAATAGGATTAAATCATCACTTTTTATTAATTTAAACAACAATTAGCGTATGAAGAAAATTTTATCTCTACTCGCGTTGGCGATGATGAGTATCGTCAGCGTCTATGCCGAGAACGTCGTGTTCGGCTTCGCTGAATCGGACTTCCCCCTGACGGCTGGCACGTCCTTCGATGTGGAGGACACAGAAGGCGAGACAGTTGTCACGCTGACCGTGGGCTTTGCCGGCGGTGCGGACTTCAAGTTCAAGGGCAATGCGGCCCTGAAGGACGCCTACGGCTTCACTGGCTTCACTGAGGGCAACGGCGAGAACGGCACGGCCACCAGCGGCACGACCTACATCATCAAGCCCCTCTACGACGGACAGGTGACGGTGGGCATCGTGCTCAATGCCGGCAAGAAGTTCTACGTCCTGGAGAGCGAACAGGCCATGGAAGGCTACGATGGCATGACCGTCGACGCCAAGGTGACGGGCGGCACCTACAGCTTCCCCGTCAAGGCCGGCCGCACCTACAAGGTCTTCTGCACGGGCTCGAAGCTGGGCTTCTATGGCTTTGCCTACACCTACGACCCCTCGAAGGTGCAGACCGATGTCGACGTCATCGTCACCGATGAGGTGAAGGTGGGCGACGACATCTATATGACGTTCTCGTGCGATAAGGCCCTTGACTTCTCCGCAGTGGAGGGTCTGACGGCCTACAGCGTGAAGAAGAAGATCACGGGCGACATCTTCTCGGGCATGAAGGCAGGAACGGAACTGACCGAAGTGACGAATGTGCCTGCTGGCGCTGGTGTGCTGCTCAAGGCCGCCGCTGCCGGCAAGTATGTCGTGCCCTTCGCCAAGGGCTCGGTGGCCGAGCTGACGGGCAACGACCTGAAGGTAGTGGAAGCTCGCACGGCCCTGGCCGACATGCAGACCGTCAGCTACGGCGAGGTGCAGAAGGGCCCCGGCATCCTGGGCACAAAGACCTTCAGCTACTTCGACTACGCCTCGTTCTCGAGCAAGGAGGTGACGGTCACTGGCTTCGTCATGCTTGATGAAGGCGAGAAGGAATTTCTCGAGGCCGGCACCGTCTACATGGACTTCGACTGTGACTTTGATAAAGGTGGCGCCGAGTCAGAACTCAACTATCCGGCCTACACTATTGGCATGCCAAGCAGCGAGGAGGAGACTGCAGTCGAGCTGAACAGCATCGCCGAACTGAAGGCCCACAACGATAATGGACTGGTCAAGCTGAACCTCTTCAGCGCTAAGGTGACCTACTCCGACGGCAATAACTACGCCGTTGTCGAGGACTACTCGGGTGCTACTGTCGTCGATGGTTTGGGCAAGCTGGTGGCCACGGGCGACGACCTCTATGGCTCGTTGACGTTCAATGTCGTCGTGATTGACCTCTCGGCCTTTGGTGGCGGCATCACCCGCACACTCACCCTCAGCGACTCGTCCGAGCTGCTCAACGTGGCTGGCACGGAGGCTGAGCCCATGGTGATTGGCGACGACAATATCTACGAGTATATCTACGACTACGACTGGCGCTACGTCAAGTTCTCTGGCGTCACCTTCACGACGACCGACGGCGAGCACTCCGTCTACATCGATATGCTCGAGGAGTCATTCTCTGTGATGGATCTTCTCGGGGCTAATCCCGAATATCCTGCCGATGGCGAGGCTGTCGACGTCGTGGGCTATCTCTACGACTATCTGGGCGGCACCTACTTCCAGCCCGTCAAGATCGGTGCTGACGAGCCGCAGCCGCAGGAGTTCAAGGCTACGTTTGTCAACGTGCAGGGCTGGACCAACGTCTATGCCTGTGCCTACAGCGACGGCGAGGAGCCTGAGCTGCCCGGCACGAAACTGAGCTGGGCCCGCACGGAGACCTACTACAACGGTGAGTTCTATCAGAACTATGCGTTCAGCACGACTGCCATGGAGGCTCCGCAGTGGATTGTCTTCAGCAACGGTGAGGGCGAGCAGACCAAGCCGCTGGCCTTCGTCAACGGCAAGGAGTACATCATCGACGAGGCTGACATCGTCACGGGTATCAACACGGTCAATGCCGGCAACGCTGAGACGGTCGTCTACAACATGCAGGGTCTGCCCGTCGAGAACGTCCGCAAGGGTCTCTACATCGTCGGTGGCAAGAAGATGCTTGTGAAGTAAGCGTTATGCTGCGACTACGATTCTATTCTACACTGCTGGTGCTCTGGTGCATGCTGCATGCTGCCGGAGCCCAGCAGTTTTTTATTGGCTATTGCGACGACGAGCTTGCCTCGGGGCTCCACCCCGTCGGGCTGCAAGGCCTTGGCGACACCCGCATCTCGGCCGCTATCCACATGCCACGCACGCGGATGGTGCGCTATGAGGACATGACCATCACGCGGCTGCGCTTCGCCGTCAGGAGCGGACTGAAGAACGTGTCGGTATGGATCCGCACGTCGCTCACGAGCAGCTCCGTCGTCGTGCAGAGTGTCCCTGAGGTCAGCGACGGATGGAACGAGGTGGAGTTGCGCTCACCCTTTACGATTGACGGCAACGAACTCTACATCGGCTATACCGCCACCCAGCCCGAGGGCTACGAGGGCATCCTGGCCTATGGCGAGGGCTCTCATCTGACGTCGTGGCTGGCTGTGGGCAATGAGTGGGCCGACTATCATGAGATGGGCCTCGGCATCCTCTACATCCAGGCCGCCATCGAGGGCACGATGAAGGAGCGCGAGGCCGTGGTGCTCAGCGTCGAGACCGACCGCACGCTCTATGCCGACGGCAGCCAGTTGGCGGTCAGTGGCGAGGTGGAGAACCTGTCGGCCAGCCCCCTGGAGGGCTATACTCTGAGCTATGCCATCGACGGCAAGGAGGTGGCCGTGCAGACGGCTGGCGGCCTGTTGCCGCCTGACGCCACGGAGTCTTTCAGCCACGTCATTGACCTGCCTCCGCTCAGCGAGGGGCGCCACGAGCTGGCCGTGAGCATCGCCGGGGAGCAGCGTGGCGCTGACTTCTATGTCTATGCGTCGAGCTATCCGCGCATGGTGCTGCTCGAACACTTCACGTCGCTCAACTGCGTCAATTGCCCGCCCGTCGACCACCTCATTGAGCAGGTCGTCGAAGGGCGTCAGAACATTGCCTGGGTGACCCACCGCGTGGGCTATCGCGACGATGAGTTCACGCTCGAGGACAGCCGCCAGCTGACGCGCTTCGGCGTCGCCGGCAATCCCTACATCATGCTCGACCGCACGTCGTTCACGGACGGTGAACCGCCAGCCTTCACACTTGGTGGATATGATGCTGAGCAGGTCGGCTACATGTTCGACTATGCGGCTTCGATGCCCTCCTTCGTCCGTCTGCAGGCAGCCACCAGCGTGGCCGGCGGACGCCTGACAATCGACGTCACGGGCGAGGCCAAGGTCTTCGTCGGCGACCTCTACCCGAGGGCCACGCTCCATGTCTATCTCGTTGAGGACGAGGTGGAAGCCGAGGGCACGCAGGCCGGCGATGCCAACAAGAAGGTGCACGACAACATCCTGCGCCGTTTCGTCACGCCCGTGCGTGGACAGCTGCCCACATGGACCGCTGATGGGGATCAGCTCACCTTCAGCATCTCGCTTCAGTCAGAGCTGGCTGAGGAGTGGGCGACTGACCATTTGCGTGTCGTCGCCTTCCTGGTCGACCAGGCGCCTGCCGGCAGCGGCTATCCTACGGGTCATGTGCTCAACACCGTTGAGGCGCGTGTCAGTGACGCCAGCGGCGTCAGACCCCTCGTGACCACATGCCCGAGTGATGCTTCGTGGACCGCCGTCGATGGCCGCCACGTCGTCATCCCACGCTCCAAGGGGCTCTATATCCACAATGGAAGAAAATGTATAATCAAATAATGCTATAGATAAGTAAATGAAACACTTATGGATATTCGCGGCAGCTTTGCTCTTCACGTATGTCGGCTTGCAGGCGCAGACCGTCATGAGCCACGACTTCGCGTCGGTCGACCAGTTTGAGCAGTACACCGTTGCCGACCAGAACGCCGACGGGCTGACATGGCGCTACGACGACCTGTTGCTCGCCGCCAACTGTACACGCGACTACGATGCCGACGACTGGCTCATCACGCCCATGACATCGCTCGATGCCACCAAGACCTATCGGCTCGTCTTCACCGCCTATATCGAGCAGGCGGGTGCCGAGCGCCTCGCCGTGGCCTTGGGCCGCGAGGCGGGCGTCGGGGCCATGACGCGCGAACTGATGGCGCCCACAGATGTCACCGGCACCAGCGAGCGCCGCTTCGAGACCATCTTCACCGTCGACGCCTCGGGCGACTACTGTATGGGCTTCCATCTCATGACCACGGGCGATCCCTTCAGCAATAACATCTACCTGACCAGCGTCTTGCTCGAGGAGACCATCAACCAGCAGGTGCCTGCGGCCGTGACAGGGCTTAAGGCCGTAGCAGATCCTGACGGACAGCGCAAGGTGGACATCAGCTTCACCACGCCGGCCCTCAACGTGGGCGGCACGGCGCTGACCGAGCTCACCCGCGTCACGATCCTTCGCGACGACCGGCGCCTGACGGCCTTCGAGAATCCGGCCATCGGCGCATTGCTCACCTATACCGACGAGGGAATGTCCAACGGCAGCCACACCTATCGCGTGGTCACAGAGAACAGCCATGGCGGCGGACTCAGCGCCGAGGCTACGGTCTACGTCGGCACTGACGTGCCTGGGCCTGTCGCTAACCTGCGCTACGTCTATGATGACGCCACCCATACGTCGCTGCTCACGGGGGATGCCCCTGCCAGTGGTGCCCACGGCGGCAAGGTCGACCCCGAGGGCCTGACCTACACCATCCGCCGCAACTACTCCAACTCGCCGCTCGCTACCGGTCAGACCGCGCTGAGCTTCACCGATGAGGTCGACACCGACTACATCCTGGAGCGAGAAGAGGCTGTCCGCAAGCAGTACGAGGACATAGGCATGCCCGTCAGCGTCAACTATGTCATCGCCGGCCAGGGCCGCATGTGCTACTATGTCAAGGCGGTCAATGCGCAGGGCGAGGGCGTGGAGACGGTGTCGAACGACGTCATCATCGGCCCGCAGTATGAGTTGCCGTTCATCGAGTCGTTTGCCGGCGGGGAGCTGACCTACTATTGGCGCACGAACATCCGCAGCAGTTCCGCACGATGGATTCCCATGGCCGATTCGCGCTTCTCGCAGGACGGCGACAACGGCATGCTCGGCTTCAATGCCGCCGAGGGCAGTGAGACGGCCATGTGCCACACTGGCAACATCTCGATGGCCGACGCCACCAATCCGGTGCTCATCTTCTACGTCTACCTCGACTATGTCTGGGCCAATCCCCTTGAGGTGCTCGTCAGCGCTGAGGGCAGCGACTTCGAGGTCGTCAAGACGGTCGACTTGAGCAGTGAGTCCATGGCCGGACAATACACCCGCGTGAGCATCCCCCTGACGGGCTATGCCGGAAAGGACCACGTGCAGGTGGGATTCCGCGTCAAGACGACAACGACCGTCGACCTAGTCTTCATCGACAATGTCCAGATTATCGACCAGCGCGAGCGCGACCTCACCGTCAGCATCGCCTCGGCACCGCGCGACCTCAAGACTGGGGCCACGCGCTACCTGACGGCCAGTGTCACCAACCTCGGCACGGCTGAGGTCGGCATGGGACAGTATTCCGTCGATGTCTTTGTCGACGGGCGTAAGATTGGTTCGTCGCTCGGCATGAGCGTCCGGCCGGGCGAGTCGCAGAGCGTCATGGTGCCGCTGACGGCGACCATCGACCTGCAGGCTGGCAGCGCCATGACCCAGATGTCGTCCCTCTATGCCGAGGTGGTCTATGCCGACGACGAGATGCCAGCCAACAACCGCAGCGGCGAGCAGACCATCAAGGTGCGGCTGCCGCGTCATCCCGAGCCAAAGGCACTCGTCGCCTCGACTGACGGGCAGGGCGTCAGCCTGCAGTGGCAGCAGCCCGCCCAGCCGCGCATGGCTGACGAGCCGACGACGGACAGCTTTGAGGACTACGACGATTTCCAGCGCACCAACTTCGGCGACTGGACCCTCTACGACGGCGACCGCGCCCTGACCTACGGCATCGGCGGCTGGCACTTCCCGCAGAACAGCGACGTGCAGTCGTGGATGATCTGGACACCGTCGAAGGTGGAGAACACGACCAACGGCACCGTCGGACTCGTCGACAAGCTGTGGTATCCGCGCACGGGCGACAAGATGCTTGCTTCGTTCGGCGCTTACGAGACGGAGAGTAACGACTGGCTCATCTCGCCCGAGTTGTCAGGCAATCAGCAGGTCATCTCCTTCTATGCCCATTCGCTGCCCAAGGCCACCGCGACCGACAAGTTCCAGCTCTACATCTCGACATCAGGATCTGAGGTGACCAATTTCCAGGCCCTCGACCAGACGCCTCGCACCTGCCCGGACTTCAAGAACCAGACGTTCTCGCTCGACAAGTGGGACGACTGCAAGTTCGAGTACATCCTGCCGCAGGGTACCAAGCACTTCGCCATCCGCAAGGTGACGGACAACGGCTGGGCTATGTTTGTCGACGACATCACCTTCGTGCCCGACACGCTGGCCTCGCAGGCATCGCTGATGTTCTTCGGCTACAACGTCTATCGCAACGGCGTGCGGCTGAACCAGGCCCTCGTCTCGCAGCCCACGTTCAGCGATCCTGAAGGAAAGGAGGGCGACGTCTATCGCGTCACGGCCGTCTATAACGAGGGCGAGTCGATCTTCAGCAACGAGGCGACGGTCGGTGACACCGAAGGCATCGTCACTATTGTCAACGGCGCGTCGTCGACGTCGTCACCCGTCTACGATCTTGGTGGCCGCCGCCTCCAGTCGCCGTCGCGTGGCGTCGGCATCATGGAGGGTCGCAAGGTGCTCCTCAAGTAACAACATTCACAGCTTAGCGCAGACAAAAACGACCGCGCCGCCTCCGGGTGATTCACCAGAGGCGGCGCGGTTTTTTTGTTTGTTCAGCCTGCCGCTGAGCGCGCTGTCGTCACTTCACGACAATCTTCTTTCCGTTCTGGATGTAGAGCTGGCCAAAAGAAGTTGTACTTTAATTTACAATTTTAGTTCGCTGGTCGAAGAAACGGTGCTTCTCGATGAGAGAAACGGTCCTTTTTGCATCAAAAAGCGGCACTTCTCTCATCGAAAAGCACCGCTTCTTTTTCCTCGAAAGAATAAGTCGTTGAAATTCAGGTGATTGAATTTTAATTGTGTAAAATTCGGATTTTTCCTTACAAATCAGGCCTCCCTGACGGCCTCTTCGTAGCGCTCCATGAGCCATGCGTTCTGCTCCGGGATGGTCATGTAGCTGTTGTCCAGCTCCAGGGCGTCGTCGGCCTTGCGCAGGGGCGACACCTCGCGATGCGAGTCGATGTAGTCGCGCTCCTCGACGTTGTGCAGGATGTCCTGCAGGTCGGCGGGCATGCCCTTCTCGATGAGCTCCTTGTAGCGCCGCTCGGCACGCACCTGAGCCGAGGCGGTGACGAAGATCTTCAGCTCGGCGTTGGGGAAGACGGTGGTGCCGATGTCGCGGCCGTCCATGACGATGCCTCCCCCGCGGCCCATCTGTTGCTGCTGGGCGACGAGGGCCTCGCGCACGAAGGGCACGGCGGCGATGGGGCTGACGTGGTTGCTGACCTCGAGCGAGCGGATCTCGTGCTCAACGCACGTGCCGTTCAGGTAGGTGTCGGGCCGGCCCGTCTCGTCGTTGAGGCGGAACGTGATGTGAATGTCGGCCATGCGCTCCTGCAGCTCGTCGAGCAGGATGGAGCCGTCAGGACGGAACAGCCCGCCCTGGAGGGCATAGAGCGTGACGGCGCGATACATGGCGCCCGTGTCGACGTAGATGTAACCGATGCGGCGGGCCAGATCCTTGGCCATCGTGCTCTTGCCGCAGGATGAGAAGCCGTCGATGGCAATGGTGATTTTCTTCATGATTCAGAGGGTATAGGAAAAATTGATGATCAGCGACGGGGCGCTGACGTGGTACTTCGCGTAGGCCACCTGCAGCTTGATGCGCTCCAGCAGCATGCCGGCACCGAGCGAGATGGCTGCGCCGTGGCTGCTCTCGCCGTCGGCCGTGGCTATCTTCATCTCCTTGGCACGCAGGGTGTTGTAGCCGGCGGCCACATAGAACTGGCTGCCCAGCAGGAGGTCGGCTCCGACGACGAGGTGATGGCCGAGTCCATACTGCCAGTCGTTCAGCCGGACCAGCGTGGCCGTGAAGCGCAGGGGCGAGCCGATGAGCCGCTTGCTGACGCCCACCTGCAGGTCGAGCGGCATGCGCTCGAAGTCGTCCTCGTAGGCCGTCAGCTGTCCGCCCAGGTTGCGGGCCACGGCGCTGAAGCTCCATTCCGATTCAGGCAGGAAGTAGTTCAGGCCGAGGTCGACGGCCGCGGCCAGCGAGTTGTAGTGTCCGATGTAGGAGGCGACGAACTTGGCCGTGATACCGCCGTTGAGGTGCTCGGTCAGTCCGTAGGCAAACGTGCCGCCGACGGCGATGTCCTTGGCGCTGAACGTGCCCGTCTGCTCGCCCATATAGGTCATCTCCTTCATCTCGCCGTAGTTCATGAAGCGGGCCTGGGCCGACCATGTGCCGCGCTTGCCCACGGCCTGCAGATAGGAGGCCGAGGCCGTCAGCGAGCCTTGCATGTAGGTCATCATGTTGAGGTTCATGGTGCGGTCGCTGACGTAGTTGATGAGTGAAGGATTATGGAACACGATGGAGGGGTCGTCGTCGGTGATGGTGATGTTGTCGCCACCCAGCGCCGCCGCATGTGCACTGACGGGCAGCCGCAGGAAGTTGAATGCAGTCTGGCTGTCCTGCGCCTCACAGAGAAGCGCAAAAAACGTGAAGAGGACGGCAAAAACGACTTTTTTCATCTAAATAATCTAAATTTCGTTGCAAAGATAATGCTTTTTTCAAATATACGTGCTAATTTTGCACGTGGATTTCGTTATATTAACGGAACTTTGCCGATTTTATTATGGAAACGAAGAAGAGTTCGAAGGCCGATTTGGAGGCGCGCCGACCGCAGTGGTTCCTCTTGGGACTCGTTGTGGCCCTCGCCCTCCTGTTCGTCGGACTCGAATATACATGGGTGCCTGACGATCCGCTCGACGACCCCGAACTGATCGACCAGCTGACCATCGACACCGAGCTGGCACCCATCATGCAGCAGGAGAACGAGCTGGCGCTGGCTCCCAAGGCTGAGCCAAAGCCCACCGTGGTGCTCAAGGTGGTCGAAGAGGACGAGGCGCCGGCTGACCCGCTGGACGACGACGAGCCCGTCGAGACCGATCCTGACAGCGACATGGCAGCGATGGAGGACGAGACGGCCGACCTGGAGCCGCCTGCTCCGCAGGACGACGAGGTGAAGGACTTCCGCGTGGTGGAGGACCTGCCGCAATTCCCTGGCGGGCCGACGGAGCTGATGAAGTGGCTGACGCGCAACCTGAAGTATCCTAAGGCCATGGCCGAGCAGAAGCGTCAGGGCAAGGTGGTGGCCGAGTTCATTGTCAACAAGGACGGCTCCATCACCGATGTGGCCATCGTCACGTCGCTCAACCGCCAGTGCGACCAGGAGGTGCTGCGCGTGCTGCGCATGATGCCCCGATGGACGGCAGGTATCATGGACGGCCAGCCCTGCCGCACGAAGGTCTGCATCCCCGTCGTGTTCAGATTGTGAAAAAGGGTAGTTGCATGAAGAGGCTTCTCCCGATCATAATTCTCTTGACGTTCCTGACCGCCTGCTACGACGGTCAGCGCCGCGAGATGCTCGCCCTCCTCGACGAGGCCGACTCGCTCAACCGTGCCTACGCCCAGCTGCCCTCCGACACCCTCCTGCTTGAGGCTGCCGACTTCTTCGACCGCCACGGCTCCCGCAATGAGCAAGTCCGCGCCCACTATCTCCTCGGCTGCGCCTACCGCGACCAGGGACAGGCACCAGAAGCCCTTCAGGCCTGGCAAAACGCCATCGATAGGGCCGACACGACCGCCCGCGACAGTATTTCCTTACATCAACTGATGGCAGTCTATGGACAGATGGCAGATCTCTATCAAACTCAGAATCTGCCACTAGATGAGATCAAGGCCATGAAGGAATACGGACATTATGCGATCATTGCCAAAGATACTTTCGCCTATATCCGAAACTTGGAACTCCTCGTCAAGCCCTATGATCTCCTTGGTGACACCGCAAATATGGAGTCAACTTTACATGAAACTTGCCTGATGTATGAAAAGAAGGGCCTTCATCAGAATGCAGTTCGTACCTATTCAACGATTATTTATTTGAATATAGTTCGGCACAATTTTGATGAAGCTTATCAAATGATGGATACATTTGAAAATGAATCAGGTTTGTTTGACGAAAATGGCAACATTCATCCTGGCTACGAAACGTATTACTATTTTAAAGGCTTGTACTATAGTCACAAAGATAGTTTGGAACAAGCTGAAGATTATTTTAGGAGACTCCTCTGTGCAGGGAAAAACGTCAATGCGTATCGCGGACTGCTTGAAGTATACCGTAAAAAGCAATTGTCGGATTCTGTTGCACATTTCTCTTCTCTATTCGAAAATGCTGTTGACACTCTCAACAACAGGAAAAGAATGGAGACTATCCATCAAATGTCGTCACTGTATAATTATCAGCGTTTTCAAAAACAGGCCGAAGTGCGTTTACGTGAGGCTATGCAGCTAAAATACTTTATTATTATCCTTATTCTTGTTTCTTCCATTGCCATAGCGGGATTCTCGGTGCTATATTTGAATACAAAAAAGAAAAAGGAGATTGCCCAAAACAAATATTACATGAATCGGAGACTTTTGGTTAAAACAAAAGCCGAAGTTGAAATTCTCAAAACTCATGAGACGGAGTTCCATGATATTATATCAGAAAAGATATCTCTAATCGAATCTCTATCTGATCAGATAGCACAATTCCGAAAAATGGAATCAGGTAGATTCAGCCCTGTTGCCAGTTCATTCAAAGATAGTGACGTCTATCATTATTTTCATTCTCTTGCTAATGCCGGCCGAAAGCCCTCTGACGAGGATTGGGAAGAATTGTTGTCTTTATTTAAATTGCAGCTACCAAATTTTTATAGTTTTCTTCAAAGCAATCAGCATAACTTAAACGACGTGGAATTGAAAAACTGTATGCTAACACGTATTCATATTGCTCCAGGAGCTATCGCTAATATGCTTGGAGTTACAAGAGCATACATTTCAAAAATCCGTCGAAAGATGGTAAAACAAATCTTTAATGTGGAAGGAAACAGCAAGAGCTTCAATGGTCTGATAGAGGACATTTGTTAAATCCCTACGCGTGTCCGCGGTTTCAAGTATTTTGTAATTCATTGTTAATCAGAGTTATAAAGTTGGTTAATTCTGAGTTAATTCTGAATTGTTAATATTCTTGTATGTTTCTAATCCTTTTCTTATCTTTGTCCGCGCTTTAAACTCAAATAACAATTAATCTTTTACACTTATGAAAAAAATCTTTCTGTTAGTGAGTTTGTTAGCTGTTGCGGGTATCAAAATGATGGCATCCCTTCAGGAGTGTGACCAAAACATTGGCTTTACCGTTGGAATAGTTGAACCATCTGATTCGCACGGAGGGCATCCACGCACTCCTGTCGCATGCCCTAATGTTACGCAGGAAGGTCACGCCCTTTATTTTAATGTAGGGTACGACCTGACACTATTGCTTCTTGATGAAGACGGCGAGGAGGCCTACACGACCTTTGCTCCTGCTGGGACTACCACTGTTGTTCTTCCCTCTACGCTCTCTGGCGAGTATGAATTGCAGCTTCTGCCTGGTGGAAGTTTCTACTTCTATACAGTCATTCAACTCTAATTCTAACAATTGCTTGTGCCCAGCCGATGTTCTTTGATTGGTTGGGCCAAACTTTTATACCTTCATTATTAACGACTATTTAAAAAAACGCTATGTCTAACGATAGAGTCAATGAATAGTGATATGTAGCCATGTATTGGAATATGTTGAACTCGAAAACTGCATAGTATGAAAGAACGAAATATAGGCATCGACATCCTTAAGTTCCTGGCTGTGCTGCTGATCACCAATTCCCACATGGAACTGCTCTACGGGAAGTACAGCGTGCTGGCGACTGGCGGCACCATCGGCGATGCCCTGCATCCGCGAATTCCCCGACTGGTACAAGCGCCGCATCAACCGCATCTACCCGACCGTGCTGGCCATCGCCATCATCAAATGCACGTTCTTTGGCAGCGACGCAACTATCAACAAGATAATCCTCCATGGTGGCGGCTGGTTCGTCTCGTGCATCATGATCTACTATGTCTTCATCTTCCTGATAGGCCTCTACGCCCGCAAGCATATCAACCTGATCATCGTCCTGGTGTCGCTGGCTTCCTGCGTGTGGTTCTTCACCCTCGAGCGGCCGTTCCCCTTCAATATGTACGGCCTG
>CACZBS010000046.1 GCA_902779455.1 uncultured Prevotellaceae bacterium
TTTATTATTAAACCACGAATTTCACAAATTACACGAATTGGCTGCGCTCAGCATGCGCGTTCATGATTCGTGTAATTCGTGAAATTCGTGGTCAAGAATGATTGCCTTGTTTCTGGCGGTCAGCGGATGTGCTTATGCCTTGGCAGTCTTCGTCGCCCGGATGAAGTAGGCGATCAGCAGCACGTAGGCCACGAGGGCGCAAAGCTCCGACAGGGGGTTCTGCATCCACGCCTCAGAGACGAAGTTGAGGTTGCCGAAGCGCATCAGGGCGCTGACCACACCCATCAGGGCGCCGCCGGCGATGAAGCCCGAGGCAATGAGCGTGCCGCGCTCGCCGCGTGCGTCGTTCACGGCCTTGTCCTTCGAGCGGGTGGTCACATACCAGTTGATGGCACCGCCGACGAGCAGCGGCATGTTGAGCTGCAGGGGGATGAACATGCCCAGGGCGACGGGCAGGGCGGGAACCTTCAGGAAGGTCAGGATGAGGGCCAATGCGGCGCCGATGGCGTAGAGCAGCCAGGGTGCGCCCTGTCCGTTCATCAGCGGGTCGATGACGGCAGCCATGGCGTTGGCCTGGGGTGCGGCCAGCTCGCCCGAGGCGAAGCCATAGGTCTCGTTGAGCAGCATGATGACGCCTCCGACGGTGGCTGCCGAGACGAGCGTGCCGAGGAATTTCCACGACTCCTGCTTGCGGGGCGTCGAGCCCAGCCAGTAGCCTATCTTCAGGTCGGTGATGAAGGCACCGGCCATCGACAGGGCCGTGCAGACGACGCCGCCCATGACGAGTGCGGCCACCATGCCCTCCGTGCCGCTCAGTCCCACGCCGGCCAGGACGACGGAGGCGAGGATGAGCGTCATGAGCGTCATGCCCGAGACGGGGTTGGAGCCGACGATGGCGATGGCGTTGGCCGCGACGGTGGTGAAGAGGAAGGCGATGACGGTGGTGAGGAGGATGCTGACGACGGCAAACCAGACGTTGTGCATCACGCCCAGCCAGAAGAAGACGAACGTCACGATCAGGGCCACGCCCGAGGCCAGTCCGATGAACTTGAACGACAGGTCGCGCTGGGTGCGGCGGGCTGTGGCCTCCGCCCCGCCTGCGGCGCCGCCCTTCAGCTCACGGCCGGCCAGCGAGACGGCGCTCTTGATGACGCCCCACGAGCGGACGAT
Source organism: uncultured Prevotellaceae bacterium (assembly GCA_902779455.1). Classification (GTDB taxonomy): domain Bacteria; phylum Bacteroidota; class Bacteroidia; order Bacteroidales; family Bacteroidaceae; genus Prevotella. The sequence goes on from CACZBS010000046.1 coordinate 1,171, forward strand.
GCCGATGATGCCGGCCATGGCGATGCCGCCGATGCCAATGGAGCGGGCATAGGTGGTGAAGATCTGTTCGGGCGACATCTCGCCGACGGTCATCGAGGCCGTGGCACTGCCGATGGTGAGCACCTGGTCGTGGAACAGCAGGCCAATGGCGGGCACGACGAGCCACCAGATGAACAGCGAGCCGAGGCAGATGAACAGCGCATACTTCAGGCCGATGATATAGCCTAGGCCGAGCACGGCGGCCGACGTGTTGACCTTGAACACGAGCTTAGCCCTTTCGGCCACGTCGGCGCCCCACTCCACCATGCGCGTCGTCACGTTCTCGTTCCACCAGCCGAAGGTCGACACGATGAAGTCGTAAAGACCACCGATGAGTCCGGCCATGAGCAGCGGACGGGCCTGATCGCCGCCCTTGGCACCGCTGACGAGCACCTGCGTCGTGGCCGTGGCCTCGGGGAAGGGATACTTGCCGTGCATGTCGCTGACGAAATACTTGCGGAAGGGGATGAGGAACAGGATGCCCAGACAGCCGCCCAGGGCTGAGGCCATGAACACCTTCATGAACGAGGCCGACATCTCGGGATACTTGGCCTGCAGGATGTAGATGGCGGGCAGCGTGAAGATGGCACCGGCCACGACGGCCCCCGAGCAGGCGCCGATGCTCTGGATGATGACGTTCTCGCCCAGGGCCCGCGACCGCTTCGTGGCCGTCGACAGTCCCACGGCGATGATGGCAATGGGGATGGCGGCCTCGAACACCTGGCCCACCTTCAACCCCAGATAGGCGGCGGCGGCCGAGAAGACGACGGCCATCAACACGCCCCACGTCACTGACCAGCCGGTCACCTCGGGATACTGTCCGCCGGGCGACATCAGCGGTTCATACTGTTCTCCTTCCTTCAACTCCCGAAACGCATTCTCGGGCAGATGACTCTTGATCTGTTCTTCCATATACTGTTGTTAGTTTTAAAAGTTCCGCATTATTCGTAGTGCCCCTGTAACCGCAAAGCGGACTTACAAAAACAAATAAAAACAATAAAAACCTATCAAAACCATTTTTATGATTCTATACATTCAAGACATCATTGTTTTCATTGGTTTTATTTGTTTTCATTGGTTTTTGTAAGACGCGAAGCGTTACATGGTCTCTATAGCTCCTTAATTGATTTTATAACCTTTGCGATTCTTTCAAGCCCCTCCATGAGCTGTGCGCGGGGGCAGGCGATGTTGAGGCGGATATAGCCGCGGCCGCTCACGAGGCCGTACATCGTGCCGGGGTTGACCCAGACGCGGCCCTCACGCAGCAGACGGTCACAGAGCGCCTCGACGGGCACGCCCAGCGCCGACACGTCGACCCACGGCAGGTAGGTGCCCTCCAGCCGGCTGACCACCAGATGCGGCAGCTCGCGGGCGACGAACTCGCAGAGCGCCACGTAGTTCTGCCAGAGATACTGGCAGAGCTCGTCGATCCAGTCTTCGCTCTCGTTGTAGGCCGCCACGAGGGCCACGGGCCCGAAGGGGTTGAGGTCGCACACCTCGTTGATATTGATGGCGCGGTTCAGTCGGCGGCGCCACTCGGCGTTGGCGCAGATGATGTTAGCCGCCTGCAGACCGGCGATGTTGAACGACTTCGACGGCGAGTTCAGGATGACGCTGTTCTGCCGGCATGCCTCGCTGACGGCGGCAAACGGCTGGAACGTATAGCCCGGCATCACGAGCTCACAGTGTATCTCGTCCGAGACCACCTTCACGCCGTGGCGCAGGCAGATGTCGTTCATCCGCTCGAGCTCCTCCCGCGTCCATACGCGCCCCGTCGGGTTGTGGGGGTTGCAGAGCAGGAAGACGGTGGTCTTCTCGTCGGCGCACTTCGCCTCAAAGTCGGGCCAATCAACAGCCCACCCCCTTACCCCTCCCGAGGGGCAGGGGGTGGGCCTCAGCACCGTCTCCCCCACCTGGCAACCATTATTTATAATAGAGGAGAAGAAGCAGTTATAGTCAGGCGAGAGGATGAGCACCCGCTCGCCGGGCATCGTCAGCGCCTTGATGGCCACCGACATGGCGGGCACGACGCCCGTCGTATAGAGGATCTCCTCGCGGCGGATGGTCCACCCGTGGCGCCGCCGGAACCACCAGATGACGGCGTCATAATACTCGTCGCCCACGACCGTATAGCCGAACACAGGGTGCTCGGCGCGCCGACGGACGGCCTCCTGGATAGCCGGTGCGACGGCGAAGTCCATGTCGGCCACCCACAGCGGCACGACGTCCTGCATCTCCTCCGCGGTGAAGCCCTCAGGCACCTCGTCCCACTTGACGCAGCCCGTGCCGCGCCGTCTGACCTGCTGGTCGAAATCGTATTTCTGCATGTTCCTTCCTTTAATAGTTATTGCGTATAAAGCGCAAATATACGGATTTTCCCCGTAACTGGCAAACGATTTGCGAAGATTAACGCAAAAACACGACAGACAGAAGGGCGCAAGAGGGGGATGACGGCGCAGCCGCTCCCCTCGGAGGGAGGGGAGAAGCCACTCGGCCTGAGGGGGATGACGGCGCAGCCGCTCCCCTCCCCTCCGAGGGGAGGGGTTGGGGGTGGGGTCCCTATCTTTCTCTATGAAAATCTTCCACAGAGGGTGGGGCTACAACGCAAAGCGTCTTTACAAAAACAAATAAAAACAAAAAAACAAGGAAAAACATGACTCAATGTGGCGATAAGTTCCCGACAGCTATCAACGCCCCCCTGCCCCCCTCTAATCTTAGAGGGGGAGTCAGTTAGCGTGCATGCCACCCGCATCCGCCGGTGTCGCTCCGCCCATCTATTCCTACGGTACTATCCAACTCCCCCTCTAAGATTAGAGGGGGGCAGGGGGGCGTTGAAATCTCGGGCATTTATCACCATATTGATAAACATGATTGTTTTCTTCTGTTTTTTTGTTTTTATTTGTTTTTTATTAGAGCATTAAGCAGCGTATGTGTTTAAGTTAGAGACCCCACCCCCAACCCCTCCCCTTGAAGGGAGGGGAGCGGCTGCGCCGTCATTCCCGGCGAGCTGCGCGGTAGCCCCTCCTCCCCTTTGGGGAGGCCGGGTTGCCCCCCTCCCTTCCGCTCGGCCGAAGGGAGGGGAGAAGCCCGGCTGCATTTCACTTCTTCCTCAAACTGATGCCTACGATCTCGGCGGCGTCGGCGACGCTGATGCGGGCGTCGGCGTTGACGTCGGCGCTCTGCTCGTAGAACGGGCCGGGCTGCGGCTTGCCGAGGATGTGGCTCACCACGGCCGTGGCGTCCGCCAGGTCGACGCGGCCGTCGCGGTTGACGTCGCCCTTCAGGAACTTACCCACCAGCCTGACGGGCAGCACGTTGTTCGACGGGCGCACGTCCTTCAGCGCCTCGGCGCCCTGCATGGGCGTGGTGCGCAGGTAGAGCACCTGCGAGAGATCCGGCTGCGGGGCCGTCAGGGTGACGACCTTCACCTTGTTCTTCTGCTCGGCCAAGGCGTCGTAGAGGTCGGCGGCGCTGATCGTCACCTCCGTCGTTCCGGCGACCTTCTCAGTGGCGAGCGGTGAGTCGTAGAGGCCTACCTTCACGCTCATATCGTCGGCCAGCGGCAGCAGCGAGGCGTTATTCACTTCCGCAACCACCGTCGTCTTGCCGTCGGCATCGACGCTCTTGCTCAGCATCTTCAGTGCCATGTCCACCTGGCGCACGTCCATCTCCGTGCCGTTGCGCTTGATGCGGTTCGGACGTGCGGCAGCCCTGCGGCGCAGCTTCAGCGAGTTGCTGTTGGCGGGTACGAAGTCGGCCGTCACCTGATAGTCGATCGTGCCGTTGAAGTCCTCTGTCACGGGATAGCGGTCGGTTAACTCCATCGTCTGCCTTGGCAGCAGTGTCATCGCGTGGTTATATGTGCTGTCGCCCAGCACTACCTCAACGTTGCTGATCGGGCTGAAGCCGTTGTTCGCCACCGTGATGGTCACCGGCACAAACTTCTCGTCGGTCACCTCGTAGGCGTTGTAGTCCACCTTATAGTCGAAGGCGTTGGTGAATTCCACAGGCGTCTCCAGCACGGCGGCGCCCTCGTCGTCGTTGGCCACGCAGTAGGCCACCTTCATGTCCAGTGCGTCGAGCCAGCCGTCCATCGACACCAGGCTCACGTCGTCGGGCATCGTGGCAATCCCAATGGGAGTCGAGAAATATAATTCTTTGTCGTGGCTGCATAGCTTCGACGCATAGATGCGGTTCTTAATGTTGGTTGTTGCAACGCCATTCTCGTCGGTCGTCACCTCCTGGTCGTTTTGGTTCCAGAGCAGGGCCACGCCGTCCAGATCAACGGCCTCGTCGTCGACCACTAGTCGGAAGTCGTTCACCATGCGCCGCTCCATGCCCAGCGAGCCCGACAGCTTGCCCGTGGGCACACCCCGCATGTTCACCGTGCTCAGCGTGATGTCGCGGCCGTCCTCCTTCTGCTGAAGGAAGCCCACGAGGTTCACGCCGCCGACATGCACCATCTGCGGCTTGCTGCCCTCGGCCTGCGTGTAGCGCTCGCGCACCTGGTTCTCAGGCGACACGCTCACGTAGACCACCGACGGCTGCTTTGCCGGGTTGTTCACGTCCTGCTTCAGCGTCATCATCACCAGCACAGAGTCGTCCTTCATCGTCATCTGGTAGTCGGTGGGCACGCTGCGGCTGTTCAGTCGCTTGATCTCCACGGGCTCGCTCCATGCCGAGCCGTCGTAGCGTGAGAGCATCAGCGTGCCGTCGATATAGCGGTCGTCGTCGGTGCTGTACTTAGCTACGCCCTGCTGCCACACCACGGCCGCCTTGCCGTCGGTCTGCACGGCTGCCACGGGCGTCACGCTGGCGTTGCTCCAGTAGGGGTCGCCCAGTGCCTCTGTCGTCCACGCGCCGCCATCGCCCTGGCGCATCGCCACGCGGATGCCAGTGTTCTCCGTGACGGTCTTCATCTGCGTCTCCTCCGACATCGCCTCCAGCTCGCCGGTGTTGATAGCCGACTTCACCTGCTCGAACGCCACTACCTCCGTGCCACTGCTGTTGCGGGCGGCGCTGAAGTCGTACATCGGTGCGCTGATGCCCGTGTTCACCAGGTCGCTCTTGCTGCCGCCCGAGTACACCTGCAGACGGTCGTCATTGTAGTCGCTGGCCGTCTTCAGGTTGTTGAACAGCACCGATGAGCCACCCAGCAGATAAGTGGGTCGTGCCATTCCGCTCACGTTGCTGATGATAGGTGTGCCCAGGTCGGCAATCACCTTCCGGCGCAGGCGCTTGTAACTCTTCGTCACGTTCTTGCTGCTATAGGAGAAGATGGCTTTACCATAGTCAGGATGCAGGGGGTTTGACGGGTCGTTAGGCGACAGCCACGTCTTCTCCACGTCGAAGATCTTCCACGACTTCTTTTTCTTGAAGCACAGGAAACGTGCCTCGGCATAAGCTTCCATTGCCGCGCGTACGCTCATCATCGTGCCGTCAGTCATATTGTCGTTGTAGGTCGGAATGACCACCCGCGACTGTACGTCGAAACTTGCACCGCCGCGCACACCTGCCACTGCCTTCGCTATCCAGATGTCGATGCCCGCCTCGGCCCATGCGCACACCTTAAGGCGGGCCTGGTTGTCGAGCACAAAGTCGATCTTCGGCAGGCCGCCCACGTCGCCAAGGGCGGCGGCGCGGTTCACCAGCGCCATTGTCGAGGCGATCCTCGCATCCACCGACACGCCGAAGCCGCCGATGAAGAAACTCACACGGGCCGACGCACGGGCTGATGCCTCCATCGTCAGGCCGCCGTCGTAGAAGTTGATGTCAATCTTCTTCGTATCGGGGTTGTAGTGGCCGATGCCGCTCAGGAAGCCCTTGATGCCCACGTAGGCAGACGGGAAGCTTGGGATGTCGTCGAAGAAGTCATCGTCGGCAGGCTTTGCCGCATTCACCGCGTCCATGCACGCTTGGTATTGTTCGTCAAAGAACTGCAGGTTGTCCAGTTTGTCCAGAACATCCATAATCGCGCCACCGGGGACGAAGTTGCGCTCGCAAACGGCACGCACCAGGAAGTAGTCGCCTTCGCGCTCAATGTTCACCGTGAACGGCAGCACTGGCGGCATCTGGAAGTTGAACTTGTCGAACGCCTTGTTCATGTCCTTCATGTCGATGCCCTGGCTGCTTGTATTGTCGTCCACCTTTGTCAGATCAATACCGCCACTGGGAATCTCAATGTTGCTGGCCTCCGAGAGGGCTATCAGGTCGATGGTACTGTTGTGCAGAGAGGGCAGGTTGGCAAGGGTCTTCGTGCCGTCGGTCAGCGAGACCTTCACCGTAGCATCCTCGGCTATCTGATCCACAAGGTCGAACTCAAACAGGCAGTGGTTGTAACTGAAGGCCGGGAAGTTGTTCTTCTCTATAAGAGTGGCGGTAGCTGGCTGCAGGTTGAGCGATTCGCCCACCAGCGACAACTGCTTCGGGTCGAAACTATTGGCGTAGGAAAGGCTGCCCGTGAGGCGTGCATACTTCGTGCCGCTCCAGCCGCCTTCGCCAAATTTCTCGTCGTCAACCGTCTTCGTCACCGTCTCGTAATCGCCGTTCTGGGAGTAGTCGTGCGTCTCTTCAGGGTTGATCGACAGCAAGTCGGTTGTTGCGAGTTTGGCGGTCATCCGACCGTCCTTCACATTGCCGAAGCGCTTCAGTGTCTCCAGTGAGGCTGTGCCCACCTGGCCTTCATTCTCGTGCAGCACGATGGTGTGGCGGCGCGTCTTGTTACGGTTCTCACGGCTGAAGTAGTCGTAGTTCCACAGATACATTGTCGAGAGCGTAGGCTGATAGCCCGGTGCCACCACCTCTATCAGTTCAGCATACTGGTCTGGGTCAGTGTCGATAAGATAGCCGCCGAACGAGGCTACATAGGTAGCCGACCCCGTTTCGGTCTTGCGCTGCATGCTGTTGTCCACGCAGGCAAAGTGGAGGGTAGCGTTCGTGACCGGTTCGCCCTTACTGTCGATAACTTTTACGAGGCTGTTGTTGTTGCCCATCTCGTCCCAGTTAAAGATCAGCCGAGGGCCGCAAGAGGTCCACTTTCCTTCAGGATAGAAAGTAAGAGCCACGTCATAAAGTGCTGAATAGTTATCGGCCCATTCCCTTGCGCTTTCCATAGAGTAGAGTTTCCGGAGTTCCTTCAGTTCTGGTTTGTATTTATACTCAAGCGGTTTGAACCATTCAGGGAAAGAGACGCGTGCAAAGGTTTCGCCGTTGGTGACGTAGAAGTCAACAGGTTCCTCGGCATACATATAGGCATCAACGTTTTCAAAGCCCTCAGCTGCAAGCTGTTCAAGACTGTATTCCTTTCCGTCCCGGACAAAACTGATTGTGCATGTTTGGAAGTCTTGCCCATTATGGATTTTTCCATCAAAAATCTCCGAGTAGAAACTGATCTTATGAAAATTCGTTAGGGGTGGAGAGATATAACTACGCTTATAGCGTCTATCGAACCCCGGGTAGTAGATTTCCAAATCATAGGTGCGCCCATCAGTGGGGGGCATGAAGGTGAAACAGCCATTGTAGTTAGCCATCTTCTGAATCACGTCACCGTCGCACGACAATGTTACTTCTGCACCACCATAGAAGTCGTCGTAGATTGTAAAGGTCTCCATGACATAATGGGGCAGAACATGGGCGTAGCCCCAGGTAATTCCATATTCCTTGAGAGACTCTTCTATCATTTCCAGGTTGCTGGTGTTATCATTGATGACAGGTTCTTCTGTCCAAGACCTGTCTAAACCATTGACACGATAGATCATGTGATCCGTTGGGTTGATATATTCGAATGTCACATGGGCGGTCTTTTCACTTTGCACAGTGTCATTGCTTGTGGGTTGAACCAGTGTGTAAAACGTCAAGTCAGTAGTTGCATTATCCAATTGAAGTTCATAGTTGATGGTGGCACGCCAGTACATACCATCCAGCTCTATATACAGCCAGTCGTTGATTTGACACGAAGTAGCGCCGCCTATGGCGATGGGCAAACCGGAAATCTTTCTGATACCGAGTTCAGGTATTTCAAAACCGACACGGCACGTTTCTCCTCGGGGCAAATACATCACTTCTGTGGTCAGCGTGGGAAGATGTCTGTCGTGGTATTGGACTACACCCTCAAAATAGTCACTAAACGAAATATCACGATACGTAGGTGACAGGTAGGTATTTGCCTCCACTCGTTTCGTCCGATTCTGCCCATCTTGTAAAATCAAGACGATTGTAGCGGTAACGAAGATATTGTTGTTATTTTTCAACATCCATAAATCTTCAGTGTCAATCTCTGGATGCTCCTCGGTAAAGCTGAAAGGCAGGTCGTAGAGCATCACACCCTCGCCCTGATGCTTCTTCAGACTGCTGAACGTGTAGTGCTCGGTCCACGGGGTGCCTTCTAAACGCTGGTAGGTGACGGTGATCTCGTCGTTGAGTACGGTCCACCCTTCCAGGATATTCAACTCAAACTGGAACAGCGGGAATGTAGTACCTATGTAATAGGGACTGACATGCGATGTGCGTATGGATTTCGCCGAATCCACCTCTATTTTCCATATATAGTCCTGTTTGAAACTATAGCCCGCCACGGGACTACTTCCGTCGGTATTGGCTGTCCAGTAGGTGTTGCCATACAGAGCCTGGCCACTCTCACCGGTAGCGGCATTTGTCGAGCGGATGGCATAGCGCCCCATCCAGTCGAGTAGGAACACTTGTGATGCCCACGTGTCACTGGCCGTCGATGTAGTGGTGTTCAGGTGGCCTGGTGTCAGGGCGGCATCGGTCGTACCAGCGGGTCCGGTAAAGTAGTTGTCTTCGTTCAGGAGCCTGAAGCCGTAGTCGTATTCTTCGCCATCAGTCTTGATGAATTGGAACGACGATGCATCGGTCTCGTCGTCGGTCAGTGTGCCGTCGGCTGCGACGTAGTACTTCTGATCATTCACTTCCGTAAACACACGATAGGAGTTGTATTCCTCTATGGCACCGCAAGCGCGCCCATATGTATCGTCCTCCTCCAAATGCCACTCGTAGCATTTCTCATTACTGTATCCACAGCGGTGATAGACCTCGTTATTGTAAATCTCTTTTTTGCATTTCCAATAAATTTCCTTGTCGGCTAAATTCGTTGCGCGAATAGCATAACGACCTTCATCGTTGAGGAGAAACACCTGAGTAGTACGAGGACTGTTTGGATCGTATGAAGTAATAGCCAAATTATAACTGTCCTCAAAATCTTCTATATAAGAAAAGACATGCTTTCCGCCTCCGTACTGTTCGTATTCGCTGACTAACTGAAAACCGTATTCAAACTTTTCACCGCCGGTGGACTTCTTAAAAACGAAGTGTCGGGCATCTTCCAAGTATGATGAGGGTACGTTATTTCTATCGAGATAATACTTCTGACCGTCAATCTCCATGAAAATGCGGTAGTAGCGGTCTTCCTTGATGGAGGCGAGGGCTCGCTCGTAGTCGGCCTGGTCGCTATTAACATTGAAAGAGAGTTTTTTCGAGCCGCTGTAACTACCTTTACCCGTAATAGTCAAAACGTAATCACCTTTTTCCTTCACTGCGGCAGGAAGTCCGTCCTTGGTGATGCTTTCCGTGTAGTCGGTGCCTTTCGTCAGTATCGTTCCATCATAGGCTGTCACCGTGTAAACGAGCGGAATAACGGAACCCGTGTAAACATACTCAGAGGTGATGCCCGTAATGGTAGCATACTGCAGGTCGTTGGGGTCTCCGGTTAATTCAAAGAACTGCAGCTCAGCAAGTTGAAACTCACCATTGCTGGCGCGAGTGGCCTCGAAGCGGTAATACTGGAAGGACTGGGGGGTGCGAATATAGAATGTGGTCGAGGTGTTGTCGGCCATAGGTAGTTTGTCGCCGTTGGAGTTGTCCACTTCGGCAATCGTTGTCCAGTCGGCATCTCCGCTGTTCTTACCTTTGATGGTCCACGACCGCGGATTGCGCTTGCCCAGCTCATCATTGGCGGTCCACAGAATATAACCGTTCGGCGTGATGGGACTGGCATAGTGGAACTCCACCCAGGGATTGTTACTACTAAGACCATATTTCGTTCCAGTGTCACCGTCCACGAGTTTCGCGGGGCTTTCGTCGTAGAAATTCCAGTTGGACTTCTCTCCACTGTCAAAGGTGGGTATCTCGCTGATGACCGAGATGGCCGGTGAATCCTGTGCTGAGGCAGGAGAAATTACCCCCATAACATTTGTTAACACTAATGCGAGCAGCATCAGCCATCGGCTGCCTTGCCTCGGCGCGCGCCCAGCGTCGGCGGGCGGCGATGAAAATCTTCTCTCTGTCATGGTCATGTCGCTTTTGTCTTATTTTTACTTTTCTAATTTAGTCGCATATTTCTGGGCAAAG
>CACZBS010000047.1 GCA_902779455.1 uncultured Prevotellaceae bacterium
ACGACTTCTTGGGGAAGCGGAACTCCAGTGCCTGTGCGGCGTTCATCAGCTCGATGGCCAGCACGCGCTCCGTGTTGAGGATCACCTTCTGCAGCTTCAGCGCAGCGTTGGCGCCCATCGAGACGAGGTCCTCCTGGTCCTGACACGACGGGATGGAGTCTACTGACGACGGCATGGCCAGGCTCTTGTTCAGCGACACGCACGAGGCGGCCGTGTACTGCGTGATCATGAATCCGCTGTTCAGTCCCGGGTTGGCCACGAGGAAGTCGGGCAGCCCGCGCAGGCCCGACACCAGTCGGTAGATGCGCCGCTCCGAGATGTTGGCCAGCTCGCTCATGGCAATCGAGAGGAAGTCGATGGGCAGCGCGATGGGCTCGCCGTGGAAGTTGCCGGCCGAGATGATGAGGTCGTCGTCCGGGCATACCGTCGGGTTGTCCGTGGCCGAGTTGATCTCGATGTCGATGACCGAGTAGACGTAGCGCAGTGTGTCCTTCACCGCGCCGTGCACCTGTGGCACGCAGCGGAACGAGTAAGGGTCCTGCACGTTGGTCTTCTCGGCGTTGATGATCTCGCTGCCCTCCAGCAGCTCGCGCATGTTGCGGGCCGTCTCAATCTGCCCCAGGTGAGGGCGCACGGCGTGCACGGCCGGCAGGAAGGGCTCGATGCGGCCGTCGAAGGCGTCGAGGCTCATGGCTGCGATGCGGTCGGCCCAGTCGCTCAGCCGTCTGGCCTCGATGAGGCTCCACACGGCGTAGGCGCTCATGTTCTGCGTGCCGTTGAGCAGGGCCAGTCCCTCCTTCGAAGCCATCTTGATGGGCTTCCATCCCATGCGGTGCAGCATCTTGTTGCTCGAGATGACCTGTCCGTCCATCTCCACCTCGCCCTCACCGACGAGCGGCAGGCTCAAGTGGGCCAGGGGCACGAGGTCGCCCGAGGCGCCGAGCGAGCCCTGACGATAGACGACGGGCAGTATGTCGTAGTTGAAGAAGTCGATCAGTCGCTCCACGGTGTCGAGCTTGCAGCCGCTGTAGCCATAGCTGAGCGACTGCACCTTCAGCAGCAGCATGATGCGCACGACGTCCCTCGGAGCCCGCTCGCCGACGCCGCAGGCATGACTCTTGATCAGGTTGACCTGCAGCTGCGAGAGCTGTTCGTGGCTGATGCTCACGTTGCAGAGCGATCCGAATCCCGTAGTGACGCCGTAGACGGGCTCCGTCTGCGAAGCGATCTTCTCGTCCAGATACTTCCGACAGCGCAGGATGCGCTCGCGTGCATCGTCGCTCAGTGCCAGTTTGTAGCCATTCTTAATGATTTCGCCGATGCGCTCTATGGTGAGGTGTTCGGCCGAGATGTGATGGATATTCATAGTAAAGGTTTTAATTAGATTTCGGCTGCAAAGATAATCATTTATTTTTAATGTGCAAAAAAAATGGCTGAAAATTCCATCCTTCATCTCCCTGGGGGGGCTGCTACTGCGGCGCGTCCTGGTCCAGGAATCCGTCCATGATGACCGTCGGCGCGGCGTTGCTGTCGAAGGCGCCCAGCTTATATCCACCCGGCAGGCACTGCGGCTCCCAGTAGAACACGCCGCGGCAGCGCCCCACCGTCTCCGTCTGCGCCTCGCTGACGACGCGCCTCAGCTGGCGCCGTCCCTCGACCATCACCTCGGGATGAGCCTCGTCGACCTCAAAACCCGTCTCGACGATCATCACGTCGCATCCGTATTTCTCGCTGACGTGGCGGATGTTGGCCATGCAGTCCGTGATGATGCTGTCGGCCGCGAGCTCCGGATGGTCCTTCATCGCCCAGTAGGGGTAGAGCGACATGCCCACCATGTCCCATCGTGCCCCCTGCTCCCGCAAGATGTCGAGGTTCCAGTCGTAAAGGCTCTGCTTGTGTCCGCGGTCCAGGTGGACGATGACCGTAGCCTCGGGGAACACCTCCTTCACGGCGTCGTAGCCCGTGCGGATGAAGCCCGCATACTGCTCCGGGTGCTCCTTGATGTGCCCCATGGGCCACAGCAGTCCGTTGGCCGTCTCGTTGCCCACCTGCACCCATCGCGGTGCGATGTCGTTCTGCTTGAGCAGCGAGAGCACGTCGATGGTGTGTTGCCGCAGGTCCTCCCGCATCTGTTCGTAGGAGTGGCCCTGCCATGCCTTCGGGATGGGCTGTTTGGCCGGGTCGGCCCATGAGTCGGCGTAGTGGAAGTCCACCATCAGCTGCATGCCGAGCGCCTTAGCCCGGCGGCCCATCGCCAGCAGCTCGTGCTTGTCGCATGAGCCACCCCTCGGGTCCACCCATACGCGCATGCGGATGGCCCCGATCTGATAGTCGTTCCTGAGCAGTTCCAGGCAGTCGCGCTCGCGGCCCTCGCGGTCGTGGAAGCGGACGCCCCGCTGCTCCTGAGCGGTGAGGAATCCCACGTCGGCCCCTTTCACGAAGTCATGGTTTGTCTGACTCTGTGCCATCCTCGGCACCATCATGGTCGCTGCTAACAGCATAAGTCGGAATGTCATCATATAGAAGTTTTTGGTTGCTAATGTGGGGCAAAGTTACGTTTTTTATTTTGTATTAGCAAATCTTTCCGACCCAAATATGTTCAGTCGCCTGTGCGCGTCAGCTTGAAGTCTGTGGCCGAGAACCACTGCGAGCGGCAGGGCTGGCCCGTGAAGGTCTCGTCAGTGGAGATGCCGTAGGTGATGCTGTCGCCCGTGACGACGATGCCGTCAATCTTGAGTTCCGACCATCCGTAGCCACGGTTGTTGTTGGCTATGGCAATCTGACGCCTCTGTTGCTGCTCCCATTTCGGGTCGGCCGCTTCCTGTGCTTCCTTCAGCGAATCCCCTTCGGCAGCGGCCTCCATGTGGGTGGCGCTTTCCCAGAGCTCGCCGCCCTCATTGCCGTAGGGCGGAATCTCTTTCAGCATGAGCTCCTTGCCCTGAGCGTAGACAAAGATGCCACGCCCCTCAGCCCTCACGTGGCAGCTGAGAGAATAGACGCCCGGCTCCACCTTCTCAGAGCGCTCTGCCTGGAAAATCTCTTCGCACGATTCGTTGTAGACGTCCATGTAGCGCATGTTGCGGTTGTTGATGAGATACTGTCCCCTGTAGGTGTAGTGATCGCAGTTCTCCGCCTTGAGCAGGTCCCAGCCGTCCCGTCGCAGGTAGGTGGCGTCCTCCACTCTCATCTCCACGCCCTGATACTCGGTAGTTGCGGGCACGTAGTATTTCTCGTGGTTGTATCTGTCGCTATAATCAGCCATCGTCATGCTGCACGGCACGACGCAACACAGCGCAGCCACCCACAGCACGATCCACAGGATGCGCTGGGCCGTGCCCATCGGCCTGACGCGGCGGGCCAGCGAGAGCACCATGTGGACGATGGCATAGATGGGGATGAGCAGCAGCATGAACAGCGAGATGGCAAAGAGGATGAGCACCAGCGGATTGCTCTGGTAGAGTCCGGCCAGGCCCATCGTCTCGAGACTGAAGGGCAGACTGCTCGACACGGGCAACACCAGGGCCGACACCAGCACGACGAGGGCGAACAGGGCGCCCAGGGCCGAGAGGATGCCCACAACGACGGCGATGGCCACGAAGAAGCCGAACAGCACCTTGAGCATCAGCGAGCAGAGTTTGTGGAGCAGGGTGGGGTGCTGTTCCTCATCCGTGCTGCCCGTGTCGACCACCACGTCGGCCAGGTTCTGCGGATTGATCTCCTTGCCCTCCATCTGCAGCAGCTGCTCGGGTGTCTTGGCCTCGGGCACCACGATGGCCAGGATGATATAGGCCAGCAGTCCGAAGCCGTAGCAGCAGAACAGCAGCACGGTGGCCAGTCGCCAGCCGATGGGGTTGGTGTCGGTGTAGGTGGCCATACCCGACAGCACGCCGGCCAGCATCTTGTCCTTCGGGTTGCGGAACAGCTTCTTGCCTGCCGTCCGCTCGCGAACATTATTATATATGCTTTGGGCTGCATCGCTCACCGACTCGTAGCGGTGGCCGTTCGGGCCGTCGGCTTTCTCGTCGCCCGTCAGTTCCTCCGGCCGTCCGATGCGGCTGATGATGTCTTTCACGTGGCTGATGTTGATGGCTTCGTTGCCCTGTGTCTTCAGTTCGTCGAACAGCTCGGCGATGCGCGTCTCGATGTCGTCCACGATCTCGTCGCCGCCCTCCTCTTTGCCGAAGGCCGAGCGCAGCGAGTCAACGTAGTGTTGCAGCATGTTGCAAGCATCCTCGTCGATCTGGAAGAGGCGCCCGCTGAGGTTAATGGTAATATTCTTTTTCATGATCCTAAACTTTTAATTCTTTCAGATAGTTGATGGTTCGGTCGAGTTCCGTCCAGGCGGCGTCGAGGCCTGCGAGGAACTGCTCGCCCTCGGGGCTCAGCGCATAGTACTTGCGGGGCGGTCCCTGCGTCGACTCCTGCCACTGGTAGGAGAGCAGGCCGTCGTTCTTCAGTCGGGTGAGCAGCGGATAGAGCGTGCCCTCCACGACGAGCAGCTCGGCTGCCTTGAGCTGCTGGATGATGTCGCTGGCGTAGCTGGGGCGGTGCTTCAGCAGGAGCAGTACGCAGTATTCCAGCATTCCCTTGCGCATCTGTGACTTGGCATTTTCGATGTTCATTTTCTTTGGTTGTATGATTTGACGCTGCAAAGATAGGCAAAATATTAGTACTTTGCAATACAAGGTACTATAAAAAATGTATCGAATTAGAATTATTTAACCATTGAAACACCATTGGTTGCTGTCCGCATGGTCACTTGCGGAGGTGCGAAGCATTGGTATTTATTTTTACATCCGCTGCCATTGCAGAACAAACTCGCCGAGTTTGTTCTACAAAATCGCCGACTTTGTTATAGAGCAGGTATTCTGAGGTGAATTGGAAGGATTGGTTTGGTTGGGAGAAAATATTACAGACCCCACCCCCAACCCCTCCCCTTGAGGGGAGGGGAGCAGCTGCGCCGTCATTCCCCGTCGGGCAGTGCGCCAGCCCCCCCTCCTTCGGAGGGGTCGTGGGAGGCTTACTCCCCTCCCCTCAAGGGGAGGGGTTGGGGGTGGGGTCTGTAATGTTTTTCTCTTTCGTTGTTCTCTATCTGTACCATTAGTCCTGAGTTATTCCTTATATCCTGCAATTTAAAACAGTCCTTGCGCTTCTCAGTTAGCGGGCAGCGCTCGAGCGTCAGGCTTCGTTTGCCGTTTCTCTATCTGTCGGGCCCCCTCGCGTTAATTACTAATAAGGCGGGCCGGATTACTAAAAACGAAAGTTAAAAGCAGCGGGCGTGGGCAATATTTCCGTCTACTAAAGTCTTAGTATTCTAAAAGTTTAGTAATTTTGCCGATGAAAATTATTATTCACTCAAATAATAGCGAAGCGTATGAAGGCACTGACCAAAAGTGAGATGCAGGTGATGAACATCCTGTGGGATATGCAGCGCGGGGCCTGCGTTGCCGATGTGCTGGCCCGCTACGACGAGCCGCGTCCGGCCTATACGACCGCCGCCATCGCTTTCCGCGAAAGATGGTGGGCGTCTATGAGGCTGGCACCGTGCTGGAGTGGGGGACACTGTTTCTCAGCGATAATCAGTTTTGGTACTCCGTTGGACAGACCAAGATAAAGGCCTACCGTGCTTATTTTGATTTCACTGATCTTCTGCCAGACTTTGAGAATAGCTCCGATTCACGCAGCATTAATATGGCGTTTGTTGAAGATGTAGCTGGCATTAACGAAATAATGCATCCAGAGCATGCGGCTAAGGACTGCTACGACCTGCAGGGACGCAAGGTGGCGAAGCTCGGGCGTGGCATCTTTGTGAAGAACGGAAAGAAGGTCGTCGTCAAATAATTGTCTGAGGAGGACCAGAAGAATAAGAGGTTTGGTTAATGACTAAATCATGAAAACGGTGCTTTTCGATAGTAATATACCCCTATATTACCTTCGAAAAGCACCGTTTCTCGGTTTGGAATGCCTACCATCAAGATTGCTGATTGCCGGCAGCGCCTCGTAATTCTTCGCCGTTCAGGAAGACGCGCAGTATGATGGGCTGTGTGTAGGCATAGGGGATGTAGGCGATGCTGGGGATGGGCTCGGTGATGAAGAAGTTGGCCACCTTGCCTTTGGCCAGCGAGCCGTAGTCGCGGCTGATGCCCATGGCGGCTGCGGTGTTGAGCGTGGCGGCGTTGATGGCCTCCTCGGGCAGCAGACGCATCTTGATACAGGCAAGTGAGACGACGAACTTCATGTCGCCCGACGGCGTGGAGCCAGGGTTGTAGTCGCTGGCGGTGGCCAGTGGCAGTCCGGCCTCAATGATCTTGCGGGCGGGTGCGAACGGCATGTTGAGGAAGAACGACGTGCCGGGCAGGGCGGTGGGGATGGTCTGCGGGGAAGTGAGAGGTGAGAAGTGAGAAGTGAGAAGTGAGAAGTGAGAGGTGGAAGTCCTACGTTTTCTTTCAGCAACTGGATGTCCCTGTCGGTCATGCTCTCCAGGTGGTCGACGCTGAGGGCGCCGTACTCGACGGCCACCTCGACGCCGCCCGAGTCGGCCAGCTCCTGTCCGTGGATCTTGCCGCGCATGCCCCA
>CACZBS010000048.1 GCA_902779455.1 uncultured Prevotellaceae bacterium
GAGTCATGCAGAATATGTAACAAGGCGGTGGAGCGCGATGGCCAAGTCCTCGTCGAGTGCTAGAGCCTTTCCTTGCAGTTGCAGAGGGATGGTGGGATGTTTGCTGCCACCATGAGCACAACAGGTGGGCGAGGCCTGACACAGTTCGGAGAGAGCAGACTTGTTTTCCACTCTCTTTGTGTTGATGACAACATAGCGGGCGTGGGGCAGTTCCTCTGTCATCTTCCAGAAAGGCAGTTTGATGATGTTGGGTGTCATATCGCCCACACCCAACTCCAGGAACAGAATGCGCTCGTCACGATGCGTTTTTAGGAAACTGCGATAGCGGTCAACCTGCTGCTGCCAATGTGAACCTTCCAGAAAATGATAGTCACGCACCCACAGCGTCATCACGCGTCCACAGTCAGGACAGCGTGGAACCAAGTCCGAGGGAAACATCGTCGGGTCATCTAAACCGTCGAGTGCTTTCACGAGATTTGCTCAGTAGGGAACTCCTTGTCCAGTTGCATATCGACATTGGTGGTCAGGATGAAATATTGTTTGTCCTTCAGCAGCTGATGCAAGTCTTTGTCGGGTTTTCCAACTGGAGTATCATACATCAGCTTGACATAATGTGCCAGGTAAGCCCATTCCTCTTCCGGACTGGAGTAGAGGTAGGTCAGCCCTTGGAACAGTGAGCGGAAACCGTACTTCTCGATGAATGGCTGCATGTTGTCCGTGAAGAACGGCACGGTATTGTAGTGGCTGTAACCACAGGCTGATGAAAGCCCAGAGCCAGCACCTACCACTATGGCATCGGCCTCGTTAATCCATTGCTGTATATGATATATAGTATTGTTCATGCTCCTGAGAATGGTTTGCTTTCAATATCCGGGATTCTGCGCCAGGTTGAGGTTGAGGGCCATGACGTCCGCAGGTATGGGATAGAGCGTGGTATGGCCGTCGCTTTCGTCCGGACGATCAACACCATCGTAGAGTGTCTGGTATTGGACGAAACGGATAAGGTCCTGACGACGCCAGCCCTCCCAGCAGAGTTCCAGCAGACGCTCGTCGAGCAGCCGCTGCAGCGTGACGGTCTTTGTGGGCATTCCTGCCCGATGGCGAACGGCATCGTAGTCGGTCTGCGACTCAGTGTCGTTGCCCAGTCTGAGGTTGGCCTCTGCCCGCATGAGCAGCACGTCGGCGAAGCGGAAGAGCACGATGTCGTTGTCCATCAGTTTTCCGTCCTTTATGGCATTCTTGTCCACCTCGAATTTCTTCATCCTTGCGCCTGCCGTCTCCACGTATGGGCTGCCACTGAGGTCGAGCGAAACCTCGCGCGGCTCATAGATGAGGGGCTGCCCAGTGCGGTCGGTAACAGTAGTGCCGTTGAGGTCTGTGACGGTGCCAGCCCAGTAGCAGAGGGCAAAGCGGTTGTCCACCTGACTGGTGCCATAGCCGAAAATGTCGAGTGTGCGCTGGGTGGCGCAGGAGCCGTTCTCAGCCGTGAAGCCGTAGGCTGCGGCATGTCGGTAGTGATAGGAACGGTAGAGGTTCTGCTGCTGGTTGGCATAGAGATTCTTGTCCATGGGAATGACCCAGATGTTTTCCACAGAGTTTTCGTTATGTACAGAGAAGTTTGTGGCGTAAGAGGGTTCAAGGGCAAAGCCCAGTGCCTCGATGCGGTTGCAATAGTCGATGCAGGCGGTGTAGGCTGCGGCAACATCCGTCGTACTGCTATACACGCTGCTGTTCAGCATGAGCTTGGCCAGGACGAAGAGTGCCACAGGCTGGGTGATGCGACCATAATAGTCGCCGGGCCTGATGCTGTTTTCGGCTGACAACAGGGGCAGGGCTTCCTTCAGTTCAGCAACACAGAAGTCGAACACCTTGCCGCGCTCCGACTGCCGCACCTCGTTCATCGACACATCGGTGGATGTGACCAGCGGCACACGGCCAAAAAGGTCCATAAGATACCAGTAGTAGATGGCACGTAGGGCGCGAACCTCTGCCTTGTAGGCCGACAACTGCTGGCTGCCAAGCAGGCCCTGGTGGGCATCAAGCTGCTTGAGCGAACGGTTGCAGAGTGCGATGACCTTGTAGAGATAGAGCCAGGCGTTTTTGGGCAGGTCGTGGCCGGCAGTCCATGTGTGACGATACATGTCCTGCCAGAGCCCGCCGTCGTACCAGTCGCCGCCGCGTGTGGGCAGCATGGCTTCGTCGGAGCCGAAGGTCTGCAGGTCGTAGACACCACGGCAGGTGCCTTGCAGTCCCTGACCATCGGCTGAGCCTCCTATATAATTATATAATGTGGCGACACAGTTCTGATAGAGGGCTGTGGCCGTGGTGTAAGCCTCTTCCTCGGGTATCTGGTCGCGAGGCGACTCGTCGAGCGAACAAGACGTTAACGTGAAGAGCAGAAATGCAGAGCATAGTATTTTATTTCTTTCCATTGTAAGTCATCCTTAAAATTGTATACTGACTGCCAACGTATAACTCCGATACGGTGGCAGCGTGTTCTTGTCGTCGATGCCGAGCGTACTGTTGACGACACTGCTGTTAATCATCGGTGTCAGTCCGCTGTAGCCGGTGATGGTAGCGAGGTTGTTGACCGATGCCGACAGCCGCAGACCCTGTATGTAGCGGCTGCGAAGGGGAACAGTCCAGCCCAGCGTCAGGTAGTCGATGTTCACGTAATCACCCCGTTCCAGCCAGTAGTCGCTGATGGTCTGGTCCTGAATGTTGGCCTCGGGTGCGCCCTGCATCACGTTGTAGTTGGGCAGCGAGAGCATGTTCATGTAGGTGAGTGCCGTGCCGTTGTATATCTTGTGGCCGAAGGCACCGTTCATCTGCATAGTCAGGTCCCACTGCCGGTAGCGGAAGGCGATGTTCGAGCCCATCATGGCTTTTGGCGTGGCCTGTCCGCAGATGTACTTCTCGCCCGTCACGTCGTAGCTCTTCGAACCGTCGGCATTGGTCGTGAGTCCGTTGCAGTGGGGCAGATAGAACACGCCGAGGGGCTCTCCCACGATTTGCATCACCACGTCGCTCGCTCCATGGAAACCGGCACCCCAGAGGGCCGAGATGCCCTTCATGTCGGGAGCCGTGAGGTATTGCCCGTCGTAGTAGCCGTTGAGTGAGACGAGGCGGTTGCGTTCGAAGGTCCAGTTCATGTTGATGGTCAGTTCGGCGTCGCGGGTTCGCAGCGGCGTAATGCCGAAGCCTATCTCCAGACCGCTGTTCTTCATCTCGCCCAGGTTGGCCAGCAGCTTGTCGTAGGTGAAGATGGGCACGGGCACGTCGTAGACGTAGAGCATGTCGGTGGTGCGCGAGCGGTAGTAGTCGATGGTCAGTGCGATGCGCCGCTGCCACAACGACAGGTCAAGGCCCACGTTGAACGTACGTTTCACTTCCCACTTCAGGTTGGGATTGGCATTTCGGATGATGCCGAGTGTGGTGACCGTCGTGCCTCCCATTGGCACCACACCGTTGGGCTGCATCATCTGCATGGAGTTGTAGGAGTCAATGCCTCCGAGATTACCCGACAGGCCATAGCCCATACGCAACTTGGCATTCGAGATGAAGCTGAACTGCTGCATCCAGCACTCACGGCTGATGACCCACGCGGCACTGACAGAAGGAAAGAAGCCCCAGCGGTTGTTGCGCCCCACTTTTGACGAGGCATCGGCACGGGCATTGGCGGTGAGGGTGTACTTATCTAATAAGGTGTACTGTCCACGTAGCAGGAACGACTCCATGTGGGCATCGGTGGCGTAGGAGTCGGTGCCGTCCCACAGTCGTGAGGCTCCTGCCGACAGCTTGTCGTAGCCGAAGGCATCGGTAGAGAAGCCCGTCGTGGTGGCAAAGAATCCCGTTCCCTTCTGGCTCTCAGCCTCGGCCAAAGCCATCAGGTTTAGCGTTGAGTGTTGAGTGTGCAGCGTGTAATCGAGTGACAGGTTACCCAGCAGTTCCTCACTCTTGTCGTGTCCCCGATAGGCCTCGCCGTGGCTCCACACAAAGGTGGGATAGTAGTGCGCATTGCCAATGGTGTTATACGAATAGGAGGCGAAACCGCGCAACTGCAGACTGGGGAGCAATGAGGCGGTAGCATTCAGATGCACGTTGAAGTGGCTGTTGTCCTCGTCCTGTGACATGCGAAGCAGCGAGTTGGGGTTGTTGATCCACAGGGCTTCCGTCACCTGACTATAGCTGCCGTCGGCATTTTGTCCGTCGCGCAGTGTGGGATTAAAGGTCTGTGCCGAGTAGAGCAGTTTCTGGCGGAAGGGCAGGTAGGCATTCTTCTGCAGTGAGCCAAAGATGCCGAGGTCAACAGTCAGACGGTTCTCGAAAGCCTTCTGGCTGATGTCGAGCTTGGCGATGTAGTTGCGGTAGCGGTTGGTCTGGATGACCGTGCGGTGCTCCATCACGCCGAGTGAGGCCCGGTAGTTCGACTGGTCGCTGCCACCGCCAAAAGCGATGTGGTGGTTCTGCACGAATCCCGTACGCTCTATGCTCCGCTGGAAGTCGGTATTGGCTCCGCCGTCGATGTAGCTCATGCCGAGAGCACTTGCTGCACTACGGAACTGTGTGCCGCTGAGCATCCCCAGTCTCTTATAGATGCTCTCGAAGCCGATGGTGCCGTCGTAGGAGATATGGAACGCCCGTCCGGAACCTCCTTTCTTCGTGGCCACCTCGATGACACCCGCCGCACCGCGGCTGCCGTACTGTGCCGTCTCGGAGGCATCCTTCAGGATGGTGAAGCTCTCGATGTCGGCAGGATAAATGGTGGAGAGGGTTGTCAGGTCGGAGGTCACCCCATCGATGATGACTAGCGGGTCGTTGCCACCCGTCAGCGACGTGGTGCCGCGGACACGCACAGCCGACACCATTGCCTCCTGATTGCCGCTGCTGCTCACCTGCACACCGGCA
>CACZBS010000049.1 GCA_902779455.1 uncultured Prevotellaceae bacterium
TCAAGGCCGTGGAGGACGGCACGCTCACCGAGGAGCGCATCAACCAGAGCGTGCGCCGCATACTGAAAATGAAAAAGCAAATAAAAGATAATAGATGAGACAGAAGAAACTATGGATGCTCGCCGCCATCCTCATGATTTGCGGCACCACTGCAACGCGTGCATCGTGCCCGAAAGACGATGACAGCCCGACAGGCGCCCCATTGCTGACACAGAATGCCCCAACGCAAGCGAATGGCCCCTGGCTGAAACGGCAGGTAAAGGCGCTGGGCCAGTTGCTCGACGAGTGGGCAATAGAAGGGGTTGACACCAACTACCTGGCGCTGCCCCGCTATGGTTGGCAGGCTGCCGTAACCGCCAACTTCGCCGGCATCAATACCAAGGTGGAAGGTCACAACATACCCACCTACGGCAGTATCAACGTGGACATGCACTCCAGCCTTAGCGGTCAGACATCGGTGTCGCTGGGCTACCGCTCGCTTTCGTTCGACTACTCTTTCGACATGGCCAACGGCTTTTCTGAGGACTTCAACCTCTCGTGGCTCGACAATGCCTGGGGCATAGAATACCGCAGTCACTCCACCGAGGGACTGCACGGCGAGCTCGATGCCTCAGCCACTCCGCAGTCGCTGCCCGTGAGCAAGGGCGACACGCGGATGAAAGCCACGCTCATCAACGGCTACTACGTGTTCAACCCGCGCAGATACTCGCTGCCTGCGGCTATGGACCAGTCGCTCATACAGAAGCGCTCGGCAGGGTCGTTCACGGCCTATGCCCTGCTGCTCTCTGCCCGGCTGGAACCACAGAACAAGACGCTCAGCACCATGCTCGGCGGACTGAAGAAGATTGAGTTCTATCAGGTGGCGCTGGGTCTGGGCTACGGCTATAACTACACCCCCAACCGCGGGCGGCTGCTCATTCATGCCTCGGCGGCCCCGCTGCTGGTGTTCTACAACAAAAACTTCCTCACTGCCAGCACCGGCATCCCGCTGCCCGACGGCACGGTTTACCAGACCGACATCAGCAAGGAGATAGAAACCAAGCATCGCTACTTCCTTACCGGCGTGGCCCGCGCCTCGGTCTATTACAATATCAGCCCGCATGTTCACATCGGAGCCAACGCCCTGCTCAATGACGTGCGCTTCGAATCGGCTTCGGGGTTAGAGATGCGCATGGACGACTGGATTGTGAACGCCAGCATCGGCGTGAGATTCTAAAACAATAAAGTGTTTATTCTAAAACAACAAAGTGATGAGACAAAGATTGACGAAATGGATGATGGCTGCCATCCTGATATGTAGCTGGACGATGGCCGATGCCGACACCGTGCGCGGACGAGTGATTGACGCTGATACGGGTGAGCCACTGGCAGGTGCCACCGTCACCGTGGTGGAGACAGCGCAGCACAGTGTGACCACGACGGAGGGCTACTATACCATCAACGACATACCTATCGGGCGCTACACGCTGGAGGCACGATGTGTGGGATACGAGCCCCAGCTGCAGGTGGAGGTGCTGGTGGCCGGGCGCAGCAGTTCGGCAGCCGACTTCCAGTTGTGGCAGAAGGCGGAGCAGTTGCAGGAAGTGACGGTGCGCCCCGTGGTGAACAAGGCACGCCCGCTGAACCCCACTGCTCTGGCCGGAGCGCAGATGATCAGTACCGAAGAGGCGCAGCGCTTCGCAGGTTCGTTTGAAGATATCGGCCGTGTGGTGCGACGCTACGTTGGCAACACCGGCTCGACAGAGAATGCGGGCATATCCGCACACGGCAACCCTTACAGCTCTACGACCTACCGACTGGAGGGCGTGGAGATACCGGCTCCGCTGCACTTCTACGGAACGGGCACGCATGGAGCTGGAGAGATTTCGGCCCTGCACACCGACCTTTTGCAGAACGGTGACTACTATTCAGGGGCTGCTCCGGCAGAGTTTGGCAATGCCCTTGGCGGCGTGATGGACTTAAGGCTGCGCCCAGGCAGTAACGACACTTACCAACATTCGGCTAAGGTCTCAACCCTCGGCGTCAACCTGACCAGCGAGGGGCCGCTGTCGCGGAAGTCGGGAGCCTCTTCCTACATCGTGAGCTACCGCTACGGACTGACCAAGCTGCTCAATGATATGGGCGTGGGAATTATTGATGGCGACCAGGGCGACTATCACGACCTCAACGTCAAGCTCAATTTTCCCCTTGGCAGCCACGCCACCCTGTCGGCATGGGCGTTAGGAAGCTGGGACCACAGCTATGTGGACTGGGACGAGATGTCCGAGGAATGGACAAACCTCTATGACCAAGCCGATTTCTACACCCGCGTGAACTTGTGCATGGGCGGACTGACGCTCGATGCCTCAGCGGGTCACGGATGGCGGCTGAAGGCCAGTGTGACAGGTGCTTGGCGTGACTTCACTGCCGAAGACCGCTATGCCATCTACGCCACCGACGGCTCGCTGCTCACCGATGAGAACCACTACAGCAAGCCCTTTGCGCCATCCATGCCCTTCGCGCGGTCCAGCAATCAGACCACGTGGCTCATGGGCGCGGTGGATGCACAGCGCCGTTTCTCGGCCCGCTATCTGCTGAAGGCTGGTGCCTCACTGCGTCACATCGACTACAGTCAGACGCTCTCGCGGGCTGCTTCAATCTTTACGGGGCAGCTGTTGCCCCTGGCCGATGGCGATGCCACCTGCGAACAGGTAGATGCCTACGTGAACAACAACCTGCGTCTGGGCCGATGGACGCTGAACGCCGGTCTGCATCTGGCAGTTTGGACACTGGCCTCAGACTGGACCCTGCAGCCGCGCTTTTCAGCAGAGTGGCAGCCCGCCGACGGCCATACGCTGTCAATGGCCTACGGCCTCACCACTCACACAGAGTCGATGGACACCTATTTCGCTTCAGTGAAAGATGCAAATAGGAAGTTGAAGCCTGTGCGCAGCCATCAATTTGTGTTTGACTACAAATGGCAACCCACTGAGCGACTGAAACTGAGTACCGAGGTATGGGCCGAATGGCAGACCGCCGTGCCTGTCAGTCCAACTTCGACCTACTGTGTGCTCAACCGCTATCTCTTCTATGCTGCCGAGCCGTTGACGGGCGACGGACGAGCACGGGGCTACGGCATCTCCGTTGGTGCCGAACAGTATATGACGCACGGCCTCTACTGGCTCATCAATGGCGCTGTCTATAAGAACGAATACCGCGACCACAATGGGCTGTGGCATCCCACGCGGATGGACCGTGGCTGGGCCGTGAAAGCTGCGGCGGGCAAGGAGTGGAACGTGGGGCGCCGCGGCATGCTCAGCGTGAACATAGCCACCACGGCTATGGGCGGACTGCGCGAGACACCCTATGACGAGCCCCTGTCGGCTGCCCTCTATGCTGCCGGAAGCCCTTATGTAGCCCGCGACGAGAGCCGTCCGATGGCCGACCGTAACGATGCGGTCATAGACCTGTCACTGAACGTCAGCTACCGCATCCACACACGCCGCATTGACCACGTCATCGGCTTGGACTATATGAACTTGCTGGGTCAGGAAGAGCCGGTGTCGCCCTACTACAACTATCAAACCCACCGTGTGCAGATGGTCAAGGACTGCTACAGCATCCCTAACATCAGCTATGCAATCATCTTCTAAACAAAATAACGAATGAAACAAAGAAAACTATGGATGCTCGCCGCCATCATCGTAATTATCTCCGGCGCATGTGTGATTACCTGTTGCAACAGTGAGGACGACAATCCTATTGTCAGTCTCACGGATGACAGCAGCCAGTTTGTAACTCTTACCGATGCCGTGCCCGACGCCATCTTGGAGATTCGCTACTACGGCACCTATAACTTCGTGGGCCAGCGCATCGACGGCTATGAGGAACCTACGGCTCTGCTGACTAAGCAAGCCGCACAGGCACTGAAGGAGGTATCTGACGACGTGCGCTCGCAAGGCTATCGTCTGAAAATCTACGATGCCTACCGTTGGTGGCACTTCACGCTGAAGGATGAGCCCTTCCCCGACACCTATTTTACTTTCCCCGTGAAACAGTTAAAATAATCAAAAGATATGATACACATTCATGAAGAGGCGGCACACTGCCTACTGTGCGAGGATGCTCCCTGCACGAAAGCGTGCGAGACTGGCGATGTGGCGCGGGCCATCCGTTCTATCAGGTTTGGCAACGATAAGTATGCCCTACGTTTTGTGGCGAACTCTACCGATGCCGACCTCCAGAGGGCAGAGGATGCCTGTATTCATTACGACCGGCCTATCCGTATCCGTGAGATGCTGAACGCGGTCGGCACGGAGGCCGTCACCACAAACGATGCCAACCTCTCGCTTGCAATTAGCTTCTGCGGCATTGCGTGCGAAAATCCCTTCTTCCTCGCCTCTTCAGCCGTGTGTACCAACTACGATATGGTGGCACGGGCCTTCGA